>JANLWW010000177.1:0-82428 GCA_031364805.1 Acidobacteriota bacterium
ACCCAGAACTTGCGGTGCGCCGCCAAATCCGAGACGTTGACGTGGTGATGCCCGTAGGCGATCGGGCCGTCCTTGGCGGCGACGAGCTGCGCTTTGGCCGGCAGGACAGCGACGACCACGAGCAGGAGGACGAGAAGGAAGGTCACCGTGGAAACGGCCATCGGGCGCGCGGTGGCGCGGCGCAGATTCTGCCACGCCGCGTTCTTCTCGCACTGGCGTTACGGCTCTCGTCCGACCGAGTTCACGCCGGGTCTGAGAACGGGCCTTGTGTTGACTCGAGGCGAGAACCGGTTAGCTCTCAGACGAGCGTTGCGCGTATGGTGGCCTACTCGTATACTCCCCGGACAACGTAACTCGTCCAATGTCGATCCGTATCGTCGCACTCATCCTAGCCATTGCGGTGCAGCAACTGCCCGCGCCGTTCGAGACACCATGGTTTCGCAAGATCACGCGCAGCGTGCCAATGCCAGCGACGCACCGCCTGACCGTGCCGGCTGGATTTACGGTGTCGACGTTCGCGGACGCGATGCAACTGCCGCGTTTCATGGCGCTGGCACCGAATGGCGACGTGTTCGTCGCCGAGCCGGTCAGAAATGCCGCAACAATTACGGTGTTGCGCGACGCGGACAAGGACGGCGTGGCGGAGCGACGCGAAATATTTGCGAGCGGACTGAATCGTCCGTTTGGACTCGCCTTCTGGAGGAATTATCTCTACGTCGGCAACAACGACTCCATTGTCCGATTTGCCTACACCCCCGGGCAATTGAAAGCCGCGGGGCCGCCAGAGCAGATCGCTGACCTTCCCCCGAGTGATGCCGCGCTCGATCGCGACACTGCAACTCGCCTAGACATCGATATCAGCCAGACACGCGGCTATAACCACTGGACTCGCAACGTCATCTTCAATCCTGCGGCCACGAAGATGTATGTGACCGTGGGATCAGCAACGAATGCGACGCCCGAAAGCGACCCGCGCCGCGCCGCAATCAACGAGTACAATCCTGACGGCAGCGCGCACCGGGTGTTCGCCAGCGGCCTGCGCAACCCGGTCGGGCTCGCGTACTTTCCTGGCAGTAACACGCTCTGGACCGCCGTCAATGAGCGCGACCATCTTGGCGACGATCTCGTCCCCGACTACCTCACGTCGGTCAGCGGCGGTGCATTTTATGGCTGGCCATTCTCATATATCGGCAGGAACGTCGATCCGACTGTCTTAGCGAAGCGGCCGGACCTCGTCGCGAAGGCGCTGGTGCCCGAGGTGCTGCTGCCGGCGCATGCCGCGGCGCTCGGCCTGATCTTTTACACCGGATCTCAATTCCCTGCGGAATACCAAAATAGTGCGTTTGTCGCGCTGCACGGTTCGATTAATCGATCGAGACTTTCCGGCTACAGCGTCGTCCGCGTCCCATTCAGTAACGGCAAGCCATCGGGAGCTCCGCAATCGTTCCTGTCTGGTTTCATTGCGCGGGACGACACTGAAAAAGAGACGTGGGGACGTCCGGTCGGATTGTTACAGCTGACCGACGGATCGATTCTGGTATCCGACGATGGCGCCAACGTGGTGTGGCGCGTGAGCTTCAAGAAGTAGGCGTGCGGACGCGAACAGTATTTCAGGGCGTGGCTTGCCACGAGGCGGAGAGAATTCCAATGAAGTCCCCGATGCGCTTGCCCGTATTGACCGTAATGATGTCGGTCGCCGCGTTCTCGGTGCTCGGCTCGCAGACCACTGTCAGCACGCAGAGAAGACAGGCGATTCGTTTCGCGCGTCTATGGGACGGCGTCACAACCATCCCCGACGCCGTCGTCGTGGTCGAGGGCGACAAGATTGCGCGAGTCGGGACCGGCAATGCCGCAGTGCCCAGTGGCGTCGAGGTGATCGACCTTCGCCGATACAGCGGTATCCCCGGCATGATCGACCTCCACACGCACATGACTTATTTTTGGGATCGGACGCCGGGTACCACCCCTCGTGGCGCGGCAGCGCCGCGCCGTCTTCCCGCGGTCACCGTCTACCTGGCACAGGAAAACGCCAAACGCACAATCGAGGTCGGTGTCACCACCGCACGCGATCTTGGGGCGCAGAATGACATGGATTTGGCGATGCGAGATTTAATCAACGCCAAAGCAATGATCGGTCCGCGACTGCTCGTGTCGGGAACCGGCTTCTCCAAACGTCCCGGCGATCCGGTCGATCTCGAGGGTCTGAAAAGGAACGTTGAGCAACACGTCCAGAAGGGTGTCGACGTCATCAAGGTGTATGGGTCGATCGGCGGCTTCGACAACGTGGGCACGACCCAAACACTCAATTTCGAGGAGATGAAGACAATCGTTGACGCGTCGCATGCGACGGGTCGGAGGGTGGCGATTCACTCGTATGGCGCTGCCGGCGCAAAGGATGCGGTTCGAGCCGGCGCAGACTCCGTCGAGCACGGTATCGAGTTCGATGACGAGACGTTCGCCGAGATGGCGCGCCGCGGCACCGTCTGGGTGCCCACCGTCGACCATAACCGGTATTACGTTGACGCAAAAGACCACTACCGTTTCGCGCCGGAGGCGATTCCTCAGCTGCAGGACTACATCGACAAGAATTTCGCGGCGATGCAGCGCGCGGTCAAGGCGGGGGTGAGACTGGGCATGGGATCCGATGCCGTGTTTTCGATGTTCGGTCAGAACACGCGCGAGCTGGCGTGGATGGTCAAAGCCGGATTAACGCCAGAGCAGGCATTGATGACGACGACCACCACCGCGGCTGATTTGCTTGGCATGAAAGGTCGGCTCGGCTGCCTGCAGCCAGGTTGTTTCGCCGACGTGGTGGCAGTCGAAGGCGACCCGACGAAGGACATCGCCGCCGCCATCAATGGCGTTCGGTGGGTGATGAAGGACGGCATTGTCTACGTGGACAAGCGCGTCAATCGCTAGACAAGCTGACTGAATCGAATCGGGGACTTCGCCGGCCGAATTCGTTGAATCAGGCCACTTACCCCGGGCCGAATCAGGCGATTCTTCGAGAGACGTCCTCGTCAGCTTTCTGAGTGTGGCGGTCATTCCGCTCGAACTTGTTCCACGACTTCTCGCCGCGAAGAAAGTCGAGGAGGCCTTTGGCTTGAGCGAACATCAGGATCGGTCGGTAGGCAAACAGATCGAAGAACCCGAGGACCATCAGGTGGATCAGGTCTCGAATCGGATACGTGCGGGCGGTTCGATCGTAAAGGAAAATCGCCGCGTTCGTGAGGAGGCCGTTGGCGAATCCCACGGTGACCGCGAGGAGTGCGAACAGGCGGAAATCGAGAACGCCTACCCACCAAGCCGCCGGGACGATGACCACCGACAGCACTTGGACAATCGGCGCGAGCACCTCAACGAGAAGATAGTAGGGTGTGCCGATAAGCCCCACGGATCCGTAGCGCGGGTTGAACAACATGTGACGGTAATGCCAGACCGTCTCGGTGATCACCCGCTGCCAACGCGCGCGCTGGCTGACGAGCCGCGCAATCGTGTCCGGGCCCTCGGTCCGCCCGACGCTTTCGGGAAGCGCGACAATGCGGAAATCACGTCCCTCGCGGCGCAGCCGCTCGTGGACCCGGAACGTGAACTCGATATCCTCGCACGTGAAGATTCCCGAGAAGCCGCCAAGCTCCATGACGATATCGCGCCGCCAGATGGCAAAGGCGCCGACGCTGCACAACATGAAGTTCCAGCGCGTCCAGCCCAGCCGGTTATTCAGAAACGCGCGCAGGTAGTCCAGTAGCTGAAAATTCGTCAACGGCTTGCGGTCGATCCGCAGCGAGCCAGCCGCCGATAAATCCCCCTCTTCCGGCCGCTGGCTGATCGTTACGTTGCTTGTGACGCCCACGATCCTCGCCGGGTCGCGCATCGGAAAGCGCATGCTCTTCAGCAGTGCGTCTCGGAAGTACACCGTGTCGGTATCGACGGTGCAGATGTAGCGGTAGCGCGCGAGGTTCAGGCCCGCGTTCAGCGCGTCGGCTTTCCCGCCGTTCTCCTTGTCCACGACGATCAGGTTCGGATGGGTGCGGCTCCGGTAAATTCCGCGCACCCGGCCGGTTTCGAACCGCTTGCGGTAGAAGACTTCGCGCTGCTCGAGATGATAGGTCCGCTTCAGGCGTCCGAGCGTGTCATCGCTCGATCCGTCGTTGACGACAATGACCTCGAACTCCGGGTAGTCGAGCGCGAGAAGCGACGCGAGCGCAGGCCCGATGACGAGCGCTTCGTTGTAGGCGGGCGCAATCACACTGACCGGAATCGTGAAGGGCGATCCCGACAGCACCTCGTAGTCTTCCGTCCTGCTTTCCTGCGTCAGGTAAGCATGCTCGAGGGCCGAAGCGACCAGCATCAGCGCGAACGCGCCGAAGACCACCAGCAGGTAGACGAGGCAGGCGGTGACCGCGACCTGAATCAGAGGTTCGTGTGCCACGGCCGATGTCAGAAAACGGGAGCCAATTTCATCGACGCCAGGATCTGTCGCGCGCGTCCCTGCGCCTCCGGGCTGAGCCGCAAGATCACGGTATCCCACATCGGGACACCGCCCGCGCGCGCCAGGAGCTCGCAAATACGGAGGTGTTCGATGGTCGCGGCGCCCAGCGCCTCTTGCTCAACGAGCTGCTCGAACACCCCGAGGTTCTGCAACACCTCGGCCGCTCCGTTCTTCGCGAAGCCGTCGGCGTGCGACAGCATCTTCAGGACCGTCGGCACTACGGCGGGGCCCATCGCCTCGAGCGCCTGTTTCGCAGACGACCGCGCCGACCAGTCTCCGTCAGCCAGCAGCGGCGATATGGCGTCAACCGCGGCGACGGCACGCATCGATCCCAACGCGCGTGCCGCGTGCGCGCGCACGAACGGCACAGGGTCGAGGAGGCGCGCCCGCAGCGTCGGGATTGAACCAGGAAGCCCCGCAACGCCGAGCGTTTCAACCGCCGCTTTTCTCACTGTCGGGTCGGGATCCTCGGCCAGTTCCCCTAGTCGAGCCTCGAGGCTCGACGTTACCGGGTAACGGCGAATGAGAATTGCTCCCCAGTATCTGAGCTGGGAGTCTGGCGCAGCAAGGAGGGGCACGATCAGATCGCCAATATCGAGCTGGCACGCCTGGAGCGACGTCGCGATGCGTGACCGCGCGTAACGATTCGCGGTCATTGCCTCAACCAGGAGCATCGCGGCACGGCGATCCGCAACCTGACCCAGCAGTGTCACGGTCGCGGCTTTCACCTCAGGATCGCCGTCGACGAGAGCGCGTTCGAGATGTACCCAGGCCGCCTCGCGGTCGGCGTAGGTGAGGATGCGGAGAGCGGCGAACCGTCGCCAGCCATTCTTTCGCGACGAGGCGTCACGATGCGCCGCTTGGTGGCCGATACGGGCCAGCAGCGAGGCCGCAAGCGCCTCATGAGCCGCGAGGGACATCGTCGACTCAGCGGCCAGGCGCAAGAGAATTGACCCGGGCTGCCGTGCGAGGAACGCGACCGCACGAGCCTGATCGTCCCGTTCAGCGGTCTCCGATGGGTTCGACGGCGGCAAGAGCGCCTCGAGTTGACGCAACAGTCGACGCCGGCTATCGAATCGCGCCCGATGTACGACGACCTGCGCTGCGGTGACCAGATACGCGACGCCGAGAACACCGCAGATCCACGGAAGAATTGCCGCGTACCGCATCAGAAGACCCGCCGATAGCCGAGCGTGAAAGACCGGTAGGTGAATGCCGGGTGTTCGTTCGCGACAGTCGCGCCGAAATTGACGAAATCGTGCGCGGTGATGCCGACGAGCGCGCTCCCAAACACCACGCGCGATTCCGCCGTGCCGCTCTGGAACGCGGCAATGTCGAAGATGCGGTCGCCCAACGATGCACCGGCAGTGAGTTGCAGGCGAGGGTTGACCGCATACGTCGTCCGCATCAGGACAGCCGGCGTGGTGCGATCGCGGGCTACGTTCCTGGTCAGAAACACGCGCGCTTCCACCTCGCCGCGAGCGTGATAC
Organism: Acidobacteriota bacterium; assembly: GCA_031364805.1. Taxonomy (GTDB): domain Bacteria; phylum Acidobacteriota; class Vicinamibacteria; order Vicinamibacterales; family UBA2999; genus 12-FULL-67-14b. The sequence continues at coordinate 5,983 of JANLWW010000177.1, forward strand.
CAGGTGAGCGCCGGCTGAACCTGATGGATATCGGCCGCAGCAAATGACAGGAACCGGTAGCCGCCAGTGGCGACGATGGTGCCAACGACGCGCCGTGAGACCTCGCCCTCGAGCGAGGCGCGAAAGAGAAAATCGGCTGCCGGTGTCGCACCCGCTCCGGCCGCAAAGGTCCAATCGCCGACGCGACGGTAGCCGCGGCCTGATGCGGTGACGTCGGTGAACCCATATCGTGACTGCCGCTCCAGGGCGACCAGCCAGCCGCCCTCGTTCGGACGCGACCACGTCGTCTGAATGCGGTGTGTAAGCCACGTGCTCTCCACCGCGTTGGTCGAGACGGCTGCTCGCTCGGAGGTGTAGTCCACTCGCCAGGGCGACGCCGGTTGCCCAGTCGACGCAGCCGGAACGGCGAGCACGAATAAGGCGACAAAGACCGCACGCCTCATCGCGGCGGTGTAGACCGTAATGTTCGATACAATCCTTTATTATACCAATACGAGCGGGACCGTGATCCGGTGCCTGTGCCAGCTGGGTGGCAAGGTGCGCCCCCCGCGGCTATCTGCGTGCCCGGTCAGGCCGACCTGATGCCGATCGCATCGCATATCCCGCTCCGTTTCTGTACGGCGCGTCGACCAGCAGTATCTTCCAACGGGGTCTCGCACTGAACGACGCATCCTGATCTACACTCCCGGAAATGCGCCGCATCATCCTGGCCGGAACTATTGCAAGCGCGATCACCATCGCGCTCACCGTCACCGCTTCCCGGCCGCAGGCTCAAGCGGCCGCGCTGCGCTTCAGCGTCACCCTCCCCTCCGGCCCGGGACTGATCGATGGCCGGCTGCTGGTGATGATCGCGAAGGATCCGGCGGCTGGGGAGCCGCGGTTTCAAATCAACGACGGCGTGTCAGGCCAGTTGATCTTCGGCCTGGATCTCGACGGAGCGAAGCCGGGGAGCACGGTGACGCTGGATGGTTCCGCCATCGGGTTCCCGCTCGAGAGCGTGAACGACATTCCCGCCGGCACCTATTCGGTGCAGGCGCTGGTCCACAAATACGAAACCTTCAAGCGCGCCGATGGCCACACGGTGAAGCTGCCCATGGACCGCGGCGAGGGACAGCAATGGGCTCGCGCGCCGGGCAATCCCTACAGCACGCCGCAGACCGTCACGATCGATCCCAGGGCCGGCGCCACGATTGCGATCCGCCTCGACCAGGTCATTGCGCCGCTGCCGACACCGGCTGACACCAAGTACGTGAAGCACGAGCGCATTCTGAGCGAGCGGTTGTCCCGGTTCTGGGGCCGCCCCATGCATCTTGGTGCGCACGTGCTCTTGCCGGAGGGCTGGGACACCCATCCTGAAGCAAAGTATCCGTTGTTCATCTACCACGGCCACTTCCCCGCCGACTTGAGCAACTGGCGCGACACGCCGCCCGATCCCAACCTCAAGCCCGACTTCTCGGCGCGCTTCAACATGAGTGGTTACAACCGGGTGCAGCAGGAGTACGCCTGGCAGTTCTACAAGGACTGGACCGGCCCGAATTTCCCGCGCGCAATCGTGATCGAGATTCAACACGCCACACCGTTCTACGACGACAGCTACGCCGTGAACTCGGCCAACCTGGGGCCCTACGGCGACGCCATCGTCCAGGAGTTGCTGCCGTTCATCGAGAAGAAATATCGCGGCCTCGGCCAGGGCTGGTCGCGCTTCATGTATGGCGGCTCGACGGGCGGATGGGAGGCCATCGCCGCGCAGATCAAGTATCCCGACGCCTTCAACGGCGCCTACATCGCGTGCCCTGATCCGATTGACTTCCGCGCCTACACGACGATCGACATCTACAAGGACAAGAACGCGTATTGGCTCGACGACACGTGGAAGAAGACGCCGCGCCCGGCGCATCGCAACTACCTGGGCCACGTGGATTCCATGGTGTGGGAGCAGAACCGTCTCGAAGAGGTCCTGGGCACCAGGACGCGTTCCGGCGGCCAGTGGGATATCTGGGAAGCCGTGTTCTCACCGGTCGGCCCCGATGGCTACCCGGCACGTATTTTTGACAAGCGCACGGGCGTGATCGACAAGAAGGTCGCCGAGTACTGGCGCGAGAACTACGACCTGGTGCACATCCTGAGACGCGACTGGAACCAGGGGCTGGGCAAGAAGCTCGAAGGCAAGCTGAACATCTACGTCGGCGACATGGACAACTACTACTTGAACAACGCGGTGTATCTCGCCGAGGAGTTCCTGGAGTCGACGAAGGAACCGTACTACGAAGGCGAAGTGCTTTATGGCGACCGCGCTGAGCATTGCTGGAATGGCGATGCGACGCGGCCTAACGCGCTGTCACGCCTGCGCTATCACCAGATGTACATCCCGAAGGGCGTGGAGCGGATGCTGAAGACGGCGCCCACTGGGGCCGATCTGAAGTCCTGGCGCTACTAGGCGGACTACGACAAGACTGAGCTTGAGGGGACCGATGGACGCGAGAACCACGACGGACGATGGCATCGGGGCCAGCGAGGCGCGCTTCCGAGATCTTGCGGACGCCATGCCGCAAATTGTCTATGTCACCGACGCCGACGGACGGATCACGTTTATCAACCGTCAGTGGCTCGAATACACCGGACAAGCGAGCGCGCAATCTGCAGACCTCGCACCCCTGGTTCATGCCGATGACCTGGGCGAGTTGCGGCGACACTGGCAACAGGCCTCGGCTACCGCTGCGCCGCTCGAAGCCAAGTTTCGCCTGCGGCGGGCATCAGACGGCGAGTATCGATGGTTCCTGACCCGATCGGTTCCAGTCAAAGACGCCGAAGGCCGTGTGATCCAATGGTACGGCACCTCCACCGACATTCATGATCAGCGGCAAATCGAAGAAGAACTGCGAACCAGTGAACTTCGCAGCCGCAGGATCCTCGAGAGCATTACGGACGGTTTCTTCACGCTCGACCACGAGTGGCGCTATGACTACGTGAACCCCGAGGCCGAGCGGATTCTTGACCGGCCGGCGGGGGCCCTGCTCGGCGTGGAGCTGTGGCAGGCTTATCCAGGGACGATCGGCAGTGAATTCGAACGCGCCTATCGGCGCGTCGTCGCGGAACGCATCTCGCAGTCCTTCCTGGCGTATTACCCCGACCATGATGCTTGGTACGAAGTCCGGGCCTACCCGACCCAGACAGGATTGGCGGTTTACTTCCGGGATGTGAGCGAAGCCAAGCGGGCCGAGGAACTGCTTCGAGATAACGAGGAACGCTTCCGCACCCTGTTCAGTTCGATGGACGAGGGCTTCTGCGTCGTCGACATGATTTTTGACGAAGCAGGCAAGGCGGTCGACTATCGCATTGTCGAAATGAATCCGGCGTTCGAGCGCCACACGGGGCTGCAGGGAGTAATTGGCCGGACAGTGCGGGAGTTCGCCCCGACCCTGGACGAATTCTGGTTTGCCACCTACGGGCGGGTCTCGACCACCGGCGAACCGATCCGGTTCGTGCAGAAGGCCGAAGCGCTCGATGGCCGCTGGTTCAACGTGTACGCGTTCCGCCTGGGTAATCCGGAGAGCCGCAAGGTGGCCATCCTGTTCAACGACATCACCGCGAACAAGCGGGCCGAGCAGGAGCTCGTCACCCGACACCAGCACGCCCGGCTGCTCTCCGATATCTCAGCGCGATTAGTGCTGCGCGGCGAAGATGGCAAGCGCGAAAGCGCCGACGAGTTGTTGGCCGCGGTGTTCGCCGATGTGGCGCACCACCTGGACGCCAACTACTACTTCAATTTCGCGCTTGCCGACGAGCCAGAGACGCTGCGGCTGGTGTCGTCATCTGGTCTCGATGACGCCGCACGCACAGCGCTCAAGCAGATCCGTTTCGGCGAGTATCTCTGCGGCCTGGTGGCGCAAACGCGCAAGCCGCTGGTAATCGAGGATCTGCAACATTGCCCGCTGCAAAACGTCTCGGCGATGTGTGCGTTGGGCGCGGGCGCCTACGCTGGATTCCCGATGCTGGCCGACGGCCTGCTGGTCGGCACCATTTCTTTTGCTTCATCGAGCCGCCTGCGGTTCAGCCCGGAAGAATTGGCGCTGGTGCAGGTGGTGGTGGATCTGCTTGCGGCAGCGACCGAGCGTGACCGCCTTGCGCTGTCGGTGCGGGAGGCCGAACAGCAGTTCCGGACGCTGGCCGACAACATTCCCCAACTGGCCTGGGTGGCCGACGCCGGTACTGATGGGCAGGTCCACTGGTTCAACAAGCACTGGCTTGACTACACCGGCACCACGCTCGAGCAGATGCAAGGGTCGGGATGGCAGACGGTTCACCATCCCGAACACGCCGAACGGGTGATCGGCAAGTTTTCACGCCACGTCAAAGAGGGCCTCGACTGGGAAGACACCTTTCCACTGCGCCGTCATGACGGCGAGTTCCGCTGGTTTCTCTCCCGCATGAAGGTAATTCGCGACGAGGCCGGGACGGTGGTGCGGATCTTCGGCACCAACACCGACGTCACCGATCAACGTGAAATGGCCGAGCGGCTACAACAGCAAGCCGCCGATCTGGCGGAAGCCGACCGCCGCAAGGACGAGTTCCTGGCCATTCTGGCCCACGAACTGCGTAACCCCCTGGCGCCGTTGCGCAATGGCTTGCAGGTGTTGAAGCTTGCGAAGGGCAACCTCGAGGCGGCCGAACAATCGGTGGCCATGATGGAGCGTCAGCTGATGCAGATGGTGCGTCTGGTGGACGACCTCATGGAGGTCAGCCGGATCAGTCTTGGCAAAATCGAACTGCACAAGGAACGCGTCGACCTCGCGACCGTGGTCCAGCAAGCGGTTGAAACCAGCAGTCCGTTGATTGAGAGCAGCGGCCACGAACTGATCATCAGGGTGCCGGCGCAGCCAGTTACCGTCTTTGGTGATCTCACCCGCCTGGCCCAGGTATTCGCCAACTTGCTGAACAACGCGGCCAAATTCAGCGAACGCGGAAGCCGCATCACGATCACGCTGGAACGGCACGACCAAGACGCCACGGTATCGGTGGCCGATACCGGGATTGGCATTCCGGGCCACCTGCTGGCGAACGTGTTCGACCTGTTCAGCCAGGTCGATCGGTCGCTGGAAAAGACTCGGGGTGGGCTGGGTATCGGGCTGGCGCTAGCGAAGGGGCTGGTCGAAATGCATGGCGGCAGCATCGTTGCTTCGAGCGAGGGCCTCGGACGCGGCAGCGTGTTCGCCGTTCGCCTGCCGACGCTCGCCGCAAAGCCGCGGGAGGTGTCGTCCACCAGCGAGAGCCGCGAGCCACGCGCCCGGCCCGCGCAGCGCATCCTGATTGTCGACGACAACCTCGACTCATCGAGCAGCCTGCGGATCCTGCTCGAACTTGGGGGGCATGAAGTGATCACGGCCAACGACGGCGCGGAAGCGGTCGACGCGGCTGAAAGCTTCCGGCCGCAGGTGATTCTGATGGACCTTGGCATGCCGCGGCTGAACGGCTTCGACTCCTGCCGCCGCATCCGCGAGATGGCCTGGGGCCAGGCTCCGGTGATGATTGCCGTCACCGGCTGGGGTCAGGAAAGCGACAAGCGACGGTCGGCGGAGGCAGGCTTCGATCATCATCTGGTGAAACCGGTCGATTTCCAAGCGCTGGAGAAGCTGCTCGCGGCTGAGGGCCGCCCGCGTAATGCAAGCTAGCGGCGCACTTCAATGAACGCATCGACCCGCAGGCCGATCGGCAGGCTCGCACCCGCATCCAGTTCGATTAGCGTTTCCAGGATCTTGGTATCGACCCGCTCCGATGGCTCGTCGGTGCGGATGTTCTTGCGGCCGAGCATGCCGCCGATGCGGATCACGCGGCCGGCAAACTTGCGTTCACCATAGGCATCAGCGGTTACCCACGCCGCAGCGCCAACCGCCAGCTTGGCGACGTCACTCTCATCGACATCGATTCGCACCCGCAGGACAGCGGTATCGGCCATGGTGACAATGGCGGGCGCGGCGTTGTCGAGCGACACGCTCTCGCCGCCGCGCCGATGCCGACGCAGGATGACGCCGTCAATTGGCGCCCGCACGATCGTCTTCGCGAGCAGCGCCGCCGACTCGTCCAGCTGTGCCTGCGCCAGCAGCACGGAGGCGTTGGCCCGTTCGAGTTCATCGCCGCGGGCCGCGGCCGCGACGACGCCGGCGCGCTCGGCGGTCTCGACCTGCCGCGCCATCGCCACGCGCCAATCCCGTTCGACCCGATCAAGAACGTCGCGGGCGATGACGCCTTCCCCGAACAGGCGGCGGCTGCGCTCCACCTCGATGCGCGCATGGTCGAGCGAAGCCTCCGCTTGGGCGGCCACCGCGGCAGACTCGCGGCGTTCTTCCGGGCGGGCGCCGTTGATCAGCCGCTCACGCTCGGCCTGCGCCATGGCCAGGCGAGCTCGTGACGAATGCAGGCGAGCCAGATAGTCGCCCTGCTCGATGCGGGCCAGCACCTGGCCCCTGGCGACCAGGTCCCCTTCTTCGACGAGAACTTCCGTCAGCTTGCCCGACAGTTCGGCGGCCACCGCTACCTCTTCCGAAATCGGCTCAACACGGCCTGGTCCGGCGATCAGGCCAGCGGCCGACGCCGTCCCGGCACCACCGGTGCCAGGGACGGCGTCCACCTGCGCCCGCGGCGCCGAGCGGGCCAACGCCATGCTGCTGCCCACACCAATCACCACCGCGACGACCAACCACCCTTGACGACGAGTCATGACGCCCTCCGCTCGGCTGCCGGAGTTGCCGGCGCCGTGATTTCCGTTTGTTCCAGGCCCTGGTGCACGCGCCCGTCGGCGATCTGCACGACGCGGTCGGCATACTCCGCGGCGCGATGATCGTGCGTGACCATCACGACTGCGCGGTTGCGCTCGCGCGCAAGGCGCCGCAGCAGGTCCAGCACGGTCTTGCCCGATTGCGAATCGAGTGCCGCCGTGGGCTCGTCGGCCAGGACGATCGACGGCCCGCCGACCAGCGCGCGGGCAATGGCCACTCGCTGCTTCTGGCCGCCGCTCAGGTCGGCGGGATAACTGTGGGCCTTGTTCTCGAGACCGACGGCAGCCAGCGCGCCAATGGCACGGTCGCTGGCTACGCGCCCTTTGAGGCCGCGAACATCGAGCGCCAGGGCAACGTTCTCGGCCGCCGACAATGCCGGGAACAGATTGAACCCCTGGAACACGAAGCCGATGTGCTGCAGCCGAATGCGCGGCAGGTCGCGCTCCGGCCGGTTGACGATCTCCTGCCCGTTGATCAGGACACTGCCGCCCGAGGCGCGAAGGATCGCGCCCATGATCGACAGCAGGGTGGTCTTGCCGCTGCCGGACGGCCCCATCATCAGCAGCACTTCCCCGTGAGGCACCGACAAGCTGACATCATGCAGAGCCGTCACGGCCGTGACGCCGGCGCCGTAGGTCTTGTGGACGTTGTTGACGGCAATCGCTGGAGTTGTCATGACGGTTATCCCTTGAAGACCATGGCCGGGTCGAGCCGCGTCACCTTGTTGATCGACACCACCGAGGCGCCAAGGCACATCGTGAGGGTGAGCACGAAGAGCGCGCTGGCAAGCGGCGCCTCGAGAATGATTGCGGTGGTGCCGGCGAGGCTCGCCCGCGACGCGGCAAGCGCGATGGCGATGCCAATGCCGTAGCCGGCGACGGCGCTGAGCGCCGCCTGTTGCAGAATCACCCGATAGAGATAGGCATTGGTCGCGCCCATGGCCTTGAGCGTTCCGTACTCGCGGATGTGATCCACGGTCGCTGCATAAATCGTTTGCGCGACGACCACCACGCCGACCAGAAGGCCGAGCCCGGCGGCAATCAGCACAGTGATGCCGGCACCGGTGCCAAACATCCAGTAGCGCTCTTGCGCCGAGCGCCAATCATCGGCCAGAACCACGTCGACGTCGGTGACCGCCTCACGAACCCTGGCGGCCACGGCCAACGGATCGACGCCGGGCATCAGCCTGGCGAGGACGTAGATCGTCTGATCCTTCGCGACTGGCCCGTAGTTCTGGGCGTGCTTGAACGAGGCGAACACCGGCGGTGAGGTGGTGAAGGTGCGAATCCCGCGGGTCAAGCCGACGACGCGCGCGCGGTGGCCGCCGATCTCCGCGGTGTCGCCGATGCCGCGGATCCCCAGCTTCGACAGATACAGCTCGTCTACGATCACGGCGTCGGGTTCCCGCAACGCCGCAACCGATCCGGCGACCAGCTTCCACGGCTGGCCCATCTCGCCGGTCAGATCGACGCCGATCAACAGGATGCCCTCCTGGCCACCGTCGGGCTTCTGCCATTGCCCGAACCGTACGATGTGCTTCTGCGCCGAGGCGATGCCCGGTGTCGCGAGCACGTCGTAGAGCTTGCGTTCTGAGAACGGCACGCCGGTTTCAAGGTGGGTTACGCCCGTGGACTTCACCCAGAGGTCGGCGCCGGCGTTGGCAATCACATCGGAGGTCGCCCGCTGGAAACCGACGAACAGCCCGAGCTGAATCGACGACAGCACGACGGCGAAGACGATTCCCGTCAGGGTGACCACCAGGCGGACGCGGTCGTGCAGCAGGTTGCGGCGGGCAAGGGCGACCATGTTGTTTACACCGATCTATGACGTAACACTGTTAACTTCGGTTCCCAAAAAAAGCGGCCGCCTGGCCGCACCTGGTAAGTCCTGTTCCCGGAACCTACTTCAACAAACCACCAACCAGGGTCTCGACCTGCTCGTCGATCAGCACCGCCCTGGGGGCGAACGGAAATCCCTTTTTCGCGATCAGCAGCGACACCAGGCCATGCACGCTCACCCATAACACCTGTGCCGTCACGTCGGAGCGCAGCGGCCGGAACAACCCGGCATCCACACAGTCGGCGACCCCGCGATGCAGGTAGCCGAACGCCTCCTGGCCGACCGATCCTGCGAAGTCCTTCACGGATTCCTGTCGCGCGCGATGCATGAAGGTGACGATGTAGTGCTCGGGATGCTTGAGGCCGAACTCGATGTACTCCCGAAGGCCCGCCTTGAGGCATCCCAGCGGATCGCCGGCCATCTGCTGGCGCTGTCTTTCGAGGCGTCGGGCCAGCTTGGCAAACGTCTCGTCGCAGACCGCCTTGAACAGGTCGTCCTTGTCCTCGAAATGCAGGTAAATCGCCGTCGGCGAATACTCGATCCGATCGGCCAGGCGGCGCATGCTGACGCGGTCGTAACCTTCCTCGGCAAACATCTGCCGGGCGGCGTCGAGAATGTCCTGCCGAAGCGAGGTTTTCTGGCGGGCGCGACGTTCGGCAATAGTCATCGATTAACAGTGTTAAGTTGACACGCCGGCAACGGTGGTGTCAAGTCAGGGAGCGGGTGGCGGCAGGTAGACGATTCGCCAGCCAGGATGAGCTGGCTGGCATCATGTGCGTAGTACCATGGCGCATGGTCGCTCTCTTACTGTTGACCTTGCTCCAAGCGCCGGTGGCTCCCGCCAAACCGGCACCCACAACGACGACACAGGTGCCGCGGCCACGGCCAGCCGCCTCGGGTGGCGCTACCACCAGCGCGCTATTTTTCATCACCGATCCGTCGGGATCGTCGGTGGAGGGCGTGACGGTGACGATCTCGGGGCCCGTTGATCGAGAGGCGATCAGCCCCTCCGGCGGCTTCACGCGCGTGCAGGGATTACGCGCCGGAACCTACCGGGCGCGGTTCACGCGCGACGGTTTCATCACGTTCGAGAAAGAATTCAGCTGGCGATCGGGGACCGCGACGCCGGAACTGGCGGTCACGCTGAACCCGGCACCCAGGGCGCCCGCACCACCCGCGCCGACCGCCCCGGTCGCGGCGCCCCCGCCACCGGCTGCAGCGCCCAAGCTGCCGCCGCCCGGCACCGCGAAGACGCTGTCACTGCCCGACTTCATCGAGAAGAACTTCATCTCGGGCCGCGAGGGCCACAAAGAAAACATGGTCGGCTGCAGCGGCATTGGGCAGGCCGTATTGTGGCAGGTGCGCGAACCGTGGGACGGACGGCAGCATGAATCGGCGGACGGCATGCTCTACGTGATCGGCGGCGAAGGCGGCATCAAGCTCGACGGACGCGAGATCTCGGTCACGGCCGGGTCGTTTGCCGTGGTCCCGCGCGGAACCACCTACGGCTTTACCCGGCGAGGGCGCAACCCCCTGATCGTCCTGGCCGTCCTCGCCGGCGCCCCCTGCGCGGCGAACTGACGGGGTTCGCTGTTCGCGGTTCGCTGTTCGCTATTCGTGGTTCGAACGGCGAACGGCGGACAGCGAACCGCGACCGGCGTGAGATAATCTGATCGTTTGAAAGCCATGTCAGACGTGAATACTGGTGTCCCCAGCGAGGTGCGCGACGCCGCTGAATCCAGGGACTTCATCCGCGAGATCGTCGCCACCGACGTCGCCGCCGGCAAGAACGGTGGCAAAGTCGTGACCCGGTTTCCACCCGAGCCGAACGGTTACCTGCATATCGGCCATGCCAAGGCCATCTGCCTCGACTTCGGCATCGCCGGCGAATTCGGCGGCTACTGCAATCTCCGCTTCGACGACACCAACCCGGTCAAGGAAGACGTCGAGTACGTCGAATCCATCAAGGCCGATGTCGAATGGCTGGGGTTTCATTGGCGCGACCGCGAGTACTACGCGTCGGACTACTACGAGCAGCTGTACGGCTTTGCCGAGCGCCTCATTCAGAAGGGCTTGGCCTATGTCGATTCGCTCGCCGCCGACGACATGCGCGCACATCGCGGCACGCTGACCGAGCCTGGCCAGGACTCGCCCCATCGCACGCGGAGCGTCGACGAGAACCTCGACTTGTTCCGTCGCATGCGGGCCGCCGAGTTCCCCGACGGCGCCCATGTGCTGCGCGCAAAAATCGACATGCAGTCGCCGAACATCACCATGCGCGACCCGGTGCTCTATCGCATCCGCCACGCCGACCATCACCGCACCGGCCGCGCATGGTGCATCTATCCGATGTACGACTTCGCGCATCCGCTGTCGGACGCGATTGAAGGCGTCACGCACTCCCTGTGTACCCTCGAATACGTCGATCACCGGCCGCTCTACGATTGGGCGATCGCTCACTGCGACACCGCGAGCACGCCGCGGCAGTACGAATTCGCGCGCCTCAACCTGAACTACACGATCATGAGCAAGCGCAAGCTGCTGCAACTGGTCGAGCAAAAGCACGTCAGCGGCTGGGACGATCCGCGCATGCCGACGATTTCCGGCCTCCGCCGCCGGGGCTTCACCGCCGAAGCGATTCGCGATTTCTGCGCGCGAGTCGGCATCGCCAGGAAAGAGAACGTGATCGACGTCGGCCTGCTCGAGCACTGCGTGCGCGAAGACCTGAACCGCCGTGCGCCTCGGGCCATGGCCGTCTTGCGCCCGCTCAAGCTGGTGCTGACCAACTACCCGGAAGGCCAGTCCGAAGAGATGGCCATGGTCAACCATCCCGACAACGCCGACCTCGGAACGCGGCGGGTGCCGTTCTCGCGCGAGATCTACATCGAGCGCGAAGACTTTCTCGAGGAGCCGCCCAAGAAGTTCTTCCGGCTGGCGCCCGGACGCGAAGTACGTCTGCGCAACGCCTATCTCGTGACCTGCACCGAGGTCATCAAGAACACCGCCGGCGAGGTCGTGGAGCTGCGCGGCACCTACGACCCAGCCACCCGCGGCGGCGATGCGCCCGATGGCCGCAAGGTGAAGGCGACGCTGCACTGGGTGTCGGCGCCACATGCCGTTGATGCCGAAGTGCGCCTCTACGATCGGCTGTTCACGGCGGAAGATCCCGAAGGGGCCGCGACCAAGGCCAACGCCGAATTGGCGACGCTCTTGAATCCGGCGTCGCTCGACCTGCTGCAGGGCTGCAAGTTGGAGCCGCTGTTGGCCAGCGCCACCGCCGGCTCCCGGTATCAGTTCGAACGTCTGGGCTACTTCGCTGCCGACCCCGACAGCCGTGACGGCGCGCTCGTGTTCAATCGCACGGTGTCGCTGAAGGACAGTTTCAAGGGCTGATTCGGGCTTGGGGGCTTGGGGGCTAGTCTTGTCCAGCCGCCCCGACGAAGCGATCGTCTTCGTCGGCGAACAGCACATTGAAACTGGTCAACGAGCCGTAGCAGCCGGTAATGTAGCTCTGGATCTTGACCTTCTGGTCGTCGGGCAGGTCGGACGCATTGACCTGTTGCTCGAGCGTACGTAGCCGGTTGCGCAGCATCACGACCTTGTGAAAGAACGAGTCGATCGGCCAGCTTTTCTCCTGCACGCCAGGCTTGCCTGGCCTCAACACCAGTTCCCCACCACGCCACTTCTCGGCGGGCGTCACCGGGGTGAGTCCCGACTCTTCGCGGATGATCCGCCGAATCAGCAATTCCAGATCGCTCGAGTCTGAGGTGTGGGTCATGGGAGGTGCCGTTCGCTTGCGTTCGCTGACGAGGGGAAGCAGGGGGCTTGGGGACTTGGGGGCTTGGGGGCCTGGGGCTTGCGAGCGCTCGTAGGGCGACCCTTGATGGGGCGCCTTAGCTGCGTGCGTGGTGCGAACATCACGGCCACTCAAAGGACCACCGCGATAGTTGTGTTCGCTGCGGCAAAAATCACATGCGACCCGCAGCGGCTGCGCGTTGCCATCAACGACAATCACCGTGTGCATACGGTCTTCATGGCACGACCGGCACTGGTCTTCCACCGATTGTCCGGCTCGGTACTGGCGGGCGAAGGACATGGGAATCAGACGGGCGCGAAGAGATCGTCGATCGACAGGGCAAGGCCGGGCAGCAGCGGCGTCTCTAGGTACGACGCCTGTCCGGTGCTCAACTCCACGAGCCGGGGAAACTGTCCATTGTCGCCCCGGCGAAACACGGTCACGCGAAGTCCCTTCGGATCCACGATCCAATATTCGCGGATACCCTTTTCCTCGAAGAGCTTGCGCTTGATCCCTTCATCGCGACGACGTGTGCTGGGCGAAAGGATTTCGACAACGAGGGCCGGCGGACCCTGGACGTTGGCCTCGGTCAGGATGTTCTGCTGATCTCCGGCCACGAACAATAAGTCGGGCACCACCACGTCGTGGTACGACAGCACGACATCAGCCGGCGACAGGAACACGCGCCCCAGATGACGACGACCAACCAGGAAGTTTCCGATCGCAAGGTGGAGGCGGCCCAGCAGTTCCTGATGGCCAAGGCCCGGCGAGGCAGTCACGTAGTGGACTCCGTCGATGAGCTCGTGCCGCTTCCCATCTTCAGGGAAGAGCAAGAAGTCATCGTTGGTGAGGCGTACGTCTGGTCGAGCAGCAGTCGGCATGGCGTCCTCTTCGCGCATCAGTGAATCTTACACCTGCACATGCCGATGATTACTGCGAATGGCGTGCCGCGCGGTACTACGAGGGCATCATCGGTCGCACCCTTGCAAGGTTGCAGAAACAACTGCCCACAGACCCCATCAAGGTGGCAAATTTTGCTCCGAGCTACTGCGCCGCATCGACCAGCATCGGCGATAACGCGCGCACCAGGTCGGCCGTCGCAAGCGCGATCAGGAATCCGCGGCGGCCGCCGTTGATGTAGATGCGATCGAGATCGGCGATGCTGCGCTCGAGGTAGACCGGCATCTGCTTTCGCGTGCCGAAAGGCGAGGTCCCGCCGACCAGGTAGCCGGTGTGCTTCTGTGCAACGTCAGGCGCACACGGCGTCACGGTCTTCTTTCCAATCTGCCGAGCGAGGTTCTTGGTTGAGACGTCGCGATCGCCGTGCATCAGCACGACCAGCGGCTGCCTGTCCTCGTCTTCCATCACCAGGGTCTTGATCACGAGGTGCTCGTCGACGCCGAGCTCGCGTGACGACACGGCCGTGCCGCCGCGTTCTTCGTAGCGGTACGGATGTTCCGTGAACGGAACCCTCTGGGCGCGGAGGAAGTGGATGGCAGGGGTCGCAGGCATTGACCGAAGTGCGACCAGCGTATCTCACTCCGACCGAAGTGCGATCAGAGGGCTCACGCGGGTGGCACGGAACGCCGGCAGCGCACTCGCCAGAAGCGCCACCACGACCAGCACCAGCGGCACGACCGCAAACGTGCCCGGATCCCCTGGTTGCACTTGATAGAGCAACGACTGCATCAACCGCGACATCAGGAACGCTGCGACGACGCCCACGGCAATGCCGGCGCCAGCCAGGGTCATCCCTTGCCGGAGGATCATCATCATTACCTGCGACCGGCCCGCGCCAATCGCGAGGCGGATGCCGATTTCCTGCGTCCGTTGCGCCACGAGATACGACAGCACGCCATAGATGCCGACGGCAGCCAGCGTGAGCGCGATGGCGGCGAAGACCGCCATCAAAAAACCCGTCAATCTCGAGGTCGCAAGGGCCGCTCCCACCACTTCAGCCATGGGACGAATATTGGCGACTGGAATGTTCGCATCGAGGTTGCGCACCTCGTTGCGGACGGCGCCCGCCACCGCGAGTGGGTCGCCGGTCGTGCGCGCCACGATGAACGCGTTGCGAACGAGGTTGCCGCCAGTGACGACGTGCCACTGGCTATGCGGAATGAAGAATTTCTCCTTCACCGCCCCGGTGACACCGTTGTGCCGCTCGTCGGCGACGATGCCGACCACGGTGACCATGGGATTGCTCATGCCGCCGCCCACCCGAATCTGGCCGCCGACGACGGCGTTGATGTCCTTCCAGTAGGTCCGTGCCAGCGTCTCGTTGACGACCGCCACCGGCTGCGACGCCGTGAGGTCGCGCGCATCGAACCAGCGGCCGCGCAGCAACCGGGCGCCCATGGCCTCAAACGCGCCGTCGGTCACGATCTGCCAGTCACCCTTGGCGTTGCGGCCAGGCCCTTCTTCGTAGCCCTCGACGTCGAGGCCGTAGTCGCCAATCGACGTCGCGAGCGGCAGGGCGCGCACCGCCCCGGCCGATTGCACGCCCGGCACGGTGCGCACGCGCACCATCAGCCGGCGATAGAAATCTACGACCTTCTCTGGCGAATCGTACTTGGCCGCCGGAATGGCGAGCCGCATGGTCAGCATGTGATCGGGGTTGAAGCCCAAGTCGATGCGGCCGAGAGCCGACAGGCTGCGGATCATCAGCCCCGCACCGACGACGAGGATGACGGCGAGCGCGACTTCGGCGACCACCAGCGCACTGCGCAGCCGCTGACGCGATCCGCTGACGGTCGCCTGCTGTGTGCCCTCGCGAAGTGAGTCCACCAGGTTCATCCGCAGCGTGCGTAGCGCCGGCGCCAAGCCGAACACGATCGTCGTGACCACACCAAGAACCAAGGTGAACAGCACGACTGAGAGATCAAGCCCGACCGGCGCCAGCGGCGACAGGCTGGTTGGATCGAGCGTGATCAAGACGCGCAAGCCGATCGCGGCAAGGCCCAGACCAAGGGCTGCGCCAAGCACGGCGAGGACGATGCTTTCGGTGAGCAGCTGGCGGACGAGGCGATCCGGCGATGCCCCGACAGCCGTGCGCAGCGCCATCTCTCGCACTCGTGCATCGCCGCGCACCAGCAGCAGATTGGCGACGTTGGCGCAGGAGATCAGTAACAGAAAGCCGACCGCGCCCATCAACAGCCCCATGGCCGGACGCACGCCGCCGCGGATCTCTTGATCGAGGGAGACAGCGAATGCCGAGAACTTCATGGCCGGTGGATAGAGGCCCTGTTCGGTCAGCCGGGTGGTGATTGCCTTCAGCTCTTCGCTGGCAGTGGCTGCCGTTTGTCCGGGCGCCAGCACGCCGGCAGCAAACAAGCCGTGGCTGCCGCGCGAAAGATCGGTCTCGTCCATGCGCAGCGTCATCCACATCTGCGTTGGCTCCGCCGCATCGCTGGTGAAGTCGGTGGGCAGGCGGAAGCCTTCAGGCATCACGCCGATCACCTGCGTCGACAGGTCGGCAATCATCACGTTGCGTCCGACGATGTCCGGATCACCGCCGTAACGCGCCTGCCAGAGCGGGTAGCCAAGCAGGGCAACCTGCGGCGCCTTGGGACGATCCTCATCTCTCGTGAACATCCGCCCGAGCAACGGCCGCGCGCCCAGCACGTCGAGGGTGTTCGCGGTGATGAAGCCGACGCCGACACGGAGCGGTTCGCCGTCGCCGGTGAGGTTCAACTGCCCAGTGTTCCAGGCCGCGACGCCCTCCAGCGTCTTCGACATGTTGCGGTAGTCCACCACTTCCTGTTCCGACAGCCAGGTCTTGTCGAAGCTGACCCAGCGGCTAAAGAGCTGCACCCGACGGTCCGGCTCGGAATACGGAAGCGGCGCGATCAGCACCGCCTTGACGACGCTGAAGATGGCCGAGGTGGCGCCGATGCCGAGGGTGAGCGTGATGAGGGACGCGGCGGCAAATCCCGGGCTCTTGATGAGCCCTCGCACGCCGCCGGTAATGTCTTGTCGAAGCCCGTCCCACATCGCGCACTCTCCCGTCGGTTGGACGGGACCGCCTGCTCAAGGGTTGGCAGGGATCTCGAGGGCGTCAGCCGGGCCGAGCAAAAGCCGCCGCCCGAGATCGGGCGACGACCCATCACCGGCACGGTCTTAGTGTTCTTCGAGGAACCGCTTCTCCATGAACAGCGTGTGCGTCGAAATGCTCGCATATCCCATGCGCTCGTAGACCGGCCGGCCGGCATCGGTGGCATGAAGCACGGTCGGTGTCTCCCCGTGGGCCCTGGCCGCATTCTCCAACGCCCGACGCATCGCCGCGTCGGCAAACCCTCGCCGCTGCTGGCCCGGAGCGGTGGCGACGAGGGCGACGTAACGATGGCCGTCGACCATCAGGACTGTGGCGCTGCTCACCGGACTTCCGTCCGCCACACCAACAACGGGAAACTGATCTTTCCAGAACGCCCGAGAACCGACCGTCGCTTTGCCGGCTGCCAAATCCATTCCGTAGGCGAGCGAGTTGACGTCCAGGATCGCCGCGCAGCTACTGTCGTCCTGCGGCACCGTCAGCTGCAGGCCGGGAACACTTGGCGCCGCGGCCACCGTCTTCGCCAGCATTCCTGTCATCGGCATCACCACCGCCAGGCCGCACGCATCCAATGTGGCGGCGGCGTCGACGCCAGGCTCGAGCCGTTCGTGCGTGACCATGAACAACCAGGGAACAGATTGAGCAGCGGCCCACGCGCAAGCCTCGCGCCCGAGCGTGCCCAGCGCTTCGCCGGAGAGGTCTGACCCGGTCAGCATCGCGAGATTGAAGAAGCTGATTGGCACGCCGCTGAAAATGTACTGAACCCCTTCGGTTGCGTCTGCAACTGGGTTTGGTCCATCGGCGCACATCAACCGCCAGGCGCCATCCATCTGCCGAATGCTGAGCGTCACATCGTCGTTCATGCGCTGGCCTCCAGGCGCGGCAACCTGTAGATCCTAGTGTGAATCACAGGAGCGTGCATGGTACATCATCTTGTTCGAGACTCGATCGCTGAGGATGACTTCTGCCTTCGCGCTCGGCGCTTCGACGGGCAAGCAAGAACTTCGCTCCCGTCAGGTTATGATCGGGCGACCATGAAACTCGCTAATGTCCCTGCCCTGTCGTCGTTGGTTGTCCCTGCCCTGTCGTCGTTGGTGAGTGAGCAGATCTCGAAGCCCTCCCCCATCCGCCAGATCATGAAGATGACGGAGCGCCAGAACATTCTCGCGATGGGGCTCGACCCGGCCAACGTAATCTCGTTCGGCGGCGGCTGGGTGAATCACGAGGCGCCCGAGGAGTTCCGGCAGGCCTATCAGGCGGTCGTCTCTGACGCCGACCTCTTCCACAAGAGCGGCGGCTATACCGCGACCCTGGGCGACATGGCATGCCGCGAGCAGATCGCGCGGTTCGAAGCAGAGATTTTTGGCGTGCCCCACCTCGGCGCCGAGCACATCGCGATCGGCATGGGCAGCACGCAGCTGACGCATGACCTGTTCCGCACGCTGCTCGACCCGGGCGACACGGTCATGCTGCTGGACCCGACCTACGCCAACTACGAAGGACAGCTGGCGTTCGCGACGCCGGGCATCAAGGTCGTGCGCCTGCGCGTGCTCGACCCCGAGACGTGGTCGTATCTACCAGAGACCGATCCCGCCGGGGTGGCGCGGGAGTTCACGCGATTGTTCGATCAGCACCGCCCCAGGCTGGTGCTCTTCGGCGCGCCCGACAACCCGACGAGCCAGGTTGTGCCGCAGGCACTTGCCGAGGTCATGCTCGCCAGGACCGCCGAAGCCGGCGCCTGGCTCGCGATCGACTTCGCCTACAAGTGCCAGTATTTCCAGACGCCTCCTGCCTACTACGCCTGGTCACCGGCCGATCACCCGAACGTCATCGGCATTCACTCCAACTCGAAGTGGGCGCGCGGACTCGGGCGGCGGCTCGGGTGGATCGAGGCCCAGACCACGGTGGTCGAGGCGATGGAGCGCGTGCAGCAGTGCAGCATCCTGTGCCCCGACACGCTGTCGCAAATGGCCATGGCGCGTTATCTCGAGCTGGCGATTCCAAGCGGCTCGCTGCGAACGTACATCGACGAGGCGAATGTTCTGTACAAGCAGGCGGCGGCGGTCACGTTGAAGGCGGTCGATGCGTACTTGCAGCGTCCGCGGCTCACGCCGTTCGGCGGACTCTACACGGTCGTAGATATCGGCACCAATGCGGAAGCGTTCGTGCCGAAGGCGCTGCAAGCGACCGGGGTGCTGGTGGTGCCCGGTGGCGGCTTCGGCGCCTCGCTGGCCAACGGCGTGCGCATCTCGTTCGGGCCGCTGGTCCGCGACACCGCGAAAATCGAAGAGGGCCTGCAGCGGCTTGGTCGCTGGATGCGCGGGTAGCGCCTTACTTGTCGAACGGCGTGCCGATATAGTTCGACTCGTTCTCCCACCGCAGAATCAACTGCGTGAAGAGAAACTGGATCATCATCCGCTGATCCGCCATCCGCGTGATCTGGATCTGCTGCTGGTGCCTGACGTGCCAGTCGTAGACCTCGAAGAACACGCTGGTGCCGATATCGCAGAACTCCGGGAACTTGCCGCTGGTCTTGAGGTACGCCTCGATGCGGCTCTTCACGCTGCCCACCAGTCCGGTGGACAGGGACGGGACCGTCACCGCCTGCGCGACCAGGCGAGTGAGCGCGCCCAACTCGGACCTGACGCCGGCGAGACCCTGGGTCACGGCCGTGAGACCCTGGGTCACGGCCGTGGACTCCGCTGTCTGCGCCTCCTCGGCCTCGGCCGTGACCGGCGACGACGCCGTCGACAACGTTCCCAGCACTCCTGCAGCGACCACTTCTCGACGGCTCATCATGGGGTTCTCCTCGATCGGGCTGGCCTGCGCACACACTCTGACACTCAGACGCGCAGGAAACCGCCCTGGCCGCCATAGAATAACGAAGGCTTGGGAGCTTAAGGGCCTGAGGGCTTGGAGATTTAATGCGACTTCTGTCTATCCTGATGGTGTTTCTGGTTCCAGTGTCGTTGGCTCACGCGCAAACCGGCAGCCCGGCCGCCGGTGTCCCACTCGACGTGGCGACCGCACGCGCCGCGAATATCACGGACCTGCACTATGACCTGTCGCTGTCAATTCCCGACGACCTCGCTGCCCCCATTTCCGGCACGAACACCATTCGGTTCTCGCTGACGAGCGCCGCCACTCCCCTGGTGCTCGATTTCGAGACCAGCCGCGAGCACGTAAAAGCCGTGGACGCGAACGGCAAGCCGTCGCCGTTCCTCTTCGTCAACGGGCACCTCGTCGTGCCGGCGGCATCACTGGTGGTTGGCGCCAACACGATTCGGGTGACCTTCAACGCCGGTGACGCCTCGCTCAACCGCAGCAAGGACTTCCTCTACACGCTGTTCGTGCCCGCCCGCGCGCGCCTGGCGCTGCCAGTGTTCGATCAGCCCGACCTGAAGGGCAAGTGGACGGTGACGCTGGAGCATCCGGCGGCGTGGCAGTCGGCCGCCAACGGGGCGGAGCTGACGCGGACGGTGAACGGCGAACGGACGACAGTTACCTTCGCGGAGACCCAGCCGTTGTCGACCTATCTCGTCGCCTTCATCGCCGGCGACTTCAAGGTCGAGACGGCCGAGCGCAACGGCCGCACGTTCCGGATGTTCCATCGCGAAACCGACGCCGGCAAGGTGACCCGCAATCGCGAAGCGATCTTCGACCTGCACGCGCGCGCGCTGGCGTTTCTCGAGGACTACACCGCCATTCCCTACGCATTCGGCAAGTTCGACTTCGTCGCCATTCCCGCCTTCCAGTTTGGCGGCATGGAGCACGCCGGCAAGATCCTCTACAACGCCTCGGGCCTGATGCTGGACGAGTCGGCCACGCAGAACCAGTTACTCGGCCGCGCTTCGGTGATTGCCCACGAAACCGCGCACATGTGGTTCGGCGACCTGGTCACCATGCGCTGGTTCAACGACGTGTGGATGAAGGAAGTATTCGCGAACTTCATGGCCGCGAAGATCGTGAACCCGTCGTTCCCGACGGTCAATCACGACCTGCGCTTCTTGTTGTCGAACTATCCCGCGGCGTACGAGGTTGACCGTACGGCGGGCGCCAACCCGATTCGCCAGGAACTCGACAACCTGAACGAGGCCGGGAGCATGTACGGCGCGATCATCTACCAGAAGGCGCCGGTCGTGATGCGGCACCTCGAGGCGTTGCTCGGCGCCGAGAATTTTCGCGACGGCCTTCGCGAATACCTCAAGCGCCATGCCTTCGGCAACGCGACCTGGTCGGACCTGATCAGCGTGCTCGACGCACGCACGCCGACGGACCTTCAACAATGGAGCCGGGTGTGGGTGGATCAGCCCGGCCGGCCGACGATCCAGACCGAGCTGCAGGTCAAGGACGGCAAGATCGCCCGGCTGGCTTTTCGGCAGCGCGATCCGCGCGGCCGCAATCTTGCCTGGCCTCAGCTGCTGCGAGTGGCCATCGGCTCCGCCGACGGACAGGAGATCCTGGTGGTCGACCTGAACAACGCTGTGGTGGAGGTACCGCAAGCGGTCGGCAAACCGGCGCCGGCCTATGTGCTGCCGAGCGCGGGCGGCTGGGCCTATGGCTCGTTCGCGCTGGACCGCACCACCATCGCTTACCTGTCTGCGTCGCTGCCCGAGATTGGCGATCCCCTCACGCGTGGGAGCGCGTGGGTCACCCTGTGGGATGCCCTGCTCGACGGCCAGTTGCCGGCGGCGGCGTTTGTGGACCTCGCCATGCAGTCGTTGCCGAGGGAAACCGACGAGCAAATGACCTCGCGCATTCTCGGCTACGCGTCAGCCGCGTGGTGGCGATTCCTCAAGCCCGCGGAAATGACCGCGCGGGCCGCACGGTTCGAATCACTGCTGCGCGAGGGCCTCGGCCAGGCCCAGACCGCCAGCCAGAAGGCGTCGTGGTTCGGCACGCTGCGCAGTGTGGCCCACACGCCGGCCACGGTGGCGTGGCTGCGGCGCGTGTGGGGGAAAGAAGAAACCGTCACCGGCCTGCCGCTGGCGGAAGCAGACTACACCTCCCTCGCGCTCGAACTCGCGGTGCGGCAGGTGGCAGACTGGCAGGACGTGCTGCAGACCCAGCTGGCGCGCATCGAGAATCCGGATCGGCGAGGACGGTTCCAGTTCGTGATGCCGGCGCTGTCGGCCGACCCCGCGGTGCGCGAGAAGTGGTTCCTGTCGCTGAAGGACGTGAGCAACCGGCGGCGAGAGCCGTGGGTACTGGAGGGACTGAACTACCTGCATCACCCGCTGCGCGCCGCCAGCGCGCAGAAATTCGTGCAGCCCAGCCTCGAAATGCTGTGGGAGATCCAGAAGACCGGCGACATTTTCTTCCCCAAACGCTGGCTTGATGCCACACTCGGCGGTCACCAGTCGGCTACGGTGGCGGCGACCGTCAGGGGGTTCCTCAAGGGCCTGCCGGCGAACTATCCTGACCGCTTGCGCAACATCACATTGCAGTCAGCGGATGAGCTGAACCGTGCCGCTGAAATAACGAAGAGCAAATGATCACAAACACAATGCGAACCACCGTCGTCGCTTCATTCGTCCTGGCCCTGATCGCGCCGGCCATCGCACAGCAGAGCCCAGACATCACGCTGCGCGCGCGCACGGCGCTCGACGGCAAGGGCCAAATCCTGAGCAACACCGTCGTCACGATTCGCGACGGGAAGATCATTCGCGTGGGCAGCGCGACCGGTGCGGTCACCTACGATCTTGGCGCATTGACGCTGATGCCCGGGTTCATCGATACGCATGTGCACATCGGCTGGCACTTTGACGCCAAGGGCCGGTATCACAGCGGGCCGGAGCCCACGGAGCAGGCGGCGTTATACGGCGCGGAGAATGCCTACGTTACCTTGATGGCCGGTTTCACCACTGTGCAGAGCGTCGGCGCGATCTCGGATCGCCCGCTGCGGGATGCACTCGCGCGCGGCATCATTCCCGGCCCTCGCCTGCTCACGTCGCTCGGCCAGGTCTCGAATCCCAAGATGACGCCAGACGAGATTCGCATCGACATCCGCAAGAAGAAAGCCGATGGCGCCGACCTGATCAAAATCTTCGCCTCGGCGAGCATTCGTGACGGCGGCGTGCCGACATTGTCGCAGGAACAACTCGACGCGGCTTGCGGCGAAGCGCGCGCGCAAGGGCTGCGTAGCATGGTGCATGCGCACAGCCCCGAATCGATGATGAGGGCGGCGAAGGCCAAGTGCACGGTGGTCGAACACGGCGGCCTCGCGACCCCCGAGGCCTTGAAGGCACTGGCTGACGCCGGCGTCTACTTCGACCCCAACATCGGCCTGGTGACGCAAAACTATCTCGAGAACAAGTCGCGCTTCCTGGGCATTGGCAACTACACCGAAGAGGGGTTCGCCTCGATGGCCAAGGCGCTCGAATCCAAGGACGCCATGTTCGGCGCCGCGCTCAAGACTGCCGGCCTGAAGATCGTGATGGGCACTGACGCCGTCGCCGGGGCCCACGGACAGAACGCGCGCGAGCCGATCGAGCGCGTGAAGTCGGGACAGCGGCCGATGGATGCGGTCATCGCCATGACCTCACTCGCGGCAGCGTCGATGGGTCTCGACGCGATCACCGGGTCGATCACCACCGGCCTCGCCGCCGACCTGGTCGCCGTGGAGGGCGACCCGCTCACCGACATCACCGCGCTGCAGCGGGTCCGGTTCGTCATGCGAGATGGAAAAGTCTACAAGCGGTAACCGGAGTCGGGCTTGTCCACCATAGCCTTGGCGAAGGTGGCAGCCGGGAGTCGAACATGAAACAGACAATGCTGGTCGCGGCGATTGCGGCCACCGCCGTGTCAATTTCGCTGGCACAGGCGCCGGTCACCACTGTTTTCGAAGGCGCGCGCGTCATTATCGGCAACGGCGGACCGGCCATCGAGAACGCGACCATCGTGATGCGGGGTGACCGCTTCATGCAGGTCGGCAGCTCGGCTACCGTGAAGGTCCCGGCCGGGGCCGCGCGCGTCAGCCTGGCTGGCAAGACGGTGATGCCAGCGATTGTCGATGCCCACGTCCACACCAGCACCACGCAACCGGAACTGACCGACGACCTGCGACGCAGAGCGCAGTTCGGCATTGGTGCGGCGCTCAGCATGGGGCTTGATGGCAGCGAGGCGCCGTTCGCCCAGCGCACGCAGGCCACGCCCGGGCTCGCTCGCTTGTTCATCGCCGGACGCGGCATCACCGCGCCAGAGAAGGGCCGCACCGAGGTGCCGTTCTGGATCACGACGCCAGACGAGGGACGCCAGGCCGTGCGGGAGATGGCGGCGAAGAAGGTCGACCTCATCAAGATCTGGGTGGACGATCGCGATGGCAAGTTCCCGAAGCTGACACCGCCCCTCTACTCGGCCGTGATAGACGAGGCGCACAAGCACAAGCTGCGGGTGGCGGCGCACATCTTCTCGCTCGAAGACGCCAAGGGACTGCTGCGCGCGGGCATTGACGCGTTCGCCCATGGCATTCGCGATCGCGACATCGACGAGGAGGTGGTCGGGCTGTTCAAGGCGCGACCGAATGTCGTGCTGATCCCGAACATGCCGGATCGTGGAGTTGCCGTCGACTACAGCTGGCTGCGAGGCAAGATCGCTGACGGCGAACTGCAGAAAATTCAGGCGGCAGCCACTAATCGTCCGCAGGCACAGGAGACATTCGGCATCCAGGCGCGCAACCTGGCCAAGCTGTCGGCCGCGGGCGTGACGATCGCGATTGGCACCGACGGCAACACCCCCTGGGCGCCCCACGTCGAGATGGCCGACATGGTGGCGTCGGGCATGACGCCGGCCCAGGTGCTGGTCGCGGCCACGCGCAACGGCGCCGCGTTCGTTCGGCTGGCCAACACCGGCACAATCGAGGCGGGCAAGGCCGCCGACTTCATCGTGCTCGATGCCAATCCGCTCGACGACATCACGAACACCCGGAAGATTTCAGCGGTGTACCTTCGCGGCGCGGCCGTCGACCGGAAATAAATCGTGCAGCACACGCGCCACTGCCTCGAGCGGGCGCTTCAAGGCCGAGCCCCGGCGCCACGCCAGAATCAGCGAGCGCGTCGGGGCCGGCGACTTGAACGACCGCACGGCCAGTTGCCCGCGACGGTTCTCCACGGCAACGGCCATCTTCGGCAGCAACGTCACGCCGGTGCCAGTCCCCACCATCTGCACGAGCGTTGACAAGCCGGTGGCGCTCAGCCCGGCCGCGCGCGCGCCACTGGCGCCACAGAACGCCAGCGCCTGATCGCGAAAGCAGTGGCCGTCTTCCAACAGGAACACCGTGGCGCCGTCGAGGACCGACGGCGACGCCGGTGAGATCGCCTTCATCAGCTTGTGTCCAGGCGCGGCCGCCAGCACGAACGGGTCGTCGCCAACTGGCGCGAAGTCGAGACCGTCCATCCGCGGATCGCGCGCGACAATCGCCGCATCCAGCCGAGCCTCGGCGATTTGCCTCACCAGCGTCAGTGTCTTGTCCTCGCTCCAGACGATGGCGAGATTGGGAAGGGCGCAGTGTAGTGCGGGCGCCACTTCGGGGAGCAGATACGGGCACACGGTGGGAATCACGCCAATGCGCAGGGTCCCGCGCAACGGGTCGGCCTGCTGCAGTGCCGCCTCGTTCAAGTCGCTCGCTGCCAGTAGCACCTGGCGGGCGCGGGCGAGCACGACCTCGCCGGCGGCGGTGACGCGCACGCCCCGGGCGTCACGCTCGAACACCTGCACGCCAAGGGCGCGCTCCAACTGCGCAATCTGTGCACTCAGCGACGGTTGCGAGACCCGGCACGCATCCGCGGCCTTGCGAAAGCCGCCCAGTTCGGCGACCGCCACCGCGTACTGCAGTTGGCGGATCGAGTATTTAGCGGTGTCCCACAGCGGCATAGCCTCAGGCTATCACTCCGAGACAAACGATATCTTTGAGAGTTTTGCCGCGCCTTCATATACTGCCGCGCGTAGGGAGAAGCGTACGAACATGTCTGAAGCCAAGTGCCCGTTCAATCACGCCACCGGTGGCGGCCGGTCCAACCAGGACTGGTGGCCGAACCAACTGCGCGTTGACCTCCTCCACCAACATTCTGCGAAGTCAGATCCCATGGACCCGGACTTCAACTACGCCAGGGAATTCAACAGCCTCGACCTGAAGGCGCTGAAGCAGGACCTGCTGGCGGTGATGACCGACTCGAAGTCGTGGTGGCCGGCCGACTTCGGTCATTACGGTCCGTTGTTCATCCGCATGGCGTGGCACAGCGCAGGCACGTATCGCATCGGTGATGGTCGCGGCGGCGGTGGCAGAGGCCAGCAGCGCTACGCACCGCTCAACAGCTGGCCGGACAACGGCAACCTCGACAAGGCGCGCCGGCTGTTGTGGCCCCTTAAGCAGAAGTACGGGAAGAAAATCTCCTGGGCCGATCTCCTGATCCTCACCGGCAACGTCGCCTTGGAGTCGATGGGCTTCAAGACGTTCGGCTTTGGCGGCGGTCGCGCTGATGTCTGGGAGCCGGA
Organism: Acidobacteriota bacterium; assembly: GCA_031364805.1. GTDB lineage: Bacteria > Acidobacteriota > Vicinamibacteria > Vicinamibacterales > UBA2999 > 12-FULL-67-14b. The sequence goes on from JANLWW010000177.1 coordinate 31,934, forward strand.
TCAGGACGTGTACTGGGGCGAGGAGACGACGTGGCTGGGAGGCGACCAGCGCTACTCGGGTGATCGCGAGCTTGCCAATCCGCTCGCGGCCGTGCAGATGGGCCTCATTTACGTCAATCCGGAAGGCCCGAATGGCAACCCGGATCCGGTCGCGTCGGCCAGGGACATCCGCGAAACCTTTCGCCGCATGGGCATGAACGACGAGGAGACGGTCGCGCTGATCGCTGGCGGGCATAGCTTCGGCAAGACCCACGGCGCCGGCGTTCCCGACCACGTGGGCACCGACCCGGAAGGGGCCGGCATCGAGGCCATGGGCCTCGGCTGGACGAGCACGTTTGGTTCCGGCCTCGCCGGCGACGCCATTACCAGCGGTCTCGAAGTCACGTGGACCACCACGCCAACGCGGTGGAGCAACGACTTCTTCACGCACCTGTTTAGCTACGAATGGGAGCTGACCAAGAGTCCCGCCGGCGCCCATCAGTGGCAACCGAAGAATGGCGCGGGTGCGGGCACAGTGCCGCATGCGCACGACGGCGCGAAGCGGATCGCACCGAACATGCTGACCACCGACATCGCGCTGCGCGTTGACCCGGCCTACGAGAAGATTTCGCGGCGCTTCCTCGAGCATCCCGATCACTTCGCGGACGCATTCGCGCGCGCCTGGTTCAAGCTGATGCACCGCGACATGGGTCCGAAATCGCGTTACCTCGGTCCGGAAGTGCCGATCGAGGATTTGATCTGGCAGGACCCGATCCCTGCCGTCGATCACCAACTGATCGATGTGAAGGACATTGCAGCGCTCAAGAAGGACATTCTCGCGTCGGGGTTGACGATCTCGGAGCTGGTATCGACAGCCTGGGCGTCGGCCGCCACCTTCCGCGGTTCCGACAAGCGCGGCGGCGCCAATGGCGCCCGCCTCCGCCTCGCGCCACAAAAAGACTGGGCGGTCAACAAACCGGCGCAGCTCGCGAAGGTTTTGAAGACGCTAGAGGGCATCCAGGCGTCGTTCAACAGCGCCCACCTTCGCCAAGGCTCCGGCGGGCAGGCTGCCGGTGGCACAAAAGTCTCGCTTGCGGACTTGATCGTTCTGGCCGGCTGCGCCGGCGTCGAGCAGGCCGCCCAGAACGGCGGCCTGACGGTGACGGTGCCGTTCACACCAGGACGCATGGACGCGTCGCAGGAACAGACGGACGTCGAGTCGTTCGCCGTCCTCGAGCCCATGGCCGACGGCTTCCGTAACTTCCAGAAGACCCGTTTCCAGGTCTCGGCGGAGGCACTGCTCATCGATCGCGCGCAGCTGCTGACCCTGACCGCGCCGGAGATGACCGTACTGGTTGGCGGCATGCGCGTGCTCAACACCAACGTGGATGGCTCAAAGCACGGCGTGTTCACGCCGCGGCCGGAGTCGCTGACCAACGACTTCTTCGTCAACCTGCTCGACATGCGGACGGCCTGGAAGGCCGCATCCGAGGCCAATGAGCTCTTTGAAGCCCACGACGCGGCCACCGATGCGCTCGAATGGACCGGCACGCGTGTCGACCTGCTGTTTGGCTCGAACGCCCAGCTGCGGGCGGTGGCTGAGGTCTATGGCAGTTCGGACGCGCAGCACAAGTTCGTCCATGACTTCGTGGCGGCGTGGCACAAGGTGATGAACCTGGATCGCTTCGACCTTGCGTGAGCGCACATTTACGCATTGCGTAAGCCGAAGGGTAAAGTGAAGCAGGTTCACTTTTCATGAAACCCACAGCGGATGCGGTGATCGTCGGCGGCGGCTGCATGGGCGCCAGCGTGGCCTGGCACCTTGCCCAGCGAGGAATGACGAACCTCGTCCTGATCGAGCGCGAAGCACAGTTGGCCGCGGGCTCGACTGGCAAGAATGCCGGCGGCGTGCGCCACCAGTTTTCGCACCCGGCCAATATCGAGTTGTCGATCGAATCGATCGCGATGATGGCGCGCTTCGATGAGGTGGTGGGCACGCCGATCGACTTCCACCAGGATGGCTACCTGTTCCTGCTCTCCAAGGCCGCTCACGTCGCCACCTTCCTGAGCAACGTCCAGTTGCAGAAGTCGCATGGGGTCGATGTCCAGTGGCTGTCACCAGCCGAGGCACGCGAACTGGCACCCGGCCTGGATGTCACAGGAGTCAAGGGCGCGACCTACTGCGCCGCCGATGGTGTGGCCGATCCAAACGGGGTGACCGTCGGCTTCGCGAAGGGCGCGCAAGCCAAGGGGGTCGAGATCATCCGCGAGACCGAAGTCATGGGCATTCGCGTCCACCACGGGCGCGTTGCCGAAGTACGGACTTCACGCGGCAGCATCGCCACGCCGCTGGTCGTGAACGCCGCCGGACCATGGGCCAAGTCGATCGGCCGCATGCTGGGTGTCGACGTACCCGTGGAACCGGAACGGCGCCACATCTTTATCGCCTCCCCTCCCGTCGGAGGCTCCTGGGACGATCCGGGCAATGCCGGGCGAGTGCCGACGAACAAGCTGCTGGTGATCGATTTCGATAGCAGCTTCTATTTCCATCGCGAGGGCGGCGGGCTGCTGTTCGGCATGGGCGACCCGGATGAGCAACCCGGGTTCGACATCACCGTGCGCTGGGACTTCTTGCCGAAGGTCATCGAAGTCGCGATGCAGCGCCTGCCGGCGCTCGCCGACGCGGCGGTATCGCATGCCTGGGCCGGCCTCTACGAGATGACACCAGACCACAACCCAATCATCGGGCCGTCAAGTGACGTCGAGGGCTTCTATACGATTGCCGGGTTCAGCGGACACGGCTTCCAGCACGCGCCGGCGGCTGGGCGCGTGCTCGCGGATGTGATCACGGGTCGCGATCCGAAGTTTGACCTGTCACCCTTCGCGCTGGAACGCTTCAGCGCTCGTACCACCAGCGCCGAAGCCAACGTCGTCTAGTCTAGGGCGCTGCCACGCAGCGTGTCGCGGCCGCCGGCGCCTGAGCGGGCGACGCGGCAGCCATCACGGTGCCGGCGCTGGCCAGTTGGTCGAAGGCGACCTGCTGCAGTGCCTTGACCTCGGTCCGCGACAGTCCCAGTTCAAACGCCGAGCACTCGCGGTCGCCCAACGCTCGCGGGTCGCGTCCGGTCACACTCCCGAATATGACCAGTGCCTCGAGGTAGTAGCCGTGTGTGCTCGCGTGATAGCTGTCGTAGGTCCAGAGATTGACCTTGCCTGCGTCAATGCCGTCGTAGGGATTGCCATCCGCAACACCGGTCTGGATGGCGCGCGTCCACGCTTCGCCCACTGGAATAACGGCCTTGGGTTTGGTGGCCGCCGCGGCCTGGTCATAGGCAGCTCGAATGTCTCGGGCCATGACGTCTACCGGCTGTCCGGCCCACGCCCCCTTCGCTGGGTAAACGTGGTCCGCGCGCGCCCACGTCGCCATCAAGAACAGGGCGACGCCCGGGTTCTTGGCGCGAAGGACGTCGGCCATCTGCTTGCTGGTGGCCACCAGCTTGGCCGGGTCGCGCGGCTTGTCGGCATCGAGCAGGCTGAAGCCGTGCATGACCACCGTATCCCACCCGCGCTTGCCGATCACGTCAAGCTTGTTCGCGAGATGAAAGTCGAGCCCGCTGCCGCCGCGGGTTTCGAGGGCAACCTCGTAGTCGAGCCCCGTTTGCTGGGTAAAAGACTTAAAGAGCGCCGGCACCCCGCCAATGCCCTCGCCGTTGAGATCGGACACCGTGTTCGCGCGATAGAAACGAACAGCCGAGCCCGAGCCGAAGAGAAAACTGTTGCCGATGAACAGCACGCTGGTGGCCGCCGCCGCACCCGTCCCGCCGGTCGCCAGGATCGCGACCACCACCAAAGCCAGTGACGTTTTCATTGATACTATTCTCCTCATCTCAGCACGCTATTTTGCGAAGCGACGAAAGAAGCTGTTGCCGTTCCACTGCGGACTGGTTGGGCGGTTGGCCACCGCCTGCACCACCGCCAGGTAGACCTTGCCGAAATCTTCCGCCGCCTGGCGGTTGATAGGCTGCGCCAGGTCGTCGCTTGGCGCGTGATACCGTTCGTTGCGCCACTTGAGAACGGCCTGGTGCTCTGCTGAGCCCCTGACGAAACCAACCTTCAACGACAGCGCCGGCACGCCGGTCTTGATGAAGCTGTACTGATCGCTGCGAATGAACGCGTTTCGTTCGGGTTCAGGATCAGACAACACTTCGAGCGCTAACGGACGGGCCACCAGCTTCAGGTCTTCCGCCAGGTCCGACTCTTCCAGTCCCTGCACCACCAGGCTCTTCAGTGGAAAGAGCGGCAGGAACATGTCGGTATTCAGGTTGGCGACGATCTTGCCTCCGGCCATTGACGGCCGATTCGCAAAGTAGCGGGAGCCCAGCAGACCCTTCTCTTCGGCTGTCACCGCGACAAACACGATCGAACGCCTGGCGGCGCCAGCCGAGGCGGCCGCGGCGGCCGTCTCGATCAGCGTCGCGATGCCCGAGGCGTTGTCCATGGCGCCGTTGTAGATCCGATCGCCGCCGATCGGCTCGCCGACGCCGACGTGATCGATGTGCGCGGACACTGCGACATATTCATTTCGCAGCGTGGCATCGCTACCGCGAAGGACGCCAACCACGTTGTCTGACTCGATCGTCTTGGCCTCGATGGCGACCTTCACCCGGGCCGTCGCGGGAATCACGAAGCGCGGCAACACCTTGCCTTCATTCGAGAGGGCCATCAGTTCCTTGAAGGTATGGCCGGATCCAGTGAAGAAGCGCTCAGCACGGGCTGGGTTGATGGTGACCGCCGCCTGCTGTCCCAGTGTTTCGTCGAGCGCGGAATCCGCAATGGCCAGCGCCGGCATGAAACGCGAGAGCTTCGAGCGGTCCCACGGGATGTCTTGGCCCTTCGGGTTCTGGATCGCGAACACGCCAACCGCGCCGGCCTTCTTGAGGTACTCCCATCGGATTGACTGGTAGTGCGCGAGCAGCGGTCCGGGGATGTGCGAGGGCCCACCAGTAAGTAGCAGCACGATCTTCCCCTTCAGATCGAGCCCCGCCAGGTCGTCGTGCTTCGCCTCGGGCACCTGCAGGCCATAGCCGGCAAACACGATCGGCGCTTCAACGCTCGGTGCCGGTTCAATGCGCATCGAGAAGGTCGCCTCTTCGCCGAGCTCCACGGCTTCGACGACGCCGCCCGGACGGACCAGCGCCAGGCTCGACTGCGCCTCGACGATGCGCCGCGAGCGAAAGCGAATGGACTGGAAGTAGCCATCGGTGCCGCCCGGCTCAAGCCCGGCCTTCTTGAACTCCGCCGCAATGTACTCAGCGGCCTTGCGATGCTCGGGGCTCCCGGTGTCGCGCCCGGCCATGGCGTCGGTGGCGAGAAAGGAGACGTGTGCCCACCACTTGGCTGCCGGCTCCTGTGCAGCGAGTGAAAGGCTCGACAACAACAGCGCGAGCAAGAGCGTGAGCGTTCGGTTCATGATTTAGTCTGTGTCCAATCTGCGTCTAATCGGTGGCTGTATTTACTTCTGTGGCGGGCGGACGCCCTGCAATGGACGCCAGTCATTACCTTGTCGTGTCGCCTTGCGCGTCTTCATGTCGAAGCGATCGCCGGCGCCCATGAAATAGAACCGCCCGCTCGCGCCCGCCACCGGCTTGTTACTGTAGACCACCGCGTAGCTCTGGCCGATCACGTCGAACTGGTCACCCTCGACGACAATCGCGGTGTTCTCGTCCAGGCCGATGCCGAGGAGGTCTGGATGCGTGTCGATCACCTCAAGCATGTCGAATTGGCGATTGCGGCGCAGCAGGTGCTGGTCGACCGCGGCGTTCTTGAGAAACCCAAGCCCGACGGTGTGGTCGCCGATCATCTTGTCGTTGCTCTTGGTGTCGCCTCGCACCATGAACGACGTCAGGATCGACGCGCCGGCTGATGAGCCACCAATGACGCCGCCTCGTGCCAACACGTCATTCAGTGCCTTGTGGGTCAGGGTGTCCAAGTAGGAATCCGCAAGCCGCCACTGCCGGCCGCCAGCGAAGAACACACCGCGCGCGGCGCGGATCGGCTTCACGAACGCCTCGGTGTCGGCGACTTTCTTGTCGCGCGTATGGACCACGGTCAGGTTGGTGGCTCCGTTGTCACGCCACAGCTTCAGGCCCGAGTAGTACTGGTCATAGTCATCGGCCTCGCCGGCCGTCGGGATGATGACGATCGGCGCGTGTGGGCCGCCGGCCAGATCGATGAAACGTTTCACGATCGCCGGATCCTGCATGTTGCCGCCGACGATCACCAACGCACCCTTCTCGGGCCCTACCGTCTGAGCCGACAGCGAGGCACTGCCGAGCAACAGGATAATCGCGATGTTCTTCAAACTGGATCCAGACAAGTGTCACCCTCCTGACCGCCGTCACCCGTCGACAAGAATCACTTCCCGGCAGGTTGCCTATAGATCTTGCCGTTCTTCATCACAAACTTGACGTCGCGGAGCGCGCGCAGACTAGTCGACGGATCACCGGTCACCGCAATCAGATCGGCCAACAAGCCTGCCTTGACGCGGCCAATGCGCTCGGCCTGGCGGAAATAGGTGGCATTTCCCGACGTCGCCGCAACCAGCGCCGCTGCCGGCGACATGCCCCACTCGACCATCAGGTCCAGCTCGCGGACATTGTCGCCGTGGGCGTAGACACCGACATCACCGCCGAAACACATCTTCACGCCGGCCGCGAGCGCCGCCTTGAAGGTCTCGCGCTTGCGCGTGATCCGCGCCGGCTCGGGATCAACGCCTTTCTTCCATCCGGCGTACTGTGAGGTGGCGTCGCCGGCGGCAATGGTCGGGCAGAACGCGACGTTCTTCTCCACCATCAGCTTCCATATCTCCGGCGTGCCGTCATCGCCGTGCTCGATGGTTTCGGCGCCACCCATGATGGCGCGCCGCATCCCTTCCGGAGTTGAGGCGTGCGCGACGACCGGCCGTCCGCTGCTGTTGGCGGCCTCGGCAATGCGCTGAATTTCGCCGAGGGTGAAGCCGGGCCGGGTCTCGCCGTTCGGGCCCCAGCGGTAGTCGGCGTAAATCTTGATGAAGTCCACGCCACGCGCGATCTGCCCGCGCGCCACCCGCACCACGCCGTCCAATCCATCGGCTTCTTCCGCTCCCTGCGGCACGGTGACTTCTGGCGCAAAGCCCTTGGGCGCGTAGCTGCCGGTGACGACCATGGCCGGACCCGCGACCAGCATGCGCGGACCGGGCACGATGCCCTCGTTGATCGCCTGGCGCAGCCCGACGTCGGCGTAACCGGCGCCTTCGCTGCCGAGATCCCGAACGGTAGTGACACCGGCCATCAGCGTGGCGAGGGCGTGGTTGACGCCCCGGGCGACGCGAAGTGCCAGCGGCTCGCGCAGTACCTGATCGTTCCAGGAGGTTTCGTTGTAGGGATGCAGCAACAGGTGCGAGTGGCCCTCAATCAACCCCGGCAGCAGGGTCGTGCCCGGCAGCGCGATGGTCTGCGCGCCGCCCGGGGCACTGGTCGCTGCCGGCGGGCCGGCGGCGATGATGCGATCGCCGCGGACCACGACTACCCAACCCGGGTGCATGCTCTCGCCGTCGAACACGCGATCGGGCTGGAGCACAAAGGCCGGGAGGGTCGATTGCGCCGTAGCGGCGACGGAGAAAAGCAGAACAACAACTGACATCAGGAACGCTCGCATGGAGCGCAAGTATACCGCCCGCCCGTCTGCAGACGAGCGGGCAGCGAAGGGCTACTGTGGCCCCTTGTACGGGGATGGCGGCATTGCTCCGGTCCTGGCCGAGCCGGCCTTCTTCCACGCGTCGTATCGCTTGCGCAGGGTCTTCACCGGGTTACCGCTCTCACCTTTGACGGTGTTGTCGTCGGTGACGCTGAGGTAGACGGAGTACTGCCCGTCGTTGTGCGTCGCGCCGGTGGCGTCGCCCTTCTCGGCGATGGCGATGTAGGCGACATACGCGGTCCGGTTGTCGCACGGCACGAAGTCCATCACGCTGACGCCGCAATTGCAGCGATGGTCGCCGCCGTTGGTGTCGGCGCCTTCCATCGCCGCCATCACGCGGTCGGCCATCGTGCCGGTCGCGCGCGTAAACGCCAGCGCGGCCTGATGCACCACGGCGTCGCCGAGCAGCGTGTTGCCCTGCACCTGGTAGTAGACGTCACCCACCCGCCCGCCGAAATAGAGCGACGACACCGAGTTGCTGGCGCCATTGAACCCAACGCGGTTGTTTTGGGGCGTGACCTGCTTCCCATCCGGAATCGCGAGGATACCGAATTGCCGGCGCTCCATCTGGTTCTCGGGCTTGCGCGCAGCCTCGTGCTGCTTGAGCAAGTCGAGAATTTTTGCCGGCGGCGTCCCCTTCTTGAGCTCGGCGTAGACCAGCATCTGGTTCTCGCGTGTGTTGTCGGCGCCGGCCTGGCAGGCCGCGACGCCGATGCCGGGCACGATCACGGCCTGAACATCCATGAGATCGCGCGACGGATTGGGCTGGCGCTGCGGGAACCCCGCCTGGCGCACGCACGTCGCCGAGGCGATGATCACCTGGCCGGTTCGCGCGTCAACAGCGATCACCGACCAGGTCGCAAAGGCTGGCGCGTGGGCCGCCAGCGTGAAGAGAAGAGCGAGTAAGAGGCGTTTCATGACTAATGACCTCCGTTAGAAGCGGTAGCGGCCGCTGATGCGGAACACGCGGGCCGCGGGAATCGGGTTTGCCGCTGCGGCGTCGATGCCGCCGGTCGACAGCGGCTTGTTGTAGTTCGGACCGTTGGTGGTGACTCGGCGCAGCACCACGCTCGAGTTCAACAGGTTGAAGACATCGAACATGGCTTCGAACGAGTGCCCCTGCTTGATCGTCAGACTCTTCGACAACCGGAGATCGGAAAGTTTGACCCAGTCGTAGCGACCGGCCTGGCCCTCGACCGTGACATTCACCAGTGTGTTGAGCGCGTCGCGAACCTGGACGACGCGGTTGAAGTACTCGCCTTGCTGGGCGGTGAAGGTGGACGATGCCAGCATCTTCCACGGCAGGTTGACCGTGCCACTCAGGCGCACGCCCTGGTAGGTTTCGGGCAGTTCCCAGTTGTAGCGGGCCTCGTTGGGATTGCGGGGGGCGATGTTCTTCACGTCCCGCTTGTCAATTTGATACGACGCCAACAGTGACCAGCCGTTGGTGTGGCTCTTATTGAACGTGGTTTCAAACGCCGTGAAGCGGTCGTCGCCTTCACCGGGGGCGGCGTTGGTGAACAGCGACTGCACCTGGCCAAACCTGGGATAGCTGCGTGGCACCGACCACACCTGCACCCTTCCATCGTCTGCGGTGCCGACGACGTTGTCGCGACCGGGGTCCACACCGTTCACCAGGTCGGTGAATGCCTCAAACGGCAGCGCGACGTTCAGTTCCTTGTTGCCGCGGTAGTCGCCCTTGCGAACCACGTTGAATCGCACGGACATGTCGCGGCCCAAGCCGAGGTCAACGCCGCCGGTGTACTCGTCCAGGTACTCGCCCTTCAACGAAGGGTCGAGGCGACTGTCGCGGCTCTGGCCGGTGACGCCGGTCAGGTCGGCCGCGATTGGCGTGTAGGGGATGCGACCATCCCATCGCGTGTAGGTGGAAATCAGGGTCGAGGCCGGATTGACGGCGTTGGCGACAGGTCCGGCGGCCGCATTGACCCCGGAGCCATTGGCGGCGTACCGACCGTAGCTGGCCTTGAGCGCCACGCGACCGGATCCGGTGACGTCGTAGACCACCGAGAGCCGCGGCGACCACGCATTGTAGGTTGGGAACGCCTTGTTCTCGGGGTAGGTAATCGCGCGAGCGAAGGGCCCCGTGCCGTCGTTGCCCTGCTCGGGCAGCCACGACGAGTAACGGTCGAATCGCACGCCGGCGTTCAGCGTCAATTGGCGCGTCAGGTTGACGCTGTCATTGGCATACCAGGAGCTGTAGCGAATCCCGGCGTTGGTGTTGTTGGGGTATTCGAACACCTGTACCGAGTCGGGACGCAGGAAGAAGCCGGCGTCGCCGGGCAGACTCCGATAGCGATAGATCTGCTGGTTGGGATAGCCATAGGTCTCCACGTAGTTCGTGCTGCTGTAGCCGAGCACGCCTGACTTGATCTCGTGGTTCATCTTGCCGATCGTGCGGTACAGGGACCAGGTGCCGTTCCATCCCCAGCGCACGGGCTCGCGCTTCAGTTCGAGAAACGCGCCACGCGTCTGGGTCGTCGTCAGGTCGGTCCGGCGCGCGTCATCAGTCCAGGCATAGTCGGGCCACCAGTAGCCGGACCGATTGAAGCTGGCGTCGAAGGTCATGCTCTGGCTCATGATGCGCGTGAACTTGAGGGCCGGCCCGATCTGGGTCCATGCCACCTGGTTTTGCGTCGCTTCGAGCGGCAGGAAGGAACTGGCGTTGCGATAGGGCTGCCACTTGCGGTTCACCTGTTCGGTCAGCTCGAGCTTGTTGTTCTTCGACAACTGGTACGTCAGCTTCAGGGTCGGGTTGTCAAGACGCGTGAAGAACTCGACCTGCTCGTTGGTCTTCTCCGAGATGAAGCCGGGAATCAGCAAGCCGGAATAGTTGTAGCCATAGGCGGCATAGAACCAGAGTTTGTCGCGGACGATCGGCCCGCCCAGGTCGAGGCTGACGTCGTTGTAGCGGGTGAACTTGTTGTTGCCGGGATCGAAGCCCTGCTGCCTGAGCGAATCAGTGACGTTGTTCCCCTGAAACGCACCATCCTGCCAGGCCAATAGATAGGCGCCGGCAAACTTGTTGCTGCCGGACTTGACGACGAAACTGAGCGTGGCGCCGGGGCTCTGCGACTCGGCGCCCTTGGCGGCGCCCGACACCGACACCTGATCGTAGGTGTTGTAGTCGCCGAAGAACTGGTCCCACACCACGCCGTCGAACTTGATCAGCTCGCCGCCGGCGCGCCCGTACGACCGAGCGCCAGTGGTGGTGGAACCGCCGACGGTGTTGCCGCCGACGTCGAACTGGGTAGGCGACAAGCCAGGCACCAGTCGCGCCAGGCCGCGAATACCGCGGCCATAGGGCAGGTTCTCCATCTGCGCTTCGGTCCAGTTGACCCCGACCGTGGTCGACTGCAGGTCGATGGTCGGCGTGGAGCTGGTGACCGTGATCGACTCGGCGAGGGTCTCGAGCTGCAGGGGACCATTGACCGTCGCGGTCGCGCCGGCATTGACCACGACAGCGCCAATGGTCAGCGCGCGAAAACTGGGAAGCTGAAAGGTCACCTGGTAGGTTCCGGGCGGCAGCTGGCCAAAGCGAAAAGTGCCCAAGGCATCGGTCACGGCCTGGCGAGGGCCGCCGATCATCGCGGGGCTGGCGATGCTGACGTCCACACCAGGAAGCAGACCTCCGCTGGTGTCGAGCGCTCGACCGGTAATGGTCCCGGTGGTGGACTGCGATGCCGATGGCAAAGCTGCGAGCAGAAGCATGCTCATCGCCGCGACGAATCTGAGTACCTTCACGGTCATGGTTTTTTCTCCAGGGTCTCAGAGCGAACCCAATTCCTGGGCGAGCGTAACAGAAACTTCACGCGCGCTGGCATAGGGAAATAGTTATGGCTCCATGCCGCGGTTGTATACTTCCGCCCTGCCATGGACGCTGCGGACCTCTCGCCAATCCCAGAGTCTGAGCGCAACCAGCCGGCCTTTGACCTGTTCCTGATCTTTGCCGCCGCCAATGTGGTGGCGACCACCCTGCAAACCGGCGCAGTCCTCGCATCGCGATATGGCAGCAGCGACGCGATCATCCTGGTGCTCGCGGGCGCGCTGTTCGGCTCGCTGCTGGTCGCGCTGCTGGCGCCGGTCGGCTCGCGCTTCGGTGTGCCATCGATGATCGCCGCACGGGCGCCGCTGGGCTTTCGCGGCGCGCAGTTGGTGTCGGGGCTGCTGTATCTCACGAACTTCGCATGGATTGCCGTTAACAACACCATCGCGGCATCGGTGTGCGCGCAGCTGCTCGGAGGCGAATCGAACGCGCGCATCTGGGCCGCGTTACTCGGCGTGCTCGCGACAATGATCGTCGCCCGCGGCCCTCGCGCGGTCGGCCTTGCCGATCGCATTGCCGTGCCGTTGATGGTGATTGCGGGCGCGGTGCTGACCTGGGCCGCCGTTACCCTTCCGCCGCTCGTCGACACCGCGAGCGCGCAGCCGCCGCCACCATTGTTGTGGGGAATCGACGTAGTGATTGGCTACCAGGTGTCGTGGCTGCTGATGTTTGCCGACTACTCGCGCTACACACGATCCGCGAGCAAAGGCGCGACGGCGGTGTTCACAGGGCTGGCCCTGCCGGCGCTGTGGCTGATGCCGGTCGGCTGGAACCTGGCGCGCATCGCCGGCAGCGACGACCCCGGCGCGATGCTGGCGGCAGCTGGCGTTGGTTGGTGGGCCGGGGTCCTGGTCGTGCTGGCGACCGTGACGACCAACTTCGTGAACATCTACCTGTCGTCGCTCGCGTGGCGGACGTTGGCGCCACGGTCGACCGGCGCCGGATCCGTGTGGGTCATTGGCCTGATCGGCACGGCGCTCGGCTTGATCTCCTCGGCGTGGCTGACACGGTTTGCCGACTTGATGGTGCTCCTGGGATCGGTACTGGTGCCGGTCGGCGGCATTTTCCTGGCCCACTTCGTCGTGCTGCGCGCGAAGGTGGACGTTGAAGGGATCTACAAGACCGAGCTGATGCCGGCGTTCACAGCCGCCGGCGTGGCTGCATGGCTGCTCGGGTTCGCCGTCTACAAGGCCGCCGCGCCGATTGGCGCGACGCTGCCATCGCTGGCTACGTCGATGATCGTCTTCTGGTTGATTAGAAAATTCCAGCGCGCTTCAACCGCGCCGTCGGGTTGAAGGTGGCGATGATGTCGAAGCGATGCTTGAGCGGAATCGGAAAGTCGAGGTTGAACGCCTCTCCCTGGAACCATCCCAGCGACAGGTCGCGCGTCAGTGTGATGCCGCCGATCGAGTACCACCGCGTACCGGTTTCGTAGCGATCGCCGTTAAACGGGATGCTGCCGACGGAATAGCCCTGGTCCACGGACATGACACCGCCCGTCACGGTCAGGCGCTTCCAACGAATGTCGGCCGACGCGTTGAACCCGCTGCCTTCATCGTCCGACACCCGCTGGTAGGCCTCGAGTTTGATGGCCGTCAGCAACTTCGTCGATGCCGGCATGCGGATGTTCAGGCCCTCGCGCATGATGTCGCGGCCGTCCTCGTGGGTGTAGTCCACCGATGCGGCGGCGCGCGATCCGAGCGAGAAGGCCACCAGCGCCTGACCGTAGTTGACGTCCGACATGCCGTCGAGACGCTTGAACACATTGACCTCTCGAAAATCGCCGAAGTGACCGGCCGTGACCGCGACCTGCGTGACGCGGCCCTTGGACGGGCGCACGGTGATGCGCTCGCCGACGATGTAGGCATCGGAGTCGTAGGTGATGTGCTCAGCCATCTCGCCGCGGTTCATGAACAGGCCGCCGGCCTGGAACTCGAGGCCCTTCACCGGCTCGGCCGACAGGAACAACTGCTTGACGTTGAACGGGTGCGCGAACAGGCCCAGGCCCACACCGGTGTTGTTCCAGCTCGAGGGCAGGGTCGACCCGGTCGAGGCCAGCACACCGAGGTTGTAGCGGCCGGCCCGGTCGAACAGGAAGCGGCCACGGGCCTGCGACTGCCACTGGAGCGCGCTCGACGTGACCCGGCCGGCGCTGTTCTCGTACCAGCGGAAGCGCGACGCCACGTGAACCGACTGCACGTCGAGCCAGCGTCTAATAGCAGGAGCTGGCGCGGCAGCGGGCTTGGCGGTTTGGGGCGGCGGCGGCGCCTGCGCCGACGCCGGCATGGCCTTGAGGCACAGCAAGATGGCAAGCCCGGCAAGACCGAATCGCATCACGAAGATATAGTGCCTGAACGCGGCCACGGCTGGGTTACACGAATGTTACATTTGTTACGGCGAAGCAAATAATGGCGGCAATTGAGACTCCTCAGCGTTTGATTGTGGCCATCACTGGCGCCAGCGGGTCGGTCTACGGCGTGCGGCTGCTCGAGATGCTGCAAGGCTCGGGCGTTGAAACGCACCTGGTGATGAGCCGGTGGGGTGCGCGCACCCTGGTGCACGAAACCAGCTATACGCCCGAGCAGGTCAACGCCCTGGCGTCGGTGGTGCATCCACTGACCGACCAGGGCGCGAGCATTTCCAGCGGCTCGTTCGTCACCATGGGGATGGTGATCGCACCGTGCAGCGTCCGCACGCTGGCCGCCATTGCGCACGGTCTCGGCGACAACCTGATTCACCGCGCGGCCGACGTCATTCTCAAGGAGCGCCGCAAGCTCGTGCTCGCCGTGCGAGAAGCGCCGCTCAGCGAGATCCATCTCGAGAACATGTTGAAGCTCGCGCGCATGGGAGTGGTGATCGCGCCGCCGATGCCGGCCCTTTATGCGAAGCCGACCAGCATCGGCGAGATGGTCAACTACACGTGCGTCAGGCTGCTCGACCAGTTGGGGATTCATGTCGATGCGTCGAGGTGGGGCGGACTGAGCTAGGGTCGCGCTGCGCTCGCTCCTGGGGCTCGGCGCTTGACGCGCCTGGTAGGGCTCGCGGCTTCGCCGCTCGTGGGGGTCGGCGCTAACGCGCCTCCTGGGACTCCCCCACGCCGAGCGGAGCGAGGCGCCCCACGAGGACCGAAGGTCCGAGCCCCACGAGACGCGGGAGCGCCGAGCCCAGCTATACTCTTCCCCAGCTTTGTCTCCGTTTGCAGCCGAGGTTTGTCCCAATGAAATATTCGAAACTTGTTCGTGCGATCAGCGCGGTCGCGCTGTCGGCCCTGGTCTTCACGACGGGCTCCACGCCCAAGGTCACGGCCCAGGGTGACGCCAACCAGATTGTCCCGCTCAACGCCTACAAGGACCTCAAGTGGCGCAACGTCGGCGCGACACGCGGCGGACGGGTCACCGCCTACTCCGGCGTGCGGCAGCAGCCCCACACTTTCTACTTCGGCGGCGTCGGCGGCGGCGTCTGGAAAACCGATGATGCGGGCATTAGCTGGATGCCGGTCAGCGACGGGCAGATTGCCACCGGCTCGATCGGCGCAATCGATGTCGCGCCCTCGAACCCGAACCACGTGTGGGTGGGCACCGGCAGCGCCGCCATCCGCTCGAACGTAATCATCGGCCGCGGCGTTTACAAATCGACTGACGCGGGCAAGAAATGGGAGTTGATGGGGCTCAAGGACTCCGGCCAGATCGGCGGCATCAAGGTGCACCCGTTCAACACCAACACGGTATGGCTGGCGGCGCTCGGCTCGCCGTTCGGACCGAATGACGAACGCGGCATCTTCAAGACCACCGATGGTGGCACGACCTGGAAGAAGACGCTGTTCGTAAACAACGAAACCGGCGGCCGCGACATCGAGGTCGACTGGGAGAATCCCGACATTCTTTACGCGGCGATGTATAAGGGCTTTCGCAAGGGCTGGGACATCATCAGCGGCGGGCCGGCCAGCGAAGGCGGGATCTACAAGTCCAGCGACGGCGGCGAGACGTGGAAGCACATCACCGCCGGCCTGCCGAAGGACCTGATCGGCAAGATCGACATCGAGATCGCGCGCAGCAACCCGCAGGTGCTGTATGCCATGGTCGAGGGGCTGGGCAACCAGGGCGGCCTGTATCGCTCGAACGACGCCGGCGAGACCTGGACCAACATCAACGCCAGCCAGCGCCTGCGCGCGCGTCCGTTCTACTTCCACTACGTCAACGTCAACCCGAAGAACGAAAACGAAGTGTGGGTCAACGAGCTCGGCCTGCAGAAGTCCACCGACGGCGGCAAGACGTTCGCCTCGGTGGAGACGCCGCACGGCGACAACCACGGCATGTGGTTCAACCCCGACAACCCGAACATCATCCTGCAGGTCAACGACGGCGGCGCCAACGTCAGCTTGAACGGCGCGAGGAGCTGGTCGTCGATCCTGAACCAGCCGACTGCCGAGTACTACATGGTGGCGGTTGACGAGCAGTATCCCTATCGCCTCTACATGCCGCAGCAAGACAACAGCACGCTGATCATCCCGAGCATTCCGCCGGTGTCGTGGGGCTTCGAGCATCCGGCGCAGGCGTGGCAGCAGGCCTCGGGTTGTGAAACCGGTCAGATCTGGCCCAAGAAGAACGGGCTGGTCGTGTGGGGCGCCTGCAAGGGCGAGGTCGGCCGCTTCAACACCGTCACCGGCCAGGAGAAGCACTATTGGGTCTACCCGCAAAACCGCTACGGCCACGACCCCGACGAAATCAAGTACCGCTTCCCGCGCCAGACGGTCGTCTACGTCTCGCCCCATGACGAGCGCATCATTTACCAGGCCTCGCACGTGCTGCACCGGTCGACAGACGAGGGCATTTCGTGGGACATCATCAGCCCCGATCTGACGGCCAAGGAGCCGCAGTATCAAATTGTCTCCGGCAACCCGATCACGCGCGACGTGACAGGCGAAGAGGTCTACTCGACGATCTACTCGATGATCGAATCGCGCCTTGAGAAGGGCGTGATCTGGGTCGGCGCCAACGACGGCCCGGTCAGCGTGACGCGCGACAACGGCAAGACCTGGAAGAACGTGACGCCGAAAGAATTGATCGGGGCGCGCATCCAGACCGTGGAGGACTCGCCGCATCTGAAGGGCCGCGCCTACATTGCCGCCTATCGCTTCATGCGCGAGCACGATCTCAAACCGTACATCTACCGCACCGACAACTACGGCGAGTCGTGGACGCTGCTGACCGACGGCAAGAACGGCCTGCCGATTGATCATCCAACGCGCGTGGTTCGTGAGGATCCGAAGCAGGCCGGCCTGCTTTACGCCGGCACCGAGTTCGGCTTCTTCGTCTCGTTCAACGCCGGCAGGAACTGGCAGTCGTTGCAGCAGAACATGCCGGCGACACCGATCACCGACATCAAGGTGCACCGCAACGACCTGGTCATCTCAACGATGGGCCGGTCGGCGTACATCATGGACAACGTGACGCCGCTGCAGCAGCTGGCGGCGCTGGCCAATGCCGCGCCCACGGCGACCGGCGGGCATGACGGCGGCATGGCTGAACAGGCGGCGCGAGGGACGTTGCCGGCAGTGGCCTTGTTCCAGCCGCGCGAAGTGATTCGCTATCGCAACAGCACCGCACCGGCGTCCGTGAACGAGCCTGAGTATCCGATGACCGGCGCGCAGTTCGATGTCTACTTCGCCAATGCGCCCGGCGCCGAAACGAAGCTCGAGGTGCTCGATGCCCGTGGCGGCGCCCTGCGCACGTGGAATGTGCTGGCTCCTCGCGGCGCTGGCGCCGGAACCGATCCCGCCGGCGGTGGCGGCGGCTTCCGTCGCGGTGGTGGCAGCACGCCCGGCATTCGCGCCGAAGCGGGCATGCAGCGCATCACCTGGGACATGCGCTATGCGGGCCCGT
This sequence comes from Acidobacteriota bacterium, assembly GCA_031364805.1. Taxonomy (GTDB): domain Bacteria; phylum Acidobacteriota; class Vicinamibacteria; order Vicinamibacterales; family UBA2999; genus 12-FULL-67-14b. Next base: position 49,373 of record JANLWW010000177.1, read on the forward strand.
GGTCGGCGAACACCCCAGAAGGCGGCCCCGGCGGCGGCCCCATGGTGCCGCCCGGGAAATACAGCGTTCGCCTCACCGCAGGTGGCCAGACCATCACGCGCACGTTCGACCTGCGGTCCGACCCGCGCGTCGCCGGCGACGGCGTCACCGACGGCGACATTGCCGAGCAGGTCAAGTTCCAGCTGCAAGTGCGCGACGCCGTCAGCGACGCGCGCAAGCTGCAGCAGAGCATAGAGCAGGCGATCCAGAAGTCCGGCCAGAAGCCACAGTTGGCGCCCGGCGCGCCCGGCTCATCGCCGGGCACGACCAAGTACGACAACGAACTGCAGGCGCTCTACGCCAAGGTCGTTGACACGCCAGGCATCTACACGCAGGGCATGTTGATCACGCAGTTGAACAACGTGACTCGCATGATCACGCAGGCCGATCAGAAAGTCGGCAAGGATGCCTACGACCGCTACGCCGACCTGGTGAAGGAACTGGCGGCGCTTGAGGCGCAGTTCAAGAAGATCGGCGGCTAGGCGAGGTCTGTCGTGGAGACGAACGTCTAGGTTCGGCTGATTCAATGGAGCCGAACAGGCCACCCAGAACAATAAGCCTCGGCAAGCGCCTTCATCGCTCGGAGTGTGACGAATCGGGAAGACGGTTGGTCGGACACGCGGCAGGACCTGAATGCCGGAAGAACATGGTCAGCCTAACCGGCGTTGCAGCCGACGCCGTCCGGGCCGCGTTCGCGTCCCGGGCGGTTCCTGCGCTCGATGGTATCCTGCGAGCGCGGCGCGGCTGAACGCCAAGCCGCGGACGGCTCACACACCCTGTCAGCGAAGGGCTCCCGATGAACTACACAGCAATGTCTGACCGTGCGATCACGCGAGGCTTTGTTCTCGCGGGCGCGGTCAACGTCTTCGGCATGTTGGTCGTTTCCAAACTCTTCACCAATTCGCTGCTCAACGCGACAGACCCTGCGGTCTTCTCATGGCTCGGCCAAGTTGCTATCGTGCTTTGGGGTTTGGCCTATTGGGCGGTCGCACAACCGTACCGGCATGTCCCATTTTTGGTCCTAGTTTTCTTCATCGAAAAGATGGTTTACACCGTCACTTGGCTACTTTGGCTTCTGCCGAACAGTCATTCATTGACGAGCATCGCTTCGGAGTCCCTGATGACAGCCATATTCTTCGGGATGTACGGGGCCGGTGATTTCGCGTTCGGGCTCTTCTTCGGGTGGGTGGCACTAACAGTTCTAAAGGGAGACCGCGATTCAGCCTAACCCTTCCGTCGAGTGGGACCAGTACAGCCGACGGTTGATCCTGCGGATGTCTGTGGATTTGGTACCACCCTACTGTGAAGCACAATCGGAAACGACCGTTCTGGAACTCGGCTAGCTTATGTGCGACTTCGGCAAGCACGATCACCACCAGCAAGACTTCGGCTTTCTCGTCGATGTCCCCGAGGTCCGCGCGCTCGTTGACGAGACTCGCCGGCTGACTTACGAGATTGCCGACACGGCCGCACGCGTGGACGCGTTGCGACCGGCGTTCGGCAAGCTGCTGGCCGCTGACGGCTGGCTCCCCAAAGAATACGCCGAACCCGACCTCAAGAGCGGCATGGGCAGCGGCATCGGTCAATACGCGCTTTACCGCGCCGAAGACGGTTCTCTCTGCCTGTTCTCCCTCGTCATCCCCGCCGGTGCCGAGACGCCCATTCACGATCACCTCGCCTGGGGCTTGATCGGCGTCTATCGCGGCAGGCAGTCGGAAACGGTCTACCGTCGCCTGGACGATGGGCAGGATGAGGCGAAGGCCAACCTCGAAGTGGCGCGCAAGCAGACCGTCAAGCGCGGCGAGTTCTACACGCTGCTGCCGCCGCTCGACGACATTCATTACGTGAAGACCGTGTCGCGGGGACCGTCGGTGTCGATTCACCTGCTGGCCAACGACACGGCGTGCGTGACGCGCCACCGCTTCGACGCCGCAGCCGGGACGGTGACGGCGTTCCGCTCGGGCTATAGCAATGCACAATGTGTCGATCAATCGCGAAGCTGAGATCCTACGAGCGTAGCGAGCCCCACGAGGGGCGACTTGCCCACCGTAGCCTGGGCGAAGGTGGAAGCCCCGAGCCCCACGCGCCAAAGGCGCGCCCCTACTCAGGAACGTGACACTGTCGGCAGCGCGGGCGCTCTGGATGCGAGGTCCGGATCTCGACGCGTGACGCGGGTCCCGCGTGGCACGTTAGGCAGTTCTCCCTCAGTTGCAGCGTATGCGGAATCGTCGGTGGCGCCCCGGGCGTGGCCCGGCCGCCCTTCCACAGCCCCTGCGGCAGGCCGCTGAACACCGAGTTGACCAACACGGCTGACGTCTCGGCCGGCACGTGACATTGCCGGCATCTCCTGAACGACCCAGTGGCCGCGACACCGCCATGCGGCGAGGCAGGCGCCATGCCAATCCCCGCAATCTCGCTGCCGTCATCGTCGTGGCAAGTGACGCAGGCACCAACCAGCGTGTGAGGAATCACGGGCGGGGCGCCGTCGTAGGCACGGCCGGCAGCGCGCACTTCGATGGCGCGCGCAACCGCCATCGGAGCCGCCTCGCGGCACGCTGCCGACAGCACCACCGACACCAGCGCGAGCGCTACACGCGCTCGATGCGAATCGCGCATTTCTTGTAGTCCGGCTGCTTGCTGATGTTGTCCATCGCATCCAGCGTGACCAGGTTGATCAACTTCGACTCGTCAAAGAACGGCACGAACACCGTGCCCCGCGGCGGATGGCCGCGGCCATCGACCTCGACGACCAGCTCCAGGCTACCGCGCCGGCTGACAATCTTCACCTGGTCGCCTTTCTTGACGCCCATCTCCTCGGCATCGGCGCGATTCATCTCCAGGTACGCCGCCGGTACCGCCTGGTGCAGCTGCTTGATGCGACGGGTCATTGATCCCGAGTGCCAGTGCTCGAGCACGCGGCCGGTCGAGAGCCAGAACGGATAATCCTGGTCTGGAGATTCGGCCGGCGGATGGTACGGCCGCAGCCAGAACGCCGCCTTCTCGCCGTAGCCCACCGCCTTGTAGAAGTGGGCACCTTGCGCCTTCTTCACGTACGGGTCGTAGCCGGCGGTGTAACGATAGAACGTCTCCTTGCCGTTGACGACCGGCCACACCATGCCGCGGGTCTCTTTCAGCTGCGCGTAGGCGGCCAGGTCCTTGCCGTGGCCAACACCGAAGCGGCGGTACTCCTCGAACATCGGCTCGTGCCAATTGTCGTCGGGCCACGGGAACAGGTGCCCCATGCCCATTCGCTTCGCGACCTGGATGACGGCCCACGCATCTTCGCGGGCCTCGCCCGGCGGGTCGACCATCTTGTTCCACTGTTGCGTGCGCCGCTCGGTGTTGCCGAACACGCCTTCGCGCTCGACCCACGCCGCCGCCGGCAAGATTAAGTCGGCCATCGCCGTGGTCGGCGTCGGGTAAATGTCGCTGACGACGATGAACTTGCCGTCGTTGGGGGTGCGATCGAATCGGGAGCGATTCGGCAGCGTGACCCACGGATTCGTGGTCTGGATCCACATCGCCTTGATGTCACCGCGTTTAAGGGCGCGGAACATATCCACGGCGTGCGGACCCGGCTTGGCCGAGATGGTGCCGGCCGGCACGTTCCAGATGTGCTCGGCCTCGGCCCGATGCTCAGGGTTGGTCACCACCATGTCGGCCGGCAGGCGGTTGCTGCTGGTGCCCACTTCGCGCGCCGTGCCGCAGGCGCTCGGCTGGCCAGTGAGACTCAGCGGATTCGCACCCGGCCGGCAAATCTTGCCGGTGATTAAGTGCAGGTCGGTGATCAGGTTGTTCATCCATGTGCCGCGCACGTGCTGATTGACGCCCATGCACCACAGGCTGACGGTGCCGCGCGGCAGGTCGCCGTAAATCGCTGCCAGCGCATGAATCTGCGGCACTGGCACGCCGGAGATCGCGCTCACCTTCTCCGGGGTGTAATCCTCGAGGAACATCGTTAGCTCTTCGAGCGAGCTCGGCTTCGGCACGTCCTCGAAGGTGTAGTGCTCGGCCTGGTCGCCAAAGCAGCCGTAGCCAATGGTCTTCAGGTCTTCGATGCCACGCCTGAACACGACGTTCTCGTCGATGAAGGCCGTGTTGATGCGCCCCTGTGCCACCAGCAAGTGCAGAATGCCGTTGGCCAGCGCCAGGTCGGTGCCGGGCTTGAACAGCACGTGCATGTCGGCGTAGTCGGTGGTTGGCGTTCGCCGCGTGGCGATGTCGATGATGCGGGTCGCGGGCTTGAGGCGCTTGGTCTCGAGAATGCGGCTGAACAGCACCGGGTGCATCTCGGCCATGTTGTTGCCCCACAATACGAAGTCGTCGCCGCGATCGAGGTCCTGGTAGCAGCCCATGGGCTCGTCGCTCTGGAACTGCGTCATGAAGCCCGACACCGCACTCGCCATGCACAGCCGCGCGTTGGGCTCGATGTTGTTGCTGCGCATGCCGGCCTTCACCCACTTGAGCGCCGTGTAGCCGTCGAACACGGTCCACTGGCCCGATCCGTAGACGGCCACCGACTCGGGGCCATGCTGCGCGAGGGTGTCCTTGAACTTGCTCGCGATCAGGTCGAGCGCGGCATCCCAGGTGATGCGGCTGAAGGAGCCATCGGCATTTCGCAGTTGCGGATACTGCAGGCGGTCTTCGCCGTACAGCAGTCCCGGCAGGTGATAGCCCTTCACGCACAGCAAGCCGCGATTAACCGGGCTCGCCTCGTCGCCGCGCACGGCGACCACACGCCCCTTCTCGACGCCAACCATCACGCCGCAGCCGGTGCCGCAGAAGCGGCACGGCGCCTTCGCCCACGTGACCGACGCGCGATCAACTGGATCGGTGTTGGCCGCCAGGCGCGCCGCCTCCTCCTTGTCGGCACAGGAATAGGCCGCCACGGCCGGCACGGCGACGCCGGCCATTTTCAGAAACGTGCGTCTCTCTATTTCGCCCATAGCGCGCACTCGTCGATCGGTATCATCTGTGTCATCTGCGGCCCTGCCCGTACTTGCGTTGCATCTCTTGCTGGATGGCGTCGGCCTGGGCTTCGGCGCCTTTCAGCAGCCACTGGTGTTCGGGACGCCGCAGAATCTCGTCGATTGTGGCGTCAGCGGCGCGGGCCCCCTGCGCCTTGCCGCCGCGCGCGGCCGCGGCCGTGACGGCGCGAGCCTCGGGAATCAGCTTCATGTAGAAGCGCTCGGCCACCTCGAACATGCCGTGCCACTGCGTGTAGTCGGGGGCCATCATCGACGCGCCCATGCGCGCGCGCCGGCCTTCGTGGTGCCAGAGGTAGTACCAGGTCCACTCGATCTGCTCGTCGTACTGCGTCTTGGTGAGCAGACCGTTATCGGTCAGCGCGGCCATGATCGCCTGGCCCGGCTTGGCAAACTTCTCGTTGTAATTGATCACCACATCGTCGTATTGGCGATAGAACAGGTTGATGTGGTCGGGCGTGTGGCAGGTCGAGCACACCTGCTTCATGCGGTTGCGCTTGGCATCGGCGGTGTCGGCGATCGCGGCCCGGCGCTTCTCGGGATCGGTTTCCGTCACGACCGCGTGATTCGCGTCGGTGTCCATCACCAGGCTGACTGGTGGCCGGTTGGTCCACGAGATCCGCTCGCCCGGATCGTGCGTGATCTTCATGCCGTTCCGCATGTTCGCGCTCATGTGGCAGGTCGCGCAGGTCGGCGCGGCGCTGTAGTCCTTGCCGACGACCCACGGCTTGGCATCCAGATTCATCTGGCCAATCAGGTCGCGGAACGCCACGCCGTGCTTCGACTCGTCGTAGATCTCCTTCTGCGGATGATCGGGTCCAAGGTGGCACTTGCCGCAGTTTTCCGGCTGGCGCGCACGGCGGGCCGAGAAGTCGTGGCGGCTGTGGCAGGCGGCGCACGACCCCTGCGAGCCATCAAGGTTGATGCGACCAATGCCGGTGTTGGGCCAGCTGGTGCTGCTGAACTGCGGCTTGCCGCTCTCGTTGCGAACAATGCGGCCGACGGCATCGAGGTTGGTCGGCTGGCCTTTGTCGTCCGGCTTCAAGTCGCGCATCGTCACTACGCCGCCATCGTTGGCCTGGAAGGCGACCACCGAGCCGTGGCACTGTTGGCAGCCAGAGTTGGCCGGCGCCATGCCGTTGACCACGTTGACGGCCTTGCCCGGCGTGGGCGAATGGGGACTGAACGCGACCCGCGATCCCTCGACGGTTTCGGCGAGGAAGTTGTCGAGCGACGCCAGGATGTTGGCGGCCTTCGAATGATGGCTGACGGCAAACTCCGCCGACTCGCTGGGATGGCAACTGGCACAATCGCGTGGCGTGACGATGGTGGCGATCTGCTTGCCGTAGTGAGAGAACATGTCGGCGTCCTTGTCGCCCGCCTTGTGGCAATCGAGGCACGCCACGCCCTTCTCGGCGTGCGTAGAGCCTTTCCAGTGGTCAACGATGCCGGTTGAGACCTGCGAGTGGCAGTCCACGCACTGACGCGAGGCATCGGGCACGCTCACCGCTGAGGCGCCGAGGCGGCCGCCCGACTCTTCGTGCCGCCGGCGCGACACCTCCAGCCATTGCACCGAGACCAGCGACAGCAGGAACAGGAATCCCAGGCCGCCAATCACCCAGCGTTTTTGATCGAGTGTCATGTCCAGTTGTCCCTGGCGCCCATCACGGGGCGCCAACTAATGCGCGACGAGCGCTTCCCACATCGTGAAGCCCATGATCGTCAAGGCGCCCACAATCCCAATCCACACGCTGATGTCCGCGTACTTGAACTTGCGGACCAGCCAGTCGTCGATGAACGGCCAGAAGAACATCACGAAGATGATCAGTCCCTGCGTGAGCACGGCGGTCAGGCCGGTGAAGAGCTTCAACCAGCGGAACGCAACATAGAAGAACCACTCCGGCTTGATCACATCCGGGGTCACCAGTGGATTGGCGCGCGGGCCCATGCCGACCGGTAGCAGGGTGGCCAGCGCGCTCAGCAGGATCATCAGCGTGAGGCCGATGATCAGCTCCGTGTAGAAGTGGCTCGGAAAGAAGTTGAAGTGCCGAGCCGGCTGCGCTTCTTCCCCTTCGAACTTGAGCTCGGTCACGCCGAGCAACCGGACCAGGCTGATGTGCATGACCAGCACGAGGATCAGCAACACCGGCAACACGGCGGCGTGCAGAATGAAGAAGCGCGACAGCGTGCGGTCGTTGTAGATCTCCCCGCCGAGCAAGCCCTGCTTCATCAACGGACCGATCACTGGCACGGTGTCGCTGATGTTGGCGGCCACCGTGGCACCCCAATAGCTCAACTGCTCGAAGACCAGGCTGTAGCCGGTGAACCCGAGCATCAACGTGCACACCAGCAGCGTCATGCCGATCATCCAGTTCAGCTCGCGCGGCCGCCGATACGACCCGGTAAAGAACACGCGCATCTGGTGCAGCACGACAGCGGCGATCATCAGCGTGGCGCCCCACTTGTGCAGGCCGCGCAGGTACCAGCCGAACGCCGCTTCATCGGTGATGTAGCGAATCGACTCATACGCCGTCGTCGGCGACGGCTGGTAGTAGAACGCCAGCAGGATACCGGTGATGATCTGGATGGTGAAGAGGTACGCCGGCGTGCCGCCGAGGGCGAACCACCAGCGCTTCAGGTGATACGGCACCGGCTCGTTCGACATGGTCGCCACGGCCTGGAGCGAGACCGGCACCCGTTCGGCGATCCATTCCTCGCGGGTGCTCATGCCGGTGTCTCCGGGCCCGCGAGTCCGCGACCCTTCTTCAGGCACGCCAGGCACGGGTCGTGTCCGGGCGCCTGTGGCCTGGCGAGGTGGACAATGCCTGCCTGCTGCGGCACCGACAGTTGCTCCGTGGGCACATCGATATAGAGAAGGCCCTTCTGCACCGCCAGCGCATAGCGCGGCAAAGACTGACCGGCATCACCGGGCGGGCCGGCAATGCCCTTGCCCGACGGATCAAAGGTGCCGCCATGGCACGGGCAGTAGTAGTGATTGTTCTGCGCTTCCCAGTGCACCTGGCAGCCGAGATGCGGGCAGGTGCTGGACAGCGCCACGAAATCGTGGGCGCGGCCGCTGGCCTCGCGCCGCGTGATGTTGACCGTGGCGCCGGCCGGCGTGCGATACAACAGCGTGCTGCCGACGGTGATGTCGTTGAGGGCGGCGACAAACAACTGCGTCATCTGGCCAGTGCGGGCCGGCAGCATGAAGCGCCCGCCAATCCATGCGAACAGGCCATAGCCGCCGATCAACCCCGCCACCATGGTGATGGTCGAGGCCAGCGTGCCGCGGCCCGCCGGCTCGGGCGGGTCAACGTTGAAGTGATGCGGAGCAGCAGGTCCAGCCATCGTGACTCCCTAGAACGGCGAGAACCCCAACGACGGAAAGCGCGCCATCGTGTGGAGATGGTAGAGCGGCGGGCCGTAGACGACGGCGACGAGCAGCGCCGCCACGGCCATCCACAATCCGAGGCGATCCCAGACGGACGGCGCGGGATCGACCGGCACCATCGGCTCGGCATACTCCATCGGCGCCACCGCGCCTCGGGGCGACACCAGCATGGTCGCCATGACAGTGCCGACGTAACACATCGCCGACACGAACAGGATGATTCCACCGACCGCCGACAGGTTCACCAGTGGAATCCACGACTGCGCGGCAGCAACATCCTGGTAGGCGCCGGTGTAGACGCGGCGCGGCATCCCCATCAAGCCAACAATGTGATTCGGGATGCTGAAGAACTGCATCCCGACGAACCACAGGTACGGCTGGATCATCGCCACGCGCGGCCAGGCGATGGCGCGCCCGGTGAGGCGCGGGACGATGTAGTAGGTGAAGCCCATGAACGTCAGCGCGACGGCGGTGCCGACGGTGAGATGGAAGTGCCCTTGAATCCACGCCGTGTTGTGGACCATGGCATTCATGGCGTAGGCCGCGTTGATGGCGCCGCCGAAACCGCCCAGGGCAAAGGTCACCATCGACAGGGCGACGCTGGCAAAGAAGGGGTCGCGCCACGGCAACACCGGAATCCACCCGAACAGGCCGGTCCCGCCGCGCGCCCGGCCCGCGTTCTCGAGCGAAGCAATCACCGTGAACGCGGTGACCAGGCTGGGAAACATGATGGCGTAGGTGGTGAAGGTGTGCACCAGTTTCCAGCCGCTGGCGATCCCCGGATCGGTGAACTGGTGATGCAGGCCGACTGGCGTCGAGAACAGGATGAACTGAACAAAGACGACTCGCGTGACCGCGTCGCTGAACAGGCGGCCGCCGGCGACGCGCGGAATCACGGTGTACCACAGCACGTATGCGGGCAGCAGCCAGAAGTACGTGAGGGGATGACCAAACCACCAAAAGTAGGTGCGCGCGATGATCGGGTCGATGCGATCGACCAGGCCGAACGACCACGGCAGGATCAACACGAGCACTTCAACCGCCAGGCCGGCGGTCGCCAGAATCCAGATGATCACCGTTGTCAGCATCCCGTGCATGGCCAGCGGCACGCGCGCCACCGGGTTGGCCCGGCGCCACGCGCGATAGCTGCCAATCATCACGCCGCACCAGATCCACGAGCCGACCACCAGCAGCGTGGCGCCGACATAGAACGCCGGATGCGCCAGCAGCGGCGGATAGAAGGTGTACAGCACCGTGCTGGTGCCCGAAAGAATCGCGAGGGTGGTGATCAGCGTGCCCACCAACGCGACCCAGAACCCCGCCCAGGCCCACGCCATGCCGGCCACGCGCCCGAGCGTGGACTCGGCCACCAGGTATCCCAGCGCCATGATGAAGAACGTGGTGAAGACGAGCGCCTCGAGCACGCCGTGCGCAGTCACCGACAGGTAATACATTCGCGCCGACCCGAACGGCACCTGGATGCCCGCCCGCGACACCGCCTGCATGACGGCCATCATGCCTCCCAGCGCGAACGCGGTGATCGCCACCCACATGTTCGACAGCACCAACCGTGTCACGGCGGTCATGGTGTGCCCTCGACAATAATCTTGCCTTGCATCAAGTGATGCGCCAGCCCGCAATACTCGTTGCACACGACCAGATACTCACCTGGCCGCGCAAACGTCGTCGTGGCCTCGCTGACGTAGCCAGGGGCGACGGTCAGGTTGAGGTTGGTACCGACGACCTGAAAGCCGTGCAGCACATCCGCACTGGTGATGCGGAAGGTCACGGGACGCCCCGCCGGCACGCGGATGACTTCGGGACGGAAGAGATAGAACTCGGCACGCATCACGACGGTGACACCGCCATCCGCATGCACGGTCACGCCCGGCGTGGCGAACTCGCCGGCCACGCGCAGCAGCTCCGGGTCCACGGTCTCGACGTGACTGGGGGGATGCGCAGAGCCCGAGATGGCCATCACGACGATGGCGCCGAGGAACAGCGCGAGCATGCCCGTGGCCGCCCACATCCAGTAGCGCTCGAAGCGGTCAACGTGCATCAGCGCCTCCTCAATGCGTACCACGCGGCACGAAGAGTCCGAAGAACATGAGGAGCCAGCCCAATACGACCAAGGCGCCAAACACCGATACGATCACGACCGTGCCACGGGGAGTCCCCGGCCCGGGTGGTTCGTCACGAGTGTCCATTTGTCACCCCCGTTGTGACACACGCTCGTCCCGTTTTCAACGCGTGATTGTCCCCACCCCCGAGGAGAATTCCCCATGTGGCCGCGCGGTTGACAAGACCACCGCCGTTTCTTGGTACGCAAATCTTGCTCTCTTGCGCTTTCGCGTTGACGATGGCACCGTCGTCGGCATGGGAGGACGAGTCATGAGCGAACGACCGTCAGTGTTCGGGCGGTTGCCGGGCGACGGCGACATCCTGACGACGAGCGAGTACCTGCAGACGGCGGAGACGCTCCGCGTGCAGGAGTTGATCTACGGCACGGTGCACGTGGCGGAATCACCGTCGCCGCGCCACCAGGACCTGTTGCTGGAAATGGCGGTGCTGCTGCGCGTCTTCGTCCGCCAGCATCGGCTGGGCAGCGTGTGGATTGCGCCACTTGACGTGATTCTCGATACCCGGCGCGCGCTGATCGTCCAACCCGACCTCTTCTTCGTCTCAAACCAGCGGCACGACATCATCACCGACCGAATCTGGGGCGCGCCAGACATGGTGCTGGAAGTGATGTCGCCGAACCCGCGCATTGGCGACTTGCAGGAGCGGGTGCGCTGGTTCTGCCAGTACGGTGTGCGGGAATGCTGGCTGGTGCATCAGCTCACGCGCGAAATCGAAGTGCTGCAGCTCGGGCAAACGGGCGTCCAGTCTCGCCACACCTACCGAGGTGTCGAACGAATCGAATCGACGGTGCTGCCGTTCTTTGGCATCTCGGCGGAAGTACTCACCGGCTGGTGACACGGCACGACACGTGAGCGGGCGGCGTGCGGGTATGATGTCAGCCACCGCATGGCCAAGAAACTGTATAGCAACATTCTCGAGACCATCGGCAATACGCCGATCGTGCGCTTGAACCGCATTCCCCAGGGCATCGTCGCCGCCGACGTCTACGCCAAAATCGAGACCGTGAATCCGGGCAACTCGATCAAGGACCGGATGGCGCTGAAGATGATCGAAGACGCCGAACAGGCGGGCAAGCTGAAGCCCGGCGGCACGATCATCGAGGGCACGTCGGGCAACACCGGCATGGGCCTGGCCATTGCCGCGGTCGTCAAGGGCTACAAGTGCGTGTTCACCACCACCGACAAGCAGTCGAAAGAGAAGGTGGATGCACTGCGGGCGTTCGGCGCCGAAGTCATCGTCTGCCCCACCGATGTTGACCCAGAAGATCCGCGCTCGTATTACTCGGTGTCGTCGCGTCTGGAGCGCGACACACCCAACTCGTGGAAGGCCAACCAGTACGACAACCCATCGAATGCGCAGGCCCACTACGAGCAAACCGGTCCGGAAATCTGGGAGCAAACCGGAGGCATCGTTGATCACCTCGTGGTGGGCGTCGGCACTGGCGGCACCATCTGCGGCGTGGCGAAATACCTCAAAGAGAAAAAGCCGACGGTCAAGGCGTGGGGCATCGACACCTACGGTTCGGTATTCAAGAAGTACAAGGAAACCGGGATCTTCGACAAGAACGAGATCTATCCCTACATCACCGAAGGCATCGGCGAAGACTTCCTCCCCAAGAACGTGGATTTCAGCCTGATCGATCATTTCGAGAAGGTGACCGACCGCGACGCCGCCATCATGACCGGCCGCATTGCGCGGGAAGAGGGGATTTTTGCCGGCAACTCGGCGGGTTCGGCGATGGCCGGGCTGATCCAGCTCGCCGACAACTTCAGGAAGGGTGAGACCGTCGTCGTGATCTTCCACGACCACGGCACGCGCTACCTGGGCAAGATGTACAACCCCGACTGGATGCGCGAAAAAGGGTTCGTCGACCGCAAGGGTCTCACCGCCCGCGACCTGGTTGCCAACCGCTTGAAGGCACCGCTCGCCACGATCGATCGCAACGACACGGTCGAAAAAGCCGCGCACATCCTGACCGAGAATGCCTACTCGCAGATCCCGGTGACGGCCGACGGCCGGCTGGTGGGGTCGGTGAACGAAGGCTATCTCTACGCAGAAATCGTCAAGAACCCCGACGTGCTGCACGGCACGGTGGAGGGCATCATGCAGCCGGCCATTCCGTTCGCTGACATCTCGACGAGCGTCGATGCCCTGGCGGCGATGCTCACGCCCGAAAGCCCGGCGGTGCTGGTGCGCGACTTCAAGCTGGACGCCACCTACATCATCACGCGCTGGGACATTATTAAGGCATTGGCGTAAGACGACCCCGAAGGACACGAGGAGGTTGCCTCACTCCAGTTCGCGCCCGCGGGTTTCTGGGCCGAGCCACAACAGCGTGATCACGCTGATGCCGCCGCCGATCACGCACCAGAACATGGCCGTCTGCAGTGCGGTGCCCGCGTCGGTAAGCGAGCCGATCAGGTAGGGCGCGAACGCACCGATACCGACCCCGACGTGGTACGAGAACCCGGTACCGACGCCGCGAGCCTCGGTCGGAAACCGTTCCGACAAATACCCAGGCACGATGCCCCAGGCGCCCGACGCGCAGAAGCCGATCAGCCAGGCGCCAAGCAACAGGCCGCCGCTCGTTTCTGAAAACAGGTACACCGGCGCCGACAGCACTCCGGCCACCATGCCCAGCGTCGCCGCGCCCCGGCGGCCGCCCCATTTTTCGGAGAGCGTGCCGAAGGCGATCGAGCCGATGGCGCCACCGGCATTGAGCAACAGCAGGAACGCCAACGGCGCCTGCTTCAGGTTGCCCAGCAGCGTCGGATACCAGATCGTCGTCGACTGATACATCCACACGAAGGCGCCCATCAGGAACGAGGTGTGGATCGTCACCCAGCGCAGGTCTGGATCGAACAGGCGTGCGATCGACAGGCGTTGGGGCGTGCCCGCGCGAAGCCGCTGCTGCTCCTGCCACAACGGACTCTCGCTGACACGCGTCATCAGGTAGAAGATGGCGATCGCCGGGAGCACGCCCGCCCATAGCATCAGGCGCCACGCCCGATCCGGGTCGTCATTGATCAACGGATAGCCGAGCTGATAGACAAGCGACGACAACAGGAAGCCGGTCGAGTAGCCGCCCTGCAGGATACCCGACGCGATCCCGCGATGCTTCGCGGGCCACTGCTCGAGGGCCAGCGGCATGCCGGCGGCCCACATTCCGCCCATGCCGATGCCGAACAGGCCTCGGAAGGCAAACAACATCAGGTAACTCGTCGACAGCCCGCTCAGAAAAGCAAAGGCCGTATACCAGGCAATCGAAAACAGGATCGGACCCTTTCGGCCATAGCGATCGGCATACATGCCGGCGCCAATGCCGCCCACCATGCGGAACATCAGCGTCACGGTCGCCAGCGCGCCGGCCAGGGCGAGGTTGACCTCGAAGCTGCGCCGGATATCGGTCAGGACGAACGTGATGATGGTGAAGTCAAAGGCATCGAGGGTCCACGCGGCAAACGTGGTGACAAAGGTCTTCCACTGCTGGCGGGACACGTCCCGGTACCACGGCTGCGACATGGGCAATAGCATACGGGTTATCCGCTAGAATACGGGGATGATGCGTCTGCTTACGACTCTGTTTGTCGCCACGCTCCTGATCGACGCCGTCGCACCTGCCATCGCACTCGCACAGGCAGCCGACGGCCCGGTCTACGTCGCTTATTTCTGGCGCGCGAAGGCCGGGCAGACCGGCGCCTACAACGACTACATCAAGGGCACGGCCGAGAAGATCGACGAGGAGGCGCGGAAGGCAGGCGTGTTCGAGGAGGTCGTGACCGTGACGCCATCGCAGATGGGCACGTCCGCCACCATTGCTGAGTGGACGCACCTTCGCATCTTCAAGCTCAGGAATCGCGCGGCGGCCGAGGCGCTCGGCAAGGGTCTGGACGAGGCGACCCTGCGCGTGGTGCCGGACGAAGCCCAGCGCAAGCGCAACAGCGAACGGTCAGCGACGCTGCGCGACTTTGTCCGCCAGGAGATCTGGACGGCGCTGCGCTGACCATCCGCACCAAGGCTCGTCGCCACATTTCTCGCGGAGGCGCTATGCTGCGGTGTGCTCGTCGATCGTCACAGGAGTGGTGTGCCGCATGCGCTTTGCGCCCTGCTAACCCTGTGCGCCCTCGCCTCGACGCTCGCCACGCCGGCACTGGCGCAGGGGCCTCCCGTGGCGCCGCTGAGCCTGGACGATGCGATCGCGCGCGCGCAGAGCGCCAACCCGGCCATCGTGGCCGCCGAGCGGCGGCGAGGCACCTCGCTTGGCGCGGTCGAGGTTGCTCGTGAGCGTCTGAACCCGGAGGCTCGGGTCGAGTTCGAGCGCGAGACGCCGACCCGCGCGTACGGGATCGCGCTGCCAATCGAAACGGGCGGCAAGCGGCAACGCCGGATTGAGGTCAGTCAGGCGGGTATCGGCGTCAGCGATGCCGAGTTGGCGCGAACGCGCCTTGACATCCGCGTGGCGGTCCGGCGCGCCTACTTCAGCCGCCTGGAAGCCGAGGCGCGTCGATCGTTGCTGCGAGAATTGCAGGAGCTGGCGATGCGGGTCCTGGCTGCGGCACAGCAGCGGTTTGATGCCGGCAGTTCGCCGCGCCTCGAAGTCCTGCTGGCTGCCCTCGCCCGCTCGGAGGCAGAGAACCAGGCCACCGCAGCCGAGGGCGCGGCCACCGCCGCGCGCGTTCAACTCAACGTGGTGCTCGCCCTCCCTCACGATCATGAAATGGAGTTAGCGACCCCACTCGGCGTCGGCCCCTCCGCGAATGCGGCGGAGTTGTTGAGCCGGGCCAACGCCGTCAACACAGAGATCGCCATCTTCGATCGCCGGCTCGAGGAACAACGGGCGCGGATCGCGTTGGCCGTCGCCCTGCAGAAACCCGATGTCACTCCGGAGGCAACGATCACCCGCGGCAACGAGCCGGACTTCGGCACCGGTTGGCGCTTGGGCGTTTCGGTCGCGGTGCCGGTTTTCACGCGGCACCGTGCCGGCCTGCGCCTGGAAGAGGCGGTGCTCACCCAGCTCACGGCCGAACGCGACGCCGCGCTCGCGCGCATCGCCGGCGAGGTGACGGCAGCGGCCGCCCTTGCCAACGCCCAGCGTGAACAGTATCTCCGCTACCGGGATGCGATCGTTCCGCAAGCGATCGAGGTCCAACAAATGGCTGAAGACTCCTACCGGCTTGGCCAGACCGGCATCGCCGCTTACCTCCAGGCCCTGCAGGTCTCGCGCGACGTCCGGCTGCGCATGGTGCAGGCGGCGTTTGATTATCAAGCGGCACTGACCGAGCTGGAGCGCACCATCGGAGCACCAACGCCATGACGCCTCACTGCCCACGTTGGTTCGCGATCGCGGCCGCCATCTGCGGCGTGCTGGCCGGCGGCTGCTCGGCAGCAGCCCCTGAGGTGGTCGAGAGCGAAGCCGTGGTGCCGGTCACCGTCGAACCCGCCACCATCGGCGACATCACCGGCGTGGTCCACGCGACCGGGACGGTCACGCCTGCGCCGGGCGCGGAACTCGTCATTGTGGCGCCGGAATCGGCCCGTATCGCCGAGCTCCCCAACGGCGAGGGCGACCGCGTGGTGCAGGGCGACTTGCTCGTGCGGTTCGACATTCCGACGGCTCGCGCCGACGTCACCCGGCAGCGCGCCGAGGTCGAGCGGGCACAGGCACAGATGGTAAACGCCGGGGCCGCGCAAATTCGTGCCCGGGACTTGTTCGACCGCGGCGTGGCGGCGCGAAAGGAAATGGAAGACGCCGATCGGGATGTCGCCGAGGCGCAATCCGCGTTGGCGCAGGGCCGGGCCGCCCTCAGCGCGGCGGAAAGCGCGATGGCGCGGGCCACCGTTCGGGCGCCATTCGGCGGTGTGGTATTCAAGCGGCTCCACAATCCGGGAGACTTTGTCGACGCTGCCGCGTCGGATCCGATCCTTCGCCTCGTCGACCCTCGCCGACTTGAAGTCACCGCGTTCGTGTCGATTGGCGACGTGGCACGGATCGTCGGCGCCTCGGCGGCTCGCGTGACGGGACGAGGCGACCTCGCGCTCACGGTCACCTCACGTCCCATTGCCGTTGATCAGGCCACTGGAGCCGTTCCGGTGCGGCTCGCGTTCGCCTCCCCCCCGCCGGCGCTGGCCGTGGGTGCTCCGCTCCAGATCGAGATTGACGCCGAGAAACGAACGGACGTGGTGCTGGTGCCGACCGCCGCCATCGTTCGCGAAGGCGAAGAAACGGCCGTGATGGTAGCGGCGGATGGCAAGGCCGTCCGCCGGGTCATCGTGCTGGGCTTGGCGAACGCCGGCCGCACGGAGGTGCAATCGGGGCTGAAGACGAACGAGATGGTGATCACGCGCGGCCAGGCCGGCCTTCCCGACGGCGCCGCCATTACGATCGGCGGCGCCAAGCCGTGAGCGTTGCGGCCGTGGTCCTCCGGCACGGACGGGCGGCGACCCTCATCGCCGTCGCCCTGATGGTCGCCGGTGTGTTCGCGGCGCTCTCGTTGCCCAGCAGCATCTATCCCCCACTCGAGTTTCCGCGGATCGTGGTCATCGCGAAAAGCGGCACCCTGCCCTCGCAGTCGATGACGCTGACCGTAACGCGGCCGATCGAGCAAGCCGTGATGGAAGTGCCCGGCATCCGGCGCGTGCGGTCGCGCAGCATCCGAGGCGCCGCCGAAATCTCCGCCCAGTTCGAACCGTCGACCGACATGGTGGTCGCCCTACAGCAGGTGCAGAACCGGGTGGCCGAGATGCGCGGCGAGCTGCCGCCAGATACCGAACTCCTGGTTGAGCGGCTGACCCCCGCGGTCTTTCCGGTTTTTATCCTCAGCATGACGGGCAACCTGGCCACGCCCGAACTGAACGACCTTGCGACCTACGTCGTCAAGCCGGAACTGGCGCGTGTCCCAGGCGCAGGCCAGATCGAAGTGCTCGCCAGCGACACGCGTGAGATCGAAGTCATTCTCGATCCGGCCCGGCTCACGGCGGCCAACCTCACCGTCACGGACGTCGCCGACGCGTTGACGTCGCAAAACCTGGTACGGCCGGTGGGCCGGTTCGAGGAGGCGGGCCAGCAACACCTGGCGCTGGCGTCGGGCTTGTGGACGAGCCCCGCGGACATCGCCAACGCCCCGGTGGTGGTCCGCAACGGCGCGACGCTCCAGGTGTCGGACCTCGGTACTGTCGTCCCCGGCTCACCCGACCGGACGGTGCTGGTCACTGGCAATGGGCGCGATGCGATCTCCATCAGCATTTCGCAACAGATCGGCGCCAGTATCCTGGCCGTGAAGGAGGGCGTCGATGCCGCGCTGGTCAGGCTGACGCGAACCTTGCCCGACGGCATCCAAATCACCAAGGTCTACGACCTGGCGGAGTTCGTCAGCGCCGCGATCGCCAACGTCAGGGACGCCATCCTGGTCGGTGGCCTCCTGGCCATCGTCGTGCTGCTGCTCTTCCTCCGCGATTTTCGCCTGACCCTGATCGCGGCCATCACTCTGCCACTGGCGATTGTTCCCACGTTCGCCTTCATGCAGGTCTTCGGTGGTTCCATCAACCTGATGTCGATGGGTGGCCTCGCCATCGCGATCGGCCTCGTCATCGACGATGCGGTGGTGGTGGTGGAGAACATTCACCGGCAGGCGCGGGGTGGCGCCGGCAACATCGTCGAGGCCGTATCGCAATTGATGAAGCCGCTGGTCAGTTCCACCCTCACCACCGTGGTTGTATTCGCGCCACTCGGCCTGCTCTCGGGCGTGGTCGGCCAGTTCTTCCGGGCGCTATCGCTCAGTTTGTCGGTGGCGGTGCTGGTGTCGCTCGGGCTCTCGATCAGCGTCGTGCCGTTGCTGGCGCAGTGGGCCGAGCGGCATCGCCGCGCACCCGGTGCTGAAGTCGCGCCGGGCCCGCTGGTTCGCGCGTACGGGCGCTGGTTAACCGTGATGGTGGCGCGTCCGTTACTTGCCGTCGCCGTCGCCGTGACCCTGGCCGCCGCGACGGTCGCGCTGTTCCTGTCGATCGGCACCGGGTTTCTGCCACCGGCCGACGAAGGCGGCTTCGTGGTCGATTACCTGACGCCGTCGGGCAGCGCGTTGGGAGAGACCGATCGCCAGGTCCGCGAGCTGGAGAGGGTCATTGCCGCAACGCCGGAGGTGGCGGCATATTCGAGGCGGACAGGATCCGAACTTGGGCTGTTCGCAACCGCGCAGAACACCGGCGATATTCTCGTGCGGCTGAAACCGCGTGGTGGACGTCAATTGTCGTCCGAAGAGGTGATCGCCGCGATGCGGCCCAGGCTCCAGGAAGCCGCGCCGCTGGTTGAGATCGAGTTTGTCCAGCTCCTGCAGGACATGCTGGGCGATCTCGAAGGCAACCCGACGCCGATCGAACTCAAGATTTTCGGCGACGAGACGGCCGTGCTCGAGACGATTGCGGCCTCGGCCGAAGACATCCTCCGCAAGATCGATGGCATCGTCGACGTGGTCGGCATGCAACGAGGCAATCCCGAGGTCACCTGGACGATCGACCCCATGGCCGCCGGACGCGTCGGGCTGAGCGTCGATCAGGTGGCGAGCCAGATGTCGGCCGCCTGGCTTGGGAACATCCCGACGGAGTTGCATCTATTCGATCGCCGCGTGCCGATCCGCGTTCGCCTGCCAGATGCGGTGCGTTTCGACCCGGCACGGTTGCCACAGACGTTGCTGCGTACGCCGACCGGCGCCCTGGTGCCGGTGTCATTGGTGGCCCATCCAGAGCGGTCAAACGGTCAGTCGGAACTCCTGCGCGAAAACTTACGGGGCATGGCCCTGGTCAGCGGGCGCCTTGAAGGCCGGGACCTTGGGAGCGTGGTGGCCGATCTTGAGGCCGAGCTGCGCTCGATGACGCTGCCCCTTGGATACACTTACGAAATCGGTGGGCAGTACGAGTCACAGCGAACGGCGTTTCGGGAGCTCGTGGCCGTGTTTGGCATCGCCGCGGTGCTCGTCTTTACCATTCTCGTGATTCACTTTCGGGCGTGGACACCGGCCATCCTGATCCTGCTGGCGGCTCCCCTGTCCCTGGGCGGCGCGTTGCTACTGCTCATCCTCAGCGGTTCCGTGCTCAACGTCTCCTCGGCGATGGGGCTGATCCTGCTGGTGGGCCTGGTGGTCAAGAACGGCATCATGCTGCTGGATTACTCCGAGAAGCGGCATGAGGATGGCGAGACATTCGATGCGGCGATCGTGCAGGCAGGGCAGGTGCGCCTGCGGCCCATTCTGATGACAACCGCATGCACCCTATTCGGTCTGTTGCCACTGGCGCTCGGCCTGGGCGCCGGTGCGGACCTGCAGAAACCGTTGGCCATCGCCGTGATTGGCGGCCTCGCGCTTTCCACCCCCGTCACGCTCCTCGCCGTGCCCGGAATATATGCGGCCGTCAGGCGGTTGGCGCCACCGGCACGGCTGGCCAAGCAGGAGAACACGTAGAATGGCGCATGTTCTTCATTCAGAGGAGCTTCGCTCCCACCATCGCGCTGGCCGCCATCGGCTCGATCGGCCTTCTGGCACAGGCGCCGCGCACACACCGGCTTGAGGCCACCCCGGCAACCGTGGCCTACGGGCACTACTGGTCTGAGACCAAGCCGGTCCTGACCATTGCCTCTGGCGACATCATCGATGTCGACACGCTGCTGACGTCGGTGCCGGATCGTCTCGAGAAGGCCGGCGTGCCCGCGGCCGACGTTCAGGCGTCGTTGCGCGCGATTGTCGAGAACGTCAAGGACCGCGGACCCGGCGGCCACATCCTGACCGGTCCGGTCTTCATCACCGGTGCCGAACCCGGCGATGCGCTCGAAGTGAAGGTGCTGTCGATCGACCTCCCCATCGCCTATGGCTACAACGGCTGCAGCGGTTTCATTCGCGAGAACTGCGCGGCCGGACGCGGGCCGACCATTATCCAGATGGATCGAACGAACATGACGGCGACGTTCCTGCCGGGCATCGTGATTCCGCTACGGCCCTTTTTCGGCAGCATGGGCGTGGCGCCGCCGCCGGCCCAGGGCCGCATCAGCAGCAACCCGCCGGGCATTCACGCCGGCAACCTCGACAACAAGGAACTCGTCGCCGGCACTACCTTGTGGATTCCGGTGCACGTACCGGGCGCGCTGTTTGAGATCGGCGACGGGCATGCGGCCCAGGGCGACGGCGAAGTGGATCAGACGGGCCTCGAGACGTCGTTGCGCGGCAAGGTGCAATTGACGGTTCGCAAGGGCATGACGCTGGCCTGGCCGCGCGCCGAGACCAGCACACACTTCATCAGCATGGGCACCGATGTCGACCTGACCAAGGCGACGCGGATTGCGATCCAGGAGATGATCGACTTCCTGTCGGTGACCAGAAAGATGGACAAGCACCAGGCCTACCAGTTGACCAGCATGGCCGCAGACGTCGCCATCACGCAGCTGGTGGACGGAACGATGGGCGTTCATGTGAAGATTCCGAAAAGCATCTTCAAATGACGCGCTGGGGTGCTGGAGTGCTGCTGTGCGCAAGTGCGCTGCTGGTCGGGTGCTCCACGCCGGCGCCGCCGGCGGCTGATCCGGTATTGAAGCCCAGGGACGCCCAGCACGTGGGCATCACGACGCCACACGGCGATCACTCAGCGCATCATGGCGGCCTGGTGCTGATGAACGGCGAAGTGCACTACGAAGTAGTTCTCGACCGCGCCGGCAAGCACCGCATCTGGTTCAGCGACGCGGTGCGCGAAGACCTGCCGGCCTCACAGGCCGACGAGGTCCGGATGACCATTGCGCGGAAGGGCGCGCCGGACGAAACACTGACGCTGACGATCGACGACAGCGGTGAAAGCTGGATCGCGTCGGGACAGCCGGTCGCTGCCGGCGACATGACCGTCAAGGTCACCTACCTGCTGCGTGGACAGCCGTTCGAGATCGAACTGCCGTTCCTGTCAGCGAAGTAACCACGAGCGGCGCCATACGACAACTGACAAGCCGAGGGCGGCGAGCAGGATGGCTGAGCCTGCCCATAGACCGGGCGGCACGAACGCGAAGGAGTAGCGGCCAGTCTGGCCTGGCCGCAAGACAACCGAGGCGATCCGCTCGGGCGTGTGATCGATTTCGCCGGCGGCACTCGTCCAACCAGGGCCCCAGTTGTAGTTCAGGTACAGACGCGATGGCGCGGCGCCGCCAAATACGGCAAAGTCGATGCGGTTGGGCGTAAACGCCGTCTCGGTAATGGTCGCGCCACCTTCACTGAACAGTGTCGGCTGCTCGGGATTGGTGACGCGCACCAGTTGCAGCGACTCGTAACAATAATAAAACAACCGATTGGTGACGAGCGAGCGCAGCATCGGCGAGGTCGGCGTGTAAGCACTGGACTGAGCGTCGGTCGTCATCCCTTCGCTCGGTCCTGCCATCCATCGAAAAGTCGTATCGAACGGCGCCACGGTGAACACGCCCGTGAACTGGCCTCGGTTTACGCTGATCAGATGCGCCGCAAGACCGATGCAGAGGACGCCGACCACGGCCTGAACCGCGCGCGACCGAGTCTCGAGTGAGAATCCGCGCACTACCCAGCCGAGCGCGATCGCACCAAACAGCAGAAACGGGATGGTGTAGCGGCTTGGAATTCTAAAGCTCGAGAAGAGGGGGACATGTTTCAGCAGCGAGGCCGGGGCCCAGGCGCTGAACTCCCCAAGCGACAGCACGAACAGGAACCCTGCAGTCAGTGCGAGCGCGCGCCCGAACCACGCGTCGGGAGCGCGACGACCCCACACGGCCACGAGCAAGCCAGCCATCAGCAGGAACGCGGAGGCCGGACCAATGTAGTTGCCGTACTCGTGCCAGCCGTGCCGCTGTTGATCCAGCTTGGTGCGCAGGTCCTGGTCGGGATTCAGGTAAGTCCGCGTCACCATCTCCAGCGTCATGCGATCGGGGTGCTCGGTAGGGTTACGGGTATCCCAGAAGCGCTCGCCGGTAACGAACAGGCTTACCGGCAGGAGCTTGGGCGCCGAATACGCCAGGCCGGCCGCTACGAACACCAGGGCAATCCCCAACGGCTGCCAGCGGCGGGTCATTGCCGCCGCGAGAACCGTGAAGACTGCGAGCGAGGCGAACACCATCGGCAGGATGTGCGCCCCGCCATTGAAGACCATCAACGCAAGAATCGCGGCGGCGATCAAGGCGTCCTTGACCGCGCCGCTCTTGAAGGCGCGAAACAGGAAGTAAAGCTGTGCGGGCAGGTAGAAACCCGGCAGGAAGACGCTGTGCCCGACAGCCAGGTGAATGGCCGGCGCTCCGGCAGCCGTCACCAGGGTGGCGAGGTAAATCACGGCAGGAGCAAAAGTCAGCCCCACCACCCGGGTGAGCAGGAGGTGCATGCCCAGGAAGCCGACCCAATAGTGCAACACGATGTTGACCTTCATCGCGAGCTGCAGCGGCATGACCGCCGAGAGTGGGTACACGGGACTGAGCAGGCCGACCTGCGGATTCTGCCAGAGCACGTTGCCGCCGCAGTACCAGGGGTTCCAGAACGGCGCCTGACCATACTCGACGACGCTCTTCAGCACGGAGCCGTAGTAGAAGAGATGCTGATCCCAATCGTTGATGCCAAGGGCAACGGGTTGTTCAAACAACGGCGCGCAGAAGACCACGCTCAGGGTGCCATAGAGCCCGCACCACAGGAGGGCGCGCCGGGGCACCGCGCCCAAGATGGGAGGCTTGCTACTCATACCGAAGGGCATCGATGGGATCGAGCCGGGACGCCCGGCGGGCGGGATAGTAGCCGAAGATCATTCCCACCAGGGCCGCAATTCCAAACGCCGACGCCACGGTCGTCAACGACACTTCGGTCGGCCAGTCGAGCACGGCCGTCAGGCCCTCGGCCGTCGCCAACCCGATGGCGACGCCGATGACGCCGCCGATCAGGCTCATCACCATGGCCTCGACCAGGAACTGCACCAACACGTCACGCCGGCGCGCGCCGACGGCGAGGCGGATGCCAATCTCCTTGGTGCGCTCGGTCACTGACACCAGCATGATGTTCATGATGCCGATGCCGCCGACAATCAATGAGATGGCCGCAATGCTGCCGAGCAGCGCCGTCATCGTCGCACCGGCTCGGCTGAGCGTGCTCGACATCTCCTGCAGTGTCACCTCGTCCAGCTTCGGCATGTTGGCCAGCGCGAAAGCGGCTACCGAGGTATAGAGGCCCTTGGTCACGTTCGCCGCGGCCTGCGTCTTCACCGTGAAGTCGTCCGCACTCGCCAGCAGGCCCGGCAGTTGATTACCGCCAAGGCCGGTCGTTCGAGCAGCCTGCTTGCCCCGCTGATGCCTGGCACGCAGCAACACGGTGATCGCCTCGGCGACGCGGCTGGCATCACCCGCCTGCTCCACCGAGACCGTGACAGTGTGCAGGTGTTGAACCTTCAGCATCGCCTGGCCGGCGGCCAGGGGCACGAACACGGTTTCGTCCATGTCGGTGTCGTTGGTGCGGAAGTAGCCTGCGACCACGAACTCGCGATCGGCGATCGAGATTCGCTCCCCCATCGGCTCGAAACCTTCGCCAAACAACTCGCGGCTGGCGGCGCGGCCCATCACGGCCTGGTGATCGCCGGTCGCGAACCGGCCACCCAGCCATTCCCAGCCGTGAATCTCGGCGAGCTCGGGACCGACGCCCCGGATCTGGGTAAAGAACTGCCGGTGGGCCGACTTCGCGAATGCCCGGTTACGGACGCCACCCGCCACCTGCTGCACGCCGGCAATCTCGCGAATCGCGCCGGCATCTTCCACGGTGAGCGTGCTCGCGGCACCCAGGCCGCTGGCGATGTTCATGCTCTCGCCACCGCGAGTGAAGTTACCGGCGCTGACCTGGATGATGTTGGTGCCGGCGGATTTGAGTGAGGTTTCCACCGACCCGCGTGCGCCTGAGCCGAGCGCCACCATGGCGATGACGGCGGCAACACCAATGACCACTCCAAGCATGGTCAGGCCCGTGCGCAGGCGATTGCGGCCGAGCGCCCGCAGGGCGATCTGTGTGCTGACGAGGAGGAAGGACAGCAGGGGCTTGGGGCGTGGGGCTTGGGGGCTTGGGGGATTAATGCTTGGGCATCAGTCGCGGCGCAGGGCGACGATGGGATCGAGCTTCGACGCGCGGCGGGCGGGATACCAGCCGAAGAACACGCCGACCGCGGTCGCAATGCCGAACGCAAGAACTACCGAGAACGGCGACACCACCGTCGCCCACTGCAGCAATCGCGCAATGCCGATCGAGGCGATCACGCCGACGACAATGCCCGCCAGGCCACCGGCGGCGCTGATCACAGCCGCCTCGAACAGGAACTGGCGCATCACGTCCTTGCCGCGCGCGCCGACCGCCATGCGCAGGCCGATCTCACGCGTGCGCTCGGTCACCGACAGCAGCGTGATGTTCATGATGCCAATGCCGCCAACCAGCAACGACACCGCCGCCACCGCGGCCAGCAACCACGTCATGGTGCGGCTGGCCCGCTCCATGGTGAGGGCGAGCTGCTCGAGGGTGACCTTCTCCAGTTCGGCGACATTCGAGGCGACCGCGCGAGCTACGCCCGGCGGCAGCCCGCCCGTGGTCAATGCCTTAGTCGCCTGCGTGATCAGGGTGAAGTCGTCCGGCTCGTGGTCGCCGATGCCGTGGCGCACGCGCAACAGCTTGGTGATCTCGCGCGAGAGCCGCGAGATGTCGCCCGATGATTCGGCGGTGACGGTGATGTCATTCAACTTCGACAGGTTGAGCAGCCGCTGGGTCGTCGTGTACGGCATGTAGACCGCGTCGAACTGGTCGTCGCCAGCCGCTGGCTGCACGACCCAGGTCGCACTGGTGACCACACCGATGACTTCGAACGGCTGGTTCCAGAGCACCACTTCGCGGCCGATCGCCGCGGCGCCGGCGCCAAACAACTTGTCGGCTACGACTTGTCCCAGGACGACCACCTGGGACGCGCGATCCTGTTCGCGTTCGGTGAAGAACCGGCCGCTGGCAAACGCCCACGCCCGCTTGATCGACGGCATCATGACGTCGGTGCCGTGCATGCGCGTGAACCATCGCTTCTCATCAAGGTGGACGCGCACATTCTCGTGAATCCCCCCAGCGACGTACTGAACGCCCGGCAGTTGCCTGAGCGCCTCCGCATCGTCAAACGTCATGGTCGCCGCGGAGCCAAGGCCCGCTTCGAGATCGCCCAGGCGCTGGCGCGCTGTCGGGTGATCGTGCTTCTCCATGGGATCGTCTTCGGGATGGAAGGCAATCGGCAGCACGTCTTGGTTCAGCCGATCGAGCGGATGCCGCAAAGACTCGCCCGCATCGCCCTGGTGGGCGACGGCCTCGTCGCTGTCGGTGATCTTCGGCCGCCAGTTGCCGGCGCGAATCGTAATCTGGTTCAGTCCCGCGGCTCGCACCTGCTGCTCGATCGATCGCTGGGCGCCCGCGCCGACCGCCATCATGGCCAGCACCGTCGCCACGCCCACGGCAATGCCGAGCATGGTCAACACCGTCTGCAGGCGATTGCGACCGAGCGCCTTGATCGCGGTATCGACAACGGGGTGGCGGAGGAACTTCTTCACGGTTTGCTATCCGACCTGCGCGACAACGCGTGCGGCATTGGTCTGGTCAGACACCACGAGCCCGTCCTTGAAGTCGATGGTGCGAGTGCCGTACGCGGCGATCTCGCGTTCGTGGGTAATCACGACGATCGTGATACCGCGGTCGCTGCAAAGGCGCGCGAAGATCTCCATCACCTCGTGGCTGGTGGCGGAATCGAGATTCCCTGTCGGTTCATCGGCGAGCAAGAGCGCCGGCTGCGTGACCAGTGCGCGGGCAATCGCCACGCGCTGCTGCTGGCCGCCCGACAGTTGGTTGGGATGATGCTCGGCACGGTCGGTCAGTCCCACGGCCTCGAGGGCCTGCATGGCCCGGTCGCGACGCTCCGCGGCCTTGACGACCCCCTGCCGGGTATAGAGCAGGGGCAACTCGACGTTCTCGAGCGCCGACGTCCGCGCCAGCAGGTTGAAGCCCTGAAACACGAACCCGATGGTTTCGTTTCGCACCCGGGCCAGTTCGTCCGGTGGCAGCGTCGACACATCGCGGCCGTTCAGCACGTAGCGGCCGGTGGTGGGCCGATCGAGGCAGCCCAGAATGTGCATGAAGGTCGACTTGCCCGATCCAGACGGCCCCACCACGGTGACAAACTCGGCGGCGGCGACCGCGATGGTGACGCCCTTGAGGGCGTGCACCACGTGGTCGCCAATGTGATATTGCTTGGCCAGGTCGTGAACGCCGATCATCAGTTGGTCTTGGTCGGCGCCGGCTTCGCAGGAGCAGGCGCAATCTTGCCGGCAAAGGCGTACATCAGCGTCGCGACGGCTTTTTCGGCGCCGGCCATGCCGTAAACCTTGCCGGCACCTTCGATCACGTAGTACTCGTTGGCGGCGTGCGCGCGGCCGCCGTAGCCCGCGCCGCCGCCAACAATGGGCACGCCCTTGAAGTTGGAGATCGTCTCGCCGACTTCGCCGTTGCCGAACATGTAGGCTGGCCAGTAGCCACCGGCGCCGGCGCCACCGCCGCCAATCGACCACTCGGCGCGCGGCTCACCGTGCGGAATGTTCATGATTTCATAAGTGCGCTTCAGGGCTCGGCCGAGATCAGAGTCGGCACTCATTTTCGCCCACGGCACATCGCCAATCAGCTTGACCTCGACGTCCTGGTAGCCGTTCTTGTCGAGTTGCGCGCGCAGCTTCTTGACGATGCCGGGACCGGTCATGTTCGGCACGTAGCGGAAGTTGTGCTTCGAGGTGATCTTGTTCGGCAGGATGGCGCCGGCACCGCCCGCATACATATTGCCGCCCCAGATGCCATCGAGGTTGAAGGACGTGCCATAGCGCTGGCTCTTGAGCATGGTGAACGGGTCGTCCGACACGAACCGCGCGACCCCGATGTTCTCGGCCGCCACCTTGAGATCGGTGCGCTCGGCGGCCGTGCGTAGTTCGGCTTCCTGGAATTTCTCGATCGGCAGCATGCCCTCGTAAAAACCCTCGATTCTCGGGGTGTTACCGTCGTCGGAAACGAGCGATGCCAGCATCTTGATGTGACGCCAGGCCGGGCTGTCGACGCTGCGCTTGTTCGACCCATGAATGTCGGACCCGGTTGGGCCGCGGCCCCAGGCCTTGCCGCTGGTGATCAGCTCAACGTAGACGCAACCCTCGGAACCGGCGCCATAGCTGCCGCCGCCGCTTGCCGACTGGCCGCCGAACAACAGCATGGCATCGGCGCCGGCCAGCAGGTCGGGATGATCCTTGACGAACTTGCGGAGGCCGATATCCATCCGCTCTTCGTCGCCTTCGGCGACGAAGATGACGTTCACCGGCAGCTTGCCGTGCACGGCCTTAATGGCGCGCAAGGCATTCAGCTGCGACATCTGCGGCCCCTTGGAGTTGGTGGCGCCACGGCCGATCAGCACCTTCTTGAACGGTGCCTGCTCGACCAGCCGCGCCTCGAACGGCGGCGAGGTCCAGGCATCCGGCTGGGTGATCGGCATGGTGTCGTACATCCAGTAGATGAGCACGGTCTTCTCGGCGCCTTCATCGCACTTGGCGTAGACCACCGGGTTGCCCGGGGAGCCGTACTCGGTGACGCCGACATCGAAGACCTGTGTCTGCTGGCAGCCGAGCTCGTCGAAGAAGCCCTTGACCATTTCCGCCGACTCGGGGATGCCTTCGCCGGAGTTGGAAATGCTCGGCTGGCGAATCCACTTCTGCAGGTGCTCGACATGCGCATCGATGTTCTCGTCGATGTGCGCGTAAACCTGCTGCACTTCGGGTGGCAGCTGGCTTAAGTCGGGCTGGATCTCGGTGTCACCGGCAGGGCGCACGCCGAGTTTATTAGCCGCGGGAGCGCTCGTCGACGCCGGCGGTGGCGCCGGCTGGTTACACGCGGCAGCGGCGAACAAGACGCAACAAGTGATGAGAGCCCGACGCATGGATCCTCCTGCTGGCGCCGGGGGCGCCGCTTTGTGATGAGATGAAGCATTCAGCCTCACCGCTGGCCGGATGTCAACATGCTTGGACAACCAATGGGCATCAAGGCCGGCGCGCCGCCATTCACAGTGATCAGTGTAGCGCCCCATTGGCCTCCGCGGACCGCGCGCCCATGCGTTACAGTTGTCCCGATGCAGGGTGCCATCAAGCCGTTCCTCCTGGCCGGACTCGTCACCACCCTCGTGGGTGCCGGGGTGGCGATGGCGCCATATTTTTCCGGCGACATCGCGGCTGCGCGGGCCGTGCAGTCGGCAGCGCCAAACCCCGGCTGGTGGGCGACACCGATCAGCCGGCTGGCGCCGGCGCCGGCCAAGTACTACGTCATGGGCCTCACCGCGATCCTGGCGTTTGCGCTGGCGGGGTTTCGAGGTTTGTTGCTCGCCGTAGCGTTCATCGCCCTCGAGCAATGGGGCGCGGAATCGACCAAGGCCTGGTTCAGCCGGCCGCGGCCATCGCGTGAGCTGATCGCCGTGGTCGGGACGCCAACCGGCTTCTCCTTTCCCTCGACGACCATCACCTTCTTTTCGGTGACCTTCGGCCTGCTGGGGGTGATCGCCGCGCGGGTGCGCAAGACCGCCCTCGCCATCGGCTTGCTGGTGGTCGGGTCTCTGATGCTGGCGCTCGGCGGCCTGGCTCGGATTGCCCTCGGCGCCCACTGGCCGAGCGATGTCATCCTGACCGCCGTGGTGTGCCTGTCCTGGATCTGGGCGACCTCGCGCGTCGTCTTAACGCGAGCATGAGACGCTCGCTTCGCGCCCTGGTGACCGCCCTGTGCCTGTTGGTGGCGGCCGAGGCGTTCGGCCACCCGGCACCGTTCAGCTACCTCGATTTGCACCTGGACGCCGGCGGCGTCACCGGCACGCTGGTCGTGCACGATCTGGATGCGGCCCACGACCTGGCCGTGGCGTCGGCAGACTCGCTGCTTGAACCTGCCGTAGCCGAACGGTATCGCGAGGCGCTGATCGCGCTGCTGACGCCGCGCATTGCACTCACCTTCGACGACCGAGCGGTCGCCGTGACCTGGGGGGCGCTCGAGGTGGTGCCCGATCGCCAGAGCCTGCGTCTCGCATTCACCGTGAATGGGGGACGGCCGGCTCGCGTAGGTCTGCGGGCCTTCGTCTTTCCGCACGACCCCATCCATCAGACCTTCGTCAACATCTACGAAGACACCGCGCTCAAGCACCAGGCCATTCTGGATGCCACGCGGCAGACGGCTGACTACTACTCGGGCACGGCGCAAGGGCGGGTGTCGGTGATTCGCACGTTCGTGCTGTCGGGGATCGAACACATCCTGATCGGGCCCGATCACATCCTGTTCCTGGTCGGCCTGCTGCTGCTCGGCGGATCGCTCAAGCGCCTCGCGCTGATCGTCACGTCGTTCACCATCGGCCACAGCATCACGCTGTCGCTCGCCGCACTCGACATCCTGTCGCCATCGTCGCAGTTCATCGAGCCGCTGATCGCATTGACGATTGTGGTCGTGGGTGCTGACAACATCCTGGTGCTGCGCCCATTCGACTCGGCGTCCCGTTCGAGACGCCTCGCTCAGGGCGGGCGGCCGGTCGGAGAGCAGGGCACCGACATCCGCGCCTGGCTGGCTGCCGGATTCGGGTTGATCCACGGTTTCGGGTTTGCCTACGTGCTCAAGGAATTCGGCCTGCCGCAGGCAGCGCTGGGGTGGTCGCTGTTCGCGTTCAACCTTGGCGTCGAGTGCGGCCAGTTGCTGATCGTCGGCGTGGTGGCGGGGCTGCTGATCCTGGTGCGGCGTCAGAGCGCGGTGGCCGCGCACTGGGTGGCGATGGCGGGATCGATCGCAGTTGTTCTTGCCGGGCTGTATTGGTTCGTGGAACGGGTTTTCCTGACAGGAGGGGCGTGATGAGACGAGCAAGCATGCTGGCGGCGATCGCCGGCGTCGGACTGGCGGCCATGGCCGCGGTGCAGGCGCAGCAACCAGCGCCAGCGGGACCCAACGTGGCCGCGATCGAAAAGGTGAAAGACAACCTGTTCATGATCACGGGCGGAGGTGGCAACACCGCGGCCTACGTCACGGCGAACGGCGTGGTGCTGGTCGATACCAAACTTTCCAACTGGGGCCAGGCCATTCTCGACAAGGTCCGCACGGTCAGCGACAAGCCGATCACCCACATCATCAACACCCACACTCACGGCGATCACGTCGGCAGCAACGAGTTCTTTGCACCGAGTGTTGAGATTGTCGCCCAGGCCAACACCAGCGCCAACATGGCGAAGATGAAAAACTTCGCCACGCCTGAGACAAAACACGGCATGCCCGACAAGACTTTCACCGACCGGATGACCGTGCTGAGCGGCAAGGAGGCGATCGACCTCTACTACTTCGGGCCTGGCCACACCAATGGTGACGCCTTCGTCGTGTTCCGCGAACTGCGGACGATGCATGCGGGCGACATCTTCGCCAGCAAGGGCACCCCCCTGCTCGACATGAACAACGGTGGCAGCGGTGTCCAGATTGGCGAAACGTTGGCAAAGACGGCGGCCGGGATCAAGGGGGTTGACACGGTGATCCCGGGACACACCACCCTGATGACGTGGGCCGACTTCGTCGAGTTCGGAGAGTTCAACCGCGTGTTCCTGGCGTCGGTGCAGTCAGCAATCAAGGCCGGCAAGACCGCCGACCAGGCGTTGACCGACTTGAAGCTGCCGGAGAAATTCGCCGCCTATCGCATGACCGGCGCGAAGGACAACGTGGCTAAGATCTACGCTGAGCTCGGCAAATAGCGCTCGCGAGCAGCGCACCGATCAGCATTGACATCAGCACCGCGCCCACGTGCGCCGACAGCACGTGGGCCGGTTCGCTGAAGTGACAGAACAGCCGCCAGCCGGCGTCAGCCATCAATCCAGACCCCAATCCCAGCAACGCTCCCGCCAGGGCGGGCCGCGTGGGGTAGGCGCGCGCCGCCAGCACACTGGCCAGTGCGACAATCGGCAGCCCGCTCGCAGCAGAACTCGCGAAACACGCCAGCCCAACCATCCACCAGCCGCGGCGCAACAGCGCCGGGCTGACCACCCAACTGTTCAGCGTGACCGCCATCACGACCACCAGAGGCAACCCGATCCACAACGCGATCGCAGCGTGGTTCCAACCGCGGCCAGGCACGGCCTCGCGCAACGCGGCCACCATCACCGCCAGCCCGATGAGCACCTGCAAGGATGATGCGCCCCACAGTCCCATCCACCCGAGTCGTGAAGCGTCTGGACGAAGATCGAAGACCAGCGGCGCAGTGGCCACCGCCATCACCGCGAATGGCAGCAGCCATAACGCCCGCGCCCACGGCGACGGCAGCGTCCGGACCGGGCCGTAGTCGGCCGCCAGCCGAGCGCGCAGTTCCTGGGACATCCCGCTCATGCGCGCCCTTTCGCTTTCAATAGCGCGCGCAATTGTGCCATGCCGCGACTCGAACGCAGCTTGGCCGCCGTCTCGGCGATCCCGGCGCGATCGGCGATTTCCTTGAAGCTGAATCCCAGCAGGTGGTGCTGGATTATGGCGTCGCGCCGGGGCTCGGTAACCTTGCCCAGTGCCCGGCGAACTTCAGTGCGCTCGACGAATGACGCTGCCTCCGCGCGCACGGGCAATTCCATTTCGCTCACATCGTCGGTTACCCATGGACGGCGCCAAGCCGTACGGCGGTGCATGAGCCACACGTGCCGGGCAATGGCGATCGCCCAGGGCGTTAATGCGAAGGCCGGATTGAAGGTGTGCCGGGCGCGGTGGATCTGCAGAAACGT
Source organism: Acidobacteriota bacterium (assembly GCA_031364805.1). Classification (GTDB taxonomy): domain Bacteria; phylum Acidobacteriota; class Vicinamibacteria; order Vicinamibacterales; family UBA2999; genus 12-FULL-67-14b. The sequence continues at coordinate 81,741 of JANLWW010000177.1, forward strand.
CTCCTGGACCAGGTCGTCGGCCTGCGCGGCATCGCGCGCGTGCGAGAGCAGGAAGCGGCGCAGCACCGGCGCCAGTGATGCGTAGAGCTCGTCGACGGCGTCGAACCGGCCTGATTGGTACTCGACCATCAGGTCGCGAAGGCGTTGGTCGTCTGCCATGGAATTTGCCGGCAGCTCGCGAAGGTATCAGGGCTTGCCGTTGGCGAACGGCTGCAACACGGCGGCAATGAACTGGTGGGTCGGCGTCGGCACGCCGGCGTCCTTGCCAAGCCGCACGACGGCGCCGCTCAACCAGGGCAACTCGAGACGCCGGCCGCGCTCGAGGTCCTCGAGCATCGACGATTTCGAACTTGCCGGAAAATTTCGAATCAGCGCGAGCGTGTCGTCCATCAGCGTGGGCGGAAGGACAATGCCGCGCGCGCGGCCGACGGCAATGGTCTCGTCGATCGCTGTCATCATCATCGCGAACAACTCGTCGTTGTCGCGGACTATGCCCATCGGCGAGCGCGTCACCGTGGTCATGCCGCTCCACGTGGACAGGCGCACGAACTTGGTCCAGAGGTCCGCTTCCACCGTGGTGCTGGCCTTCAACACGCCCGGCGAGTCAGCCGCTCGGACGGTGAGCCACCGTTGGACATCAGCGAAGAGCGGGCTGGTCGGATCTGGGTAGCCCGCCTGCACGCTGAGG
>JANLWW010000186.1:0-8210 GCA_031364805.1 Acidobacteriota bacterium
CTCCCTCCATCGGGACGTCGCCATCAAGGTGTTGCCGTCAGCGTTCGTGAACGATCCGGAGCGACTCGCGCGGTTCGAACGCGAGGCGCGCCTGCTGGCCTCGCTGAATCATCCGCACATTGGCGCCGTCTTCGGGCTCGCCGGCGACGGTGATGTTCGTGGCATCGTCCTCGATCTGATCGAGGGCGACACGCTCGAAACGCGACTCAAGCAGGGACCGATTCCGGTGGCGCAGGCCCTGGCGTTCGCCGTGCAGATCACTGGCGCCCTTGATCACGCCCACCAGCGCGGAGTGATGCATCGCGACCTGAAGCCCGCCAACATCATGCTCACCAGGGGAGGAGCGAAACTGCTCGATTTCGGACTGGCGAAGTGGGGCCGGCCGCGCAGCGGTTACGTCTCGACGTCAGGGTCCTCAGCCGCCAGGCCGGAGGGCGTGGAGAGCGTAACCAGTGAAGGCACGATCCTCGGCACGTTGCACTACATGGCGCCCGAGCAGCTCGAAGGCAAGAAGGTTGACTCGCGAGCCGATGTCTTTTCGTTTGGCGCCGTTCTCTACGAGATGCTGATCGGGAAAAGAGCCTTCGACGGCGGCAGCACGGCGGCAGTAATGGCCGCGGTCCTCAACACCGAACCGACGGAACTCCACTCCCTCCAGCGGCTGTCCTCGCCCGCGCTCGAACGCGTGATTCGGAAATGTCTGGCCAAGGACCCAGATGACCGCTGGCAAACGGCAAGAGACCTTGCCGACGAGTTGCGGTGGATCACGGCCGAGATCGCTCGGCCATCACCTGCGATGCCCAACCTCGGCGTACGGCGGCGCGGGTTCGGCCAGTGGGCCGTTCCAGGCGCGGTGGCGGTGGGACTGGTCTTGGCAGCATGGGCGGGATGGCGCATCGGATCGGCGGATCTACCGGCCGCTCGCGCCGTCGTGCATTTCTCGGCCCTGCCTTCAACTGGCCGGATCAACAGGTTCGACATTTCCGGCGACGGCACCAAACTGGTCTACTCAAGCGGCGGCCGTCTGTACTTGAGGCAGTTCGATCAATCCGGCGACGCGCCGATCCAGGGAACCGAAGGCGCGGGCTCACCGCTGTTTTCGCCCGATGGTGAATGGGTCGCTTTCTTCTCACAAGAACAAGAACGGTTGATGAAGGTCAACGTCAAGACCGTCGGCGCACCAGTCCTGATCTGCGGGGGTCTCGTTGACGGCTTCCTGGGCGCCGACTGGCTCGAGAACGGCAGCATCATTTTCGCGACGCGCAATCATGGAGTGCAGCGCGTGTTCGCCGAAGGGGGTGAGCCTGCGACAGTCGTTGCACTCAGCGAGAGCACTCCAGAGTTCGACCATCACAGCCCCTCGATGTTGCCGGGCGGTGAAGCGGTTCTGTTCACCTCACACGAGCGCAATGGGCAGTTCAATGTTGCGGTCCAGAACCTGGCCACGTCCGAACGGAAGGTCATCATCAAGCGCGCCTATGAGGCGCGGTTTGTGCCTCCTGGCCATTTGGTGTTTGCACGAGAGGGGACCCTCTTCGCGGTGCCGTTCGACCCTGGTCGCCTGGAAGTAACCGGGCCAGAGGTCAACCTGCTCGAGAACGTTCTCGGGGATGAAATTGACGGGGTCAGCGCCTACCGCCTTTCGAACAGCGGCACGCTGGCGTTTCGACCGGCGCCGTCGAATGCGGGTCGAACGCTGGTCTGGGTGGATCGCAAGGGGATTGAAACGCCGGTCAACATTACAGCCCGTGCCATCAGCACGCCCAGCGTTTCACCCGACGGACGGCGGCTGGCGTTCGCGGTAGCCGAGGGCGGGCGCCGAGACATCTGGACGTATGAGTTGGCAACCGAGAAGCTGGCACGCGTCACCAGAGAAGGCAATAACTGGGCGCCGATCTGGACGAGAGACGGCCAGCGCCTGGCCTTCACCTCAACCCGCGGCGGCTCGCGGGAACTGTTCTGGCAGTCCAGCGACGGTGGCAGCGCCGCAGATCGCCTGGCAGGGGGCGATCTGCAGCTCGTGCCTGGAGGTTGGTCTGTCGACGGCAAGGTGTTGGTGTATTCAGACGGTGGAACAGGGCCGGAAGGCGCCAGCATGTTCCTGGTCTCCACGGACGACGCTCGTCAACCGAGACCGCTCTTGCACGGACCGGGTGAGCAATGGAGCCCGCGCATGTCGCCCGATGGCCGTTGGATCGCCTACGCCTCGAACGAAGCGACACGCGCCGAGGTGTTCGTCTCGGACTTTCCGGCATTCACGTCGCGCTACCAAGTGACCAGTGAAGGTGGCGACGAGCCCGAGTGGAGCAGCGACGGTCGGGAACTGTGGTACTGGAGAGGCGGGCAGGTCTTCAGCGTCGCCATTGACGCCGCGCGGGCATTCACGTCAGCCAAACCACGGGAGTGGTTCTCGGGTCCATATGTGTTCGGGGCCTACGACGTGGCTCCGGACGGCCGGCTGCTCATGATCAAACGCGACCCCGAGGAAACGGCGTCTCTGGGCCTTCGCGTTGTGGTGAACTGGGTGGACCAACTCGCGCGACGCGTGCCGAACGGTCGCTGATCGGCAGGGTGTTTCTATCGACTAGAATACCGAGCCATGAGGGCCGTGGTCCTACAGGCTTTGACGCTAATGCTCGCGGCCACGAGCGCGAACGCGCAGTCGTACCATGCCGGCGTGCGCGGCGCCGTGCGAGACGCCGGCGGCGTCCTCGTGGGTGTCGATCTCGTGTTGCTGAACGAAGAAACAGCCGCGGCACGCGACACCGTCACCAACAGTTCGGGCGAGTACGCGTTCCCGGGGATACCTCCCGGCCGGTACACCATCCGCGCCACACTGGCCGGGTTCAGGACCTTCGAAAGCCGCGCGATTAGTGTCGGCACAGACGATGCCCTGAGACTGGACGTGGTGCTGGAAGTCGGCGGAGTCACCGATGAAGTCGTCGTGACCGGGGCCACGCCGATCATCCAGCAAGCCGACGCCTCGCTCGGAGTGCTCCTCGACGAGCGGACGCTCGAATCGCTGCCCAACGCGGGCCGCAACCCGTTCATGCTCGCGGCCACCGCGCCAACGGTCGTGCCGACGGGCAGCCCTCAATTCGTTCGCATTCAGGATCAGAATCAGGGCTCGATGCTGTCAGTCGCCGGCGGCCCGCGGCGTGGAAATAGCTACCTGATTGACGGGGTCCCGATTGGCGATCTGTTCAACCGCGCCGTCTTCACGCCATCGATCGAGACGGTTCAAGAAGTCAAAGTGCAGATTTCCACCTACGATGCGGAACTGGGGCGCACCGGCGGCGGCGTCTTCAACACGACGCTGAAGTCGGGATCAAACACCTGGCGTGGCAGCGCGCTGTACCTGAATCGGCCGGAATGGGGCACCGGGACGCAGTTCTTTACCCGCAACACCAATCAGGCGAAGCCTGAGACGGCGTATCACCTGTGGGCCGGCTCGTTCGGAGGACCGCTCGTCAGTAATCGGACCTTCTTCCGGGCGAGCACCGAAGGCTACGACAGCCAGACAAGCCAGGGCTCGGTAATTTCGCTCCCAACGGCCCTCGAGCGCATCGGCGACTTCTCACGGTCTCCCGCCATGATTTACGACCCCCGCACGACCCGGCCGGATCCCGCGCGTCCGGGGCAATTCATTCGCGATCCGTTTCCCGGCAATGTCATTCCCGCCGATCGCATCAACCCGGTCGCACGTAATCTTGTCAGCCTGCTGCCGGCACCGACGAATGGCCGATCGCTCGCCGGTACCGCGTTGCTCTCGGACCTCACCAATCAGGCGACCGCCAAGCTCGACCACCGCCTGAGCGATCGACACATGCTCAGTGGCGTCTTCGCCTGGTACCACTCGAATGAACCTGACGCCGAAGTGTACGGCGGCGTGCCCGGCGACCCTGGCGCATCGACCATTCCCCGAACCGCGAAGGTGCTGGCCCTGAACGCCGTGTCGACGCCGGATGAGTGGACCACCGTAGCCGTTCGCTACGGCTACATGGGTTTTCGCGATGATTCGGCATGGAAGCCCAACGACGCCACGACCCTTGGCTTCGACCCCGCGTTCGCCCGCGAGCTCACGGGCTTTCCTGTCATCGGCGTCGACGGCTACAGTTCGACGTTGTTTAACGGCGGGGCGGCAACCGAGAGCACCCATTATTCGCATTCGCTCAGCGCGTCATGGTCTCGGCTGGTGGGACGTCACGCGCTGAAGGCAGGCGGCGACTATCGGCGGATCGGCATGCGCGTGGCCCCGGATCGCAGGGGAGTTTTCACCTTCACGACCGGATTCACGAAGGGCCCGGATCCATTTGCCAATCAAGGCGGCGATGCCATGGCCAGCTTCCTGCTGGGCATTCCCGGATCTGGCTCGTTCTCGATTCCGACACCCACCAGTTTGTTCACCAACTACGCGGGCGCGTATCTCCAGGACGACTTCCGTCTCGGTTCGAGCCTCACGGTCAACCTCGGCCTGCGCGTCGAGTTCGAGCAGGGGCTGCAGGAGCAAGATGATGCGTTCACGGTTGGGTTCGATCGTGATCGCGCGTTCCCCATACAGGTGCCCGGGCTGAGCCTGAAGGGCGGGTTGATGTACGCCGGGCAGGATGGCTACCCGACCCGGCAAGGCGAAGCGCTCAATTTTAACGTCGGGCCTCGCGCCGGGCTGGCGTGGTCGCTTGGTCCGCAAACGGTCGTTCGCGCTGGCTACGGATTGTTCTGGGCGCCCTCGCAGATTCCGCAGACGCTGACTCAGGGAGGCCTCGGCACCCGGGGGTTCACCGGCGCGACCACCTATGTGGCGAGTAACGACGTCGGCTTGACGCCGTGTCCAGGTTGCTCCCTGACCAATCCGTTTCCGCAACGTCTCGAGCAACCGCAAGGCGCCTCGCAAGGGCTGCTGACCGGTGCCGGTAGCAACATCGACTTCATCGATGAGTCCAGCGGCGCGGCTCGCGTGCATCGATACTCGCTTGATGTGCAGCGCGAGTTACCTGGCCGGATTGCGCTGACGATGGGTTACGTTGGCAGCCGTGCCACGGGCTTGTCGCTCGGCGGCACGGTTGACGCGTCGGTCAACATCAATCAACTCGACCCGCAATACCTGGCGCTTGGTTCGGCGCTGCAAGCCCAGGTGCCCAACCCCTTCTTTGGCAATCCGTCTTTTGGCGCCTTCGCGACGACCTCAACATTGGCGCGTGGCCAGTTGCTGCGGCCCTATCCGCAGTTTGGCAACGTGCTGGCTCACCGGGTGACCGCGTCACGCTCGCGATACGACGCATTCGTCGTGAGCGGCGAGCGCCGCCAGCACGGCGGCTGGGGTGCCCGCGTCAACTACACCTACAGCGTGCTGAAGGACAACCAATCCGGCGAAGGCAATGCCTTTGCCAATAACCCACAGCCCTTGCTCGACAATTACGACCTCGAGAGAGAATACGGCTATTCGCTGCGAGACACGCCGCATCGCCTTAATCTCAGCGGCACCTTGGAATACCGCGGCTGGACCTTGAGCGCGGTCGGCGTCTATCAAAGCGGTTTTCCAATTGCCGTGATCCAGATGGCAGGCGCCAACCCTGCCGGTGCCTTCGGCGTGGGACAGCGGCCCAACCTGGTTCCAGGTGTCGCACCGGTCCTGACCGCTGACCCGGCCGACAGCTACGATCCCAGTTGTTTGTGCGTTCGGTGGTTGAACCCGGCGGCCTGGAGTCTCGCCCCGCCGTTCACGCTCGGTAACGCGCCGCACGCTGACCCCGCCGCCAGGACTCCCCTACGAACGACCTGGGACGTCGCGCTCAGTAAGACACTCCCCCTTGCCCGGGCGCGGGTCACGCTGCGAGCCGAGCTGTTCAACGTGTTCGACCAGCCGATCTTCTTCTCGCCATTGATCAACTTCGGGACCCAGACCTTCGGCCAGCTTCTCCGGGACGGCGGGTTTCCCAGGACTGTGCAGTTGATGGCCAGGCTGGCCTGGTAGATTACGCAGTCACGGGTTAGTGATCGAGCTCCCTTAACAGCCACAGCTTCGCTAACCGCCAGTCTCGCTTCACGGTGTCGATGGACACGTGCAGCACTTCGGCCGTCTCTTCCACCGTCATCCCGCCAAAGAATCGCATTTCGATCACGCGGCACTTGCGCTCGTCCACCAGCGCCAGCGCCTCCAGGGCGCGATCCAGATCGACGAGGTTGACGTCGGGCGCTGCAACCACCGCCAGGTCATCTTCTAACGCCACTTTGTAGTCGCCATCGCCACGCTTGCGGGCGCCGCGCGTTCGGGCGTGATCGACCAGGACACGCCGCATCAGGCGCGCGGAGATGCCGAGGAAGTGCGCCCGGTCTTGCCACGCCACTTGTCTTGCATCAATCAAACGCAGGAACGCTTCGTTCACGAGCGCCGTCGCCTGCAGCGTGTGGCCGATCCGCTCCCGTGCCATGTAGGCGCGAGCCAGCCGCTTCAACTCGGCTTCGACCAGAGGCAGCAGCGCCGGCAGCGCCTCCTGGTCCCCTCCGCTCCACGCTCGCAGCAAGGCCGTCACCGGTACCGGCTCGGACATGCGCGGCATTGTACTCAGCCTTTTTCCGCCACATTCTGAGGATCTTCATCCCTTTTCCCCGGGTTTCCGCATTCCCACCCGACCGCAGCCATCCGGCCGCGGAAGGGAGGGCGTATGGCGAGGACATCATGGACGCTGTTGGCAATCTGTGTGGCGGCCGGCGTCGGGAAGGGGTTCGCAGCGGAAGCGGCGGAACCGAACCCGGTCGTGGCCATCAGGGTCGAGGGCGCCAGCGGGACTGCCGTGAACCTCGTCCGCTCGCAGCAACTCGCCACGGAGATCTACGAAAAGGCAGGCGTGACGCTGGATTGGTCAGAGAGCACGGCGCCGGCCGGGCGCACGCTCACCATCGTCCTGACGACGATGGCCACGGCACCACGAGGCATCTCCCCTGAATCAATGGGCGTGGCCCCGAGCCCTGGCGATGGCAGCCGAGGAACGACAGCCTATGTGTTCATGGACCGAGTGACCGCGTTCGTGTCCGCTCATCGCGTATCCGCGGAGTACGTGCTCGCGTGTGCGATGGCCCACGAGATTGGCCACCTCCTGTTGCCCCCGAACGCCCACGATGCCATGGGCGTTATGCGCGGCAGCTGGCACGCCAAGCTCTTTCCGCCCCACGCGCCTGGGGTCCCCGGATTCCCACCGGCGCAGGCGCGCCTGCTCAGGCTCCGAGCCGGCAGCCGGTAGTGGTATCTTCGTGATCCTCGCGTGCTTCGTGGTTGCCTTTGATTATGAAACGACGTGATTTCATCAAGCTGGTCGGCGCGTCTCCCCTTCTCGCCGGGCTAACCCAATCCAACCGCAACGATTTCGACTTCATCATCGTTGGCGCGGGATCAGCGGGATGCGTGCTCGCCAACCGCTTGTCGGCAGACGCATCGACGCGCGTCCTTCTGCTGGAAGCGGGTGGGCCCGACAATGGGGACCCGGCCATCACCACTCCGGGCAAATGGCCCTCGTTGATTGGGTCGAAGTTCGACTGGGGCTACGCCACTGAGCCGGAGCCCGGCATGCAGAACCGGCGCATTACGTTCCCGCGCGGCAAGGTGCACGGCGGCTCGAGCGCCGTCAACGCCATGGCCTTCATCCGCGGCCACCAGTTCTGCTTCGATAAATGGGAACGGATGGGCAACCCGGGCTGGGGCTACGACGCTCTGCTGCCGATCTTCAAGAAATCAGAGCGCCACGAGATGGGCGAGACGCCGTGGCGCGGTGCCGATGGCGAGCTGGCGGTGTCGCTGTGCACCGACCCGCACGCCGGACACCGTGCCTTCCTGCAAGCCGCCGCCCAGCACGGCTACCTCCGCGACGCGCGCTTCGACTTCAACATGCCGTCGCCGGTGAACACGGCCGGCTACTACCAGAAGACCATTCTCGACGAGAAGCGCCACAGCGCCGCTGATGCGTTCCTGAAGCCGGTGCTGTCGCGGCCCAACCTCGAAGTGCGCTCGCAGTCACAAGCAACGAAGTTAATCATTGAAGGCGGCCGGGTCGTCGGCGTCGAGTACTTGCGCGACGGCACGCCTGGACAAGCGCGGGCGACCCGCGAGGTGATCGTCAGCAGCGGCGTCATCGACTCGCCCAAGTTGCTGCTGCTGTCGGGCATTGGCCCGGCGGATCAATTGAAGGCGCTCGGCATTCCAGTCGTCGCTGACC
>JANLWW010000191.1:0-17897 GCA_031364805.1 Acidobacteriota bacterium
ACCGCATCCGCCAGGCAGTTGAGCGCATGCCGTGCCCGGTGATCGCGAACGGCCACGTCTACTCAGCGGCGCAGGCGCAGGAGTTGTTGTCACGCACCGGTGCCGGTGGCCTGATGATCGGCCGTGGCGTGATCCGCAGTCCGTGGCTGTTCAACCAGATTCGCCAGCAACTGCGCGGCGAGTCGGTGACGTTGCCGACCGGTCGGGAGGTGTGGGACTACATTCGCGCGCTGTGGGCATCGCAGGCCTGCCTCGACAAGCCGGAGAAGGTGCAGTGCGAGCGCATGAAGAAGTTCCTCAATTATCTGGGGGAAGGCGTACCGGGCACCTTCCTCCATCAGATCCGCCGCTCGCAAAGCGCGGCCGAGTTCCATGGAATTTGCCGTGAGTTTCTCGATCACGATCAACCGATGGAACTGCTCCCGGCGGAGTTCACCATGGCGGCTAACTAGCTAGTAAATAAATATTTAGCTGACTATTCGCTCAGTCTATATCAATGGTATATACTGAGCCAGAGGTGATCCTGTGAACAAGTTCGCCAAGCTCTTTCTGAACGGCCGCAGCCAGGCCGTGCGCCTGCCGCTCGAGTTTCGATTTCCGGGCACCGAAGTGCGCGTCACCCGCCAGGGCCGCGGCGTGTTGCTCGAGCCGGTGGAGTGGAGCGTCGACGATTGGTTCGCGGATCTCGATCGGTTCGGCGCCGAGTCCTTCATGACTGATGGCCGTAACCAGCCGTCGGCACCGCGGCGCGCCGACTTCTCGTGATCGAATACACGCTTGACACCAACGCCTGCATCACGTTGATCAACGGTTCGTCGATTCTGGTCCGCCGCCGGTTCAAAGAGGCACTGGCTGGGGGCTCAGTGGTGTGCGTCTCCACCGTTGCCCTTCACGAACTGTGGTACGGCGTGTCGAAGAGTGCCAGGCGCGACTACAACACCGAGCGTATCCAGGCGTTTCTTTCGGGCCCCATCCGCCTGGTGGCGTTCGACGATGCGGACGCGCGCGCAGCCGGGGAGGTTCGCGCGCTGCTCGAGCAGGAACGCCGGCCAATCGGGGCGTATGACGCACTTCTCGCAGGACAAGCGGTGCGTCGCGGATTCACCCTGGTCACCGCCAACGTCCGCGAGTTCGAGCGGGTGGATGACCTGATGTGGGAAGACTGGTCGGTCGCAAGCGCTTAGGGTGCGCCGAACAGGCGTTAAGATAGACGCCATCATGACCGCTGACTCCCGTCGGACCCCTGTCGGCATTGCCCTCTGCGCACTTCTGTTGGCTACTGCATCCCTGGTCGCACAGCCGCGGCCACCTGCGCCGGGCAGCCCGCGCTTTCCGCTGCCCACCGAGCCACGCGTCAGCGAGACATTCGAGCAGAAGATTCGCGTGTCGGTAGTTGCCCGCGGCATCGAGCGGCCGTGGAGCCTGCTGCCGTTGCCCGACGGCGACTTCCTCGTCAGCGTGCGCGCCACCGGCCAGGTGCTGGCCATCCGCAAGGGCGTGCGCGACCGCAAGCCGCTCGCCGGTCTTCCGGCCATGCGCACCACGCGGACGACCGGGATGCTCGATCTGGCGATGCACCCAAAGTTCGCCGAGAACCGGCTGATCTACTTCACCTACCACAAGGCACTTGAGGGCGACACCTACACGCTGGCGCTCGGGCGCGGCCGCTACGAAGGCACTGGGCTCGCCGACGTCAAGGAGCTGTACGCCGGCGACGCCGTTCGCACCGGTGGCTCGCGTCTCACCTTCGGCCACGACGGGCTGCTCTACATCACGGTGGGTGGTGCCGGTCCCAGCCCCGATGCGCAAGCGACCCACACCATCTACGGCAAGACGCTGCGGCTGAAAGACGATGGCACGGTGCCGGCCGACAACCCGTTCGTGGGCAAGGCCGGGCATCGTCCGGAGATCTACACCATCGGTCACCGCGATCACTTCGGGATCACGCCGCATCCCGTGAGTGGCCAGATCTTTCATGCCGAGTTGGGGCCGATGGGTGGCGACAAGATCAACATCCTCAAGGCTGGTGGCAACTACGGCTGGCCCACTTATGGCTACGGTCGCGAGAACAACGGCTCGCCCATGCAGCATCCCAACCGCGATGGCATCGAGGCGGCTTGGATCACCTGGAACCCCGGCATCACGCCATCAGGCCTGCTGTTCTACACCGGCGACAAGTTCCCGCAGTGGAAGGGCAACCTCTTCGTCGGCAGTACCGTGCGCGGCCGAATTCCCGGCACCGGCGGCATCGAGCGGGTGGTCTTCAACGAGAAGCTGTGGGAGATTCGCCGCGAAACCCTCTTGCAGGATTATCACCAACGCGTCCGCGACGTCAGGCAAGGGCCCGACGGCTTCATCTATGTGTTGACGGAAGAGGACGATGGCGCCGTGCTGAGGATCGAACCGGCGCCGTAGAAGTCGTTGAGAGTGGCCGTCGCGCCGGCGTGGTCAGGGGAAGTAGCCCCGGCGCACTCTCGCCCCGGGGCTACTTCCAACTCACTGCTTGTCGTAAAAGATCATGTTGTTGACGGCCCTGCCTTGCGCGTCGGTCCCGGTCTGCGCCACGGTCCGTGACTTGCCGTCGGCGGCGAGCGTGACTTTTGAAGTCACCGTCGCCTTACCGCCGATTGTCGACGCGACGGTGTAGTGCGTGGCGTCACCCTTGGTATAAGTCTGGCTGGTACTGTTCGGGTTGCCCGTCACTGGGTGTGGCTTGCCATCGAACGCCCACGTCACTTCCGCCTTGGTTGGCGCGCCAGTGGCAGGGACCGTTTCTGTGACCGACTTGTAGCGGCCACCGGCCACGGCAGTGGTCGTAATGGTCGAACTCTTGGGCGCCGGGCCAGGACTGTATTTAGACTTCGCGAGATTCACTTTCCAGACGCCCACAGGGTCCTGGGCGGCTGCAGTGGTCGCGAATGAGAGGGCGGCAACGAGGGCGACGCCGACGACGACGAGGGAGGGGCAACGCATGGGTGGGCCTCCTGGCCGATACGGGTTTGAGGCTGCCGAGTATATACCCCCGCAGCTGAGCCTTGGACTAAAAGTGAATGGGCTTGTCGGAGCAGCGGAACAGGCGTTCCAGCGTCAGTGACCAGCCGGGCAACAGCGGCGTTGCCAGCGTGTCGCTCCCTTCGACGGAGAGACTGGCGTCCACCGGGAACGCGCCACTGGCGGAGCGCCTGTGAACGGTCACGACGTCGAGATCCGGATCCACCAGCCATTACTCGCGAACGCCGCTACGTTCGTAGAGCGTGCGTTTGATCTGCCGATCGCGCTGGCGTGTTGACGGCGACAGAATCTCGACCACCATGGCAGGTGTGCCCTGGATGTTTTTGTCGGTCAGGATGTCGAGCTGATCCGGCGCCACGAAAATTACGTCCGGTTCGACGATGTCGTGGAAGGAGAATACGACGTCGAAGGGGGCGATGAAGACGCGACCGCGGTCGGGACGATCCTCGACGTGACTGCCAATCGACATGCCTAGTCGCAACACCAGGTCCTGGTGACGCAGGTTCGGCGACGGCGTCACGTAGTGCTCCCCGTCGATGATCTCGTGCCGGAAACCATCGTCTGGCAGCAGCAGGAAGTCGTCGTACGTAAGTCGCGTGTCATGAGGTGTTGTTGGCACCGCGTCCTCCCCGTCCACGAGTGGATTCTACACCCGGTCACGCAGACGATGCCTGCGGGCTGCGTGCCACACGAGATCGGTCGTGAACGCTCGAATGACCGAGCCGAGCGTCTCAGAAAGTGAAGCGGCGACCGCGAGATCGCATGGCAGGAACTGAGTATTCCGGGATCTAGTTCGCGGCGGATGAGCCTTGCCCCAGGCATGCGGATCGGCGCGTATGAGATCACCGCGCCCCTCGGTGAGGGCGGCATGGGGCAGGTGTGGCGAGCCACCGACACGACGCTGGGCCGGCAGGTGGCGATCAAGATGCTGCCAGACGCGTTTGCGTCCGATCCCGAGCGGCTCGCGAGGTTCGAGCGCGAAGCGAAGACGCTCGCCGCGTTGAACCATCCTCACATCGCCGCCATCTACGGCTTCGAGAAATCGGCCGGCATGCATGCGCTGGTGATGGAACTGGCCGAGGGCGAGGATCTGTCGCAACGCCTCGCGCGGGGCGCGATGCCGATCGACGAGGCACTGCCCATCGCCAGGCAGATCGCGGAGGCTCTGGAAGCAGCACACGAACAGGGCATCATCCACCGCGATCTCAAGCCCGCGAACGTCAAAGTCCGAGACGATGGCACGGTGAAGGTGCTGGACTTCGGCCTCGCGAAAGCGATCGAACAGGGATCGGGGAGCGGGGATCGGCGCACCTGGCGAACTCGCCGACCATCACCGGTCCTGCGGCGATGACCGCGCACGGCATCATTCTCGGTACCGCCGCCTACGATGGCGCCCGAGCAGGCCAAGGGCCGGGCCGTCGACAAGCGCGCCGACATCTGGGCGTTTGGTGTCGTGCTGCACGAGCTGCTCACCGGCCGGCGGTTGTTCGAGGCCGAAGATCTCTCGGAGACGCTCGCCGCCGTACTCACCCGCGATGTCAGCAAGCTGGCATTGCCGCCCGGAGTGCCGGCGAAGATTCGCAGCCTGCTGCGAGATTGCCTGGTCCGCGACCCGCGGCAGCGGCTCCGCGACATCGGCGACGCCCGCATTGCGAGTCATCAGAGCCTCGCCAACGCTGACGGCGAGTCATCGTCAGCGCAGCCGATTACCTACCCTGCGTCGAAGCTGCCGTGGGCGGTGGCCAGCGTGTTCGGGCTCGCGGCCGCCGCACTGGCCTTCGTTCAGTTCACCCGGGTCCCGGTCGCGCCCGCTCGCGTGCACCTGTCGATGGCGTTGGACGACAATCGCGCCCCAACCTCGATTGCCCTCTCGCCGGACGGGCGTTCGCTGGTGATGGGCGTTCCTGGCGCACTCGCGATTCGTTCGCTAGAGACCGGCGAGACCAGGACGTTGCCCGGCACCTCAGGCTACCGAACACCGTTCTGGTCTCCCGACAGCCGAACGGTCGCGTTCTTTGCCGAGGGCAAACTGAAGAGCGTGTCGGCGTCAGGCGGCCCGCCGCAAATGTTGTGCGAAGAGGCTGGCACAGGCATGGGCGGTACGTGGAGCCGCACGGGCACGATTCTGTTTGCCACGGAAGCTGGCGCTCTCCAGCGGGTGCCCGGTGAGGGCGGCGCGTGCGCGCCTCTCTCGGAGGTGGACTCGGCCTCGACTGGCAGGTTGCCCGTCTTCCTGCCGGACGGTGAGCATTTTTTCTACGTCTCGACTGCTGCGGAGGCGTCGGCCCGCGGCCTGTTCGTGGCCTCATTGACCGAACCTGCCGGCCGGCGTTTGCTGGCCGACCGGTCAAGCGCGCTCTTTGTTCCAAATGCGATCGGTGCAACACGGGGCCGCGTGTTGTTCGTCAGACAGACCACGTTGTATGCCCAGGCGTTCGATTCGGCCTCGCTGCTGCTATCGGGCGAGCCCGAGACGGTGGCCGAGGGTGTGGGCTTTACGTCGACACAATGGCAGCTTGCCGTAACGGCCGATCGCGCCGGCTCGGTGATGTTTGTGCGCAATAGCACGCGTCAGAAGCGACTCGCTTGGTACGACCGTGCCGGCGCTCTTCTTGGACCGTCAGCCCCTGCGGACCTTGGCTTCTCGGTCGGAATTGACCTGGCGCCCGACGGCAAACGTCAGCCCAAGTGACCGGGCTTGGCGCGCAGCACACCCAGTTGGATTAGCATGCTGGTGAAATCGTAGAGGCGCAGTTCCTTGGAAATCGTGCCGCCCTCGATTGTTAAGACGTAGGCCACCGTCCGCTCGATGTTCTTTCCGGTGGCAGGCATGCCGAAGACCTCGCCCACGTGCGTCGACTGCACGTTCCACACCACCACGGCGCGCGCCGGATTCTCGCTGCCAATCACCATGTCGTCGACGCGGACCTTGCGGACCGCCAGCGCTTTGAACAGATCACCGTAGGATTTCTCAACCGCGGCGCGCCCATGCATGGTGTTGAAGATCGGGCTCACGACTACGCAGTCGTCTGCGTAGCAGGCCCCGAGGGCCGGGACGTCCTGGCTTTCCCACGCGTGAACGAAGCGATCGAGGAACGAGCGGACTTCGGCGTTGGTCATGATGCCCCCTTGGTAGCGGGATTCTGCCACGCCTTGAAGCGACCGGCCGTTTCTGGCCCTCGAAGCGTTGTCAACCGTCAGAATTACCGTTCTGGCCGGCTACTACGACGTGATTGGCACGTTCGTGTCAGGTGTGAATGCCCGGCGCTTCGTGGCCGGTGCGCTCGACATACTCGACGTACGAGCCGAGGTACGCGTGCGGGTGCGCGTCCTGTCCGGTTTCGCCCCCGAGTTCCAGCACGCGATTGCTGATGCCGCGCAGGAACGCGCGATCGTGCGATACGAAGATCATCGTGCCTTCGAACGCCTTCAGCGAATCGACCAGCATTTCCTTGGTCGCCAGGTCGAGGTGGTTGGTCGGCTCGTCCAGCACCAGGAAGTTGGGCGGGTCGAACAGCATCCGCGCCATCGCCAGGCGTGATTTCTCGCCGCCCGACAACGCCCGAATTTTCTTGTCGACGTCATCCCCGGAAAACTGGAACGCGCCGGCGAGCGAGCGCAGCGCGCCGACGACTCGCGAGAGAAATCCTTCTGGAGCTGCTCGAAGACCGTGAGGTCGGCGTCCATGGTGTCGAGCGACTGCTGGGCAAAGTAGCCCATCTTCAGGCTCGCGCCCAGTCGCACGTCGCCGGCATCTGGCGCCAGCGCGCCCGCCAGCATCTTGAGCAGCGTCGTCTTGCCGGCGCCGTTCCTGCCCATCACCGCCCAGCGTTCGCCGCGGCGAATGGTCAGGCTGAAGTCCTCGTAGATCACGCGCTTGCCGTAGGCCTTCGACAGCCCTTCGATCACCGCGACCTGGTCGCCCGATCGTGGTGGATCCTTGAAGGTGAATTTCACGACCACGCGCTGTTTGGGCAGCTCGAGCTTCTCGATCTTGTCAAGCGACTTGATGCGGCTCTGGACCTGCGCGGCCTTGGAGGCGTGGGTCTTGAAGCGATCGATGAAGCGCTGTTCCTTCGCCAGCATCGACTGCTGGCGGGCATACGCGGCTTCCTTGTTGGCCTCGCGCGTGGCGCGTTCGCGTTCGTAGAAGTCGTAGTCGCCCGAATAGACGGTGATTTCGCCACTGTCGATCTCGGCGATCTTCGAGACGATGCGGTTCATGAATTCGCGGTCGTGCGACGTCATGAGCAGTGCGCCCTCGTGGGACTTGAGGAAACTTTCGAGCCAGATGATCGATTCGAGGTCGAGGTGGTTGGTCGGCTCGTCCATCAGCAGCACGTCGGGCTTGCCGAGCAGCACACGGGCCATGGCCACGCGCATCTTCCATCCGCCCGACAGCGCGCCGACGTCGCCGTCGATCCGCTCGTCGTCGAAGCCCAGACCGTGCAGCACTTCGCGCGCCTGGCTTTCGAGCGCGTAACCGCCCAGGTGGTCGTATTCTTCCTGCACCTCGCCGAAGCGGGCAAGGATCTTGTCCATGTCGCCGGCGCGAGCCGGATCGGCCATGGCGTGTTGCAGTTCTTCCAGTTCGTGATGCAGGTCGCCGGCGCGGCCGCTGCCGGCAATCGCCTCGTCCAGCACCGACCGGCCAGACATCTCTTCCACATCCTGGCGGAAGTAGCCGATGGTCAGTTTTCTCGGCACCGAGACGTCGCCTTCGTCAGGCGCCTCTTCGCCAACGATCATGCGGAAGATCGTCGTCTTGCCGGCGCCGTTGGGCCCGACCAGCCCGACTTTTTCGCCGGGGTTGAGCTGAAACGACGCCTCGACGAAGAGGAGCTGCTTGCCGTACTGCTTGTTGATGTTGGCGAACGCGATCAAGGGGTCTTGAGTATAGCGTGGACCGTCCCCAAGGTATGATCGGGGACTAATCGCATGGACGAATTCCTCACGCCCGCGTTCCTCACCGGCTTCATCACCATCATCGGCATCGACATCATTCTATCGGGCGACAACGCCGTGGTGATTGCCCTGGCCGCGCGCTCGTTGCCCGAACACCAGCAGAAACGCGCGGTGTTCTGGGGCGCCGGCGTGGCGGTGGGACTGCGCGTCGCCCTGGCGACTATCGCATTGCAGGTGCTGCGCCTGCCGTACCTCAAGCTGGCTGGCGGCGCCATGTTGCTGTGGATCGCGATCAAGCTGATGCTCCCCTCGGACGAGGCCAACGTCGAACCGGCCGAGCACCTGTGGGCAGCCATCAAGACGATTGTGGTAGCCGACTTCGTGATGAGCCTCGACAACGTGGTGGCGGTCGCCGCCGCGGCACGGGGCAGCGTGACGCTGCTGGCCATTGGCCTGGTCATTAGCATTCCGCTCGTGGTGTTTGGCGCCAGCATGCTGATGCGGCTGATGGAACGGTGGCCGGTGATCGTCACGATTGGCGCCGCCCTGCTGGGATGGACGGCCCTCGAGATGATCGCCACCGACGTGATCCTGGAACCGTGGTTCCATGGCATGCCGCGCTACGTTCACTACTTGTTTCCTGCCGCCGGCGCCATTGTCGTGGTCGCGATCGGCAAGTGGTTCGCGGCGCGCCACGCACGCCGGCACGGCAGCGTGGTATAACCATCAACGCTTAGGGTGCCCACGAGGGCCTAACAGGGAAGTCCGGTGCGACACCGGCGCGGTCCCGCCACTGTAAGGACGGAACGCTCGCTTCGAATACCACTCGGCGTGTTGCCGGGGAAGGTGAAGCGGGCTGCAGCCAACACTGCATCCTCCGAGCCAGGAGACCTGCCCCAAGCGTCAACCATCGACGTGCCCGGGGAGGCCACCGTCATGCAGCTAGCGTCTCGTTCTGTACTCGTTTTTCTGTTCATGTTCTCGATTCTCATTCGCGCTTCAGACGCGCAGGTGGGCGTCGCCATTCACGGCCTCGTGTCCGATACCTCGGGCGCGATGATCGCCGGCGCCACCGTTGACACGGTGGTCGCCGGGCGGGTGTTCGCCAGCGCGACGACCGGCGCCGACGGCGCGTACCGCCTCGAGGTCCCGGCCGGTGTGCCGCTGGAGCTGCGCGTGCATCGCCAGGGGTTTGCGGATCACGTGATGGCAGTGACGGGGGCGAGCCAGCCGCTCACTCGCAACGTGACGCTGCAGGTGGGCGGCGTGTCTGACACGCTGGTGGTCACCGCGTCACGAGGGGCCGAGGGCCGCACCAATCTTACCGAGTCGGTGACCTCGTTCACCCGCACGGATATCCAGGCGCTCGGCAGCACCTCGCTGGCCGATGTCATGCGGTTCGTCCCGGGCGTCAACGTCGAGAGCAACGGCCGCGAAGGCGCCCTGACGTCAGTGTTCTCGCGCGGTGGAGAGTCGGATTACAACCTGGTCCTGATCGACGGCGTCCGCGTCAACCAGAGCGGCGGCGGATTCGACTTCGGCCGCATCAACGCTGCCGAGATCGAGCGCGTCGAGGTGGTGCGCGGAGCGCAGTCGGCGCTCTGGGGATCTGACGCCATGGGCTCGGTCGTGCAGATCTTCACCAGGCGTGCCGAAGTTGGCGATCGAATCCAGGCCACTGCCTCGGCAGAGTCCGGTTCGTTCGGCACGTTCCGCGGTGATGCCCGGGTGCACGGCGGCGCGGCGCGTTCGGTTGACTATTCCGCAGGCGTCTCTCGCCGTTCGTCGCTCGGCGCGTTTGCGGACCTGTTGCCGGAAGACGATCGCTTCGAGCAAACGGCGTTTGATGGCACCGTGGGGGCGACCCGTGGCCCGCGGCTGGCCGCCCGCGGTGGCGTTCGCTACACAGACGGGAGCGGCAAGTCCGTTGGCGCCATTGTCTACGGCGCTCGCGATCGCGGTGGGCGCTACGACACGAAGGATCTCTCAGGGCACCTCGACCTGTCGCACTCGTTCGGCTCGCGCTACTCCGCTACTGCGTCGTTCAACACGTTTCGCTACCAAGGCCTGTCGGCCGATACGATCGGCGACCCAACGTTTGCGACCTACGCCGTCCTGTCAGGCACCCCCAACGCGATTTTCCCCAATGGCTCGCGGCTGGTGCGCCTGATTGAGGTGTCCGAGTTCAACACGCTCGTGGCCGCCGGTGCCACGCCCGGGCCGGGGCAATTCCTGGCCTCGCGGCAGTCGTCGGACTTTCCGTTCAACAGCCCTTCGAAGTTCGGCCGCTCGGCATTTCGCTACCAGGGTGACCTCGCGTGGGCCGGTCATCGGCTGAGCGCAGGCTACGAAGGCGAGCGGGAAACCAATCTACTTGCCGACCGCATGGCGTTAACGAACCAGGCCGCCTTCATCCAGCAGCACTTCACAATTCGCGACCGCTGGTTCGCGACGATCGGTGGCCGCCTCGATAGCAAGGAAAGCTACGACATCTTCTTCAGCCCGAAGCTGTCGGCCGGCGGCTATCTCGTGCCGTTCCGACGCGGCGTGGTCTCGTCGCTGAAGCTGTTCGGCAATCTCGGCCAGGGCATCAAGTCTCCTTCGCTCAGCGAACGCTTCGGCGGACCGTTTGCGGATCCCGCTCCCGAACTGGAAGTCGAGCGCGCCCGCACGGGTGATGTCGGCGTGGAAGGGACGTTTGCCGACCAGCGCTTCCGCGCGCTGGTGACCTACTTCAACAACGATTACACCGATCAGATTGCCTATCGTGGCGGCGTCGCCGGCGACGGCGTCTCGGAGTACATCAACATCGACGGCTCGAAGGCCGATGGCTGGGAAGCCGAGTGGGCTTTGCAGCGGCCGGTGGCGGGCATGACCGCAGCCGCCAGCTACGCGTTTGTCGATCACCGGGTGGTCACCAACATCAGCACCAGCCAGCAGTTTCAGCCCGGCCAGCCGCTGTTGCGCCGGCCGAAACATTCAGGCGCCTTTCGCGCGTCGTGGGTCCACGGCCGCGCCTCGCTGTCGTTCAATGCCCGCCTGGTCGGCCAGCGTCACGACAACAGTTTTCTCTCGTTGCGGACCGTACCGAACGCCGCCCGTCCGGCGGCCATTACCACCGACATCACGGTGAACCCGGGCTACGCGGTGATGGGTCTCGGCTTCGACCTCCGCCTGCACCCCTCGGCCGCGTTGTTCGTGCGCGCCGACAACCTCGCGGACGAGGTCTACGAGAACGCCCTTGGCTATCCGGCGATGCCACGGGCGTTCGTGGCCGGGGCTCGACTTCAGTTCGGCGCCCGTCGCTGATCGATGGCGCCTTGATGGTGACATCAGCCGACGATGAGGCGCATCCTCTTCCAGGTCCACGTGTGGCTGGGTGTCCTGACCGGCCTCTACGTTGTCATTGTCTGCATCAGTGGAGCAGCGCTCGTGTTTCGCATCGACATGCAGCGAGCGCTGCATCCCCATCTGTTCACACCCAGAACTGCCGGACCGCTTGCCGATCCGGTGACGGTGATGGACAGCGT
Source organism: Acidobacteriota bacterium (assembly GCA_031364805.1). Lineage (GTDB taxonomy): Bacteria > Acidobacteriota > Vicinamibacteria > Vicinamibacterales > UBA2999 > 12-FULL-67-14b. The sequence goes on from JANLWW010000191.1 coordinate 11,448, forward strand.
GAGCCGCGCCTATCCGGCGCACAAGCTGTCAGGCGTGGACGCGCCCACTACGCTGCGGCCGACCTATCTGGCCTACGTCACGAGCGGCGCGGAATTTCGGACAGTCCTGATCGATCCGGTCAGCGCCGTCATACTCGGCGAACTGCCGGATCACGTCGCCATTCGCGTCCTGCGCAACGTGCACTACAACCTGCTCGGCGGACGGACCGGCCGCACCGTCAACGGCCTGGGTGCGTTCGGCATCCTCATCCTGTGCATGACAGGGCTCGTGATTTGGTGGCCAGGCCGCAACGGGTGGCGGCGCGGGTTCGTGGTCGACTTCAGTCGCGACCGGCGGCGTGTGGCCTGGCAACTGCATCGCGCCATCGGTGTCTGGAGCGTCGCGTTAATTGCGATGACGGCAATCACGGGGCTGTCGTTGGTGTTTCCAGCCGGGTTTCGCGCCATGGTAAACCGCATCTCAACGATCACCGTGTCGCGCTCACCGCAGTCTGGGGCGCCAACGGGTACCAGCCGGAAACCGACATGGCGCGAGGTGATCGATCGGGCGCGCCCGTTGGCGGCCGGCCAGCACGTAGCCCGCGTCGTGCTGCCGTTCGGCGACCGCGGCGCCTATCTCGTGATGTTTGCCGAGCGCAGTCCAACTCCGGCCAGCTCGGAGCTGACGTCGATCTACATCGATCAATACTCGGGTCAGCGCCTGGCCAACACGGTGGCCGAACTGACCTGGGGTGATGCCGTGATGGCGCAGATGATGCCCTTGCACGTCGGCGGTGTCGGCGGCCATGCAGGCCGCATCGCCTGGTTCGTGCTCGGACTTTCGCCGGCCGTCCTGTTCGTCACCGGGCTGATCGTGTGGTGGCGGCGAGTAGTACGGCCGCGCCCGTCTTAACGGGGCCACCGAATAAGCACAGATTCGACACAGATATCGTGAGGACCGACCTCGCCCGCCGGCCGGAGGCCGGCTTGGGTCCTCTTCTGTCTGGGTCGCGCGGGATTGCCTTGGCTGAATCTGCGTAATCTGTGTAATCTGCGGCTGTCTTGTCTTGGGCAAGCAAACAGGAGCCAGCATGAAGTCCAACTCGCGTCGAGCGTTTCTCGTGGCATCTGCCGCCACCGCGGCACACATCTGGATTCCGAAGCCCGTCAAGGGCTACACCGTGGCGGAGGTGCTCGCGCCGGTCAAGCCGATGGCGGCCGGCATCTCCAAATGGGATCTCGATACGCCCGCCCTCTGTGTCGACCTCGACAAGCTCGAACAGAACATCGCAAAGATGCAACGGTCGCTCGCCGCGAATAAGCTGGGCAGCCGCCCGCACGCCAAGACGCACAAGTGCGCAGCCATTGCCAAGTTGCAGATGGCGGCCGGGGCGCTCGGCATCTGCACCGCGAAGCTCAGTGAAGCCGAGGCGCTGGCGGCCCAAGGGCTCGACCGCATCTGCATGACCACCGGCAACCTGTCGAAAGCCAAGATTCGGCGGGCCATGCAACTGCGTAAGCGCACGCCGCAGTTCATGCAAGCCGTAGACTACGAGCCCAACGCGCACGATCTCGATGCCGCCGCGAAAGAAGCCGGCATCGTCGCCGATGTCGTCATCGACGTCGCCGTCGGCACGCGCAGCGGCATTCCCGCCGGTGACGAAGCGCTGTCGCTGGCGCAGCTGGTGGACCGGTTGCCCAACCTCAAGCTGCGCGGCCTGCTGTCCTATGACGGCGGCGCCCAGCACATCACCGGATTTGCCGCGCGCAAGCAGCGCGCGCTCGCGAACATCGAGGCCAATGCCGGCACCTGCCAGGCGATGAAACGCGCTGGTCTCAATACCGAGATCTTCAGCGGCGGCGGCACCGGCACCTACAGCATTCAACATCTTGTGCCCGGCTTCACCGATGTGCAGGTCGGCAGCTACATCTTCATGGACATGCAGTACCTGGCGATCGGCGGTGAAGACGGCAACCCGGTGTACTCAGATTTCGCCACGTCACTGACCGTGCTGGCCACGATCGTCAACAACCGCTTTGCGGGCCGCCTGACCACCGATGCCGGCGCCAAGGCGCTGACGCTCAACGTGCCACGACCTGGGGTGATTGGTGAGCCCGGCATGGACTACAACCCGGGGTCAGACGAGTTCGGCACCATTACGTTCAAGGAAGCGAGCAAGAGCTACCAGATGGGCGATCGCCTGGAATTGATCGTGCCGCATTGCGATCCGGTGGTGAATCTCTACGATTATGTCTATGGGATTCGACACGATCGCGTCGAAGCGGTCTGGCCGATTACCGCGCGCGGGCATTCTCAGTAGCAAGCTCCTTGAGCGTCAGCAGCGCCTGCGGCGGCCGCGCCACGAGCGTGGTGGGCGCGCCCGTCGTCGGATGTGCGAACGCCAGCTTCTCGGCATGCAACAGGTAGCCGCCGTCGCCGGGCAGACCGGGGTGATGCTTGAGTGAGCCGCCCTCGGCATAGAGCGGATCGCCGACCAGTGGATGACCGGCATAGGCCAGGTGCACGCGAATTTGATGGGGCCGGCCGGTCTTGATCTCGACGCCGAACAGCGTCTCGGTGACTCGGCGCTCGAGCACAATCGCCACGCTGTGCGACGGCTTGCCCGACTCCGATGCCGCTTCCACCTCGCCGAGCAGCGGATGTGAGACCGGCCCAATCGCGGCATCAATCACGAACATGTCGGCGTGGGTGACACCGCTCGCCAGCGCGCGATAGGTCTTTTTGACGTCGTGATCGCGCCACGCCTTTCCCAGCGCGGACGCCGCCGAGTGGGTGCGCGCGAACAGCACGATCCCCGAAGTGCAGCGGCCCAGGCGATGCAGGGGGCTCGCCTCCGGATAACGCTCGCGCAGCAAGTTCATCAGCGTGTGCTGCAGGAACCCGCCCGCCGGCATGGTCGGCAACCCGCTCGGCTTGAACACCGCCACCAGCGCCTCATCTTCGTAAAGGATCTCGAAACCCGATGGCACCTCGGGCTCGTCCCATGGCGGACGATGCCACACCACCGTCTGGCCGCGCCGCAGGCGGACCGCGGCGTCGGCGCGCGTGCCTTCGACCTCTACTTCGCCATTGCCCAAACGGTCGGCCCACTCCGCCACCGTCGAATGGGTTCGTGTCGACGCGAGATAATCGAGCACCGTCTGACCTGCCGCCCTCGGTCCCACTTGTTCTCGATAGGACCAGCCCCGATTCATCACCACCCTCAGCGTGCCCGCGCCAACTCCATGACCAATTCGTACTGAAACCGCACGAAGCGCAGCAGCTCCGACTCGAGAATGCGCTCCTGGTCACTGTGAGCGCCGAAGCCCTTGGGGCCGTCCTCGGTGTCGATCGCCGGGCCAATGCCGTAGCACTGCGGACCCTTCGCGCGAATGTTCGACATGTCGGTCGCGCCGGTGCCCATCGTCGGCAGCGCCACGGTGTTGTAGTGCTTCTTCAGCTGCGCCTCGAGCACCGCATATGCCTCGGTATCAAGACGCGAGCCGCCCGCCGGACGGTAGCGATCGCGGAACCACCGCACTTCCACGGTGGGATCGCCGATCACCCTGCGGACCTCGTCGAGGAACGTATCCTGATTCTCGTCGGGGTGGAGCCGCACGTCGAACGTCGCCTTCACCTCCGACGGGATCACGTTGTAGCGGAATCCCGCATCGACGATGGTGGGGACGAGGGAGGTGTGGAGCATGGACCAGTGCCCTGGCTGGTTCTCCAACAGCCATTCGGCCGCCGGTCCGTTGACCTTCGGATCGGGACTGAGCACGTCGCGATACTTCTGGGCCACATCGGGTTGCACCATCGTCGCCAGCTTGCGGAAGTAGGCGCCCGTCGTCTCGTTCACGCGCAGGGGCGGCACCCAATTGGCGACCTTGCCGACGGCGGCCGACAGGTGCGTGACCGCGTTGTTCTTCGACGGCACCGAGCCGTGGCCCGCCGGGCCGCGCGCGATGATTTCGATCGGCCGCGGTTCCTTCTCGGTGGTGCCGACATTGGCCTGCCGCACCTGCCCGCCTGCGCGCACGACGCCGCCGCCCTCGGCAAAACAGAATTCGGCGTTGATGGCGTCGAAGTGGTTGTCGGCCATGAACTGGGCGCCGACATCAGGCGCGCCTTCCTCGCCCGACTCGGCGAGCATGATGACGTCGCGATCGAGAGCCGTGCCCTCGCGCTTGAGGCGCAGGATCATCATCAGGGCCGCAGTGAGGTTGTCCTTGTCGTCGACGGCGCCGCGGCCGTAGATGTAGCCGCCGTCACGCACGGCGCCGAAGGGTGGGAAGGTCCATTTCTTGGCGTCCACCGTCACGACGTCGGTGTGGCCCATGACCAGGATGGGCTTTTTCTTGCCGTTGCCCTTGATCCGCGCCACCAGGTTGGGCCGCTGCGGGTCTTTTGCGAAAACCTGGTAGGGAATGCCTTCCTTGTCGAGCACCTGCTTCAGGTACTCGACCGCCCGGATCTCGTTGCCTGGAGGGCTGCTGGTGTCGAGCTTGAGCAGCGCCTGGAAGTGCTGCAGCGTTTCCGCATCCATCGCCGCGTTGCCGGCCGGCCCCTGGGCCTGCACGGGCGAAATCAGCGAGGCGAGGGCAACGGCGGCCACGAGTAGTTTTGACATGGCGTAAGAGAGTACTCCAGCTGCGGCCATTACTGGTACGCTAGGAGGTTAATTCATGCCCCTAGTAGTCCTCGACCAGATCTCCCACGCCTACGGCCACTTGCCGCTGCTTGATCAAGCAGCTCTGCAAGTGGAGCCGGGCGAGCGCATTGCCATCATCGGTCGCAACGGCACAGGTAAGTCCACCTTGATGCAAATCATCGGCGGGGAACTGTCGCCCGATGCCGGCACCGTGTGGACCCAACCCGGCGCCCGAGTGGCCCGGCTGGTGCAGGACGTGCCCCTGTCGGCCAATTTGCCCGTCTTCGACGTCATCGCGGAAGGCCTCGGCGACCTCGGCGCCCTGATCGCGAACTACCACCATGCCGCGGTGGAAGTGGCAACCGACTACAGCGACGAGGCCATGACCAGGCTCGGCGACTTTCAGCACGAGCTCGAGGAACGCGACGGCTGGAGCCTGGAGCAGCGCGTCGAGTTGATTGTCACCAAGCTGGGATTGCCGTCGGAAGCGATCGTCGACACCTTGTCTGGCGGCTGGAAGCGGCGCGTGCTGTTGGCCCGCGCACTGGTCAGTCAGCCGGACGTGTTGCTGCTGGACGAACCGACCAACCATCTCGACATCGAAGCCATCGAGTGGCTGGAAACCTTCCTGATGGAATATGCCGGCGCCGTGATCTTCGTGACGCACGACCGCACCTTCCTCGAAAAGGTCGCGACGCGCATTGTCGAAATCGATCGCGGCATGCTCACCTCGTGGCCCGGCGACTACCTGACCTTCGAGCGAAAGAAAGAGGAGTGGCTCGCCAACGAGGAACTGCAGAACGCCAAGTTCGACAAGAAGATGGCGCAGGAAGAGGTGTGGCTGCGGCGCGGCGTCAAGGCGCGGCGCACGCGCGACGAAGGCCGCGTCAAGGCGCTGATGGCGATGCGCGCCGAGCGCGCGGCCCGCCGGGCGCTCATGGGCAACGTCCGCATGCAGGTGGATCAGGCCGACGCCTCGGGCAAGATGGTGTTCGAAGCCAAGGACCTGAGCCACGCCTTTGGTGCCTCGCCGGTCGTGAAGGAGCTGTCGCTACGCGTGATGCGCGGCGACCGCATCGGGTTGATCGGCCCCAACGGTGCCGGCAAGACCACGTTGCTGCGGTTGTTGCTCGGTGAAATGACGCCGCAAGCCGGCGACGTCCGGCGCGGCGCCAACGTGCAGGTCGCCTACTACGATCAGCAGCGCGAGCAACTTGATCCCGATCGCACGGTGGTGGACACCGTCGGCGACGGCGCCGACACCGTCACGGTGAATGGCGTGCCGAAGCATGTGCACGGCTACCTGGCCGATTTCCTGTTCTCGCCCGAGCGCGCCCGCTCGCCGGTGCGGGCATTATCGGGCGGCGAACGTAACCGCCTGCTGTTGGCGCGGCTGTTCACGCGCCCGGCCAACGTGTTGGTGCTCGACGAGCCGACCAACGATCTCGATCTTGAGACCCTGGAGCTGCTCGAAGCGCAACTGGTCGAGTGGCCCGGCACGCTGTTGTTGGTCAGTCACGACCGCCGCTTCCTCGACAATGTCGTCACCAGCACGCTGGCGTTTGAAGGCAGCGGCAAGGTTCAGGAATACGTCGGCGGCTACGAAGACTGGCTGCGCCAGTCAAAGCTGCCGGCCCCAAGCCGCAAGCCCGAGGCTCCACGCCCCAAGCCCCAAGCCCCAGGCCGCAAGGCGAAGCGGTCCTTCAAGGAAGAGAAGGAATACGCAGACTTGCCGAAACGCATTGCCAAACTCGAAGACGAGCAGAAGCAACTGCAGGCGGCGATGGCCCGGCCCGAGTTCTATAAGGACGGCGCAGGC
>JANLWW010000039.1:0-1585 GCA_031364805.1 Acidobacteriota bacterium
TATAGCGTTCTTGCGAGTGCAAGACGCTTCATGCTGTTTAGCGTCCCAAGCTACCTAGTTGTTACCTAACGCAAGGAGACGATGATGCCGAAGTTGCATTTGACGGCGCTGAGCTTGATCCGTTTCCGTGGACACTTTCTGAAAGGCAGATACGATGTCCACAATGGCGGCAGACACACCAGCCCGGCGGCCTCGCCGGCAGTTCACGGATGAGTTCAAGACCCAGGCGGTCCGCTTGGTCCTCGAGGAAGGCCAGACGGTCGGTGCGGTCGCGCGCCGCCTGGATCTGACGGCGTCGGCGTTGCGGCTGTGGGTCGACCAGGCCCGCGCCAATCGCACGAAGGGCAAGAGCGGACTGACGACCGTGGAGCGCGAGGACTTGGCGCGGCTGCGGAAAGAGAATCGGCAGTTGCGGATGGACCGCGAGATCCTCGTAAAAGCGTCGGCCTTCTTCGTCAAGCACCACGCGTGAGGTTCGCGTGGATCGCTGCGGAGAAGGCCCAATTCCCCATCGTCGCCCTGTGTCGGAATCTTGGCGTCCGACCGAGCGGGTTCTACGCGTGGCAGATTCGACCGGAGTCGGCGCATGCCGCTGAGGACCGGCGATTGAAAGTACTGGTGCGCACGTCGTTCGCGGCGAGCCGTCGCAATTACGGCAGCCCGCGCGTCCATGATGATCTGATCGCGCTGCAGGAGCGCGTGAGCCGGAAGCGCGTCGTGCGGCTGATGCAGGAAGAGAAGCTGAAGGCGCGGGTCCGCAAGCGGTACAAGCACACGACGATGAGCGATCACGATCAACCGGTCGCGGCCAATCTTCTCGACCGACGGTTCGACGCGGAGGCGCCGAATCAGCGGTGGGCCGGCGACACGACCGAGTTCGTCATCGGCACCAGCAGCAAGCTGTACCTGGCGGTGGTCCTGGATCTCTTCTCGCGGTTCGTCGTTGGGTGGGCGGTCAGCGCCGTCAACGATCGCCACCTCACGATCAAGGCGCTCGAGATGGCCTTGAAGCGCCGGTGCCCCGAGATCGGCCTGCTCCATCACTCTGATCAAGGGTGCACGTACGCCAGCGAGGACTACCAGAACCTCCTCGATGCGCGCGGCATCGTCTGCAGCATGAGCCGCCGGCGGCAATTGCCATGACAATGCGGTGATGGAAAGTTTCTTCTCGACCGTGAAGAACGAGCTGGCGGATCAGTTCGCCAGCCATGGGGACGCGAAGATGGAGTTGTTCGATTACATCGAGGTGTTCTATAACCAACAGCGTCGGCATTCGACGATTGGTCGCATCAGCCCGGCGGCCTTCGAACGGCAGGCGGCGATGACTCAGGTGGCGTAACTAAACCGTCCACGAGATCGGATCAAGCTCAAATGAGTGTGCTAGCGCGTGGGTAGAAGGCGAAGCTCGATATTTGTAAAAAGTAGTTGCAGTAATGTGGACGTTAAGACAATAGTAGGCGGCCCTGCCGCAGGGCCCTCCGCGTGCAGCAGATCCAGACGGTCCGTGGGCTGAGGCGACTCTTACGATGGTTTTTGTGCCCTCCTCTTCGCCCAGTAAGCCCTCATCCGCTTGCTGACTGACCGG
>JANLWW010000065.1:0-11999 GCA_031364805.1 Acidobacteriota bacterium
ACACGCTCCCAACGCGCGCAGCGCGGAGGGGCCTGAACTAGATTCATGGTGGGAAACCACCCAACGACGTTGGGTGGTGCGCCCAGCATGATTCGAACATGCGACCTCCTGGTTCGTAGCCAGACGCTCTATCCAGCTGAGCTATGGGCGCGACAGACTTTCAAGCTTAACACATCGGATATCCCCAGCTAACACCGGGAATCAATCGGGAAGTGGGGGAAGCGAGAAACTGGGGCTCCCATGCGAGAGCCCCAGCGTCGTTGCTAGCGGGACGCGCGAACGTTCACGGTCACCATGAACTCGCCGCGGTTATCTGCGAGATGGTCGTCGTTCACGCCGAGATAAATCCGACCGCTGACCGGCGCGGTGATGGTGGTGCGGTTGCCAATGAAGATCGGGCCGTACTCATCGATGCGCATGATCAATCCGCCGGCGAGCTGGTTCAGCACCGGCGCGTCGGGCGCTCGGCGACCGCGCGTCGAACCGGCCGGGGCCGCCGTGTCGGCATTGTCTTCACTCATCGTGATCGATCCGCTGGCGTTGAACGTCAGCGTATCACCGGCGCGCACATCGATCATGCCGTCGGTCCAGCGCTGCTGCGCGTTGACGCGCACCGCCTGCGACCCGGCGGCCGCAGCACCTGAAGTTCCGGTGACCGGCGCGCCACCCGCAGCGTCGAATTCACGACGCGACAACATGCCGTCACGATTGGTATCACGCTGGTTGAAACTGTTGGCCGACCAGTGCCACTCGTCGCGTGCGATGGTGCCACTGCGGTCGTAATCGAGGCCCGCAAATTGGTCGTAGGTGTCCTGGCTGGTTTGCGCACCCACCACTTCGAAACGGCTCAGCACGCCGTCGCCATTCTTATCGAGCCACGTAAAGCTCGCCGGACTGGCGTGCCACTCACCGCGCTCGACACGACCGTTATTATTCACGTCGAGATCATCGAAGTTGTCCCCACGGTCGTCATCCCACTCGGCGTCGTCGTCGCCGGTCAGGAATTCGGCCCGGCTCACGCTATCGTCGCGATTGCGGTCAATGCGGCGGTAGGTCTCCATGTCGTAATGCCACTCATTGGAGGTGATTCTGCCGTCGCGATTATGATCGAGCCTGGTAAAACCAGCAGCAGTCCAGGAAGCGTAGCGCTCAGCGCGGCCGGGAGCGTGGTCAGCGCCTTCAACTTCCTGCTCCTCGCGCTGGCCGCCGACGCGCACTTCATTACCAGCGAGTCTTCCGTCGCCATTCCAATCGTGAACCTGGAACGAGCGTGCAGAACCCTGCCATTCCTCGCGCGAGATCACGCCGTCGCTGTTACGGTCCATGGCCTCGAACCGCATGCGTGCCGCCCGATTTTGCTCGACGGTGGACGAAGCGAGGACAAACGGGGTGGTTAATGCCACGAAAGAAAGTGTGAGTAGGGTGCGCGAAAACATGGAATCCTCCGCTCTCCCTTTTTGCAAAGCCCGTACCCCTCGGGCACTACCGCCGAGCTATTTCTTGCCGATTCGCTTGGCGATGTCGCTGACGACGCGCTCCCACACCTTCAGTGCCTTGTCGTAGCGCGCCGCGGCGGGAGTATCGTCGGGAACCTTGGCGTCCAGTCCGAAGTCTTTGGGCTGGGGCATCGGCGGCAGGTGGACCACAACTCGATCGCTCATGGGTTGATCCTAGACCGGATGGCCGTCGAGGTCGTCTTCGTCTTTCCATCTCGCTGGAGACGAGTCAGGGCGCTCGTTCGCCTCGATGCCGTCGTGACTTCGTACCGGCATCTGCTCGCCAGTGCGGCCCACGATGTCGGCTGAGTTGGTATCGCCCGGCTCTTCCACAATGGGGGCTTGGCGGTCCTGATTTGGGTCTTGCTTTGCCATGCCCCTACTCCTTTTCGGCTTCGGTCCCTGCGGTGTCGATGTCCTGATCGCTCATGGTCTTGTCGAGCTCGGATCGAACCGGCCCCGACGCGCCCTGCGTCTGGTCGGCACTCGGGCTCTCGACAGATTCCTCGGGCTTTGCCTGCGAAGTGGCGGCCTGGCCCTCGTTTTCCATCTCTTTCACTTGGTCCTCGGTCGTGCCGTGGGGTTTGGTTTCAGGCGTCTTCGGGTCGACTACGGTTGTGCTCATCAGAACCTCTGCCCTGACCGCAGCAAAGGATGTACCGCCACTGGCAGCAAGTGATTTTGGCGCGGCGAACGCGACAGGGCCGTGTCTTCGCCACGGCCGGTCGCAATCAAGACGAACTGCCGGCCATCCGGTTGGTCAACTGGACGACCGCGTCGATGCGCTTGCCATCGACTGCCGTCATTCTACGGCGAGTGGTCCGCGGCTACTGGATTCGGGCGTACTTCACGTGGGCGAGCTCGAACACGCCGAACAGGAATAACCCGCCGCCGATCGCGGCAAGAATCCAGCCGCCGAACGGCTGGAAGAACAGCATCATCAGCGATTCGCGATAACCATCGGCGTTCGACGGTTGGCGCTCAATTCCGGCCCACGACAGCGTAAAGCCCATCAGCACCAGGATGATGCTGCGCGCGCCGATGCCGAGGCGGCCAATCGTCAGCAGCCAGCTCGCTTCGCGCCGCACTCGCGCTTCGTCGAGGTCATCGTCGAACTTGCCGTTCCACGTCATCCTCAGCTGCATGACGCCATAGATCGCGATGCCCAGGCCAACCAAGACCAGGAACCAGGCGCCGAGCGGAAACAACATCACGGTCGATGCGGTTTCTTCGGGTCCGCCTGCGGCTTTGCGGTTGCCCAGCACCAGCCGCAATGCTTCCACGCCGATCGTCCCGTAGGCAACGGCCTTGATGATGGTCAGTGTGCGACTGGTCCAGCCCTTCAACCCGCCGCCGCGGTGGCGGGTATCCATGACGGCCTCGAACACGTAGTACGCCGCGTAGCCCAGAATGCCGAAGCTGATGACCACGAGCATGATCAGCCCGAACGGCTGGCCCAACAGCGTCCGCAGCACACCGCTCGAATCCACCAGGCGGCCGCCGCGCATGCCAATGGCCAGCCGAAAGGCCAGAATGCCAATCAGCGAATAGATCAAGCCCTTGGCGAGAAAGCCAAGCCGTACAACCCGCAGGACCCATGGCGACAGGTCGGCCGGTATTGCCACAGAGCGAGTGGTCACGGCAAGTTACCGGTGGGCGGGCCGCAGACGGCCAGTGCGCTTGTCGTCTCCAGGCTTGGCGAAGATCGACAACACGAAGCTGACCACCGTCACGATCAGGGCGCCGACAAAGGCCGGGTAGAACCCGCCGACTTGGAATCCGAGGCCCAGGCTCCCCGACAGCGCGCTGAGCAGCATCAGGATGGCCGCGTTCAAGACGAACGTGAACAACCCCAATGTGAGAATCAGCAGCGGCAATGAGAGCAGTAGAAGGATGGGCCGGACGAGCGCATTCAGCAGCCCGAAAATGAGTGCCACAACCAGGAAGCGGCCGGTATCGCCAACGAAAGTGATACCCGGGACCAGCGTGGTCGCCGCCCAAAGGGCGCCGGCATTGATGAGCAACCGAAGCAAGAGGTACATCTGAATCTCCCTCCTGCCTCGGCTGCAAACTTCGCGCCTAACCGATCAGAACCTCGAGGCCCGAATCCAGGTGTCGGAGCGCGACCAGCTCTTCGCCAGGTCGGCGTCAACCTCAGGGTCGCTCTTGCCCTGCGCCTTCAGCGCCTGCTGCAAGCCCAGCAACGACCACCCGTTGTGCGGGTGCGCCTTGATGTCTTCGCGATACACGCGTTCGGCGTCGGCGGGCCGTTTGGCTTCGAGCAACACTGCTCCCAGCCAGTGACGGGCCGCGAACGGCAGCGGCTCCGGCTCGTCGTACTCCAGTTCATCGTCCAGCTTGGCCGCCGCTTCGAAGTGAGTGATGGCTTCGTCCAAGCGTCCCTCGACGCGGGCAATCTCGCCCTCGAGAATGCCCGCCATGATGCCGCCCAGCCGGGCCGCCGAGTGCTGGCGGAACTCCTGCTTGGAGGTGGCCGCAACCTTCTTCACCTTGGCCAGGTAGGCTTTCGCGAAATCCACGTCACCCAGCTTGAGCTTGGCGTAGCCTTGCGAGAAGTCGAAGGCGGCAGCGGGAATTTCGCGCTCGGGGCGATTGGTGATCTCAACCACCTCGTCAAAGCGGCCGAAGCGAATCAGCGTCAGCACCTGGTACATCGTGTCCTTGGTGCGCTTGGTGTAATCCTTGCCCGCCTGCGTCGCCACCGCGCCCTGGCCGTCCATCGACGCGGCGAACAGCAGCATATGCAAGTTGTGGTCTGGATAGATCGCAAAGCCTTCACCGGCGTCAGCCTTCAGGTCCGAATGCCAGGCATCGAGGTTGGCGCGAACCGAGTCAGCCCACCGCCCGACCACGTTCCAGGTGTGCGACGGCATGTGGTTGATGTGGCTGGCGCCCGGAATGGTCTTGCCCAGGTACTCAGCGCACGCGACGGCCTTGTCTGGCACCACGGTCGATTCGGTGGCATGCACGTAAAGGTGGCACGCGCCAGGATGTTTCGGATCCTTGTTGAGCACGGTCTCGAGCACCGCGTGCAGGCGCTTGACGCTTGGCTGGTTGATGTCGCGCGTGCCGCGCCGCGGCTCGAGCAGGAACAGCGCGTCGCCGTACAGCGTGATGGCGTCGAGATCGTTCGGATACTGATCGGCCACCTTCTTCATCGCATCGGCGTAGGCCTGGTCTTGTTCCTTGCGGGTCTTGACGTCGAAATTCTTGACGTAGCGCACGCTCAGCGCTTCGATGAACGCGCGCTCGTTCGGCGAGGCTTTGCCCTTCAGGCTGACGGCCTTTTCCATGGCTGCGTACGCGAAGGGCGACTGTTCGGCAGACATCGGGCCGTTCAGGTACGAGCCCCACGCCCAGCCCTCGCCCCAGTAACAGATGGCGCACTCAGGGTCGCGCTTCCACGCTTCGCGGAACGAACGCACCGCGTCGAGCCGGGCGAACGCGTACATCATTTGAAAGCCCTGGTTAAAAAAGGCCTGCGCGTCAGTGTTCTTTGAGGAGATGGGTCGCTTGAAGGGGCCGAGACCGGTCGTGAAAAGGGCGATGGGTTCTTTGACGTATTTGGGAATCTCGCCGGGAGCATCGAGGTGACTCTCTTGAGCCCAGCCCGCAGTGGAGCCGGCGACGAGACAACAGAGACAAATGGCGGCAAACCGACAGGCACGAACGATCATCAAATCCTCCAGGCGCATGAAGATGGTGCGCGCTCATCATATCAACGATGGCACCGGGGAATTTCCGCGCCGTTCCGGGATTCTTCGCACCGCTGTTGGCCCCGCGCACGGAAACGCGCCTGTTTTCAGCGGCGCTTCACGGCACGCGTCTCGCTTACCAGTTTGCCAAACGGAGGATTTATGCATTCAAGACTACTCGCGTCGATCGGGCTCGCAGGGGTGTTGATGGCGTCGCCGGCGTTCGCGGCTGACGCGCCGTGTTGCCAGGAGATGAAGGCCGACAAGGCGTGCTGCGACATGCCCTGCTGCAAGGATCACAAGGTGCCGGTGGTTGAAGCCAACGCGGACCTGTTGACCGACCCCTTCTTCCTGGCGCTGGACACCGAGCCTCCCGTCCCGCCGGCGGTCATCGCGCCGGCCCGCCAGGCGACCGTGGTGTGGTTCCATCAGCCGGTGCGTATTGGCAACAACATCCTCCAGGGACGGTATGTGATCGAGCACGACAACGATCGCATGGCGGCCGGCGCACCGTGCACCTACATCTACGCCTGGGAAGATCAGAAGGTCCCGGTCGTGGCGTTCCACTGCGTGCATCTCGACCGCCCCGGCGTCGAGAAGACCACCGTGGTTCTGGCGACCGGCTCGGACGGCTTCAAGCGCCTCGTCGAGTTCCAGTTCCCAGGCGACCCGGGCGGGCACGGCACGCCGACGATTCGCTAGTCTTGCCGAGCTGGCGGAAGCGAGGAGGTCTGGAGATTAGTTTCGCCCGACCTCCTTGTCTCTTGTTTAATTGACGGATGGACCACGAGCACTTCATGCGCCAGGCGCTCGCGCAGGCGGCGCTCGCACAAACGACAGGCGAAGTGCCCGTTGGCGCCGTGGTGGTAATTGACGGGGCGGTCGTCGGCGCCGGTTACAACCAACCCATTACCGGCATCGACCCCACCGCGCACGCCGAGGTGGTAGCCATGCGCCGGGCGGCGACTGCCACAGGCAACTACCGTTTGACCGGCGCGACGATCTACGTGACCGTGGAGCCGTGCTTGATGTGTGTGGGGGCGATGGTTCACGCTCGCATCGCCACCGTCTTTTACGGCGCGACTGAGCCGCGATGCGGCGCTATTGTCTCGATGACGAGCGCCCACGAGTTCGCCGGGCTGAATCATCGGCTCGCGGCGATCGGCGGGGTGCTCGAAGACGAGTGCCGCACCATCATCCAGGAATTCTTCAAGGCCCGCAGAAGCGCGGGGTCAATCCCTTAGGTCGGTCCTACTTCTCGAACCGGCGGTCTGGAATCAACCAGATCACGGCCACCGCCGCATACATCGCCAGCGCGATCCACTGGTTGACGAATGCCAGCGGCACCGCCGCCAGGTAGATCGCGATCGAGATCTTTCCTTTGAAGTCGCCGCCCACGCGGGATGCGATCTCCGATTCGCTGCCGTGTGCACGAATCAGCGCCCGCACCAGGATGTAGTACGCGATCCCGGCCATGCTCAGCACCCCGCCGTAGAGCGCGACCGGCAGCGGCGCGAAATGATTCTCGCCCATCCAACCGGTGGTGAACGGCAGCAGCGACAGCCAGAACAGCAGGTGGAGGTTGGCCCACAGCACGCCACCCTTCACGTTGCTGGCCGAGTGGACGAGGTGATGGTGGTTGTTCCAGTAGATGCCGACGTTGATGAAGCTGAGGACGTAACTGACAAACACCGGCCACAGGGGCGCGATCGATTCGAGGGAGGCGCCGTGCGGCACCTTCATCTCGAGAACCATGATAGTGATGATGATGGCGATGACGCCGTCACTGAATGCTTCGAGCCTGCCTTTGCCCATGCGGCGCCTAGTTTCTCACGGCCGTCGCCTTGCCGGGCCAGCCGTTCGGCTAGGGCTGGTGTTGCTGGCGTGCTTGCTGCCCGCGGCCCTCGCCGCGCAGTCGCCACCCTCTTTGGTGATCGATGCGCCGCCGGAACTGGCCGCCGCCCGCAGCCGGCTCGAGTCGTTCGACCGCAGTCTACTGGCCGGTATTGTTCGCACCGTCGGCCTGGCCGAGCCCGGCGGCGCCATTCAAGTGGTGCTGGCCGGCGAGAACAGCAACGTCGCCCGCGAGTCGAGCCCTTGGACCGCTGGCTTTGCCATTAGCAACGCCGGGTTGATCGTGTTGTTTCCGTCGCGATCGCCGGTCTACCCTCACGACACGCTCGAGGATGTCTTGCGCCACGAGGTCGCGCACGTGTTGATCGGTCGCGCTGCGGGCGGCCTTCCGGTGCCGCGCTGGTTTCACGAGGGGCTGGCGGTGGCCGTCGAGCGGCCGTGGGACTTCGAAGATCAATCGCGCCTGGTATGGGAGCTAATCGCTGGGCCGCGTTTGACCGTGCCAGAGATCGACGCGCTGTTTGATGGCGGCCAGGGCGCCCAGTCGCGCGGCTATTCGTTGTCGGCAGCGCTCGTTCGCGACCTGATTCGCCAACACGGCGCCGCTGCGCCAGCCGCGATCCTGCGGCAAGTTGCCCAACGCGTTCCGTTCGAGCGGGCGGTGGCGACGGTAGCGGGCCGGACGATCGAATCCGTCGCCGGCGGGTTCTGGGATCGCCAGCGGGTGTGGACCGTGTGGCTGCCGTACGCGACATCAGGGTCCGCCTTCTGGATCGGCGTCATCGTGCTGGCGGCAGCGGCGGTATGGCGGCGGCGCCGGCATAGCGCCGTGATCCGGCGGCGATGGGAAGCAGAGGAGCGCGCGGCGGCGGAATCTGCGCGCGAGGCCGCCAACAGCGACCTCACGCAATAGCCTTTACGGTTTCAGCGCGGTGGTCTCGATGGTGTTGGCCTCGATCTGCTTGCGTTGCAACCACAGCTCTCGGAACTGGTGCTGTGAGCTCAAGGCAAGCTGATCGCTACGATGCTTCGTCCCCGGCTGCCGCGAGTTGCCGTAGGTCATCAGGCCGTAGGCCTTCACGGGCGTAGTGAACTCGATCATGCCGATCCAGGTCTCGCCGTGCTGCGGATAGCGCTTGCCGCCGGCATCGAGCGCGCCCCAGGTGTGGACACGAAAGGGTCCGAGGCCGCCGACATGGCCATCGCCGGGGACGTCAACATCACCAAGCTTGAACCGGGAAACGTCGCCGAAGACGCGATCGAGTGCCCCGTACTTTTTCTTGGTCTCGTCGATTGCGGTGCGCAGCATGGCCACCGCGGCGGCGGGATCCTTGACGCCGGAAGGCGTGGAGGTCGCCCTGGCGCCATCGAACGGAACGGCGTAATTGGCGACACCCGTGAAGCCCGCGCCGGCAAACAGGCGAGCCCATTCCTCGAACAGCAAGCCGGCTCGATTGTCCTTTGAGTAGATGTGGTCCCATTCAGCCAGCAGTTCGACCGCGGCCTGCATGTCCGCGCTGGTGTCGCTCTTCGCCGCGGCGATCAGATCGGGAAGCGTGCGGTCGGCCAGCAACGACCGCGTCGACAGTTTCAGCTCGACGAACTTCTCGAAAGTAATCTTCTCGTTCTCCGCAATCATCTTCAGCGCGTTTTGCGCGCGCATCGACTCCGGTCCCTGTGGCGCGATGTACGGCGGATAGTCGGCCGCCTTGATCGGCGTCGGCCACGACGGGAACCACGGCGGATCGTTGGTGTTCTGGATGAATCCGGCCGGCGGGTTGGTGACGCGCGGCAGGTCCTCGTAGGGGTGCACGTCGGTCCACAGGTAATCGGAGGTATCGCCGGGCACCAGTCCACGCCAGAAAGCGATGTCGCCCGACTTCCGCCTCGGCGCAATGCCGTTGAAGATGTACTCGACGTTGCCATCGCGATCGGCGTAGCTGATGTTGAAGGTCGGCACCTGCAGGCGTTTCATCGCCGCGGTGAAGGCGGCGTAGTTCCTGGCGGTGACCATGTCGAAGTACTGGTGCAGCATGCCCGGCCGATCGAGTCCGGCCACGCGCAGGGCCGTGACGGTGCCGTCGACGCGTTCGAAGACCGGGCCGTGAACGGTCGACTTGATCTCGAGCGGCTTGCTGACGACCGCGCCATTCGACTGGCGCACTTTGTAGCTTGCCGTCGTGACCGTGAACGGACGGACCTTGCCGTCGAAGAGGTAGCCGCCGTCCTTGACCGTCAACTTGTAGGTGGTGGCACCCACCATGCCGTTGACGGTGTTCGAGATGCCCATCTGCTGGTTGAACGCGAAACGGACGATCGGCAGGCCGATCTGGGTAGCGCCGTAGACTTCGAAATCGGGCCCGACCAGGTGGGCCTCGTAATAGGTGAAGTAGTTGGTCATCCACGACAGGTGCGGATTCTGCAGCAGCATGGTCTTGCCGCTGGCGGTCTTCTTCCCCGAGATCGCCCATGTGTTGGAACCGTCCTCGCCGACGTAGCCATTCGGTGGCGTCGTCACGGGCGCGTCGCCTTCACCGCCAAGGTTGGGTGAGGCGACGTAAACGAAGTTCATCAAGCGGTGCGCGTGGGCGACGACGTCGAGACCGCTGACGGGCAGCACCATCTTGACCGCAGGGTCGATGGCAGTGGGGTGCGCCGTGGCGTAGTCGTTCATGCCCTTCGCGAACGCATCGAGGTTGGCCTTGAATCCCGGTTGTTGCGCGTCGTACCAGGATTTCGACCGTGCTGGTACGTCGTTCTTGATCAGCCAGACCGACGTCGCCTCGTAGGCCTCGCCCCAATACTCGGCGCCGCGTCCGCGCGACTCGCCATACAGTCGCAGGATCTCATCGGCATGGCTTTGCGCCTGCGCGTAGCCGTAGCCGTAGAAAACGGCAGCGGCGCTGCGGCCATAGACATGAGGCACCCCGTACTTGTCCCAGAGAATCTCGTCGCGAACCGGCGCGGCCTGCTCGGCGGTGATGAGCGCGCTGCCGCCGGTAAGGACGGCGAGCGCAAGCGCGAAGAGGATGCGGCCGACGAATGTCATGCCGCACACTTTATCGCGAACCGGTGGCCTGGCGGGCGCGTTCGCGCAGGGATGGACGGCGTGTCCGCTCCTCAGGCGAGGTTGAAGGCAAGCTCGCCGAGTTTCTCGACACTGCAGACCACCCGGTCACCCGGCTTCAGCCACACCTGTTCGCCCTTTGGCTTTCCAAAGATGACGCCGTGCGGCGTGCCGGTGAAGAGGATGTCGCCCGGCTTGATGGTCATCATCCGCGACGCGAAGCTGATCAACTGCCGGCAGTTGAAGATCATGTCGTTGGTGTTCCAGTCCTGCCGTTGCTCGCCGTTGATCCGGCATTCGAGCCGGAGGTTATTGGGGTCGCCCACGAGGTCGCTGGTCACCAGGTGTGGACCAAGCGGCGCGAACCCGTCGAAGGTCTTGCCGATCATGAACTGCGACGTGAGGTACTGCAGGTCGCGGGCCGAGAAGTCGTTGCCGGTACAGTAGCCGGCGACGTAGCCGAGCGCGTCGGCCTCAGACACGTTGCGGCACTCACGTCCGAAGACGATCACCAGCTCGATCTCGTGGTCGAACTGTTTCGCCGCCGCGGTTGGCAACACGATCGTGCCGCCGTGATGGTTGAGCGTGTTGTTGAATTTGTTGAAGAGGGTCGGGTTGGCGGGGATGGGCGTGCCGGTCTCGGCGGCATGCCGCCGGTAGTTGAAGCCCATCATGATGATCTTTTCGGGACGCGTGACCAGCGGCGCATGCTGCACGTCACTCTCCTGCAGAAAGAGCGTGGCCGGACCATCGGTCGCCGCCGCCACCAGCGTCGCCAGCATGGCGCCCTTGCCGTTCTGCAGCAGGTCGTCGGTGTCAATCGGAGCCGGCAGCTTGTAGCGCGTGGCGGCCGCAGCCACATCGAGGACGCCCTTCGGTAGTTTCACGCCGAGCCGGGGCCCGGCGGCCGTGCGCATGTTCAGCATCGTCATGTTGCGCGGCATCTCGAAGGCGCCCACTCGCGGCGGTCCGGCTTGCGCCTCCAGAGACGATGTCGATGTGAGCGTAGCGGCCGTGGCCGAGACGACCCCGGCAGCGGTTGACCTGAGGAACGTGCGGCGATCTGACTGCATGTCGACTCCCTGATTTCGACGGTCGATTTCGACGGGGCCTGGCATGGTTACATGCCTTTTTGTTTCATTCTCTGCCAACCAGGCAATAACTGCGTCGTTTTCGACGTAACCGCGCCAGGCCCCGTTACCTGCGGCGCGCCAGGTAGAGGCGCATCAACGGGGTCACCGAGACACCATGCAAGACGATGGACGAGGCCACGACGACCAGCGTCATGTCAACCAGCACCCGCGCGTCTGGGCCAGCCACTCCGTGGGTCAGTGCGTAGGCGAGGTAATAGATCGAGCCCACACCGCGCACGCCGAACCAGGCGATGAAGGCGCGCTGCGTGGGCGACAACCGGGTGGCCAACAGGGTTAGCGATGTTGACAGCGGCCGGATCGCCGCGAACAGCACGAGCACCAGCCACAAGCCGGGTTCGACTCTCTCGATTCCTGACAGCATCGCGCCGACTACCACCACCACCGCGAGTTCGCCCAGTCGTTCCAGTTGCTCGTTGAAGCCGAGCACGGCGTTCGCCATGTAGGCGGGAGCCGTGCCCGGGTCGGTGGCCAGTTCGTCGGCCGAGAGGCCCGCGCGCTTGACGGCCTTCGCAGGCGTCACCTCGGCATGCTGGCGCTCGACGCGCCGCACCGACAGGCCCGCGGCGAACACCGCGAGAAACCCGTAGCCGCCGACCAGCAGGGCGATCCCATACGACAACGCGATCAGACCCAGGGCCAAGAACTCGTCGAGGCCGACCGCCTCCTGATGTTCGCGCCGAAGGTAGATGACGAGGCGCGCGATGCCGGCGCC
>JANLWW010000066.1:0-15812 GCA_031364805.1 Acidobacteriota bacterium
ACGCACAACTACCCGAACGAATACAACATCCAGTATGGCGCGAGCCTGTCGCGCGAACTGCCGGGCGACATCAACCTGACCGTCGGCTACACCGGCAGCAAGGGCAAGGACATGTTCCTGCGCGGCGTTGGCAACACGCTGGATCCGGTCACGCGCACGCGACTGGTGCCGACCTACGGGCAGATTGACTACAAGACCTCGGGCTGCCTCGACGGTCTTGTGATCAGCGGTCGGGCCGTGTCGGGCTGCGGCTACGCCGAATACAACGCGCTGCAGGTCAGCGCGACGCGGCGCTTCCGCGCTGGTTTCACCGGCGGCCTGCAGTACCAGTACTCGAGCAACAAGGGCACGACGCAGGGTTCGAACGAAGCGGCGACGACGCAGAACACGTTCGACTACGAGACGGAATACGGCACCAACCCGCAGGACATTCCGCACACCTTCAACGGCTCGCTCACCTACCTCATCCCGGGTGACGGCCTGTTGACGGGCGGCTGGCGCGTCGGCGGCATCTTCAACGCGCGCAGCGGCGTGCCCATCAACGTGGTGATGAGCCGTCCCGACAACGCGATCGTGAACGGCGTGACCGTGGCCAACATCATCGGCGGCAACAGCCGCGGCACGCAGCGCCCCGACCTGGTCGCCGGTGTGGACCCCTACCTGAAGAACGGTGTCCGCTGGCTCAACCCGGCCGCGTTCGCCACGCCTCAGCCCGGCACCTTCGGCAACTTGCCGCGCAACTACCTGCGCGGACCGAACTTCTGGCAGGCCGACCTGATGGCGAGCAAGGACTTCCGCTTCGGCGGTTCGCAGAGCTTGCAGGTGCGCGCGGAGTTCTTCAACATCCTCAACCGCCTGAACTACGAGAACCCCGCCTCGTCGCTGCCCAACGGCACGCCGGGTGTGGCGCTCACCGACGCGCAGGCCGGCACCTTCGGCTACATGCTGGGCCCGCTCAACCGCACGGTCGGCCTGGGCACCGCGCGCCAGACGCAGCTGTCGGTCCGCTACAGCTTCTAGCTCCACCGTTCCTCGATCGAAGGGCTCGCTCCCGCAACCGGGACGAGTCCTTCTCTTTTTGTACGGGGGATGCCATGATTGCCACAGATGCCTTCGCCGCAGTGGCGAAGTTCGGGACCTGTTAGAGGAGCGACATGATTAAGACACTGTCAGTATTTGCACTCGCCGGTTTGGCGACGATCAGCCTGTCGGCGCAGGGCATGAAACACATCGACATCAAGGACGCCAAGGGCACCTCGATCGGCATGGCGATGATTTCGGCCAAGGACGGCGGCATCTCGATCGACCTCGACGTGAAGGGCCTGACGCCAGGCGAGCACGCCATTCACATCCACTCGGTGGCCAAGTGCGAGGGCCCCGGCTTCACCACCGCCGGTCCGCACTTCAACCCTGCCACCAAGAAGCACGGCATGCAGAGCCCCGACGGCCCGCACGCCGGCGACATGATGAACTTCACGGTGGCTGCCAACGGCACCGCCAAGGTGACGGTCGCGAACAAGGTCGTGACAATGGCTGATGGCGCGAACTCGATTTACGCCAACGGCGGCACGGCACTAATGATTCACGCCTCGGCTGACGACATGAAGACCGACCCGGGCGGCGCCGCCGGCGACCGCATCGCGTGCGGCACGATCGTCAAGTAAGGTTCGACCGTCCCGGCGGGAGTCACCTCCCGTCGGGACGATTAGCCCCGCCAGGTGTCAAACCGCCTCCGGCACCCGCCACCTTCGCTCGATCCTGACCACCGGGCGACGCGCCAGCCAAGCAAGGCTTAACTCACTGTTGTTACCTGGATCGACGGAGTCGAGAATACTGAAACGCCTGCGCCACACAGGCCCGCGATCACGACAAGCACCGCGGCCATGTCCCTCTTCACGACTGACTCCGCACCCACCACAGGGCCGCATCCGTGAACGTCACCGCAAACCCATAGATGGTGACGCTAACCCAGAACATCACACGATTGACACGCATGGCGGGGCTGTCGATGTGGCAGAGCTCGCCCGGGGCGCAGTTCAACTGCCTGGGGCGCACCACCGCCAGCCAGTAGTTCAGCGCCAGCAGCGTGCCGACCGTGATGAATATGGGCCCTTTGTAGCGGCCGATGACCATCAGCCACGGTGCCGTTTCAAGCGTCGACGCAATGACGGAGCCTAGACCCAGGCTCACAAATACAATTGGCAACGTTCAACAGACGAGCGTCGTCACCGACGATGCCAATCCGAAGACGCTGGTCAGTCGCTCACGCATAATCGTTTCGTCCGACCTCTCACGCGGCTATTGAGCACCGGGTCTGCGCGCTGGCCGGCTCGAGGTGTGCGAATGCCGAATCTTCCACGCGCCGTCAGCCATCTTGATCAGCATCAATGACTCAAGGCCTTCCGAATCGATCATACGCTCGCCCATCTTCGCTTTGATCGTGTAACGCGAGGTCGCATACGCGGATTGACCGCCAGCCATCATCGTCACCCTGGTGTCGGTGTGCGAGAACTGCAGGTTCTCGAACGCCTTGAGCTCCGGACCGAGATGTCGATCACGATAGTCGGCCCAGCCGTTGTTGATGCCAGCGCCTTCATAGATGGTCACGTCCGGATGGTAAAAGGCGGCGAGACGATCAAGATCCTTCGCCATAAACGCCGCGTCATAGCCCTTCAACCAGGCTTCCACCGCCGCCGCGTCGCCGCCAGCTTGAACTGACGGCGCAGGATTGTCAGTCAGCTTGGTGACCGGCCCGGGGCGTTTGCCTCCTGCCGGCTCGACCCAACCGGTCATCGTGCCGTCGGCAAAATGCTGGTGAGCCTTCCACGCGATCTCGCTGCCAGAGGCGGGGTTTCTCGCCTTGAAGAAAAAGTCGGCGGACTCTTTGGGCGGGATGTTGCGCTTCCACGTAATCGCCACGATGCGATCGCCCTTCTTCTCAACCTCAAAGCTTTCGCCGCCCATCTTCTCGACCTCGAGGACCGTCACGCCATCCGGGATCTCTAGGCGCACCGACGTCGTGGCCACCGCACCCTCGGTTGGCACTCTGACTGAGTAGCGTTCCTCTGCGCCCGGTTTCGATTCGCGCGGCCGCACACCAACATGGGCATCAGCGAACGCCGGGAATGCGACCAGCAGTGTCAACGCGCAAAGGGGGCGGAACATGTACTCTCCTCGTTGGATTACTTCGTTGCCGGAATCGAACCGAGTTCGATGACCTTCGCGACCGACTTGTCATCATCGGCGTCGGTCACCGCGGTAATGACGATGCGCATGCCGACTTTCAGGTCGGACGCCTTCATCAATTTCTTCGCGCGCAGGAACTTCGTGTCCTTGTTGATGACCGCCATCGCGTCCTTGCCGTCCGGGTCTTTCACCATCACGTGGTCGGCGGCCACCATCGTGACCGTTCCCATAATCTTGTGATCGTGGCCGGGGTGCGCCTCTAGAAGCGAGGCGAAGCCGATCACGAGGGCCACACTGGCCACGAGGTAGAGTGCAAACCCTCGAGTCATCAATCCTCCTGAAGGATTGAAAGGGTACATCAAACGTCGCACGGGACGCGAGCGCCAGGACGTCGAGCCGTCTGCTCAGACGCGTGCGGCACGAGCCCTCCAGCGGCGGATTAGTTTCGCGACCTCAATCACCGTCACCGGCACAAGCGCGACGAGCAGCGTCAGGGCGCAGTCAGCGGGTGAGAGCGGACCGATCTCGAAGACCGCCCGGGCGGCCGGGATGTAGTGGATCCCGAGCTGCGTCAGGACCGAACCTACGACCACACCTAGCAGCCACACGTTCGAGAACACGCCCACTTCCCAGAACACGCGGGTGGTGCTGCGCGCGGCGAACGCGCGAAACAGCTCGCCGAAGACCAGCACTGAGAACGCGAGGTTGCGCGCTTCAGACAGGTCGCGGGCGTTCAAGGCCCACACAAACACAGCCAGGGTGACGGCCGCCTGCAACAGACCGGTCGTGATGATGGTGCGCCACTGGACGCGGCCGAGAATCGGCTCATCTGGATGACGCGGCTGCCGCTGCAGGACATCCTCTTCTGGCGGATCGACGACGAGCGCCAGGGCAGGCAGCCCATCGGTCACGACGTTGATCCACAGCAGGTGCAGCGGCAACAGCGGCAGCGGCAGCCCGCCGAGCGCCGCCACCAGCATCACGGTGAGCTCCGCCGTGTTGCCTGACAGCAGGTAGACGAGGGTCTTCTGGATGTTGTCGAAGATGCCGCGACCCTCGCGAATGCCCGCGACGATGCTCGCGAAGTTGTCGTCGGCCAGCACCATGTCCGATGCCTCGCGGGTCACTTCCGTGCCCGTCAACCCCATCGCAATCCCGATGTGGGCCTCCCGCAGCGCCGGTGCGTCGTTCACGCCGTCACCGGTCATCGCCACCACGGCACCGCGCGCCTTCCACTCGCGCACGATCCGGATCTTGTCCTCCGGCGTGGCGCGCGCATGGACGACCGCGTCCTGGCTGCCTGGGCCTGAGACGATACCGAGTTCCCGCGCGATGGCGCGGGCGGTTTCCTGATGGTCGCCGGTGATCATCACCGTGGTAATGCCGGCGGCGCGCGCGGCAGCCACGGCGGCAATGGCCTCGGGGCGAGGCGGATCGGCAATGCCGATCAATCCGAGCAGTGTCGCCTGAGCCTCGGCGCCGGCCGGTGCCACCGCGACCGCGAGCACGCGGAGCCCGCGCGAGGCCAGTTCGGTGTTGGCCTGGGCCGCGCCATCGACGCCCGCCACGCACAAGGGCAGAATGCCTTCAACCGCGCCCTTGATGTAGCGGCGGCCGTCGGCCCGCTCGATCGACATCCGCTTCAGCACCGAGTCGAACGGGATCTCGGCGAACCGCGGATTGGTCTTCTCAATTTCGCCGCGGTGAATCCCGCGTTCGGCAGCTGCCATCAGAATCGCCAGTTCGGTGGGATCGCCGACACCAACGTGGCCGTCGCGGCCAATTTCCGCATCACTGCAGGCCGCCCCCGCGAACAACAGCTTGGTCTGGTCGCTGCCCCAGAGTTCGCGCACGCGCATGACGCCGGTCGTGAGGGTGCCGGTCTTGTCTGTGCAGATGACCGTCGCGCAGCCGAGAGTTTCGACCGCCGGCAACTTGCGGATCAGTACGTGGCGCGCCGCCATGCGCTGCACGCCGACGGCGAGGGCGATCGTCACCACCGCCGGCAGCCCCTCGGGCACTGCCGCAATCGCCAGCGAGACCGACGCCATGAACACCTGCATCAGCGGCCAGCCGCGCAGCAGCCCGGCCGCGCCCACGAGGGCCACGATGCCGCCGCAGATATAGAGGAGGGTGCGACTCACCTGCGCCAGCTGCCGCTGTAGTGGCGTCACGCTCTCTTCCGCTGTCTCGAGGAGGTGGGCGATCTTGCCGAGCTCGGTCTGCATGCCGGTAGCGACCACTTCCGCAAGGCCGGTACCGGTCGCCACAGACGTGCCCATGAACACCAAGTCATGGCGGTCGGCGAGCGGCGTTTCAGGTCCACTGGATGTGGTCACTTTTTCAGTCGGCGTGCTCTCGCCGGTCAACGGCGCTTCGTTCGTCGTCAGGGCGTGCGCGGTGTGCAGCCGTGCGTCAGCCGCGACGACGTCGCCCGCCTCGAGCACCAGCAGATCGCCGGGGACAACCGTGTCTGCTGCCACCATCACGCCGCGGCCGTCCCGTTCGACGCGGGCGCGTGGCGCCGTCAGCGAGCGCAGCGCCATCACGGCTCGTTCGGCGCGGTATTCCTGGAAGAACCCGATCGCCGCGTTGACGATCACAATTGTCCCAATCGCGGTGGCATCGAGCACTTCACCGAGCGCCGCGGACAAGACGCTCGCGCCGAGCAGGAGCCAGATGACAGGGCTCGAGAATTGGCCGATCAGCAAGCCGAGGCGACTGCTTGCCTGATCCCGGCGAATCTCGTTCGCACCGAACTCGGCCAATCGCCGCTGCGCTTCAGCAGAGGAAAGACCGGTGGCCGATGGCGCCACCGGAGCGGACACGGCCGGGGCGATCACGCCACACTTCCGGCGAGCAGCGCGTCACCATGTGGGATCGGCACGCTCATGCCGGCGCGGACCTGGTGGCGCCGCCACAGGGTGTAGGCCGCCGGCAGCACGAGCAGGGTCAGCACCATGCACGACCACAAGCCGCCGACCACCGGTGCGGCGGTGCGAGCCGACACGTCGGCGCCGACACCGGATTCCCACAATAGCGGCATAAGGCCGAGCACGGTCGTGGCCACCGTCATGACCAGCGGGCGGACCCTGGCGGCGGCGCCTTCGACGACCGCGGCATCGACGTCTTCGGGTTTCTGAATGCGGCCTTCACGCATGTAGCGATTGAAGGCCTCGTCGAGGTACACCACCATCACGATGCCGGTCTCCGCCGCGACGCCGGCCACCGCGATCATCCCCACCCACACCGCGGTCGACAGGTTGTAGTCCATGAACGCCAGGAGCCAGACGCTGCCGGCGAGCGCGAACGGCAAGCTGGACAAGACCAGGAACGTCTGCGGCCAGCCCCGCATCGACAGATAAAGCAGCGCGACAATCAGGACCAGGGTGAGCGGAATGACGACGCGGAGGCGCGCCTCCATCTCGGCAAGGAACTCGTACTGGCCGGTCCACTGCAGCCGGTACCCCGCCGGCAACGTGAGTTGATTGGCGACCACCACCTTGGCGTCTTCCACCCACCCGCCGAGATCGCGCGCCGTCGGATCGATGTCCGCGAAGACGTAGCCCACCAGTACGCCGTTCTCGTCCTTGATCATCGGCGGGCCAGTGGTGACTCGAATCTCGGCCAGCTGGCCAAGCGGCACTGACGCGCCGGGCGGCCGCCACCGCTCCATGAAATCGGGTGGCGTGGCGGAGCCGCCCATGGACGGCGCGGCAATGCCCGACGCCATCGCGCCGGATGCCGCCTTCGACGTGCCGCCACCCATTGCGCCCATGCCGCCGCCAGAGGCGGAGCCGGACCCGACGAGGCCTGCACCTTGCGGGCTAGACCCCGCCCCGGAACTTCCGCCGTTGGCGTTGCCGACCGCGGCTGACGCCTGCACCGGAACCAGAATGGCCCGCAGGGCTTGCGGGTCGGAGCGCCGGTCCGCGCCGTAGCGCAGGTTGATCGAGAACCGTGCCCGTCCCGCGATCGCCGTCGACACCGGCATGCCGCCAACCGCTGCTTCTACCACGTCCTGAACGTCGCGGACGCTCAGTCCATAGCGAGCGATCGCTTCGCGATTGGGGATGATGTCGACGTACTCACGCCCGGTCTGGCGTTCCGCGAACGTGCTCCGGGTGCCCGGCACCTGTCGCAGCATGCCCTCGAGCGCGACGCTGACCCGCTCGATCTCGGCCAGGTCCTCACCAAACACCTTGATCCCCACCGGCGTGCGGACGCCCGTCGTCAACATGTCTATGCGCGTCCGGATCGGCGGCGCAATCGCCATCTGGTAGCCGGGTGTGCGCAGGGCAGCATCGAGGTCGCGCGATAGCTCGGCGAGCGTGCGGGCGCGCGCCTCGGGCCAAATGCGGCGCAACGCCGGCTTGACCCATTCGGGTGCGCGCCTGCTATACCAGCGAGGAGTTGGCCGTGTCGGCCACCCGCCGCGCGGGTGCAGCATGATCACCGATTCGATCATGTCGAGCTGCGCCGGATCGGTGGCCGTTTCAGCGCGCCCGGCCTTCCCGTGCACCGAGGCCACTTCCGCGAAGCCCATGATGGTGCGGTGCTGGGTCGCCATGGCGCGACGCGCTTCTTCGATCGCGATACCGGGAAACGTCGTCGGCATGACCAGCAGCGAACCTTCGTCGAGCGGCGGCATGAACTCGGATCCCAGCCGCTGAAACGCCGGCACTGTCGCCAGCATGAGCGCCACCGCTGCCACCAGCACGACGATGCGGAAACGGACGACGAGCACGGCAATCGGCCGATAGGCGGCGCTCAGGATGCGGCTGACCGGATTGGTCGCTTCGGTCCGGAAACGGCCCTTGAGCAGCAGCACCATCAGCGGCGGCGCCAGCGTGATCGACAGGATGGCGGCGGCGAACATCGCAAAGGTCTTCGTATACGCGAGCGGCGTGAACAAGCGTCCGGCCTGGCCGGCTAGCGTAAAGATCGGCAGGAAGCTGACGGTGATGAGCAGGAGCGAGAAAAAGATCGGCCGCCCCACTTCCTTGCATGCATCGACGATGATGCGCTTGCGATCTGCCTCCGGCGGCGCCGCGGCCAGGCGCACATGCGCGTTTTCGATCAGGACGATCGCCGCATCGGCCAGTTCACCGATGGCGATCGCGATGCCGCCGAGCGACATGATGTTGGACGACAGACCGAGATAGCGGATCGCGATGAACGACAGCAACACCGACAGGGGCAGGATGATCATGACGATCAGTGCCGACCGCGCGTGGAACAGGAACACCAGGCAGATAATGGTGACGATTACCGCCTGTTGGATCAGCGTGTTCTTCAGCGTGCCGATCGACCCGAGGATCAGTTCCGAGCGATCGTAGGTCGGGATGAGGCGCACACCGTCCGGCAACCGTAATGTGGCGACTTCCCGCTCGACCGCCTGGATGACCTGCAGGGCGTTGGAGCCAATCCGCATCACGACGATACCGCCGACCGCCTCGCCGGTGCCGTTCCAGTCGGCGGCGCCACGTCGGATTTCCGGGCCGTACTGAACGGTCGCGATGTCACCGAGGCGGACGGGCGTGCCTCCGGCGCCGAGCGTCACGACGCTCTGCTCCAGATCGCTCAGATTCTTGACGTAGCCGCGTCCGCGCAACACGAATTCGCGCCCGGCCACCTCGAGCACGCGCGCGCCAACTTCGGCGTTGGCGTCGCGAACCGAGCGAGTGACGTCGGCGAACGTGAGGCCAAACCCGACGAGCCGATCGGGGTTGATCACAATCTGGTACTGCCGCTCGAAGCCACCGAGCGAGGCGACTTCGGCCACGCCGGCCACGGCCTGCAGGGCCGGCCGCACCGTGAAGTCCTGCAGTGCGCGCAACTCGGCGAGGTCCATCTGTCCGCTGCGGTCCTTCAGCACGTATTGATAGACCCAGCCCAGTCCGCTGGCATCGGGCCCGAGCGTCGGCGTGACGCCGGGCGGCAGTAGTTGTTGGACGCGCCCGAGTTGCTCGAGCACCCGCGTGCGGGCCCAGTAAATGTCGGTGCCATCGTCGAAGATGGCGTAGCTGAAGCTCATGCCAAACATCGAGTAACCGCGCACCGTGCGAACGCCGGGGGTGCTTTGCAGTGCTCGAACCAGCGGGTAGGTGACCTGATCCTCAATCAGATCGGGACTGCGACCCATCCACTCGGTGTAGATGATCACCTGCGGGTCCGACAGGTCGGGCAGCGCATCAAGCGGCGTCTTGCGGGCCGAATCCACCGCCCACAGCGCGAGTACGAGTACCACGCCGAAGACCACCCACTTGTGTTTCACCGACAGTTCGATGATGCGTTCAACCATGGCCGTTACTCCCGATGGCCGGCGTGCGGGTCCGCCGGCGGCGGCGCGGGTTTGTCTTTACCGGACGAAGGCGCTGCGTGGTTGTGTCCGCCACCACCACCGGTCGCGCGCAGCCGGCTTTCCGAATCGAGCAGGAAGACCCCCGACGCCACCACCTGCTCCCCTGCCGTCAACCCGGCGAGGACTTCCACCCGATCGACCAGCTGGGCGCCGAGCGTGACCGCCCGCGGCTCGAAGCGGCCGTCGATGGCCACGAAGACGTGCTGTTGCACGCCGGTATCGACCACCGCATCGCGCGGCACGGTGATCGCCTGCCGGCCCGCCGATTCGAAGGCCACCGTCCCGAACAGTCCCGGCCTGAGGGCGCCGCCCGGATTGGCTGCGGCGAGGCGAACGCGTAACGTCCGCGTGCGTTCGGTGAGAACGGGATAAAGGAAGTCCACTCTCGAAGCGAACGGTGGCCGCCCGGAAGCCGGGAAGTCGAGCTGCGCCCGCATGCCCACCCGCACGGCTGGAATGTCGGCCTCTGGCACTTCCGCGAGAATCCAGACGCGAGAGAGGTCGGCAATGGTCAGCAGCGTGGTTGAGGGATCGACCGACGTGCCGACCGTAATGCCGCGGTCAACGACCACACCGCTTCGTGGCGCCACGACCGTGACCAGGCGCCGCGGTTCTCCACTCTGCTCGATGCCATCGATCTCCGCCGGCGTCATGCCAAGGACGGTCAGGCGCGTGCGGCCGCTGGCCACCACGACACTGGCGATTCCGGAAGCAGCGGTGGAGGCACGGGCGGCCAGGTACTCGGTCTGCGACGAGAGCAGCTCCTGCGAGAAGATCCGGGCGAGCGGCTGACCGGCGCGAACGGTCTCGCCGGTGGTGTTGACATCCAGCTGCTCGACCCACCCTGCCACGCGCGTATGCACCTGGGAAATGCGCGATTCGTCCGGCACGACCGTGGCGACCGCGCGCATCGTCTGTGTCAGGGCGTTTAGGGCGACGGTCTCGAGCTGAATGTCTAGCGAAACGACGGCGGCGGCATCCACCGCCATGCGTTCGTGGGTGGCTCCTGAGGCTTTCGTCTCGGGGGCGGTAATCGCAGCGGCCTCGGCCACCGGCGCAGCGGCCTGAGAGGAGAATGGCCAGGCGTCGCGCGACTGTTGCGCCCACAGGGCCACGCTGAAAATCGCGGCGGTTGCCACGGCAGCCGCCAGCGGTGCGGCAAATCGATAGCGTCGGGGAATGGGTGTCATGGGACGATCGCCTCATACGATCCAAGGGCACGCCCGAGGCGGGCCCACGCGAGACCAAGTTCGATGTCGGCGGCAATCAGATCCGATTGCACCGACCAGAGGGCCTGCACCGCCTCGATCACGCTGACCAGCGGCAGTTGTCCGGACGCATAGCCGGCAACGGCCGGTTCGATCGCCATTCGGGCGCGCGGCAGCACATTGCTAGCGAGCGCTGTCTGCCGATCGCGGGCCGCCTGCAGCTGATTGACGGCGACGGCGGCATCGCCCTCGATCATGCGGGTCATCGCGCGCAGGTCGGCTTCCGACATCAGCCGCATCGACTCCGCTTCGGCGACCCCGGCTCGCAGCTTGGCGCGCCAGATCGGCAGGCTGACCCCGACCATGGCCATCCAGCCGCGCCCCTCAGCCATGGTGTACGCGGGTCCGGTACGGATGGTCGCCATGGGACGGAACATGTCGCGCATCACCTGCACGTCCGCCTCGGCGCGAGCGATCTCTGCACGTCCGCCCGCCAGCTCGGGTCGCAGCGTCAGCGCCGCCTTGATCGCGGGCCATGAAGGAATCGCTTGCGCGAATGCGAGGGGCGCGAGCTCCGGAACGGGCAGCCCGGCGTCCTGCGCGAGGCTGGTATTCAGCATGGCCTCGGCACTGCGGACTTCGCTGACCAGCGCGCCAGCGAGCGCTTCCAGTCGCGCGACCTCGACCTCCGCGCGCAATACATCGGATTGCGGCGCCGTGCCGCTGGCGTAGCGCGCATTCGCCGCGGTGACGACATCTCGCGCAAACCCAATCTGTTCGGAGACCAGTTGAGTGGTCCGGCGGCGCTCTTGAAGCATCAGGAACGCATTTGCGGCCTGCACAGCCACATCCAACACGGTGCGGTTCGCGTCGGCACGCAGTCGATCGAGGTCCGCCAGCGCCGACGCCCGGCGATGGCCGCGGATTCCGGACAGCGGGATCCGTTGCTCGATGGTCACACTCACATCCGCGCCGTCCAGCATGAAGGGCAGGTGATCGATCGAGGGTGAGATCATCGGGTCTTCAAGCGCCGACGCGATGATGGGCCTTGCCTCGCCGGCACGGATGCGTGCCCGCGCAGCCTGGATCTCATCTCGCCGCTCGCTCGCGACGCGGATGACATCGGCCAGGCCGAGGGGCGAGGGAATTACTGGTGTCGTCTGGGCCGCCGTCTCGACCGCCGGTGCCGCCGCGCAGAGGGCCACAAGCAGCACGAATCGAACGCGGATGGGTTGTTTCATATAAGCCGATCACCGAAATGCGATAGCCACGCGCGTTCGATCGCGCGCCGGGCAGTCCTCGTGTGCAGAACGGGACTTAGATTCGGAGAGCGGCTGAGAGGGGTTTGGGGTCGAGCGAGCGCTGATGGGCAGGTGCCGATTCTCGGCGCGCATCTAGCGTCGAGAAGACGAGCTGGTCGCGAGGGATCAGAATCGCAAGAGCCGAGCCTGGGGCGGGCGTGGGGCGCCGCACGTCTTCTCGGACGAATGTGGCCAGGACCAAGGCGTCGTGGCCGCAGGCCTCGTCACCCGCCACGGCGGTCGAGGTGGACGAGCGTACATGATGACAGTCACTCGGGATCACCGCCTGCGGGTCACACCACGTTCGACAGAGCATCGAGGCGTTGGGCCCCGCTGCAAATGTCAGCGCGATCGCAAAGACGATGGTTCGAAACACTGGATGCTCGCTACCTAACCTGATGACTCTGCAATTACGCGGCCAAGAACGATGCGGCCGATGATCTGGCAAAGTCGTGGGTCTGCTGCGATTGGCACTCGAGAATGACCAGCAACTACGGGATTTTCACGACTGGTGCAGAAATTCCCGCGGCGCGAGGTTCTGTTGAGCGACTCAGGGCTTCATGCCGTGCATCGACTTCTCGCGCTCGGCCATCATGGCGTGGTCCTTGGCCGCCATGCCAGCGGCCGGCTTCGACGGCGCACGCGCGACCCCGGGGCACACCTTCACTCGGAACGTGACGAGAACGGCTTGAGATACAAGGCGGCGATCAGCAGGGGCACGGCGAGGCCCGCAAACACGGCGCCGTAACCGGCCGCACCGGCCAGCACAGCAGCAGACACAGGTCCGGCTGCGCGCGCCAGTTGCTGAGGTCGCGCGAAGACGCCGTTCATCTCGCCGGCGCGATCCTGGCCATAGAACACCAGGACGAGGTACGGTCTCGCGACCGTCGCCAGTCCCGAGCCACACGCGAACAGCGCGACGCCGGCGGCGATGCCCATCGGCGTGTGAGTGGCTGCCAGCGTCAGCAGACCGGTCACCTGCAGCGCCATGCTCGTCCCGAGCAGCGTCATGGGGGTCACCGCGCTGGTGTTCTTCGCAAAGACCAAACGACCGGGCAGCTGCATGATGCCAAACAGCCCGCCAAACCAAGCCGCGCTGGTCGGCGAGAGCCCGCGTTCAATCAATGCCGGCACCAGATTGGCGGCCAACGCGGTGGCGGCGAAACTCGACGCCGTGAAGACTGCCAGCATGGGCAGCAGTCCGGGATGCCCACTCGTCGGCACATGAGGCACCGGCGCGCGCGTGCCCGCCCCGCCTGTCCGTCCGAGCACGCCAAACGAGACGCGGTGCACCGCGAGCGTGGTCAATGCCAGTGTTGCGGCCAGCACGCCGACGGCCGGCCGCCAGCCCAGGCGCTCGACGAGCGCGCCGGTGAGCGGCAGAAACACGGTGCTGGCAAAGCCACCAAAGATGGTGATGGTCGCGATCGCCCGCAGCCGGTCGCCGGCGTGCTCCACGGCGCGTCCGACAATGGCGAAGACGGGTTCGTAGAGCACGGCGGCCATACACAGTCCGAGTGCCGCCCAGACCAGGTACGAGAGGTAGACGTTGGGCACGAGCGCCCATAACGCGAGCAGGCCCGCCGCGGTGAGGCCACCGGCCTGCACCACGGACGGACCGTGTCCACGATCGACGAGCTTGCCGACGTACGGCGACACCACCGCCGACACCAGCAGGGCCAGCGAGAACGCGCCGACCACCACCGAGCGAGCCACGCCGAGGTCACGCTCGACCGGCACAATCAACACGCCAAAGGCGTAATACAGCACGCCCCAGCTCACGCACTGCCCAAGGCCAACAGCCCAGACCTCGCGCCGCGTCATTTGCGCGCGAGCGATCCAATCTGAAGCAGCTGCGGTGGCGCCGGACCGCAACCACATCCGCTCTCACCGGCCGCCTTGGCGTCGGCGTCCTTCACGCAGCACGCATCCACTTCCGCCGGAGCGGGACCGCCGCAGCAACCGGCGGCGCCGGCGACGCTTGTCGTGTTGCAGACTCCGGTTTCCGGCAGTTCCAGTTCGACGCGGGCCGCGGCGTCGAAATCGCCCGAGAGTTGGGCCACCACCGAGCGGGCCTGTTCGAAGCCGGTCGCGAGTAGAAACGTTGGCGCGCGGCCATAGCTCTTCATCCCGATGACGAAGAAGTCCTGCTCGGGATGCGCCAGTTCCTTGGCACCGTGCGGCCGCACCGTGCCGCAACTGTGTTCGTTGGGATCGATCAGCGGGCCAAGCGCCGACGTGCACTCGAGCCACGGATCCATGCTGATGCGAATCTCGTTGAGCATCTCGAGATCGGGGCGAAACCCCGTGCAGACAATCAGTTCATCGGCGGTGATGACCTGCTGTTCGCGGCGGATCACGCCGGTGATCGAGAGCTGTTCGCCCACTCGCGAGATCGCGCGGATGCGATAGGGACTGACGACCGTCAGCCGGCCCGAGTCCACGGCCTGCTTCGCCCGGGCCCCGAGCGCGCCGCGCGCCTCGAGAGCGTCGGCGGACCCGCCGCCCCACACCGAGTCGAGATTCTCGCGACGCATCACCCACAGGATGCCGGTTCCTGGCGCCTCGTCTGTCAGCTTCAGCAGGTCCAGGATCACGTTGAACGCCGAGTGACCACTACCGACGACCACTACCCGCTTGCCCGCGTAACGAGCGCGCGCGGCACCGAGCACGTCGGGAATGCCGTAGGCAATGCGATCGGCATTCGCCGTCTCGCCGGCAACGGCCAGGCCGCTCGAGCCCGCAGGATTGGGCCGCCGCCACGTGCCGCTGGCATCAATCACCGCACGTGCCTCGATCACCTCGCCCGAACTCAGGTGCAGCTCGAACGGCTGCTGATCGCGGCCCTTGGTCCGCACCTTGTCGAAGTCCTTGCGGCCAATGGCGACCACGCGGGCGTTGAGCCGGACGTGCGGCGCAATCGCGGGATGGCGCCCGAGCGGTGCTACGTATTGCTCAACCAGTTCGTTGCCGGTCGGTAGCGCGGCATCCTTCGGTGCCTGCCAGCCTTCGGCCGCCAGCAACTCGCGCGCCACGCGATCGGCGGTATAGCGCCACGGCGAGAACATGGTCACGTGGCCCCACTCGCGGATGGCCGCGCCCACCGCATCACCGGCTTCGAGCACGATGAAGGGCTGGTGCCGGGCCAGCAGGTGCGCCGCCGCCGTGAGGCCCACCGGGCCTCCGCCAACGATGGCAACGGGGAGCGTGTTCTGGCTGGTCATCATATTCGTATTAGCGAATATATGGAGCCGTGATATATTTGTCAACACGAATATGTCGTCGCCCTGCTGCTCGGCCAAGCCGGCACCCAAAGTGAAGGATCTCAACGCCCTGACGCAGGTCTATGCGGCACTGGCCGACGCCACCCGTCTGCGCATCCTGGCCCTGCTCCGCGACGGCGAGATCTGCGTCTGCCATTTGCACGCCAGCCTTGACGTGCCCCAACCCACGGCATCACGACACCTGGCTTACCTGCGAAAGGTGGGCCTGGTGGATGCGCGTCGCGAGGGCATCTGGATGCACTATCGCCTGACGCCGATCGGCAACCCGGTGGTGGCGACCGTCGTCGCCTCCGCGCTCCACGCCCTGTCGCACACGGCGGTCAGCGCCAGCGACGAACGCCGGCTGCACGTCGCCCGCAAGGCGCCCACCTTCGCGCTCCGCGCTTCGGCGGACAGGTCGTGATTACGGTCCTGTTCGCCTGCGTCCACAATGCGGGTCGCTCCCAGATTGCTGCCGTCTTGTTCAACC
>JANLWW010000092.1:0-7587 GCA_031364805.1 Acidobacteriota bacterium
GGCGACACCATCATCTGGGGCGACACCATCATCTGGGGCGACACCATCATCTGGGGCGACACCATCATCTGGGGCGACACCATCATCTGGGGCGACACCATCATCTGGGGCGACACCATCATCTGGGGCGATTAGCTCCAAGATTCAGCGCGAAATTTACACCCTACAGGAGATATAGTGATGAGCCGATTAATTATTTGGGGCGAATAGCTGGCCGGCTCTCGACGAAACTGAGTCGGGCTGATACGAACAGATTCTGCTAACACGAATGAATCTCACGCCGAGGGGCCAGGCGTACATCGCAGTCGTTGCAGCAGCCGGCCTCCTAGTCGTCGGCCATTGCATTACGATGCTGTTGGCCAACCCGATTGGCTGGGAGTGGGCAGTCCTTGCTGGACTGACCCTGCTCAGCGGATCTTTCACTGTTCGTGTTCCTTCCTTTCAGGCGCGAATCTCGGTTTCAGAGACGTTCGTCTTCACGTCCGTTCTCCTATTCGGGACTTGCGCCGGCACCCTAACGGTCGCGCTCGACACGCTCGTTGCCGCGCTAAGTTCGCGGCGCCGGGCAAGAGAACCGCTGAGGGTCCTGTTCAACCTGGCTTCTGCCTCATTATCGATCTGGACCGCTGGTAACGTCTTTTACGTCACTTCAGGAATCGAACCACTCTCGATCTCTCCAACGCGAGTGCCAGAACTGCTATGGCCGCTCGTCGGCATGACGTCGATACACTTCTTACTTAACAGTGGACTCGTCGCCGCCGCCCTTTCAACCGAGCGGAAGGAGAGCGCGTTTACGATCTGGCGGACGATTTTCCCGTGGCTGTCGATCAACTACTTTGGTGGAGCATCGGTGGCAGCGCTCTTAGTGTCATACACCCGTGGTGTCGACTTCATGGCTCTGAGCATCATCGTCCCGCTCCTCGTCAGCTCTTACTTGACACACAAAATGGCTCTTGGCAGGGTGGAAGATGCAGTTGTCCACGTGGACGAAGTAAATCGCCTTTACCTCTCCACGATTGAGACCCTGGCAACAGCAATTGACGCCAAGGATCAGGTCACACACGGACATATTCGCCGAGTTCAACGATTTGCTCTGGGACTAGGTGAAAAGGTAGGCATAACTGACCCGCTCCAACTCAAGGCACTGGAGGCTGCGGCTCTGCTCCATGACATGGGCAAGATCGCTGTGCCTGAGCACATCCTGAACAAGCCGAGCCGCCTGACGACAGGCGAGTTTGAAAAGATGAAGCTCCATGCCAGCGTCGGCGCTGATATCCTATCGTCCATTCATTTCCCTTACCCCGTTGTACCAATCGTGCGACACCACCATGAAAATTGGGACGGCACGGGTTACCCCGACGGACTTCGGACAACTCAGATTCCGCTGGGTGCAAGAATCCTTGCAGTAGTCGACTGCTTCGACGCACTCACCTCAGACAGACCGTATCGCCCGCGACTCTCAGACTTCGAGGCGATTGAAATCCTGATGGAGCGGAGAGGGGTTATGTACGACCCCTTGGTCGTTGACAGATTTGTGACCTTTAAAGACGAACTATCTGAGGTTCTGACTGGTAGCTTAGAGACGCCCCATAACGTCGAAGGTTTGCTAAAGCCCCAAATCGACTCTCGCCAAGAGCACTACAAGAGTTCGTTGCCGGCCACTTTCCCTTACGAGAGCGACCGCGTTGAGCTTCAACGTGCAGTCCGAGTGGTCTTGGCGGCGATCAATAAAGAGATCTCTTCAGTCCTGTCGATTGTTTACTTGAAGGAGCGATCCAGAGATTGTCTGTTTGTGGTAGACGCGTTGGGGATGCACGCCGGCGGTGTCGCTGGCCTCACCGTTGCGGTTGGGTCAAAAGTGACAGGTTGGGTGGCCGCCAACGGAACTGCAATCATCAATACCGACGCCAGGCTTGAACTACCAGCGTCGATAGGCCTCCAACGGGACACGCTGTGCTCTGCAGTTCCCATCCGCTCGACTACGGAAACGATCGGCGTGTTTCTGGTCACTCGCAGTCAGTCGCGTCCGTTCGACTCTGTTGAAATCGGTCTAGTTGAGAGTATTTGTGTTCGATTCAATGAGTCACCACTTCGCGAACTCATTGCCGACTCCGGCCGCACCCCCAAAGCCGATGTCAAGAAACGGCCGAGTATCCACTAGCTAGTGAGGTTATGGACTCAAGGCTCAGGCACCTAATCGCCGAGGGGCTCTTGGGACAAGCACTGTCCCTCCTTGCAGAATTACGCCGTCAACTTACAGTTCCTGAACAAATCCTGCGACTTGAACTTACCTCGATTACTTCCGCTAAAGACACGTGCGTTAATGAGTCGTCAGAATTGCTATTAAGAAAGGATTTGAAGGGCGAAGACCGGGTTCGTTGTCTCGTCGTCTCTGCTTCAAGTCAGCTCCGTTCAGGCTCCGACGCTGCTGGACGCGCCACGTTCAAGAAGGCGGTAACGCTTGCACACCAGTTCAACGCCGAAACTGCGTGCCATGCGCGCGTGTGGCAGCTGGTTGCACTTGCCTCATGGATCGGACCCGAGGCCGCATCTCTAGAGGTGGCGGAAACTAGGCGAGTCGTAACCAGCGCTGGTCAGCCGGAGAATATGGTCCGGTATCACCTGGCTCTGGCCGAAATTGCGGCCAAACAGAGCCTACTGAGACGAGCTGCTCGTCAATTGGAAGTGGTTCTCGACCTTTTGTCGTCGTATCCCAATAGGTATCTTGAGGCAGAGCATGCCATCCGAGCGGGTGCCATTTGCGCACTGTCATCGGATCCGCAGGGTGCTGCCGACCACGCCGAGCGAGCGATAGAGTTGGCGGTCGAATGTGGCGCTCCTACGCTCGAGGTTGTCGCGCGTTCCAACCTTGCCCACGCATTCCTGTCCTTGGGTCGACTTCAACTCGCCCATGCCGAGTTGTCCAAAGCGTTTGGTTTGTGCCGAACTCGAGGCAGCGCTGAACTAGGCATTCGTGACGGCCTGCTCCAGCACGCTATCGCCTCTAACGACACTTCGCTCGCTTCGGCAACAGCGGGAAATACCTTCGAGCGTTCGATGCAGATAGATGATGGCCATTCTTACTATGGCCTTTGGCACCTCCTCACTCGAGTTAAATGGCTCTACCGCACCGACCAGGCCGAGGCCGGTGTTGCTGTCGCAATGGATGCCATCCCTCGTATCGAGCGTATGGCCGATCGCAATCTTCTGGAACGAATGAAGCTGCTGGCAGCCGAGGGTTTGGGACGCATTGGCCGGACCACCGACGGCGCCCGGTTGATGGCTGATGCCATTAACGCTAATTCTGATCCACCGCTCGAGATGATGGCAGAGGCTTCCCGGGTGGCGGGGCGCCTGACCGCGCGCGATGACCCGGTGGCCTCGGCCAGCCACTTCGACCGCTCCTCCCGCATCTTGACCAGCGTCGGGAACCTCACCGCCCGCGAGGAGATCCAGCGCGATTCTAGGGAGGCGGCCGAACGCGCCGCGGGCCTCACCAGCGGCCCCGACGGAACGTTGCTGCCGCGCGAAGACCCGCCGCAACCGGACCCGCGGCCGCCCGCCGCCTGGATGACCGAACGCATCGCCGTCCTCGTCGATCTTGCTGCACACCCACCATTACTCGCCACCGAAACGTTGTCCCTGATCGACGATACCCACGCCGTGCTCCACGCCCGCATTGTCGAGACCAGTCCGGACGGCAGCCACGCAATCCGGGCCGCAGTCTCGGCCGCCGATGCCCCGGCATGGCACGACGATCAGCCCTGCACGGTCTCTCTGGCACTGGGAACGCATCGCGACCGGCAATTCTCGATCATCGCCTTGCCGCGCCCGACCGCTACCGCTCGTACCACCGTTCAGGCAGTCGAGCGCCTGGTGCACATCGCCCTAGCGCTCGCGCGCGCGCGTCACCAAGAGCGCGAACAAACCGCGCTCTGGCCCGAGCCGTCACCCGAACAGCAACTTGGCCTTGTGTGTGCCGCCGAAAGGATGATGGAGCTGGTCAAGTCGGTGCGGCGCGTCGCGCCGTCGAACGTGAACGTACTGATCACCGGCGAGACCGGCGTGGGCAAGGAACTGTTTGCGCGCGCGTTGCACCAGGCGTCGGGTCGCCACGATCGGATTTTCCTACCGTTCAACTGTACCACCGTGCCACGCGACATCATCGACAGCCAACTGTTCGGCTACCGCCGCGGCGCTTTCACTGGCGCGCACGACGACTCGCCCGGACTGATTCGCTCCGCCGCCGGCGGCACCTTGTTCCTAGATGAAATTGGCGAGATGAGCGCCGAGGCGCAGCCGAAGCTGCTGCGGTTCCTCGAGTCGGGCGAGATTCTCCCGCTCGGCGAAACCCGGCCGCAATTCGTCGACGTGCGCGTGGTCGCTGCCACCAACGCCAACCTCGATCAGCTGGTGGCCGACGGCAAGTTCCGAGAAGACCTCTATTACCGGCTCAACGTGATTCCGCTGCACGTGCCGCCGCTGCGCGAGCGTCGGGAGGAAATTCCGGTGCTCGTTGAGCACTTCCTCGACAAATACTCGCACGAATTGCAAAAGCCGTTGTTCCGGGTGGCGGAAGAGACCCTGGAATACTTGGTGCTCTATCGTTGGCCCGGCAACGTGCGCCAGCTTGCCAACGAAGTGCGTCGCATGGTCGCAATGACAGAGCCCGGCGCCGTCCTCATGCCAGAGCACTTGTCGGTGGCCATCGCCGCCAGCCGGCGCACGGTGCCAGCCGATCAGCGCACGCTTGAACCCACCGAAATGGTCATGCGGCTCGACCAGCCCATGGCGGCGGCAACCGAGCATCTCGAACGCGCACTCATCCAACGCGCACTCAAGCTGTGTGACGGGAGGGTGGACGATGCCGCGAAGGTGCTGGGCCTGTCGAGAAAAGGTCTATACCTGAAGCGTCAGCGCCTCAGCATTGAGTAGCGCTCGCGCGCCGTGTAGGTAAACCAGCCACCAGTCGGTGCGACGCCCCTCACACAGCAAAACCACCCGTAAGCGCCCGAGCCCCTCACCCTCGGTAACTTAACGGTCGGCGGTAGACTGCTCCTGGCTCAGGATTGGTCATGCAGGAGTCGAAACTCACTGAGAGCCAGATCGTCGGGATTCTGAAAGAGGCGGAGGCCGGCATGCCGGGAGTATTCACTTCTTGAGGGGACCAGAGGTCGGTGGCCAAGGAATCGTCGGCATAGTTCTCGAATTTGTCTATGATCACCTGCGATCACATAGTCGGTGTTAATGCCGTTGCGACCGACGGGGGAATGCCGTGTCAGAGAAGAAAAATAGCCTGATTTCCATACTTCTCGTGGCGTTCGTGACGCTTGCCGCCGGCGGGTATGTTCTCGCTAGGTACGCGTCTCCAGATTATCGCGCGAGTGAGCGAGCGGCGCAGGAGTGGGTAGCAGAATACAGCGAGTTAGCGCCCTCTGGTGTTACCTATTTCGGACTTCCTGAAGCCGGTAGGCAGATTGTGTACCATTACGTCTGTGATCAGCAGCAGTTCGTGTATAACGCCACGAAGGACACAGTAACTGTCGAGAGAGCTGAGGGCCCTGAACCGCCGAGACCTCAGCGTCCGTTCCCTTTCATTGAAACGATTGCGTTTGTCGCGGCGAGAAGCAATTT
Source organism: Acidobacteriota bacterium (assembly GCA_031364805.1). Lineage (GTDB taxonomy): Bacteria > Acidobacteriota > Vicinamibacteria > Vicinamibacterales > UBA2999 > 12-FULL-67-14b. The sequence continues at coordinate 5,635 of JANLWW010000092.1, forward strand.
CACCTCTGTAGCTGTAGACAGCAAGGTGCTTTGGGAATCTACCCCGGCATCAAGCCGCCCAGCCTTGATGTTTAAGGCGGCACTGGCGGCGATAAGCGGCGTAGGCGTAGGGTATTACATGGGCTATGAGCAGCGGCTGGACTGCAAGGAAGGATATACGCAAGGATACTTGAAGAGCGTCCCGTTCTGGCAACAAGTGGAAGCGATACGGGAAGAACGCGCGGTTAGGCTGCAGCGTCGATTTCGCTTTTCGGATCCACCTCCTCCCCAGTAGCACTGCCAAGTGCCTCCCCCGTCATCGTCCCGATTGTCGCTCCTGGTGGGTATTTGCGCGTCGACCCCGCTTCGCAACTCGACGAGCGGTTCCAGGGTGAATTGCGCTCGCAAGGGCGCCGGGTGACGTCGAGACCGGCCTGACATATTCCGGCAGTCTTACTGAGGCTTGGCGCCCTTCCCCAGAAACCAGAGAAACGCTTCGCGCGAAATCTCCGGCGGCGTGCGGTGGCCGCCGTCATGCTCACGATAGGTCACATCGTAGTCGTCCTTCTTCAACAGCGCCGCATTCTTGCGGCCGCTCTGGTCGGGCAGCATGGTCATGTCCTTCACCCCTTGCGCAATGAAGATGCGCGGCTTGCCCTTTCGGCGCAGCGGCTCAATCAGCCCGCCACCCGCGAGAATCACCAGGTGCGTCCACACCTCCCCGTAAGCAAGGCCCATGGTCAGCGCATAGCCGGCGCCGTCCGATTGCCCGCCCAGGGCCACGTGCTCGCCGTCGATGTCGAGCATGCCCGTGACGTACCGGTAGGCTGCGCCGAGGTAGCGCACGTCGGCGTCGAAGCCGGGAACCTCTTTGCCCCACGTCAGGTCGCGCGACTCCGGAGCAATCACAATGAAGCCGAGCTCCTCCGCCAACGCGAACACGCCGCGCTGCCCATCGCCCCAGCCGCCAAACCCATGCAGCATCATGGCCAGCGGCATCGGCGTGCCCGGCCGGTACGACCTGGGCACATACAACACCCCATCCCGCCCATCGTCCGACAACCCGAGCGCGCTCTGGCCGTAGGGAATCTTGTCCTGCCCGCGCGCGCTGAGGCGGCGGTCGAGCAGCCCGACCGCGCCGGCCGCGCCGGCAATGAGAAATGACCGACGGTTCATGTCGCTACGCTACACCAGCATGCCGTGAGATATAGCAAGTAGGCCTGCCTGGCCGCACTCAGCGCGACGATCGCTCAGGACTCGGCAGAATTGCACGGGGAATCCATCGGGGGCTTGATTCCGGGACGAGCGGAAACAATACTGGTGCGTTAGGTTCCCTCCCCCCGAACCATTTCCCAGGGAGCCCGTTGCAACGTGGTGAGCCAGGCGACTGTGCATGCTTTGCCGGTGCTTTTGCAGGACGCGGTGTGCCTGCGGGAGGTAGATCTGCCTGACGCGGCGGCGCTGGTGGCGCTGTTTGCGCGAGCCGACGTGTCGGCGCACCTCGATCCCCCACCCGCCACCGTCGCCGACTTTGGCGCGTGGATCGCCCTCAGCCGGTCGCGCCGCGCCGACAACCGCGCCGCGTGTTACACCCTGGTCACCGGCAACCAGGAAGTCTCCGGCCTGTTCATGGCCCTGCGGCTCGACGGCGACGAGGATCGCGCCGAGATCGGCTTCGCCATCGCACCGTCCCTCTGGGGCACCGGCGTCTTCCAGAAAGCCGTGACGCTCTACCTGGATTTCCTGTTTAACGAGTGGGGCGTGAAAACGCTGGTCGGCAAGACGTTAGTGCGCAACGTCCGCGGCGTCGGCGCCATGCGAAAGCTCGGCGCGAAAGTCGTTGCGGAGTCGGCCCGCAACGGCCAGCCGGAGTACATCTGGACGCTCGAGCGACACCAATCCGCCTGAGATCAGGCGTCCGGTCTCTCGGCACACTCGTCCAACGCCAAGGTGATCCGCCAGGACTGGCGACTC
>JANLWW010000103.1:0-40047 GCA_031364805.1 Acidobacteriota bacterium
CACTCACGCTCCTGATTGGTTCGGCGCTGCTCATTCGGTCCGCGATTGCTCTGGGACAGGTCGATCCCGGCTTCGATGCCGGCAATGTCTTGACGATGAAGATGTCGCTCACGGGACCGCAGTATGCATCGTCGCAAAACGTCGACCTGCTGGTGCGGAACGGTACGGACCGCCTGCGCGCGGTGTCCGGCGTGGCGGCGGCCAGCTCCACGTGTTGCGTCCCGCTCGAGGGCGGCTTCGGTCTGCCGTTCACCATCGTCGGCCGTCCGCTCACCGATGGTGCGAACCATGGCGGCGGCGGGTGGATCAACGTCACGCCCGGCTACTTCGACGTGTTCAAGATCCCGGTGAAGCGCGGCCGCGACTTCACCGACCGTGACGACAGCGTGGCGCCGCCCGTGGTGATCATCAACGAGGCTTTCGCCAACGAGTTCTTCAAGGACAAGGACCCGCTGAATGAACGGCCCGTGATCGGCAAGGGCGTCATGCGCGAGTTTGCGAGCGAAGGAGAGCGCCAGATCATCGGTGTGGTGGGCGACACGCGCGACGGCGGCCTGCAGCAGCAGCCGGGACCGGCCATGTACATCCCGCAGTCGCAGGTGCCCGACGCCGCCAACGCCCTCAACCTCGGGCTGTCGCCCATGGGCTGGGTGGTGCGGACGGCCGGCGACCCCTACGCAATGAGCGCCTCGGTGCAGGAAGAGCTGCGGCAGGCCACCGGGTTGCCAGTGGCCAACGTCCGCTCGATGGCCGACATCGTCGTGCGCTCGACGTCGCGCCAGCGCTTCAATATGTGGCTGATGACGGTGTTTGGTGCCTCAGCGCTGCTGCTGGCGGCCATCGGCATCTACGGCCTCATGGCCTACACGGTGGAGCAGCGCACCCACGAGATCGGCATCCGGCTGTCACTGGGCGCTGACGTTGCCAGAGTCCGCCGCATGGTGGTGTGGCAGGGAATGCGGTTGGCCGTGGTCGGGGTCGTGATTGGCCTCGCGGCCTCGTGGGGCCTGGCGCAGCTGATGACGGCGTTCCTGTTCGACGTCACGGCGCGCGACCCGCTGGTCTTCGTCGGCGTGCCGGTCCTGCTGACCATCGTCGCTTTCCTGGCGGTATGGCTCCCGGCGCTTCGCGCCGCGAAGGTCGATCCGATGGTCGCCCTGCGCTACGAATAACGTTGGATTTGGCGCCTGCCGTACCTATGAAGTATGCTTCTAGAAGTCGGGGCGTGGCTCAGCCTGGTAGAGCGCTCGGTTCGGGACCGAGAGGTCGAAGGTTCGAATCCTTTCGCCCCGACCAACTTCTTCAGAAAGGCCCGGGTAAACCGGGCCTTTTGCACGTACGGCAGACGAGCCCGATCGGCTTCGGATAGGTCTGCGGTATTTAGCCATGCATTCGTGCTTACGACGAAGCGGCGGTCAGGGAACAGCGGAGCCGCAGGTGGCGGCCAGAAGGGCCGCCAGGGCCAGGGCGGGCGTCAGGTGGCTGAGCGGGTGAAACAGATCCGGCCCGGCATGATCAGGCTGGGTGAGTCGGGATGGTAAACAGCACGCTCGTGCCGTGGCCGAGTGTGCTCTCCACCCAGATCCGCCCACCGTGTCCTTCGACAATGGCTTTCGAGATGAACAGGCCAAGACCCAGGCCGCGCGAATCGTTCTCCTGAACTTGGGCAAAGCGATCGAACACACCCTCTGTCCGATCTGCGGGAATACCAGGGCCTTGATCGATGACCGAACACCGCAGATGGTCGCCGGCACGTTCGCAGCGGAGCACGATCCGGGTGCCGCGACCGCTGAACTTGATCGCATTCCCGACTAAGTTACCCAACACCTGAAACAATCGCGCGTGATCGAAGGGGCCGGTGAGCGTCTCCGAATCGCAGTCGAGGTGCAGCTCGATCGCCTTACTCGCGGCAGAAGCGCGGAATTCCTCGCTGACTTCAGCAAACAACGCTGATAAATCGCCCGGTACCGCTTGGATGGACAGGCGTCCGGCATCGATGCTCGCGACATCGACCAGATCGCCAATCAGCCGGTTGGCGCGCGCCGCGTGACGATGAATTTTGGCGACCTCGGTTCCTACCTGCGCCGCGCCTTCTATCGGGGCCGCGGCCTTGGCGATCACCGCCGCGCTCATCGCAATTCCGCTTAAGAGATCGCGCAAGTCGTGCGTCACCACACCCAGAAAGTCGTCGCGGTTCGCCAGGGCCACGTCCGAGCGCACGCGTTCCGCGTCAAGATGGCCATCGGTGAGAAGGCGTTCTTCCGGGATCAGCCGGTTTAGCAGACGGCGGGTTTCGACCCGTTCGAACTCGAGGGTCTCATCGGCCAGCGCGCGGTCGTCGCGCAGCACCGTGTCCTCGCCGTCGCGTTGCTTCTCGACGGCGAGCGCCGCCGCAGGGGAGCCGCCCGTTCGGTCGCGGAGTTGGTCCGCCTTCTCTCGCGCATCGAGCAACACGGCATCCGCCTCAACCCGCGCGCGGCGCACCACATCGTCGGCTATGTCGGCGACCTGGTCACGTGCCTCGTCGATGGCGCGATCGCTCTTCTGGCGCTCGTCTAGCAGGCTTTGGTCAGTCTGGTCACGTTCGACCGTTGGTTTCGGTTTCGGCACGGGCGGCCACCTAAAAATATCACTTTCTCATCGGTGAATGGACGAGAACCGTACCGTCATCCAAGACTACGGCAGGGGCGGTCGACCAATGTCGGCGCGGCGGCCGCCAAAACCATTCGTCCGGGCCGGACGTCCAACCGTTATAACCCAATGAAGATCACCAACTTCTCAAAGGCCGCGATCGCCGCGATTCTGGGCATGTCGATGGGCACCAGCTCGGCCGCGCAATCGCCCATCACCCACGTCACGCCGGAAACGATCACGATCTACAACTTCGCCAAAGTCAACGACGCCTACTACCGCGGCGGCCAGCCGCTGGGCGAGGACTACGCGCAACTGGCGGCTCTCGGCGTCAAGACCGTTATCGACCTCACCAACGAAACCGATGGCCGCGATGAAGAGCAGAAGCTGGTCGAGCAGTACGGGATGAAGTACGTCCACATCCCGATGAAGACGCGCAAGACGCCGACCGAAGCGGAGATCGCAGCGTTCATTTCCGCCGTGGACGAAGATGGCGACGTCTACGTGCACTGCGTCGGGGGACGCCACCGCACGGGTGTGATGACGGCGATTTATCGGATGACGAAGGACGGACTAAACGGCGAGCAGGCCTTCATGGAAATGAAGCAGTATAAATACGGTCCTGACTTCCTGCACCCGGAGTTCAAGAAGTTCGTCTACGCCTACAAGCCCAAGACCACCGCTGTCGTCGCTACGTCGGGGTCGACGCAGCAGTAGGTCAGCGCTCGCCTATTGCGACCAGGTGGCCGCGCGTGCGGAACAGGAACGCCCCTTCTGAAATGGCCGGCGTCGCCATCGCCACTTCGCCCAGCGGATTGGTCGCCAGCAGCTCATAGATCGTCCCTGCCTTCACCACGTAGACGTCGCCGTCCTCACTGGTGAAGTAGATCCGTCCGCCGGCAGCGACCGCCGAGGCCGAGAAACCGGTACGGCCATCACCCAAACGCGCCTGGTAGTGGCGCACGCCGGTCTTCGCATCAAACGCGCTCAGCACACCGTTGTCGCGGCACACATACAGGATGTCGCCGTAGACAATCGGTGTCTGCATGTAGCCGCCATCGCGCTGGTAGCTCCAGGCGATGTGCGCGTTCGAGGTTTCGCCTTCCTTCAACGAGATATCGCCGGTCGCCGTCGGTTTGATGGCGAAGATGGGCGCCATCTTGCCGTGGGCGTTGGTGATGAAGACCAGGCCGTGAGCCACAATTGGCGTCGGCACCGGGATGTCGCCACCACCAGTCATTCGCCAGATCTCCTTCCCGGTCTCGAGGTCATAGCCGCCGATGTGCCTCCAGCCGTTGACGACGACCTGGTCTCGGCCGTTCATGTTCACCACGGCCGGCGTGCTCCACGTCGGCACGTCGGCGCGGGCCGTCCGCCACTGCTCCTTGCCGGTGCGCACGTCGAACGCCGCGACGAACGACCCCTTCTGCACGTCGGCCTGCACGATCACGCGACCGTTGTGAATGACGGGCGAGCTGGCGAAGCCCCATTGCGCTTCGGGGGCCATGAAGAAGCCCGAGTCGAGTGAACCGAAGTCCTTCTTCCACACGAGCGCGCCTTTCGCGTCGTAGGCGTAGAGGCCCTCGGAGCCAAAAAATGCCACGATGTGCGTGCCATCGGTCGCCAGCGTGGAACTGGCATGCGTGGACTTGGGATGCCGCTTGATGAGTGGCACCCCGGTCTTCGCCGTCTGCTCCCACCGCAGTTTGCCACTGCGCTTGTCGAAGCACATCACCAGGAACTTGTGCGCCGTGGTGTCCAGGACCGAGCCAATGTCGCCGTAGAGGCCAACCTTGAGCTGCGGGTCTGGTGTGCCGCTCACAGCACTCGTGGTACACACCATGTCGCCCCACACCACCGGACTCGAGTGGCCCAGGCCGGCGACCGGCACCTTCCACTTCACCAGCCTGGCATCGGGCACGCTCCAGCTGACGGGCATGGCGCCCTCATCCGTCCCCGCCGCCGCAATGCCACGGAAGCCCGGCCAGTCCACACCGGCGCGGGGGCTCACTCGCGACTGAGCATGCGTGGACGTGAACGCCATGAAAGCCAGGGCCAAACATATCGATAGCGTCTTCATTTTGGGTACCAATCGGCGAATCGCACTTCGATGTTCTTGGCGGCGAGAGCGACCTTCAGTTCCTGCAACCCACGCGTCGTCGGCGCCGGTCGCGCGCCGCCGGCCGGCACCGGCCGAACCCATTCCTGATCGTAGTGATACGGATAGACCACCTTCGGCGCCATCGCACTGATGCAAGCGATTGCCGCCGCCGGTTCCATCCGGGCCAGCGGCAGGTTGACCGGGAAGAACGCGACATCAACGTTCTTGACCGCCATCACGTCGGGCACGCACTCGGTGACACCGACGACGTAGATCCGCTGGCCACCGACGGTCACCAGGTAGCCGTTCGCTTCGCCCTTGGGGTGGAACGGCTCGCCGGGCTTGATGTCATAGGCGCCAATCGCCTCGACCGTGACAGCACCGAATTGCTTCGCGTCGCCATTGTTCATGACAATGCCGTCGGGAACCTGCTTGAGTCCATTCGCGGCAATCACGACCGGCGCACCCGGCTTTCGCACCCGCGCGATCGCCTTGACGTCGAGGTGATGCCCGACATCGTCGGTGATCAGGATCAAGTCCGCCGGCTTGGCGCGAGAGAGGTCGGCCAGGCTCCAGGGATCAATCTGAATCACCTTTCCCGCATGTTCAATCTGAATGCTGGAGTGGATGAATGTCGTGATCTCGACGTCACCGAACCGATCGGCGGCGAGTATCGAGGCTGCGAGCAGCAGGGCGTACTTCATGGCAGGCGGTACGCGATCAGTTCTCCCGGCCGGATCGAGCTGCTGGCGGCGACGACGATGTACTGCTTGCCGTCGAGCATGTAGGTCATGGGATTGCCGGTCTGCGCACCGGGCATCTGTACGGCGCCCACCTCGGCGCCGGTCTTCTTGTCGTAGGCACGCAGCATTGCGCCGCGCTGGCCGTCTGGCATTGCGACGGTGCCACCCTCGCCGGAAATCAGCAGTGTCTTGGTTACGAGCGTGCCAACGCCGCCGGAGCTGCCGCCCGCCCCGCCGGGCCGTCCGGTCCGCGGAATAGCCAGGCCCTTCAGCGCCGGGTGGTTCTTGATCGCGTCCGGCGTCTCGCCATGGGCGATCTGCCAGGCAATCTCGCCCTTATTCAGGTCGATCGCTGTGATTCGTCCCCATGGGGGTTTTACAATCGGAATCCCATTCACCGACAAGCCGCCGCCGCCATCGTCCGAGGCGCTGCCGGCGCTGATGTAGGCCATGTCTGATCGCTTGGGGTCGTTGACCATCGACAGCACGCGGACGAGCGTGTGCGAGTAGACGTACATCATGCCCGTCTCAGGGTCGAACGAACCGCCTGGCCAGTTGGCACCGTTGGGAATGAAGAGCAGCCCCTCCTTGCCGTTCTCGCCCCTTACGATTGGCGGGGTGAACAGCGGTCCGATCTTGTACTTCGCGACCAGCGCCAACGCTTCGGCCTTGATCGCGGGCGTGAAGTCGACCACGAAGTCTTCGAGAAAGCCCTGGCGCTCGAACGCGGGGGGCTTGGTGGGGAAGGGCTGTGTCGGCGAGTACCACTCGCGCGGCACGTTGCCTTTCTCGACCGGGCGTTCTTCGATCGGCCACACCGGTTCGCCGGTCTTGCGGTCGAACACGTAGACGAATCCCTGCTTGGTCGGCTGGGCGACGGCGGCAATCTTGCGTCCGCCCACGGTGATGTCGACAAGAATGGGCGCGCATGGGATGTCGTAATCCCAAATCGGGTGGTGCACGAGCTGGTAGTGCCAAATTCGCTTGCCGGTTTGCAGGTCGACCGCCAGCAGGCTCTCGCCGAACAGGTTGTTGCCGGGACGATGGCCGCCAAAGTAATCGCCGGTCGGAATCTCCACCGGCAGATAGGCGATGCCGAGTTGCTCGTCGACCGTCATCTGCGTCCAGACACCGGTGTTGCCGGTGTACTCCCACGATCGCTCGCCCCACGTGTCGTTGCCGAACTCGCCTGGCGTGGGAATAGTGTGGAAGATCCAGAGTCGCTTACCCGTCCGCGCGTCGTAGGCGCGCACGTAGCCCTTGGCGTTGTTTCGGCTGCGCGGCGCGGTGCCCGCGCGGTGGGCGGCGCCGATCAGCACGACGTTCTTGGCGACCACTGGCGCGCCGTTCCAGGCAATCTCACCGTCAACCGGATCCAGGTCCTGGTCGGCGTCCTTCTTCAGGTCGACGACACCGTCGATGCCGAAGTCCGTGAGCGGGCGGCCGGTCTTCGCGTTGAGACCGACCAGCTGATAGCCGATGGTCACGTAGAAGACGCGTTCATCGCCCTTGCCATCGGTCCAGTAACCGACCCCACGGCCCGATAGCCGGCGCGACGACAGCTGTGCGCGACGGCCTTCCTCGAGCCGATGCATCCAGAGCATTTCGCCGGTGGCGGCATTGAGCGCGACGGCGTTGCGATGCTCGCCGGCGGTGGCGTAAAGGACGCCGTTGATCATCAGCGGCGTGGTCTGCAGGTTGAAGTCTGGGCGCGACCCCAGATTTTCGGTCCGGAAACGCCACACCACCTCGAGTTGCTTGAAGTTGGCGGCGTTGACTTGGTCGAGCGGGGCGTAGCGGGTGACGCCGAGGTCGCCGCCCCAGGTTCGCCACTCGCCGCCGGTGGTGCCTTGCTGGGCAGCCACTGTGGCCGATGCGAGAAGAACGAAAAGGAGCGCGCGGATCACTGCTGTTGCCGCGCTTCGGTCGTGGCGGACTTGCGCAGCGCCTGGCGCCTCGCGAGTTCCTCCTGGTATTGCGCGTCGGTCAGGAAGGCCACGTCGGTCCATCCATGCCCCATCTCGTCCATCGTCCGGCTGCCCCATCCGATCCACGCCGTGGGATCGGGGTTGTGCTTGTTGTTCGCCGTGTTGTCGTGCGTGGACACCGTGTGGAGGATGGTGCCGGCGGGGAAGAGATGCGGTGTCTTGTACTTGTAGGTGACCTGCCAGTTCTGCTCGTAGTGCGTCGCGCTGGTCAGCACCTCGCGGCGGCCGTCGGGATGAATTGCCTCGAGGATCATCTGCGCGCCGCGGAAGTGCATGTGCGGCTGGAAGCTGATGACCATGGCCGGCCTGGGCAGCGGCCAGAAGCGTTCGTGCTGCACCACCGAGTTGGGCGGAATGCTGAGCAGCGCCGCCGCGTGCAACGGGTTCTCGGCGACCAGCGCACCGGTCGGCATCGACGGCTCGTCGATTGCCAGCTTGTGACCCGCGCGTAGCAGGAGGTCTTCAATGCGCTCGCGATTCAGCACCCAGTCGTTGCCGACACCGGTGCGGATGCGGTGAGAAGTGACCACGCGGCTCGGCACGACGCCCTTGGGATAAAACTTGATGCCGACGCGCATACGATCGAAGGTGGCCTCGCCGTACGGGTGATAGTGCGCCTCGAAGCGGAACTGCGCGCCCTTCTTAAGAATCTTCGCGGTGCCGTCTGGGAAGATATCGGCGTCGTTGCCGGCACCGTACTCGATCAGGTCGAGCGAGTTGCCGACGTTCGAGCCCATGCCCAGGTTCAGGCCGCCGGTGTCGACGCCTTCGGGGTGATCCACGTAGACGTGTGCGTGATGCACGGCGCGGTGGGCGTCGGGAATAATCTGCACCCATTTCACGTAGCGATCTTCCGTCAGGCCGGGATCGACGTGCTCTTCAGGAATGAAATCGGGGCCGTCGGCGGGAATCTTGAAGCCCTTCTCCATGCGCACAATCAAGTCGGGCTGACCGTAAGTCCACTCGGTGTCGGCCTTGAACGTGCGCGCCGGCGGCGCGTCCGACGCACGGCCCTCGGCGGCACCGCTATCCACCCACGCCGCAATCAACTCGACCTCTTGGTCGCTGAGCGACGGGTCTTCGAGATACTCGCCGATGCTGCGATCGATATGCCACGGTGGCATCTCGCGGCTGGTGACCTTCTGCTTGATGGCGCGCGCCCAGGGACGCGCGTCGCGGTAGTTCAGCAGCGACATCGGCGCGTGGGTGCCGGGCCGGTGGCACGCCTGGCAGGACCGCTGAAGAATGGGAAGCACGTCCTTGTTGAACGTGGGCGCCTGCACGACCGCAGGCGCTTGCGCATGGGTCGCGGACTGGGTGGAAATCAGCAGGGCGGTGACGAGCACGAACCCCGAGGTGCCGGCGAGCTGTCTAACGGTGACCATCTGGCCTCCTTGGGGCATACTCTAGCACCGGTATGACACCTAGAGCCCTTGCGTTTGCGCTCGTGTTCGCGGCCGTGGCGACCAGCACTGCCCAGCAGAACCAGCCGATCTACCCCGCCTACGACGGGTTCCTGAAGAATCCCGATGGCAGCTACACGCTGGCGTTTGCCTACTTCAGCCATAACGCGGAGGTCGTGACCATCCCTCCCGGGCCGTCAAACGTGTTCGGACCGGCTCCCGGGGATCGCATGCAGCCGACCTCGTTCAAGCCCGGCCACTGGCGGTTCCAATGCGTGATGGTGGTCGGCCCCGAGTTCGACGGCAAGATGAAATGGACCCTGGCTTACGGCGGTAAGACCACAGGGACCAGCGAGCGCATGCTGCAGTCGAACTGGAACCTCGTCGAGGGCGCGCCCGCGCTGTCGAAGCTCGACTACGCGAAAGTGCCGCGAGGCGTGTGCTTGAACCGGCCGCCGACTGTGCGCGTGCTCGGTGTTACGGCCCGCCCGAACAACCCGCCGGTATTGACCGTTGCGATCGCCGACGAGCTGAACCTGTTCGGCAGCGCGCACGATGAAGGACTGCCGAGAGGGAAGGGGCTCGCGGTGGAATGGAAGATGCTCAAGGGCCCGGGCTCGGTGACGTTCAGCATTCCTGGCGCGGCGCGAACCAAGGCGACATTCTCTGCGCGTGGCCTGTACGAACTGGAACTCACCGCCACCGATTCGGAGTTCACTGAGCGGACGCGCGTGAACGTCAACGTGCTCGACGCCGGGAAGCAGTAGTCTTCACCTCTGGCCCTGATGCGTCCCCGGTTCTCCCTCCTGAACATCCTCATCGCCCTGGTCGGCATTTCGCTGCTGGTGTTCACCGTCCAGCGCGTCGGCTGGAGCACGGTCGTCTTGGGCATCACCAGCGTCGGGTGGTGGTTCGCGCTGGTCGTTCTGCTGGGCGCCTCGCGCATGGCGTGCCGGTCGCGCGCGTGGATGGTGTGCGCCGCGGACCGGCAATTGCGGTTCCGCGATGCGTTCGGCGCCATGCTGGCCGCCGATGCGCTCGGCAACCTGACCCCGCTCGGACTGCTCGCGAGCGAACCGACCAAGATCATGCTGACCCGGTCGCGCATCTCCACTGTGACGAGCGTCGCGTCGGTCACGATCGAGAACGCGTGCTACACCGCCTCGGTGCTGGTCGTACTGTTGGCCGGCACCTGGCTCTTCTTGCAACGCGCCGGTGTGCCGCCTGCGCTGGAGCAGATCGCGTCGATCATCGTCGTGGTCATTGTCTTCGCCGGGATCGTCGCGCTCTGGATCGCACGGTCACAGCCGGCGTTGCTGTCACGCTTTGCGCCGCTAGTCACGCGCCTTGCCGGACGGACGGCGGTGCCGGTCGACGCGATCAAGGAAGTCGAAGCGCGCATCTACGGCGTGCTGGGATGGCCGCTCAGCCGGCTGGCGCACGTCGGGTTGTGGGAGTCCGTGTTCCACGTCGCGGCAGTGGCAGAGGTCTGGCTGGTGCTGCGGCTGTTGCCAGGAGCTGGCAATGCAACGCTGGTGGATGCGTTTCTCCTCGAAAGCGCGGGACGCTTCGTCACTATTGCCTTCAAGTTCATCCCATACCGGCTGGGGATAGACGAGGCCGGCTCTGGGGCGGTGGCCCAGGTGATCGGAATTGGCCCCGCGGCCGGCGTCACGCTCGCGCTGGTTCGCCGATTGCGCATTCTGGTGCTCAACGCGTTCGGTCTCGTCCGCCTGGCCCGACACCGGGTCTAGTAAACTACCGTCCGGTAGTTTTTTTCCTGGAGTCTCCAATGAAGCGGTTGCACGTTCTTGTGGCGCTGGCCCTCTCGGCTGGCCTGGTCACCACCGGCGCCCTGTATCTTTCACCCTCAGCCTCTGCCCAGGGCAGTGCCGTCGTCAACCCCAGCCTTTACAGCGGCATGCGCTGGCGCAGCGTCGGTCCAGCCCGCGGCGGACGTTCGCTGACGGTCGGGGGCAGCGACGCCCGGCCGATGGAGTATTGGTTCGGAGCCACCGGCGGCGGCGCCTGGAAGACCACCGACGGCGGCAGCAACTGGACGCCGATGACCGACGGCAAGATCAACACTTCGTCGGTCGGATCGCTCGCCGTTTGCGAGGCCAACCCTGATGTCGTCTACATCGGCGGCGGCGAGACCCAGTTCCGCGGCAACATCATCCAGGGCGACGGCGTCTACAAGACCACCGACGGCGGCGGAAAGTGGGAGCACTTGAGCGATCTGCGCGACTCGCAGGCCATTGCACGCCTCCGCGTCCACCCCACCAATTGCGACGTCGTGTATGCCGCGGTCCTCGGTCAGGTCTACAACGAGCATCCGCAGCGCGGCATCTTCAAGTCGGCCGATGGCGGCAAGAGCTGGCGCCGCACGCTGTTCCGCGACGAGAAGACCGGCGGCGTCGATCTGTCGATCGATCCGAAGAACCCCAATGTGATCTTCGCGTCGTTATGGGAGGCCAACCGCACCCCCTGGAGCATGTCGAGCGGCGGGCCGGGCAGCGGCCTGTTCAAATCCACCGATGCCGGCGACACCTGGTCCGAGATCACCAAGAACCCAGGGCTGCCCGCGGGCCTGTGGGGCAAAGTGGGCGTCTCGGTGTCGCCGGTTGACGGCAATCGCGTGTACACGCTGGTCGAGAACGAAGCGGCCGGTGGCCTCTACGCGTCTGACGATGCAGGGGCGACGTGGAGATTGATCAACGACAACCGCAATCTCCGCCAGCGCGCGTTCTACTACACGCGGATTGTCGCCGACCCCAAGGAGAAGGACACGCTCTACATCTTGAACGTGCAGTTCTATCGGTCGACCGACGGCGGCAAGACCATCAGCAACATCCGCGTCCCGCATGGCGACAACCACGACCTGTGGATTTCAACCGCCGACAACAAGCGGATGGTCCAGGCCAACGACGGCAGTGCCAACGTGTCGGTGAACGCTGGCCAGACCTGGACCGACCAGGACCTGCCGACCGGGCAGTTCTATAACGTGTTCACCACCAGGCACACGCCGTATCACATCTGTGGCGCGCAGCAGGACAACAGCACGGCGTGCGTCGGCAGCCAGGCGAATCCTGGTGGCGGCGAAGGCAGCCTGCCGCCAATTTTCTACGCCGTCGGTGGGGGAGAGAGCGGCTACATCGCACCCGACCCGAACGACCTGAACGTGTTCTACGCCGGCAGCTACGGCGGCTTCCTGAGCCGGCTCGATCGCGAAACGGGGCAGCAGCGCGCCGTCAACATCTACCCGAACAACCCGATGGGGTGGTCGTCGGTCGACATCAAGGAACGCTTCCAGTGGACGTTCCCGATTGTCTATTCACCGGTTGACTCGAAGACGCTGTATGCGTCCTCGCAACACGTGTGGCGCACGACCACCGGCGGCCAGAACTGGCAGAAGATCAGCCCCAACCTGACGCGCTCTGACCCGAAGACCATGCAGGCCTCCGGCGGCCCGATCACCAAGGACCAGACCGGCGTCGAAACCTACGCGGTCGTCTTCAGCATTGCGCCTTCGCGGCAGGACGCCAACACCATCTGGACCGGATCAGATGATGGCTGGGTGCATGTCACGCAGGATGGCGGCAAGAACTGGAACAAAGTGACGCCGCCGGACTTGCCCGACTTCACGCGCATCAGCCTGATTGAAGCGTCGCCGCACCAGAACGGCGTCGCCTATCTCGCGGGCAATCGCTACCAGATGGGCGACCGCAAGCCCTACGTCTACAAGACGGCTGACTTCGGCAAGAGCTGGCAGAAGATCATCGCCAACCTTCCCGACACCGACTTCGCTCGCACGATTCGCGAAGATCCGAAGCGCCGCGGCCTGCTCTACTTGGGCACGGAACACGGTATCTACATCTCGTTCAACGACGGCGCATCCTGGCAGTCACTCAAGCTGAACCTGCCGGTGACGCCCGTCCACGGCATTGTCGTCGAGGATCGCGACCTCGTGATCGGCACGCACGGCCGCGGCTTCTATGTGCTCGACAACATCGGCGTGTTGCGCCAGGCCACACCGGAACTGACCAACAACACGCTGCACCTGTTTGAGCCGCTGAACCCAATGCGCGGCCGCGACCGCAACGTCACCTTCGATTACTACCTGAACAAGGAGGCGCCCGAGGTGAAGATCGAGTTCCTTGACGCGCAAGGTACTGTGCTGCGCACGTTCACCGGCACGTCGAAGCCTGAAGCGGCGCCCACGGGCGACGACAATCCGTTCGCTCCGGGTCCGGCGCGCGTGAACACCGCGCAGGGTATCAACCGCTTCTCGTGGGACATGCGCTACGAAGGCGCGACGGTCTTTCCGGGCATGATCATGTGGGCGGCCGCACCTCAGCGCGGCCCGGCGGCACCGACCGGCCGCTACTCGGTGCGCATCACCGCCAACGGCGAGACCAAGACGCGCGAGTTCACCATCGCGCTCGATCCGCGGCTGAAGGATGACGGCATTTCCGAGGCTGATCTCTTGGCGCAGTTCAAGTTGTCGATGCAGGTGCGCGACAAGGTGAGCCAGGCTAACCAGGCGGTAATCGACATCCGCACCATCCGCGAGCAGGTCACCGAGCGCCTGCAGAAGGTGCCGGCCCGCAAGAAAGTGGAGATTCAGAAGCTGGCCGACGGCCTGCTGCAGCCGCTGACCCTGGTGGAAGAAGAGGCCTACCAGGTGAAGAATCGCAGCGGCCAGGATCCGCTGAACTACCCGATTCGCCTGAACAACAAGATCGCCGCCCTGGTCGGCGTCATCGAGAGCGCAGATAACAAGCCGACCGACCAGAGCGTTGAAGTCTTCAACGAACTGTCGAACCTGCTTGACGCTCAGCTCGAGAAGATGAGACAGACGCTGAAGACCGAGTTGCCGCGGCTGAACGCGGCGCTCAAGCGCGAGAAAATCGACGCGGTCGATCCGGCAGCGAAACCCGTGGCCGTCACGGTCAAGCCGCAGTGACGGCAGTCGCCAAGCCTGCGCCGCGGGGCCGGGAACTCGGGATTCTCACGCTCGGGGCGCTCGGCATTGTCTATGGCGACATCGGCACCAGTCCGCTGTATGCGCTCCGGGAGTGCTTTCACGGACTGCACGGCATTGCGCCCACGCCCGACAACGTACTTGGCGTGTTGTCGCTGATCTTCTGGTCGCTGACGTTGATCGTGTCGGTCAAGTATCTGATCTTCGTGATGCGCGCGGACAACGGCGGCGAAGGCGGCATTCTGGCGCTGATGGCGCTGGTGTCGCGGCAAGCCGATGCCTCACGGCGCAGCCGTGCCGCGATGATCGGCATTGGCCTGTTCGGCGCGGCCCTGCTCTATGGGGACGGCATGATCACCCCCGCCATCTCGGTGTTGAGCGCGGTCGAAGGCCTGGCGATTGCCACCCACGTGTTCGAGCCGTACGTGGTGCTGATCACCGTCACCATCCTGATCGGCTTGTTCCTGATCCAGTCGCGCGGCACCGCCACGGTCGGCGCAATGTTCGGACCGGTGATGGTGGTCTGGTTCGTCACCCTGGCCGTACTGGGCGTGTCGTGGATCCAGACGAATCCTTCGGTGATGGTGGCATTCAATCCGGCGCATGCCGTGAACTTTTTCATCCGCAACGGCGGCCACGGGTTCATCGTTCTCGGCTCCGTGTTCCTGGTCGTGACGGGCGGCGAGGCGCTCTATGCGGACATGGGTCACTTCGGCCGTAAGCCGATTCGGCTGGCGTGGTTTGCGCTGGCTTTTCCCGCGCTGATACTGAATTACCTCGGCCAGGGCGCCATGCTGCTGCAGGCACCCGAAGCCGCGGCGTCGCCGTTCTACCTGATGGCCCCGGGCTGGGCTCTGTATCCGCTGGTGATTCTGTCAACCATGGCGGCAGTGATCGCATCCCAGGCGTTGATCTCCGGCGTCTTTTCGATGACCCACCAGGCCATGCAGTTGGGCTATTGCCCACGCATGGGCGTCGAGCACACCTCGGCTAGCCACAAGGGTCAGATCTATATTCCTCAGATCAACTGGGCTCTGATGGTCGCCACGGTGGGACTGGTGATCGGGTTCGGCAGTTCGAGCGCGATCGCCGCTGCCTACGGCATTGCCGTCTCGTCGACGATGGTAATCACTACCATGCTGACGTATCTCGTCGCCCGCGGGTCGTGGGGCGTCGGCCGCGTGATGGCGGGTTCGCTCGCCGCTGCGTTCCTGGTGATCGAGTTCGGTTTCCTGGCCGCGAACTTCACGAAGATCATGCAGGGCGGGTGGTTCCCGCTCGTCACCGGCTTCGTGATCTATGTGCTGCTGTCCACCTGGAAGCAGGGCCGCGCGCTGCTGGCCTTGCGATTTGTCGATCGCCTGTATCCACTGGACCAGTTCCTGAACGACATCGCCGCCAAGCCGCCCCACCGGGTCAGCGGTACTGCGGTGTTCATGACCAGCAACAGCCTGGGCACGCCGCCGACGCTGCTGCACAACCTGCAGCACAACAAGATCCTGCATGAGCGGATCATCCTGCTCACCGTCGTCACCCAAGACAGCCCGATCGTCTCGGACGATGAACGAATCACCGTGACGCCACTGCAGCAAGGATTCTTCCGCGTGCGGGTTTGCTACGGTTTTACGGAGACTCCGAATGTGCCGTTGGCACTGCAGCAACCATCGGTGGCCGGCCGGCCGATCGAGTCGGAGGACACCACCTATTTCCTCGGCACCGAAACCTTGCTCGCCACCGACCGGCCTGGGATGCCGCTCTGGCGCGAACGGCTGTTCGTGATGATGTCGCGCAACGCGCTGCGCGCGACGACGTTCTTCGGCATTCCGCCGGAACGGGTGGTCGAACTGGGTTTGCAGGTGGAACTGTAGGGGCTTGGAGGCTTGGGGGCTTGGGGGCCTGGGCACTCGGAAAGATGCTCAGGGCTCAAGCTCTCATTGTTTCAAATGGAACGGCACCGAGGTCGTCACCACCCGCGGCCGGAACAGCAGTGCGGCCTTCAGCGTAAACGCACTCTGGTTGTGCAGCAGATGGTGCCACCAGTGCTTGACGACGAACTCCGGCAGCACCACGGTGATGTAATCCTCGGGATGCTCGCGCTCGAGACGATCGATGTAGTCGAGCAGCGGTTCGCTCATCGAGCGATAGGGTGACTGCAGCACGACCAGCTTGACGTGCGACCCCCACTGCGGCCAGTCGCGCTTGAGCGCCACCAGCGACTCGGGGTTGACGTTCACGTAGACCGCACGCACGTCCCTGGCCAGCGAGCTGGCATAACGCAACGCCTCGAGTACGGCGCGATGCACGCCGCCGATCGGCACGATCACAATGTGGCCGTGTGGGGTAGTGTCGACTGCCATGCCGATCAGCGACAACTGCGCGGCCACGCTGTCGTAGTGCGTGCGCGTGGTGCGGAAGACCAGTGACAGTACGGGGATCAGTACCACGACGATCCACGCGCCGTCGAGGCCCTTGGTGATCGCGACGACGATCAGCACACAGAACGTGACGAAGCCGCCGATGCCGCTGATGGTGGCCGCGGTGCGCCAGCCCGGCTCGCGCAGGCGGCGGGCCCGCAGGAACATGCCGGTCTGCGACAGCGTGAACGACAGGAACACGCCAATCATGTAGAGCGGAATCAGCGCATGCGGATCGCCGCCGAACACCACGCACAGAAACCCGGCCGCGACGCTCAGCGCGACAATCCCGTTCGAGAACGCCAGCTTGTCACCCAGGTTCATGAACTGGCGCGGCATGTAGCGATCGCGGGCGACAATCGAGGCCAGGCGGGGGAAGTCCGCAAACGCGGTGTTCGCCGCCAGCACCAGGATCAGCATGGTGGCGCCCTGGACGATGTAATAGAGGACGTTGCGGCCACCGAAGACGCCGCGCGCAATCTGTGACACCACCGTCTCAGTTTCGCTCGGCACCACCTGGTAGGCATGTGCCAGCCAGCTGATGCCGGTGAACATGGAGATCGCCAGCACCGCCATCAGCGCCAACGTGCGCGTGGCCGTCTGCGCCGCCGGCGCCTTGAAGGCCGGCACGCCGTCGGACACGGCCTCGACGCCGGTCATGGCCGTGCAACCGTTGGCAAAGGCCGACAGCAACACGAACAGCGTGATTGGGCCGGCCCCCAGGCTCGGCAACGGGTCAATGGTCTCCACGGGCATGGCCGTACCGGTCACCACCTGATAGGCGCCCGCGATTACCAGTGCGAACATCACGCCGACAAAGGCATACACGGGGATGCCGAACAGCTTGGTCGATTCACGCAGGCCGCGGAGATTGCCGAGCATCAGCAGGCCGATGAAGAACAGGCTCAAGACGACGCGATTGACGTGGAGCGACGGCACCGCCGAAGTCATCGCCGACACGCCCGCGGCAATGCTCACCGCCACCGTCAGGGTGTAGTCGATCAGGAGCGCCGCCGCCGCGGCCAGTCCGAAGCTCGGGCCGAGGTTGTCGCGCGCCACGATGTAGGCGCCGCCTCCGCCGGGATAGGCCTGGATGGTCTTGCGATACGAGAA
Source organism: Acidobacteriota bacterium (assembly GCA_031364805.1). GTDB lineage: Bacteria > Acidobacteriota > Vicinamibacteria > Vicinamibacterales > UBA2999 > 12-FULL-67-14b. The sequence continues at coordinate 17,378 of JANLWW010000103.1, forward strand.
CACGACAATCAGCAGAAGGCCCGCGATCATCAGGCTGATCGGCTGGCCAAGACTGAGTGCCGCCACACCGCCAATCATCAGGACGCGCAACACCTCTTCGGTGGCGTACGCGACCGAGGACAGTGCATCTGACGACAACACCGCGAGGCCGCCCAATAACCCAAAACGATGGTGATCGGCGTGATACGAGGCGATCGGCTGGCCGACGACCAGCCGCTTCAGGGGTCCAAACACGGGTCTCTCCACTCCGCCTGCGAGGTTAGCTGTCGGGCTCAGAGGTGGTGATCTCTGTCGGCGGCTTTCGCCCCCGATTTGCCCCGTCTTCTGGGTCCCCCGCTCCGTCGCGTGGCAACGGACTCGGCAAGCCTTGATGATGCGCCTCCCGGCCCCACTCGTCAAGCAACACCCCGGGGGCTGAGCTAGAATGGTCGGATGCGCGTCGCCCGGAAGTTTCTGGTGAGCGGACACGTGCAAGGCGTCGGGTTCCGGTTCTTTGCCCAGGACGCCGCACGCCGCGAAGGCCTGAGTGGTCACGTCACCAACCAGGCTGACGGCACCGTCGAAGCCGTGGTTGAGGGCGAGGCCGAAGCGATCGACCGTTTCGAGAGGGCAGTCCGCCGCGGACCGTCACGGTCGCGGGTCGAACGCGTTATGGTGGACGACGTCGAGCCGACCGGGCTCCACGCGGGATTTGAGATTCGATAAGCGAACTGCGAATAGCGAATAGCGACCATGGACCATCTGAAGGCGAAGATCCGGCACGTTCCCGACTTTCCGAAGCCGGGCATCCTGTTCTATGACATCACCACGCTGCTGTGCGATCCGCAGGGCTTTCGCGACACCGTGGACGCACTGGCCGCCCCCTACATGGGCGAAGACATCGACCAGGTCGTTGGCATAGAGAGCCGCGGGTTCATTCTGGGCGCCGCGGTCGCCGCGACCTTGGGCTGCGGGTTCGTGCCGATTCGCAAGCCGGGCAAGCTGCCGGCCGCCACCCACAAGGAAAGCTACAGCCTCGAATACGGCACCGACGCCCTCGAGATTCATCAGGATGCCTGTGGCAACGGCCAGCGCGTCCTGATCGTGGATGATGTGCTGGCGACCGGCGGCACCGCGCGCGCCGCCGTCGACCTGGCCCGGAAGGCCGGCGGCAAGGTTATTGGCGCGGCGTTCCTGATCGAACTGGACTTTTTGAAGGGCCGCGACAAGCTGACCGGTGAGCCGGTTTATTCTGTGTTGCAGTATTGAGTCATCGAGGCGCCCGTAGCTCAGTTGGATAGAGCGCCGGTTTCCTAAACTGGAGGTCCCAGGTTCGGTCCCTGGTGGGCGCACCATTCGCGAAATTGATTTTGTGACTGGTGATTTGGCGAGTTAGTGATTTGGTGAGTTATGAAAACAACCGAACGGCATCATCTGAAAGACAACGAACTGGCCATCGCGATTGGCAACGCGCAGGGCTTCGTCGAGAAGAACCAGCGGACCCTCGTCGCGATCGTGGTCAGCCTGGTGGTGATCGGCGCCGGCATTGCCGCCTACTCGATGTGGACGCAAAGCACCGACACCAAGGCGCGGACGCTGCTGGCCGAAGCCATGGTGGTCGAAGAGGCGCGCGTCATGCCCCCTGGACCGCCAGCAGGCACGAGCACCGACCCGACGCTCATACCCGGACAGGCGCCGGGCACCTACCCGACCCAGCAGGCCAAGCTTGAAGCCGCGCTGCCGAAGTTCCTGGCCGCGGCCGATGCCTATCCGTCGTCCGACTCGGGCCTCACCGCGCGCTATCACGCCGCCACTAACCTGGTGGCGCTCGCGCGCTTCGACGAGGCGACCAAGCAGTACGACCAGGTGATTGCCAACGGCTCAGGCCTCATCCAGCGCATGTCGCGGCTCGGCAAGGCTGAAGCGCAGCTGCGCGCCGGCCAGTACGACCCCGCAATTGCCACGTTGAAGGAAACCTCGGAGCAGACCAACACCACCTTGCCGGTCGATGCCGTGCTGATGGAACTGGGCCGCGCCTACCGCCTGGCGGGAAAGACCGAAGACGCCCGCAAGACGTTCACCCAGGTAGTCGAGAAGCACGCCGAATCACCGCTGGCGGCCGACGCGAAGACTGAACTCGACAAGCTCAAGGGGTGACCGCTCGGGCGGCTGATCGTTTCGTCACGTCACGCAAGAATGTGAATTCCGCCGAGGGCGTCAGCTTGACGCCCTCGATTCCTGTCCGCGCCACAACGACATTGGTCTTGTTCCACAGGCTGATGTACGGCGCGTCCTCCGCGACCACGCGCTGGGCTTCACCAAACAACCGACGCCGATCAGCGTCGCTGGTCGCCGACGACGCTTCGTCAATCAGGCGGTCCACGTCGGCATTCTCGTAGTAGCCGCGGTTGAAGCCCGAGGGCGGCATCTGTTTCGAATGGAACACCCGGCGCAGCATGTCAGGATCTGAAACGCCAACCCACTGCAGCGTGAACATCTGGAAGTTACCTTTGAGCACGTCGGCGTACAACGTGGCGAATTCGTATGAGCGCACATCCAGGTCGATGCCGGCCTGTTTCAGATCCTGCTGAATCACCGCCGCCTGCAACCGAATGAACTCGTTGGTTGACACCTTGAGGGTCAGCCGCAGGCGCGGCGCGGGGCCATCACCGTCGGGATCAGGATAGCCCGCCTGATCGAGCAGGGCCCCGGCCCTGACCACATCGTGCGTGAACTGGAACACATTCGGTTCGAACGCCCACGACACCGGCGGCAGAATGCCGACCGCCGGACTGGCGAGACCGCGGCGCAGGTGATCGACAATCGCCTGCCGATCGATGGCATAGCCGATCGCGTGCCGCACCCGCTTGTCGCGCAACACCGGGTCGCGCATGTTGAAGCCGAGGTAGGCGTAGTCGGTGCCCGGCGACTCGGTCACCGACATCGACTTGTCGGTGGCGAGCTGGTGCACGACGTCTGGCGACAGGTCGTTGACGACCAGATCGACCGTGCCTTTGCGCAGCTCGAGCGCCCGCATGATCTCATCGGGCACCACCTTCAACACCACACCGTCGTTGGACGGGGCGCCGCGGAAATACTGCGGAAACGCTTCGAGCTCGAGCCGATCATCCACTGCGAAACGGACAAACTTGTAGGGGCCGGTGCCAACCGGATGGTCACGCAAGCCGGCGCCGGCGTCCTTCGGCACCACCGGCATGACCAGTTGGATTGGGAACGAGCCGAAGGGCTCCTTGAGTGAAAACCGGACGGTGTAGCGGTCGAGCGCCGTCACCGTGTCGAGCAGCCGGTACGCGCCCTTGCGCGCCGAGATGAATGCCGGATCGATGAACGATCCAAACGTGTAAACCACATCGTCGGCCGTGAGTTCATGGCCGTCGTGAAACAGCACCCCCTGGCGCAACACGACATCGTAGGTAAGGGAATCGCGTTGCTGCCAGCTCGATGCCAGGCCGCCGATGACCCGCAACTGGTCGTCCAGCGACAACAGGTTGTCGTAGAGCAGTTGGTGGGCGCGCTGCGAAGTTTCGTCGGAGCCGACGCGCGGGTCGAGACTGTTGGGCGAGCTGAGAACCGCGAGGGTGACGATGCCGGTCTTGGGCGGCGCGCTGTCGCAGGCGACGACCGAGCAGCCCAGCGCCGCGGCACCCAAGCACCCCAGCACCACCGCACTCCAGGACCGAAGCATCCGGTTAATCATCAAGCGATTTCTTGAGATCCTGCAGGATTTGCAGCGCGTCGATCGGCGTGGTGCGATCGATGTCCACTTCGCGCAACCGCTCGCGCAGCTTTTCGTCGGCGGGCGACGCGGCCTGGAACAGCCCGAGCTGTTGTTGTGGGACCACCGGCACACCACTCAGTGACGGCTTGCCACCGCGCGCCAGTTCGTCGTGCTCGAGTGAACCCAGGATATCGCGGGCGCGGGCAATCACCGAAGCCGGCAAGCCGGCGAGCCGCGCCACCTGGATGCCGTAGCTGCGGTCGGAGCGACCCGGCAGAATCTTGTGGAGGAAGATGATGTCGTCCTTCCACTCGCGCGCGGTCACATGAGAATTGACGACGCCGGGAATCGCATCCGCAAGGTCGGTCAGCTCGTGGTAGTGGGTGGCGAACAGTGTCTTGGGTCGCGCCCGTTCGTTGGTGGCCATGAACTCGGCCACCGCCCAGGCAATGCTCAGTCCGTCAAAGGTGGCGGTGCCGCGGCCGATCTCGTCGAGCACCACCAGGCTCTTGGACGTCGCGCCGCTCAGGATGTGCGAGGTCTCCTGCATTTCCACCATGAAGGTGGACTGTCCGCGCGCGATGTTGTCGGAGGCACCGACGCGCGCGTACAGGCGGTCGATCAGCGCCAGCTTCGCTTCGCGCGCCGGCACGAACGAGCCGGTCTGCGCCATCAGGCAGAGCAGCGCCACCTGCCGCAGGTAGGTCGACTTGCCGCCCATGTTGGGGCCGGTCAGGATCACCAGTTGGTGGGTGGTGCCATTCAGGGTGATGTCGTTTGGCACGAAGGCGCCGGCGGCGAGGCGCTCGACCACCGGGTGGCGCACGTCGACCGCCACCATCTCGTCGCCGTCGTGTACGTGGGGCTTGGTGTAGTTGCAGACTGTGGCGGTTTCGGCGAGGCCGGCGAGCACGTCGAGGGCCGCCACCGCGCGGGCGGTATCCAGCACCCGCGGGGCTTCCACGGCCACCTGCTGCCGCACAGTCTCGAAAATCTCGAGTTCGCGCGTCACGATGCGCTCGTCGGCACCGAGCACCTTTTCTTCGTATTCTTTGAGCGCCGGCGTGATGTAGCGTTCGCCGCCGGCGATGGTCTGCTTGCGAATGTAATCGGCCGGCACCGCGTGCAAATTCGACTTCGAGATCTCGATGTAGTACCCGAACACGCGATTGAAGCGCACCTTTAGTGAGGCAATGCCGGTCCGCGCGCGCTCGCCCTCTTCCATCTCGGCAATCACTCGCTTGCCGGAGCGGCTGATGGTGCGCAGTTCGTCGACGTCTCGGTCGAAGCCGTCGCGAACGAACCCGCCTTCGCGCGCAAGCGCGGGGGGCTCGTCCATGATGGCGGCCTCGACCCAATTCCTGACGTCACTGAGGTCGTCGAGCTCGCCCACCAGGCTGCGGACGAGCGGCGCCTGGCATTCCGTCAGCATCAACGCGAGTCTCGGTACGGCGGCCAGCGAGCGCCCGAGCGCCACCAGGTCGCGCGGGCTGGCCGTCGAGAGCGCGATGCGCGAGATCAGTCGTTCCATGTCGAGGATCGACTTCAGCGTTTCCCGCAGCTTGCCGCGCTCGGTGGTCTTGGCCGCCAGCTCTTCGACCGCGTCGAGGCGATCACGAATCGGCTCGAGCGCCGTGAGCGGACGCAGCAGCCACGCGCGCAGCAGGCGGCCGCCCATTGGCGTGACGGTGCGATCGATCTCGTCGAGCAGCGTGCCGGCCCGGCCGCCCTCCATCGACACCACCACCTCGAGGTGCTTGAGGGTGGTCGGGTCGATCAGCAGGCCATCGGCCACCTGCCGCAGCCGGACGCTGCGAACATGCGCGAGGTCGGCCTTCTGCGTGTCGCGCAGGTAGCGCACCAGCGCGCCGCCGGCACACACTGCGGCCTGGCGGCGTTCGAGCCCGAATCCCTCGAGCCCGCTGACGCGCAACTGGTCGAGCAGTGTCTGGCGCGCCGATTCCAGCTCGAAATGCCAGCCATCGATCTCGGTGACCGGGATCGCTTGCAGATCGATCTCCGGCAACCACGCCCGGGCATCGGCGCCCGACGCCACCACGATTTCGCGGGGACGGAGCACGGCGATTTCTGCGCGGAGCGATACCAGGCCCTCCGCACCCGAGTACTCGGCGACGTCGAACTCGCCGGTGGACAAGTCCACCAGCGCCACGCCGTAGTCAGCGGGCCGTCCTGCGGCGGAAGAGGTCGCGACAATCGCCATCAGGAACGCCGGCTCGCGCGCCTCCAGGTAGGCCGAGTCGGTGAGCGTGCCGGGCGACACCACGCGCACCACGTCGCGCTTGACCACGCCCTTCGCCTTCTTGGGATCTTCGGTCTGCTCGCAGATGGCAACGCTGAAACCCTTCTTCACGAGCCGCGCGATGTAGCCATCCGCAGCGTGGAAGGGAAACCCACACATCGGCACCGGCGTGCCAGCCGCATCTTTCGATCGGGATGTGAGTGTCAGCTCGAGCGCCCGCGACGCGACCAGCGCGTCTTCGTAGAACATCTCGTAGAAATCGCCCATCCGGAAAAAGACCAGCGCATGCCGATATTGGCGCTTAGCGTCGAAGTACTGGCGCATGGCCGGCGTCAGCTGCGCGCCGGTTGGCGGCACCGCGGAGGGCGTTGATGAAGGTTGGGACACGGGCGCGATTCGAAAAGGCGTGTGGTCGAGTATACGATGGCGATAGCCTCACACCTTGGTCATTCTCGCTCTCGACACCACCACACGCGCCGGCAGCGTTGCCGTAACGCGCGACCAACAGCTCCTGGCATTGGTGCCGGGCGACGCCGCACGCTCGCACAGCGAACGCTTGCCCGGGGAGATCGAGTCCGCCCTGAGGCTGGCGGGCCTTCAGCGCGCCGACCTCGACTTGCTGGCGGTCGCCACCGGGCCGGGCGCGTTCACCGGGCTGCGCATCGGCCTGGCGGCCATGCAGGGCCTGGCCATGACGCTGAACCGCCCCGTGATCGGAATCTCGGCGCTGGATGCACTGGCTGCCGAAGCCTCGGACGGTCGTGTCGCACTGGTGGCCCCGTGGATGGATGCGCAGCGCGGAGAGGTGTTTGCGTCCCTGTTGGATGTCGTGTCCGGACTCACCCTCGAGTCGCCCCTCGCGGCCGCCCCTGCTGCCGTCTTGGAAGCCTGGCGCCCGCACCTGGCGGGCAAAGCAGCGGTGTTCATAGGCGACGCCGCTGCTCGCGATGCCGGGCTGATTGCCGCCGCTGGGGCGGGGCAGTGGATCACGCGAATGCCCCCTGACCTGGCGCCCGCCCTCGCACGCATTGCCGGAGTTCGCGCGGCGCGCGGCGAGGCGGGACTGCCGCATCAGCTGTCGCCCATCTACGTGCGCCGGCCCGATGTCGAGATTGAGCGAGAGCGGCGGGACCGCACGTGACGGTTGAACGGCTGGCCTCAGCCGAGGATCTCGATGGGGTGCTGGCCATCGAGGACGCCTCATTCAACAATCCGACGACCCGGGAATGGTACGAGGCCGAGCTCAAGCGCCCGGAGGTCTGCTACATCTACGTCCTGCGAACGCCAGAGTACCCGGTGGCCGCCTTCTGCGCTTTTTGGCGGGTGGAGGACCAGATCCACATCAATAACCTGGCGGTGAGGCCGGAACTTCGGGGCCAGGGGCTCGCCGGCCACTTGCTGGCGGCCGTGATGACCGAATCGGCAGCGATGGGCGCTGACAGCGCCACCCTCGAGGTGCGCCGATCGAACACCCCAGCCATTCGCCTGTATGCCAAGGCTGGGTTTGCCGAGGCCGGGGTACGGCGAAACTATTACACACAGCCGGTTGAGGACGCGCTCGTACTGGTCCGCAACCCCAGCCATTGATCTTCTCGCTTTTTTTCACAAATCCCCAGTGGTAAAGTCCGCCTCATAGGGGCGGTGAGCGTTCCCGCACCGACCCCGGAAGGGAGGCGGAGAAGATGGCTGAGGATTTAAAACATCGGCTCCTGGAGACCAACGAGGAATTCCGCGAGCTAGCCTTCAAGCACCACACGCTCGAGGATCGCCTGCACGAACTCGGGGCCAAGCAGTACCTGTCGGACGACGAACAAGTCGAAGAAGTCAGTCTCAAGAAACGCAAACTCCACATCAAAGACCGCATGGAATCGATCCTGCGGCACGTCGATCCCGCGGCGTCGCAACCCCTGTCGGCCTAGGGCGCGGCACGACGCCGGGCGTATTTTCCTGGGGCACCGCGAGACGGTGCCCGATATTTTCAGGGAAAACATGCCCGGCGTCTTATTATCAAGAGGATGCTTATCGATAGGGCTGGGCTGCCCTTCATTGGCGTGGCCTTGATTGTGGCGCTCGGTGCGGGGCTGTGGTTTGGGCGCGCGTGGTCAATTCCGTTCCTGATCCTCGCCGCGTTTTTCTTGTTCTTCTTCCGCGATCCCGATCGGACCATCCCGACGGCCACCAACCTGGTGGTTTCGCCGGCCGATGCGCGGATTATGGCCGCCGGCGACCGGGTCTGGCCTGGCGCACCGCCCGGGGACTGGCAGGTCGTCAGCATGTTCCTGTCGCCCATGGACGTGCACGTCAACCGGACGCCGGTAGACGGCACCGTGACGCGGGTGGAGTATCATCCCGGCCAGTTCTTCCCGGCCTACCGCAAGGAAGCGGGACAACTGAACGAGTGGACTGAGGTGTGGTTCGACCGCCCCGGCGGTCCGATCGTCGCTCGACAGATCGTCGGCATACTCGCGCGCCGCATTGTCTGCCGACTGCAGGTGGGTGATAAGGTGTCGCTGGGACAGCGCTACGGCGTCATGAAGTTCGGATCACGCATGGATTTGTTTCTGCCGACTTCCGCGGTCATTCGCGTGAAGGTTGGCGACAAGGTCGTCGCCGGTGAGACAACGATCGCAACGTTGGAGTCGTAAAGTGGAATCGCGGCACGGGTCGCCCCTACGCCTGCAGGCATTTGACCGCGGCCACGACCGGCGCGGCATTCGGCGCGGCGTGTCACTGCTGCCCAGCCTGTTCACCCTCGCCAACCTGTTCTGCGGCTGGGCCTGCGTCGTTCACGCCATGCGTGGCGAGTTTGCCACGGCCGCACCGTTCATTGGCGTCGCCGTCGTCCTCGACATGCTCGACGGTCGCATTGCGCGGATGACCGGCACGACCAGCGACTTTGGCGTACAGCTCGATTCGCTGGCCGACCTGATTTCGTTCGGTATGGCGCCTGCGGTGCTGGCGTTTCAGTGGGGGCTGTTGCCGCTCGGGCGACTGGGGTGGGCGGTCGGCTTCGTTTACTTGACGGCTGCCGCACTGCGGCTCGCACGTTTCAACATCCAGACCAACAACGATAAACGTTATTTCATCGGCCTGCCGAGTCCGGCGGCGGCCGGCCTGGTGGCGGCAACAATTTTCTACTTCCCCGAGGGCCTGGCGGCGAAGCCGATGGCGTGGCTGGGCATGGTCATGCTGCTCGTGCCGGCGTTGCTGATGGTCAGCACCATCCGCTTCCAGAGCTTCAAGACCTTCGACCTCGGAATGCGGCGCGGCTATCGAGGCCTGCTGCTGGTGGCGGCGTTCATCGGCCTGCTGGTCACCTATCCGCACGAAGTGCTGATCGTAATTGCGTATTCTTACTTTGCCTCGGGCTTCATCGGTACGGTGATGACCAAGATGGGCAAGCGCGCCGAGCCCGCGGCCGACCAGGCAACGATCGAGGCACCCAGGCAGGAACGCAGGGACGCCAGCTAGGCCACCGAGTTCAGCGACCAATCACAGTCACCGGCCAGACAGCCACCGATTGACACAGATTAGACGCCGATCAAAATACGCTTTCAGCAAACAGCTCGAACAAGGTTAGCCGCAGATGCGTTCCAGATGACATCGGCTGGTCTGCCCATGAACCGCCACGCTCGTCCTTCTTCGTAAAGGGGCCCTAGTTGCGGAGTGCTAGATCTGCCCCTAATCCCGGATTTCCAGGCAATTGGCGCCAGCAACAAAGCCCGGACCCGGTGTCGCTGAGTCCCGGTGACTCGCACGGGCAGAAGGACTTGCCCCCGGATCGAAGGGCGGCAATAATGCCCGCGAGTGGTGGGTGGTTCCCCACTGCGCGCGGCGGCGGACAGGGGGTTGACCAGCAATTGGCGCCATAAAGTTAGACGGACGGAAAATCAAGTCCGAGCATAGAAAGGATTTCCTGTGCGGGAGTGATGCGCCTCTCACTTGACGCGCCGTCCAACATGCGAATGGAGCCGACGCGCTTGAAAGACTCCCGTTAGGCGGTCGCCCCACACCGGGCGTGTCCGGCACCGTCCGATCGTGGCGACCAGGTCGGCATTTGGTAGCATGCGCAGCATGCAGAAACACTGGCCGTCACTATTCGCTCTCGTCATCGTGGTAACTGTCTCCCACCTTTCCGGGCAGCAGAATCCGGCGAGCGGCGATGATGTACGGACGCTAGTGGGCCGCCTGGACCTCCAGCGATACAAGTCCACCATAGAGTCGCTGAGCCGATTCGGCGATCGCCGGCAGGGTACGCGACGTAATCGCGACGCAGTGGATTGGATCGAAGCGCAGCTCAAGTCCTACGGCTGCGCCGATGTCGAGCGGCTCACTTACAGCTATGTCACTCCGCCAGCCGCGTCTGGCGATGCGGCTCCGCCGAGCAGTGCCGATGCGTTCAAAGGATCGGGACCTGGTGGTGCGACGATCTTCGGGCGCGGACGCCGTCCGGGAGTGAATCGCGACCTCATGAAGCAGCCCGACCAGCGGATCCGGGAGATGAACCGAGAACAGCCGATCGATGGTGAGCGCCAGGAGGTTTACTGCACCAAGATTGGCACCACCCGTCCCGACGAGATGTACATTATCGGCGGGCATATGGACGGTCACGGCGTCAATCAGGGGTCAAACGATGACGCCTCGGGAACGGCTCTGGTAATGGAGATCGCGCGCATCTTGAGCGACGCGGGCGTCCGCACCGACCGATCCGTCCGCTTCGCGCTCTGGAACAACGAAGAGACCGGCCATCAGGGCGCCGCCGCATACGTCAAACAGCGCGGGCCGATGCAGGGCGCCGAGAACCCGCCAGGCTCTCGCCGTTATCCCGAACCGCACTGGCTGGGAATGATTCAGCACGACATGATGCTCTTCGATCACGGTGCACCTGGTCCGGATGGTCGCGTCAGCTCCAATCAGCGGCGCGAGGCCGATGTGAACATCGAGTTCCAGGCCAAGTCGGCAAAGTCCAGCGACTCGATGGCGCTTGCCTTCGTGTTCAGAGCGGCGAACGAAGCCTATGCGACCGACTATCCGGCGTCAGTGGGGCCGCACATGACGAACACCGATTCGAACGATTTCATGGACCAGGTTGCGTCAATCAGTCTCCGCGAGGCCGAGCGCGGGGCCGAGATTGGCGCTGGATGGGATCCGCTCGGTCACACACCGGGGGACGTGTTCACAGCCTATCAGGACGAGGATTTCAGGCTCGGGCTGAATGCCGCGCAGACCACGCTCGGTGCGGTTGCGCGACTGGTCGGTGCCAGAGTGGCGCGGTGACGATCGAGCCGCCCTGCCTTCTGGCGCTCGTCACTCGATCACAGCGACGGCCGTGCGCCTGATCGCGGGACATGTCATCGCGTCAGAGGACGGTATCTCTGGTTCCACGATCATGTTGACAACCCGTTGGGCCGAACTGCTGTCTAACTTCAACTGGAGCCGACGGCGTATGACAGGTGGCACGCCGCGGATCAATTGTGACGTTGGCGGACGAGCTCAAGGGCGGTCAGTCAACAATGAGAACCATACAGCTGCCGTAATCGATGTCTAATCTGTGCCTAATCAGTGGCTGTCTGCGTCTCTCAATCGGTGGCGAGCGGCAGAGCCATCGTCACGCTGGTTCCGCGGCCCCGTTCCGACGTCACGCTGATCGATCCGCCGTTGGCTTCGACATTCCGTTTGGCAATTGTCAGGCCCAGTCCCGTCCCGATCGCTTTGGTTGAAAAGTACGGTTCGAAGATCTTGGCCAACGCATCAGCGTCCATGCCGATACCGGTGTCGGTGATGCGCAGTTGCGCCATGTGACCGGGCGCCAGCGCCGCGTCGATGGAAAGCGTGCCGCCGCTCGGCATGGCGTGCAGGGCGTTCTCGATCACGTTCGTCAGCGCGCGGCCGATCAGCATGCGGTCGATGCGAAGCGGGGGCAGGCCGCCCGGCACATGGGTGTCGATGGCGACGCGGCCGGCCAGTCCCGAGCGATACGGGTCGATGATCTCGGCGACCAGTTCGAACAAGCCGGTTTCGACCGGTCGCGGCTCGGGTGACGCGGCGAAGCTTGAGAACTCCGTTGAGATTTGGCGGAGCAGCCGGACCTGGCCGAGGATGTTGCTGACGCACTCGTCAATCACGCCGCCGAGTGGCCGCCCTTGATCGCTGTGGACCCGGCGCAGATGTTCGGCATTCAGTTGAATGGGCGTCAGCGGGTTCTTGATGTCGTGAGCCACCTGGCGGGCCATGTCGGCCCATGCGGCGAGTCGGTTGCTACGTTCGAGTTCCTGGCGCTGGCGCTGCAGGTCCGCCGCCATCTGGTTGAACGCCTCGACCAGCCGCCGCAGTTCATCCGCAGAAGTAGCAAGGACGCGCGCATCGAGATCGCCGCGGGCAATGCGCCTGGTGGCGCGCATCAACCGGTTCACCGGATCGGCAATGCGCTCGGCCATGTAATAGCCAATGCCGGCGCCGAGCATGATGAACAGCAAGGCGGCGAGCAACACCCGCCGGTCGAGCTCTTCGATCTGCGCCTGTGTTTCCTGCTGCCGAGAGGTCAGCGGCACCGTGAGCACGGCCTGGCGCCCGCCCTGGATGCGAACCGGCGTCGCCGCGGTCAGGTACTCGAGCCCGCCCGCGACTTCGCGGCCGACATACGACGGCTGGCCATCGAGCAGGATGGCGCGAAACACTTCGCCAGGCGTCCGGGTCGGGAGCAGACCCGACGCGAACAGGTTGCGTTCGCTGGACGCCAGCAGGTCGGGGCCCTCGAAGATGTTCACGTCCTGCGCGATCACGCGGCTGAGCCACACGATGATGTTGTCGTCGACCGCTGACTGGCCGATTTGAATGCCGACGTCTTCGACCACGCGGCTGGCGACATTCGCCAGGCGGATCGCCTCGCTCTCGATATCCGCGAGCATCAGCGATGCCATGTACGCACGCGACACGAGCGCCAGCGCCAGCACGGGGATGACGGCCGAGAGCACGAAGGCGAGAAATAATTTCTGGTAAAAGCTGGCGCGCACTTCAGCGAGCAACTCGCGGCCGGTGGCTGGCCCCCTCGACAGCAGGACGTTGGCGCCGACCGCGCCCAGCCACAGCATGACGAAGGCCACAAATGCCAGCGCCACCAATTCGGCAATTGTTACCAGGTGACCGAATGCGGTGGGATCGGCCGTGCCCAGCACGTAAATGCCCGCGCGATCGCTCATCACGTAAACGTCGAGCGACGCGTCACCACGCTTGATGGTGGTCCAGAATGGCTCGCGCGATGCGTAGGCTTGTCGAAACACCGACTCGGTCAGCGGCGGCGCGGTGTCGACCGAGCTGTAGAGCACCCGGCGGCTCCAGCCATAGACGTAGAGTTCGACCTCCGCTCGTGTTCTGGCCTCTGGCGTTGGCTGCGCCGACCGCATCAGCGCCGTATACGGGCTCTGCGCGGAAATGAACGACAAGTTGGCGTAGTCGAGCATCGAGTGAACCACGACCGAGCCGGCCACCAGCCGCCGCCCATCGGCACCGGTGGTGCAAATCTCGCGGCCGGCATGTAGCAGCCGGCGTTCTTCCGAGAAGAATGGCGAGACCTCCTCGAGCATCACCCATTCGCACGAGGGCTCCCGCCAGATCTGGCCCTGCGCGCTGTCGGGCAGGTTCAGCGCGAAGCGGCTGACCATCGCGCCGGCGGGGTTGTGCAGTTCAACGCTCGAGGTGAGGCGCTGCCTCGCCAGGCTGGTTTGCGACCAGACCAGGAAGGCGGCGTCAGTCGGCGTCGGCCCGGTTGCCGGCGGATCGCTGGCGCCGACCAGGGCGTCCAGCGCCTCGATGCGATCGATCTCGACGAGCGCCTCCGAGAGCTTGCGACGAACGTCGGGGCGCTGGTTGAGCACCTCAGGCGCGTAGCGCTCCGTTACCAACTGACGCCGCGCCCGATTTGCCGCGTCCAGTAACGACGGGTACAGCACGACCGACGGCAGCACCAGCGCGAGCAGCGCCGTGAGCAGCCGCAGCGCCTGTGAACCTCGCGGCAACGAGGGTCCAAGGTGGTGCAGGGTCCACGCCGCGGCGACCGTGAACGCGATCGCGGCCAGGGTCGGCATCGCTGGTGCGTAGGTTGCAGTCAATCCGGGCCACGCGAGAATCACCGCGGGAAGCAGCCATGCCACCGCACCGCGCAGTCGCCACCCGCGCGGCGAGGTCGCGAACACCCACGGCGAAAACGCCAGCCGCAGCATCAGAACCGCCGCACCCATCACCGCCGCATTGAGCGCCAGCAGACCGATCACCACGAGCAGGCGCACCCAGTCGCGCGGCTCAACGGCGAAGCGCAGAATATCGACCGACGCTTGGGACACATGCACCCGCAGGAAAGCGGCGTACGAAATCAGCAGCGCGACGACCGCCGTGCCGGCGACCAGCTGCACGACCAGGAAGTAGGTTCCGAGTGGCGGCCGATCGACCACCACCACGCCAACACCGGGACGATGGGCGGTGCGCCATAGGGTGAAGGTGGTGGTGGCAAGCGCCGTCAGGCCGAGCGCGGTAAGCCCGGTCAGCAGGAAGTCCATCGGCGAGGCCATGACCAACGCCGATACCGGAGACCAAGGCGCGGCCGGAACCAGGGCGGGCTCACCGAGGCCGACTCGCCGCGTCGCGATCCAGAGGATGGCGCGCGCGACAATCAGCAGCAACGCCACGGCGATCGTGAGACTGGCGGCCACCGGCATCGACTTCGTGGCCCGGCGCCAATCGAGCAACGGTCCGCAGAACAGCAACAACACCAGGGCGCCGAGCGCTATCTCAGCGGCGAAGCGGCGATCGCGAATGCGCTGACGCGAGGCATCAAGGTCGGCATCCGATAGCTGTACCGCGGCCAACGGCTCGCCAGTTGGCGCGCGAATGACGAGCGCGTCGGGACCGGCGTCGGTGGCGCCCTCGAACTGGAGCCGGAGTGAGACGGGAACGATACTGGTTTCGAGCGCGAAGTCGGAGCCCGCCATCGGCGCGCGGCCGTCACGCGACAATGGCGCTTCGGCGACTACGGCGCCAATGTGCCGCGCCGGATCCGCCGCATCCACCACCGGTTGCACGCGGACGAGCTGAAGACCCTGCGTGCTCTGCGCCAGAAACAGGGAAGCGGGACCGGTGAGTCGCGCATCGGGCACGTCCTCGGAGCGCCCGACCCACGCCACCGGCTGGTTGCGCCCCCCGTAGATCGTGATGGCCACCGGCTGCGGTGACGTCCGCACGCCTTCGGCGGCCAGGTCAAACAGGCGGCGGGTCGCCGCGGCGTCACCTTGTTCGGCCAGCCGCACCGTTTCTGCATCGAGCGCGACCGCCCGAACCGCGGCGGTGAGGCGATTTCCCAGCGCGACGAACTGCCCGGACACCTCTGCCTGCAGACGGGCGCGCGAGGCCGCCAGGTCGGGCCCGAGTTGTGTGCGCTCGACCACCACAGCGGCAATCCAGATGGCCAGCGCGGCCACGGCTCCGCCCAAGGCCAGCTTCTGGGCGCTCCTGGCGACGAAGGAAGGAAAGGTCATCCGCATCGCCATTGTAGAATGTGGATCTGTCCAGCACAGCCGGTTCGTTAAAGCTCTCGCTCAAGCGGGGTGCGCTCGTCGCCGCCGCCAACTGGCAAGTCGTCATCGTCCAGTTCGTGGCCGACACGCTCTTCAAGACGCTGCTTGCCGTTCCTGTTGTCGGCGGCCTGGTATTGGTGGCGCTGGTGGTCGGGGGCGATCCGTTCGACATGCTGCGGCTGGAACCGAGCCAGATCCTGTCCACGATGGTTGGCGTCTTGCTGGCCCAGCCGGTCGCCCTCGCGGCATTCCTCACCGCACTCGGCCTGATCCTGTGCGGCGGCTCGGTGCTGATGTTCGCCGTCAAGGCAGGGAGCGTCACGGTGCTGCTGGCCGGTGAGCGCGCAGCCGGCCCAATCGAGCAACCGCCCCTGCGGTTGTCGTCGGTCACCCAGGCACACCAGGCCACGGTCGAGCGATTCACCACTGGCGTCCGGTTGCTGTTCGGTCGCTACTTGCGGCTCGGTGTCGGCCTCACTGTCGTCTATGCGGTGCTGGCCGGCGGTTATATGGCGCTGGTCTTCGGGCCACCTGCGACGGCAACGCTGGATGGACCGCTCGCGGTTACCCTCGCCTCACTCGGCCTGATCCTCGCGGTGACGCTGGCCAACTTCATCTACCTCCTGTTGCAGATCGTGATCGCAGCAGAGGACTGCGCGGTCTGGGAAGCGGTGCCGCACGTCGCGCGGTTGCTGCGTCGTCGCCGCAAGGCAATGGGACAGGTACTGACGGCTATTCTCGCGCTGATGCTGATGGCGACGGCCGTGTCGATTCTCGCGACTGCGGCGCTGGGCCTCATCGCCTTCGTGCCGTTCGTGGGTCTTGCCGCGTTGCCGCTGCAAGTGTTTGCCTGGCTCGTGCGCGGGGTCGTGTTTCAGTTCGTCGGACTGACCGGCGTCGCCACCTACGTGCGATTGCACCGCACGCTGCAGCCCTCCAGCGTTCCAGTGCGGCCGGCCGATGGCCTGCGACAGGTGACGCGCGCATGAGGCATCTGTCACACGCGGCCTTGCAGTTCCAGGAGTCAGCGATTCGCCGAACCGGCATTCTGGGCGCTTCCGTTCCCGGGCTGATTTCACTCGCGGCGGGTTATCCGGCGCCCGAAATGTTTCCCTGGGACGACCTGCAGGCGATCAGCGCCGACCTGC
The DNA here is from genome assembly GCA_031364805.1 of Acidobacteriota bacterium. Taxonomy (GTDB): domain Bacteria; phylum Acidobacteriota; class Vicinamibacteria; order Vicinamibacterales; family UBA2999; genus 12-FULL-67-14b. Next base: position 34,070 of record JANLWW010000103.1, read on the forward strand.
TGTCCCGGCGTGAGGGCAACACCCTGCAATACGGCGCCACGCGCGGCTATCGTCCATTGATTGAACAGTTGCTGGCCAAGACGCTGACCGAGCGAGGCATTGCCGGCTCGTTCGAAGACGTGGTCATCACCACGGGCTCGCAGCAGGGACTCGACCTCGTCGGCCGGGTGCTGATCGATCCCGGCGACGTTGTCTTCGTCGAGTTGCCGACCTACAGCGGCGCGATTGCCGCCTTTCACAACCTGCAGGCCCAATTCGCGGGCGTGCCGCAGGACGCTGAAGGGATCGACCTTGGCGCGCTCGACGCCGCGATCGCCGCGGCCACGGCCCAAGGCCAGCGAGCGAAGTTCATCTACGTCACACCGAACTTCCAGAACCCCGCCGGCCTACTCATGAGCCGCCCGCGCCGGCTGGCGCTGCTCGAATTGGCGCGCCGTCATGATCTGGTGATTCTCGAAGACGACCCGTACGGATCGATCTACTTCGAAGACACGACCACGGTCGAAGAGACGCGTCCCATCAAGGCTGACGACACGGATGGGCGAGTGGTCTACCTGGGGAGTTTCTCCAAGGTGCTGGCGCCAGGCCTGCGCGTCGCCTGGCTGATAGCGCCGCGCGCCATCACCGAGAAGGTGGAGCTGGCCAAGCAGGCCGTCGACATCTGCAGCAGCCTCTTCGATCAGCGGCTCGTCCACGGCGCCATGGATCGGGGCGTGGTCGATCGCATTGCGCCGTCTCTGCGCGCGCACTACCAGGCCAAGCGCCGCGTGATGGAACAGGCGCTGCAGTCGTCGCTGGCCGGCCGCGTGACGTGGACGTCACCGCGCGGCGGCTTCTTCTTGTGGATTCAGTTGCCCGAGGGCGTCGATGACCGCGCGCTGTTCGAACGCGCGCTAAAGGAGAAGGTGAGCTTCGTGCTCGGCAGCTCGTTCTTCGTAGACGGGCGCGGCCACCAATTTGCGCGGCTCTCGTTCTCGGGCATCAGCCACGAACAGAATGCCGAAGGCATCGCCCGACTCGCGGTTGCTATCAACGCCCACGGATAAGACAGTCACCGATTAGGCACATACTGGTCACCGATTCGCTTACCTCTGATGCCAGGACCCGCGGACGGAGCAGGCGCGGGTGTTGAGCTAGCCCGCCCTTAGCGGCCACCTGCTGGGACTGCTGCTGAACTTCGGTCTGTGGCTGTACTTCTTCGATCGGCGGCCTACGGCACGGCAGGCACGCCGGGCAGCGCATCGATCAGTACCGGCACCGGCTCGAACCGCTGGGCGAATCCCTGCAGTTGCCCGTCCCGGCTAAAAGTGATCAGCCTGACCGCAGTCGCCCGGGCGGCTGGGCGGAAGTACGGCTGCGGCCCGATCTCGCCGGCGGCCTTCACGGTCATGGCCGGGTTGCCCGTCTCCAGGTCGAACCCGGCAATCTCGGACGACACCAGCGGCATCAACACCGTGTTCGGCAGCGGCAGCGGCCCGCCGGCTGGCCGCGACGAGAGCGCTGCCTTCCATCGCAAGTTGCCGCTTGATCGGTCGACGGCGCGCAGCACGTTGTCGCGCGCGGCGAAGTAGATGCGCTTATCGTCGGCGGTCGGCAGGCCCGACACGTCGCCACCGACGCGCCAGGTCCAGCGGTGGCGGCCGTCCGATACGCGTAGGCTCGTCACTTCACGTGCAGTGGTGCCGAAGACCAGTTGCTCCTCGAGAGCGAGCAGGCCGGTGATGCGGCCGGTCAAGGTGCGGGTCCAGACCTGCTCGCCCGTCGAGAGCAGGACGGCGACCAGCCGATTGTCGGCCAACGGCAGGAAGAGGCGGTCGAGGGCTGGAGCCGGCACGGCCGCGAGCGGCGCGCCCAGGGGCTGACGCCACACCAAGGTTCCGTCGGATGCCCGATAGGCCGCCAAATCGCCGTTCGGCGTCGAGGCCAGTAGCCATCCGGTGTCCCAATAGAGCGGGACGGCAGCGCCACCCGGCAGCGAGGTGCGCCAACGGGTCGCGCCCGTGAGCGCGTCGCGGGCTTCAATGAAGGATTCGGTCGTGGTGAAGACCAGGCCATCGCCGGTGGCCGGCGTGAAAGCTGTCGCCACGTCCAGGCGCCAGCGAACGGTGCCGTGGTCGAGGTCGACCGCCACGAGCTGACCGCCTTTGAGCGGCACGTACGCGGTGGTGCCGTCAAAACCCGCCGCCGCGAGCGGCGGCGTCTCGAAAGGAATTGACCAGCGCGGGTCGAGTGGAGCAACGGTCACGGCGACCGCCTGAACAATCGCGATCACCGCCGCGAACAAAACAGCCATCAGCCCTTATAATACGGGCGTACCTCTCATTCGAGATTTCGTGGCCCACCAAACCATCATCGTCCTGGATTTCGGCTCGCAGTTTACCCAACTGATCGCTCGACGCTTGCGCGAGCTCTCGGTCTACTGCGAAATACTTCCGTTCAACACCTCCCTTGCCGCGATCACGGCCAAGGCACCGATCGGCGTCATCCTGTCAGGCGGTCCCAGTAGCGTCGATGAAGAGGGCGCCCCGCACTGCGACCGCGCCGTCCTGGACCTTGGCGTCCCGACGCTCGGCATCTGCTACGGCATGCAGTTGATGACCGACATGCTCGGCGGCACCCTCGGGCGTTCCGCGCACCGGGAGTTCGGCCATGCGATGGTCCGCCGCGCAGCCGGCACGACGTCGCGCCTGCTGAAGGGCATTCCCGACGAGCTCAAGGTGTGGGCGAGTCACGGCGACTTTGTCGCCACCGCACCGCCAGGCTTTACCGTCGCCGCCACCAGCAACAACGCGCCGGTGGCCGTCATGGAAGCACCCGAACGCGGCTATTACGCCATGCTGTTCCACCCCGAGGTCGCCCACACCGATCGCGGCACCGAGCTGCTGCGCAATTTCGCGTTCGACGTGTGCGGCTGCACCGGTGACTGGACCATCGCGTCGTTCATCGACGAAGCGACCGCGCGAATCAAGGCGCACGTTGGCAACGGCCGCGTCGTCTGCGGCTTGTCAGGTGGCGTGGACTCGACCGTCGCGGCGTCGATCATTCATCGCGCCATCGGCGATCGCCTGCAGTGTATCTTCGTCGACAACGGCCTCTTGCGGCTTAACGAAGCGCAGCAGGTGGTGGAGCGTTACAAGAAGTTGGCGCTCCCCGTGCATCACGTCGATGCCACTGACCTCTTCCTCACGCGGCTCGCCGGCGTCACCGATCCAGAGAAGAAGCGCAAGATCATCGGCGCCACCTTTATCGACGTCTTCAACGAGAAGGCCCAGGCGCTCGGCGACTTCGACTTCCTGGCGCAGGGCACGCTCTACCCGGATGTGATCGAATCCGTCTCGGTGCGCGGTCCATCGGCCACCATCAAGAGCCACCACAACGTCGGCGGCTTGCCGGAGGGCATGAAGTTCCAGCTGGTGGAGCCGTTGCGCGAGCTGTTCAAGGACGAAGTGCGCCGCGTCGGCCGCGACCTGGGGATCGAAAAGGAATTTCTGGTTCGCCAGCCGTTCCCGGGCCCTGGCCTTGCCGTGCGTATTCTCGGCGACGTTTCCCGCGACAAGATCGCGCTGCTGCAGAAAGCCGATGCGATCGTGGCGGACGAGGTGCGCAAGGCCGGCTGGTACGAGCGCATCTGGCAGAGTTTCGCGGTGCTGTTACCCGTGCAGAGCGTTGGCGTGATGGGCGACGCGCGCACGTATGAGTTCACGGTGGCGGTGCGCGCGGTAGAAAGTCTCGACGGCATGACCGCCGATTGGGCACGCCTGCCGCACGACTTGCTGGCCTTGATCTCCTCACGCATCGTCAACGAAGTGCGCGGCATTAACCGTGTCGTTTACGACATCAGCTCGAAGCCCCCTTCGACCATCGAGTGGGAGTAATCGCGCGGTGAATGATTTCGTCCACCTTCACCTGCACACCGAGTTCTCGCTGCTCGACGGCGCGTGCCGGATTGACGAACTGCTGGACGAAGCGCAACGGCTGAAGATGCCGGCGCTGGCCGTGACCGAGCACGGCAATATGTTTTCGTCGGTGGTATTCCACGACGCGGCGCGTAAGCGCGGCATCAACCCCATTCTCGGTTGCGAAGTCTATGTGGCACCAGGAGATCGCCGGGACAAAAGCGGCACGCCCGGCGAAACCGCGAACCACCTGGTGCTGCTCGCCGAGAACGAGAAGGGCTTCAAGAACCTGATCAAGCTGGTGTCGTCCGGCTACACGGAGGGCTTTTATTACAAGCCGCGCATCGACAAAGAGATTCTCGCGCAGCATGCCGAAGGGCTGATCGGCCTGAGCAGCTGCCTCAAGGGCGAGGTCGCCTGCGGCATTCGCGCCGAGCAGGCGGGCAAGGCGCTGGCCGCGGCGGCGCAGTATCGCGACATCCTCGGCAAGGGCAACTTCTTCCTCGAAATGCAGTTTCAGGGCATCGAGGAGCAGCGCATCGTCAACAACGGCCTGCTGCCGATTGCCCGCGATCTCGAGATGCCGCTGGTCGTGACCAACGACGTCCATTACCTGCGGCACGGCGACCACAAGCCGCACGACATTTTGCTGTGCATCGGCACTGGCAAGTCGGTCAACGACGAGAATCGCCTGAAGTATCACGGCGACCAGTTCTTCCTGAAGACCGCGGCGCAGATGGCCGAGGTGTTTGGCGACTATCCGGTTGCCATGCAGAACACCTTGCTGATTGCCGAGCGCTGCAACGTCACGATTCCTTCCGGCCAGAACCATTTGCCGAAGTTCGCCGTGCCCGAAGGCTTCACGCTCGACGACTACTTCGAGCATGTCGTCCGCGAAGGCTACCAGGTCCGCCTCGAGCGGCTGCGCCAGACTGACGAGAAGGGCGAGCTTCGCCACACGCTGGCTGAGTATGACGAGCGTCTCGCCTACGAGATCGCCATGATCAAGAAGATGGAGTATCCCGGGTACTTCATGATCGTGTGGGATTTCATCCGCTATGCTCGCGACCACGGCATTCCTGTCGGCCCGGGCCGCGGTTCGGCGGCCGGCAGCCTCGTGGCATGGGCGCTGCGCATCACCGACGTTGATCCGCTGCACTACGACCTGATTTTCGAGCGGTTCCTGAACCCCGAACGCGTGTCGCTGCCCGATATCGACGTCGACTTCTGCGAGCGCCGCCGCGGCGAAGTGATCGAATACGTCACCATCAAGTACGGCCGCGAGAACGTCTCGCAGATCATCACCTTTGGCACCATGAAGGCCAAGGCGGTGATTCGCGACGTCGGCCGCGTGATGGACATGCCGTATGCGGACGTTGACCGCATTGCCAAGCAGATTCCGCCCGCCCTCGACATGACGCTCGAGAAAGCGCTGGCCGAGAACCCGGTATTGCGCGACATGGCCCGGGCCGATAGCCGCGTCAACGACGTCCTCGAAATGGGCAAGCGCCTCGAAGGCGTGTCGCGAAACGCCGGCGTGCATGCCGCGGGCGTAGTGATCGCGCCCGGTCCGATCACCGACTACGCGCCGCTCTTCAAGAGTAACCGCGACGAAATCACGACCCAGTGGGCGATGAAGGAGGTCGAACGCGTCGGCCTGCTGAAGATGGACTTCCTGGGCCTCAGCACGCTGACGCTGATCCAGGATGCGCTGTCGGAGATCAAGCGCACCGACAACGTCATCCTCGACATCGACAACGTGCCGCTGGACGATGCCAAGACCTACCAGTTGTTTGTGGATGGCCAGACCTACGGCATCTTCCAGTTCGAAAGCTCGGGCATGCGCGAGATTCTGCGGCGCGCCAAGCCACAGCGGCTCGAAGACCTGATCGCCATGAACGCGTTGTATCGTCCCGGTCCGCTCAAGGGCGGCATGGTGGACGACTACATCAACCGGAAGGCTGGGCGCAGCGTGGTGAAGTACGACCTGCCCGTCCTGGAACCGGTGCTCGCCGACACGTACGGCGTCATCGCCTACCAGGAGCAGGTCATGCGCATGGCGTCGGTGGTGGCCGGCTTCAC
>JANLWW010000106.1:0-19477 GCA_031364805.1 Acidobacteriota bacterium
ATCAGGAACGTCGCCGTCCCGTGGAAGAACTCGCGCAGGAACTGAGTCACGTCTGGCGGCAAGGCAGCCGCATCCAATGCGCCATCCATCAACCCGACCCAGCGATCGCGGGCCCGTTGATCCAGCCGGTACGGATGGTGCCGCATCCTGAGACGCGGATGGCCGCGCGATTCTTCGTACCGTGGCGGCCCACCGAAGCGGCCGACCAGAAAATCGCGCAGTCGTAACTCGGCCCCTGCCATGTCGTCGGCCGGATACAGGGGACCCAGGATGTCGTCGCCAGGCACCTGCGCATAAAACGACGCGACCAGGCGCGCGAAGCCATCCTCGCCAATGCGACCGTAAATCTCAGCATCCGACACCATCAGACGTGGCGAATTTTCTCGATCTTGCGATCGCGCTCGTGGTTCAGGCGTTCGACATCGCGGCGGTAATGCTCGTCCATGGTCTGCCGCTGCTCGAAGTCAACCGAGCCGGCCAGGTTGGTCTTGTAGAGAATCTCTTCCTGCGCCAATTTGGCGGAGTAGGTCTTGCGGACTTCGCTGATCTCGTTTTTCTGTTCGTCGGTCAGCGGCGTCTCCGTGACGCCCGCGTCGGCGTCCTGCTTCTTCAAGCGCGCCATCGCCAGCTCCAGCGCAGTCTTCGGCTCGTTATCCATGGCTTGATGATACCGGTTCCCGGCCCGCTCGCTGTCTCTAACCGAACAGGCTCCTGGCGACAAACCAGACGTTGGCAGGACGTTCAGCGAGGCGACGCATGTACCAGGGGAACCAGTAGGCGCCATAGGCGATCAGCACGCGGACCGACGCGCCGTCGCGCGCGAGGCGCAGCTGCGTAGCCCTCTGGATGCCGTACAGCATGTGGAACTCGAACTCGCTGGGCTTCACTCCGGTTGTGACGGCATGGCGGCGAATGGTGTCGATCAGCTGGATGTCGTGGGTGCCGAACACCATCCGCGCTCCGCTCGCGCGAGTACCGGCATCGAGCATGACCTGGGCCAGCGCGTAGTAGTTGGCATCGACGTCGCTCTTCTTCGGGAATGCGACTTCAGCCGGTTCGTTGTAGGCGCCCTTGACCAGCCGAATGCCGATGCCGCGGGCCGTCAGCTCCACCAGGTCTTCACGCGTGCGATAGAGATAAGCCTGCAGGCACACCCCCACCCGCGGGAACTCGGCGCGCAACCGGCGCGTCAGGTCGAGCGTGACATCGATATAGGACGACTGCTCCATGTCGATCCACAGGTAGTTGCCGGCCGCATGCGCCCGCCCCGCCAGGTCGCGCAGGTGGCCAAAGGCCAGTTCACGATCGATGTCGAGGCCCAGTTGCGTCAGCTTGATCGATGGCTCACAGGCCAGGTTGAGCTCGCGAATGCGATCGATGCCCTCGAGATAATGCCGGGCGACGCCGTCGGCTTCCGCCAGGTCCTTGACGTTTTCGCCAAGCCGCGTGAACACTGCCGTGACGCCCTCGGCGGCCATCGTCCTGGCGGCGACGATCATGTCGTCGAACGATTCACCCGGCATAAACCGGGAGACCGCGCGGCGGACAAACGGCGCCTTGGTGCCGTTCTCGCGCAGCCAGATGCTGTCAGAAGCCTTGAGAAGCAGAGTGCGAGCGACGCTCATGTCGCTACCATCCTATCCTCCCCCCTTCGCTGAAGCTACGGCCGACAAGCCCTCGGCCGGCGCGAGCGTATGCAACGGCCCGATGCGAGCCAGCTGCGGCCACGCCGCCCGCACAATCGCGACGACCAGGAGCGTGGCTAGACCACCGCCGACAACTGACAGCGTCGGTCCGACCAGGGCCGCGGTGGCGCCGCTTTCAAACGCGCCGAACTCGTTCGAGAAGCCGATGAACACGTAGTTGATCGCCGAGACCCGGCCACGCAGATGGTCCGGTGTGATGGTCTGCTCGAGAGTGAGGCGAATGACGACGCTGATGTTGTCGAAGACGCCGGTCAGGAACAGGCACCCCATCGAGAGGGCAAACGAGCGCGACAGCCCGAAGCCAATCGTCGCCAGCCCGAAGCCCGCGACCACCAGCATCAGCACCCGACCGGGACGCTGCCACGCCGGCAGGCGGGTCGTCACGAGCGCCATCGCCAGCGCACCCACGCCCGGCGCGGCACGCAACCAGCCGAGCCCCGCCGGCCCAACCTCGAGAATGTCTTTCGCGAAGATCGGCAGTAGCGCCACGGCGCCGCCAAAGAGCACGCCAAACAGATCAAGCGTAATCGCGGCCAGGAACAATGGGTTGTGACGCACGAAACGGAAGCCGGCAAACACCTCGCGGGCGCTCCGGCGTGTGGTCGTCGGCGGCGGCACGCGCACCGGCATGGTCAACAGCATGGCGACGAATACCAGCTGCCCGAGCGCCGCGAGAACGAACGCCGCCGTCGCCGTTCCGGTCATCGCGATCAGCGCGCCCCCGAGCGCCGGGCCGGTGATGGCGGCCAGTTGAAAAGTTGACGACAGCCAGGCGTTGGCGTTGGCAAACTCGGCGGGCGCCAGCAGTTGCGGCAGGATGGTATTGACCGACGGCGAGGCGAAGGCACGCGCCGTGCCGATCAAGGCGAGCAGCGAGTAGATGGCCCAGATTGGGCCGCTGGCCGAGGTCACCAGGGCGAGCCCGATCGCCACGAGCGCCAGCAGGCCGTGAGCGAAAATCCCGATGTTGCGGCGCGGATAGCGGTCGGCGGCATTACCTGCCACGATCATCAACACCAGCACCGGAGCCAGTTCGACCGCGCCGACCAGGCCGAGCGCCCACGGATCGCCGGTGCGTTCGTAGAGCAACCAGCCGACCGCCACATTGATCATCTGCCATCCGGCAATCGCGGCGAACCGGCCGATGGCAAACGAACGGACGAACGAATGACGGAGTGCAGCGTACGAGTCTTGCGGGGACGGCACCGGGGTTCTCCTAGAATAGTGCGACATGCGAGTGGGAATACAGACCTGGGGCAGCGAAGGCGACATTCGCCCGCTGATCGCGATTGGCCACGGCCTGGTGCAGCGTGGTCACGACGTCGAGTTGGTCTACACCGACATCGGCGACCGGAACTACGATGCCGTGGCGGCGGCGCTGGGGATGACGGCTCGCGCGGTGGCCACGCCGGTGATTGCCGACGAGAAGGAACTCTACGCGATTGGCCTCGGCGCCATCAACGCGCGCGACCCCCTGAGGCAGGCCAGGATCATCTACCACCGCTTGCTGAAGCCAGTTGAGGATGCCCTCTTCACGGCCGCCGTGGATCTGTGCCAGCGCTCGGACCTGATCGTCAGTCACTTCATCATCAACCAGGTCCACGCCGCCGCGGAGCTGGCGGCCAAGCCGAGCGTGAGCGTCACGTTTGCGCACACCCTGGTGCCGTCGCGGCACTTCCATCCGCAAGCCCTGCCGCGACTAGGTGAAACCGGCAATGCCGTTGGCTGGTGGTTGGCGCGCTTCGTCCTCAACCGCGTGCTGCTGGGGCAGGTGAACGACTTTCGCCGCCGCGTTGGCGTGCCGCCGGCCAAGGACCTGCTGCTCGACGCGTGGGCATCGCATCTGCTTAACCTGATCGCAGTCAGCCCCGCGATTTGCACCGCCCCACCCGACTGGCCGCAGTGGAATCGCGTGTGCGGCTTTCTCGCACCGCCTGCGACCTCGCATGAGCAGGTCGCGCCCCAACTCGACGCTTTTCTCAACGACGGCGAGCCGCCCGTCTTCATGGGATTCGGCAGCCTGATGCCGGTCAGCTCGTCGTATCTCGACCACACCGTCGCGGTGATGCAAGAGGCCGCCCGCCTGGCCGGCTGTCGCGCGATCATCCAGGCCGAGGTCGCGCCCGAACAACAGAGCGACCGCGTCGCGATCGTTGGCCGCACACCGCACGCGCAGGTGTTTCCCCGCTGCGCTGCGGTGGTCCATCACTGCGGGGCCGGCACGACGCACACGACCCTGAACGCAGGCGTGCCCTCCGTCGGCGTTCCGCATGTCTCCGATCAGTTTGGGTGGATCGCGGAGCTGCAGCGTCTCGGCGTGGCGCCCCGGCCCATTGGCCGGCGGTCACTGACCGCCCCCAAACTGGCGCGCCGCATCAAGGAGGTGTTGGCCGACCCCGGGATGCGGACGCGAGCCGCGGCGATTTCGGCCCGCATGAAAGACGATAACGGACCAGCGGCGGCGGCGCTGATGATCGAGGAAGCGCACCGCACGTGGCTCGCCAACCGAAGCTCTCCCAGGCTCTTGACCGAGCGAGCGAAGATTGGGCACAACAATTGATACGTACCGTCCGAGAGGAATCAATGGTCACTACGAGTGGACAACGCTGGGTGCTCGCAGCTGTTTTTGCGGCGTGTTTCGTCGCCTTCTCGCCTTCGGTGGCGCAGGCGCAGTCCTCAATAAGCTTCAGTGGCGGGGCGTCGATCGACCCCAAGCAGGTTTATGCGGGTGTCGCCTGGGAGTCGCCGGATATCGGTGGCCGCTTCAGGCTGCGGCCCGGAATTGACGGCGGATTCGGCGACGGCCTTCGCCTGGGCACGATCAACCTTGACCTGGTGGTAAAGTTTCCGCTCGGCCAAAGCGGCTGGTCGCTCATCCAGGGCGGCGGCCCGACCATCACCATCGCCCAGTTCACCGGCGAGTTCGAAGGCCTCGATCGCGAGATCCATGCCGGCGGCAGCTACCTGTTCGGCTTTCAGCACGACCACGGCTTCTTCACCGAGTTCCGCGTCGGCGGCGGCAACTACGTGCCTCAGCTCAAGATCGGCGTCGGCTGGGCCTACGAGTTCAAATAAGCCACCGAGGCCACAGAGAACACCCGTCCTCTGTGGCCAATGTAAGCTGTCCCGATGAAGCGTGAGCGAACGTTCGAATGGGAAGACCCGACGCCGCTGTGGGAACGCGAGGCGGGGCTCTCTGGACTCGAAGTGCTTCGCCTGGTGGTGAGCGGCGAACTGCCGCAGCCACCCATGGCGCGACTCATGGACATTCAGCTGGTCGAAGTCGCGCACGGCAAGGCGGTGTTTGCCTCGACGCCCGGCGAGTATCACTACAACCCGCTCGGCAGCGTGCACGGCGGCTTCGGCGCGACCCTGCTCGACTCGGCCACGGGCTGCGCAGTACACAGCACGCTCAACGCCGGCGATGCGTATACCACACTGGAACTGAAGATTAATTTCCTGCGGCCGCTCACCCACGCGACCGGCGCGGTGCGTGGCATGGGCGCCGTGGTCTACAGCGGCCGCACCACCGCGCTCTCCGAGGGACGCCTCGAAGACGCGTCGGGCAAGCTTTACGCCTTGGCCACCAGCACGAGCCTCATTCGGCGAAAAGACGAAGGGCGGTAACGCTCATTGCGCCACCGCCCTTCTCGCGGTTCGCTGTTCGCTGTTCGCTACTTCTTCACATACCGCTGCAGCTTGCGGGGCCCGACTTCGGCACCGTAGATGTTGCCAGCCGCGTCAACCGCGACGCCCTCAGCAGCAAGCGTGCCGCCGGGCGGCTTGCCGCCATCAGCCATTTTCGCGACCACCTTGCCGTCAACCATCTCGTAGGTCAGTCCGTTGTGTGACGGATCGGGAATGAACCCGGTGATCTTGCCGTCACGCGCGCTGCCGATGCGGATGCCGCGCTTCCATGCGAAGTGGGGCGGGCTCACGGAGCCGGACTCGGAGTCGGCACCGTAGATAATGTCGTCCTTGATGAAGATGCCGCTCAGGCGGCTGAACTGGTACCAGGTGTCGAGCGTCTTGTAGGTTTCGGCGTCGACGATCTGGATGCGATTGTTCGAACGGTCGGCGATGAAGAGGCGGCCGCGCGAATCGAACGCCAGGCCATGCGGCTGGTTGAACTCGCCGTCGAGGCCCGCGCCGAGCTTGCCGAACTCCTTGATGAACTTGCCGGTCTTGTCGAACCGGATCAGGCGTGCGTGCGTGTTGCCGTGCCCTTCGGCGACCAGGATGTCGCCGTTCGGATAGGTAATCACGTCGTTCGGCTGATAGAGCGACGCCGGATCCGCGGGCTGGCCGGGGACGTTGCCGCCGGGCTTGCCGAGCGTGAGCAGCACCTTGCCCTCGGGACTGAACTTGATCACCTGGTGCCCCACGACTTTCGCGGGCATGGCGGGCAACGGCGCGTCAGCTGGCGAACCGGGCGCGCGGGCGGGCAGGTTGCTCTGGCCGTCGGTCACCCAGATGTTGCCGTCGCGATCGACGTGGATGCCGTGCGGGAAGACGAACATGCCCTGGCCGAAACTCGTCACCATCTTGCCGTTCGCGTCGAACTTAAACACTGTGTTGAGCGGCGACATCTCGCCCTTCGCTCGGTCCCAGCAGGAATTAGCGGCGCACCGTTCGGCGACCCAGATGCTGCGGCCGTCCTTGTCGATCTCAACCGCGCTCGTCGAACCCCACGTGCGGCCTTCAGGCAGCTTTGCCCAGCCTTCGATGGTGTTGTAGGGATTAGCCGCGTCGTTGGTTGCCGCAGCCGCCATCCACGGCTCTTTCGCCGCTGCTTGCGGAGCCTGCGCGTAAAAACCGCCGCCCATCCCGCCAACCGCCACCACTCCAGCCGCGACCAGTAAACCCACTCGTAGTACACGTCCCATTCGGATGCCTCCCCTTGAGCAGGAGATATTACACGTTCCCGGGATAAGATTGTCTGTCTCGCCAGTTGAGGTAACCCCATGCGCCTGTTGACACTCGCCCTGCTCACGTCGCTGTTCGCCGACCCGCTCCTCGCCCAGGCACCCGCCCCGCCGGTCGTGGCCGAAACGACCGCCACGGCTATTCCCGGCGTGATCGCGGCAGGTACCAAGATCGAGGTCATCAAGAGCGGCTTCACCGGCACCGAAGGGCCCATCGGCATGTCCGATGGCAGCCTCCTGTTTACGGAAACCCAGGCCAACCGCATCACGCGGATCGACAAAGACAACAACATCACGTCGTTCCTCGAGAACACGAACGGCTCAAACGGCCTCGCCTTCGACAGCAAGGGCCGCCTGATCTCGGTGCAGACGACTCCTGGCAAGGCGCTGATTGGGGTCATCTATCCCAAGGGTCAGGAAGCGACGCTGTCGGACAATTTCGATGGCCTGCCGTACGGCCGGCCCAACGATCTGGTCGTCGACAAAAAGGGCGGTGTGTATTTTTCCGAGCCGGGACCAAACGCCACGCCGGGACAGCCGCCACCGACGCCAGCGCTGGCGGCTGCTGTTTACTACGTGCCTGCCGGCGGCAAGTCGATGCGCATTGCCGAAGGCATTGTCCGCCCCAACGGCATTCAGTTGAGCCCCGACGAGAAGACGCTCTACCTCAACGACACGGCGGGCGAGTACGTGCTGGCATTCGACATCAAGCCCGATGGCTCGGTCGGCAACCGCCGCAACTTCGCGAAGTATCCAACGGTGAACAAGACCCCGGCGGGCGCATTCAATAGCGGCGCCGACGGTCTCGCCATCGACAACGACGGCCGCGTCTACGTGGTGTCGCTCGGCGGCGTGCATGTGTTCAGCCCCAAGGGCGAGCTGCTCGGAACCATCCCGCTGTCGCTGCAGGGCCAGAACATCGCCTTTGCCGGCGCCGACAAGAAAACCCTGTACATCGTCGGCCGCGGCGCCGCCTTCAAGGTCCGTCTGTTGGCCGAGGGATATCGAGGCCGCGCAAAGTAGGAACGTAGAGGCGGGTCTGACAGACCCGCCTGTGCCAGGAGGGCGGCACTTTAGTGCCGCCTTGGGAGAACCACAATGCCGATGTTCGAATACGCCTGCAAGAAGTGCGCGAAGGAATTTGAAATGCTGGTCAGGCCCAATGGCGAGATACCGGCGTGCCCGGCCTGCCAGAGCACCGAGCTCGAGAAGCTGCTCTCCATTCCAGCGGTGAAATCAGACTCGACGCACGCCCTGGCCCTGGGCGCGGCGAAGAAACGCGACGCCAAGCAGGCCAACCAGAACGCGCGCGTCCAGCGCGAGTACGAATTGCACCACAACGATTAACCCGGCCCTTGACAGGATTCCGAAGCGATGGCCCTTCCGACCGCCACCGGCACGGCGCAGTGCCCCGAGTGCTTTGCAGACGTCACCCTCAACAAGGTGATGCAGAACGAAATCACCCAGTGCCCCGGTTGCGGGGCCGAGCTCGAGATCACCTCGCTCGAGCCGATCACGCTGGCGCTGGCGCCCCAGGAGGAAGAGGACTGGGGTGAGTAGTCACCCCAACGCGCAGAGTCCGCGCGTCGGGGGCCCCGGCCACCCCGGCCGCGTGAAGGTCGGCGTGCTTTACAGCCGCGTCCGTGTCGAAGAGAAGTTGCTGTTCGAGGCGTTTGAACGCCGCGGCGTCGCGCTCGACCTGATCGACGACCAGAAGTTGATCTTCGACATCACTGACGTCGACAACCACCCCTTCAAGGACTACGACGTCATCGTCGAACGCTGCATCAACCACAGCCGCGCGCTCTACAGCCTGAAAATCCTCAACGACCAAGGCGTGAAGACGGTGAATACCGCGCTCTGTGCCGACATTTGCGGTAACAAGCTGATGACGACCAGCGCGCTGGCCGCCGCCGGCGTGCCGCAGCCGAAGGCACTGGTGGCCTATACCGCCGAAAGCGCCATCGAAGCGATCGAGCGACTGGGTTACCCGGTGGTGCTGAAACCCACCGTCGGTTCGTGGGGCCGGCTGCTGAGCAAGATCAACGACCGCGACGCCGCCGAGACCGTGCTCGAGCACAAGGAAACGCTCGGCAGCTACCACCACAGCATCTTCTACATCCAGAAATACATCCAGAAACCAGGGCGTGACATCCGCGCGTTTCAGGTGGGACGAGAGACGATCTGCGCGATCTACCGCACGTCGCCCAACTGGATCACCAATACCGCGCGTGGCGGCTCGTCCAGTAACTGTCCCGTCACGCCGGAACTGGCCGACATCTGCACGCGCGCCGCCAAGGCGTGCGGCGGCGGCGTGGTGGCGCTCGACCTGTTCGAGGACCCGGACCGCGGCCTGCTGGTCAACGAGGTGAACTACACCATGGAGTTCCGCAACAGCATCGCCCCGACCAACGTGAACATCCCGGAGCGCATGGTGGACTTTTGTTTGCAGGTGGCCAGGGACGGCTGGAACGTCGCCAACGGCTGGACGGATGACGGTCCGCAACTGGCCTCGATCTCCCTCGCCGACGGCGCGTCCGCGTGATCACCAAACCGCGAACCGCGACCCGCCAATAGCGAACAGCGAATAGCGAACCCCGTGACCTCTCCACTAACCATCTCCATCATTGGCGCCTCGGGTTACACCGGGGGCGAACTGCTTCGGCTTGCGCTGGCGCATCCGCGCCTCGAGGTGAGACAGGTGACGAGCGAGCGGCTCGATGGCCAGTTCGTCCACTTTACGCATGCCAACCTCCGCCCTTCGGCAGGCTCAGGACGCCCCGAGCTCGTCGAGGGACGCAAGCGGCCCCCACTCAAGTTCGTGCGGTCCGAGGCGGTCGAGAAGTGCGACTTGCTGTTCCTGTGCCTGCCTCACGGCAGCGCGATGAGCCGAATCGAACAGCTCTCGGGACTCGCCGATCGCATCGTTGATCTCAGCGCCGACTTCCGGCTGCGCGATGCGTCCGGCTACGACAAGTGGTACGGCAAGCCGCACACCAATCCAGACTGGCTCAAGAAGTTTGTCTACGGGCTGCCGGAACTGCATCGCGCCGAGCTGCAGGCGGCGCACTACGTCAGCGGCGTCGGCTGCAACGCCACCGCGACCACGCTCGCG
Organism: Acidobacteriota bacterium; assembly: GCA_031364805.1. Lineage (GTDB taxonomy): Bacteria > Acidobacteriota > Vicinamibacteria > Vicinamibacterales > UBA2999 > 12-FULL-67-14b. The sequence continues at coordinate 9,747 of JANLWW010000106.1, forward strand.
GTGTGGCCGCTGGCCGCCGCCGGGCTGATCGACACCGCGCGCGGCATCATCTGCGAGGTCAAGGTCGGCAGCAGTGAAGGCGGCGCAGCGTCAGCCGATTCAACCCACCACCCTGAACGCGCGGGCGTGATGCGCAGCTTCGCGCCGACCGGCCATCGCCACACCGCCGAAGTACTCCAGGCCTTGCAGCTCGCCAACGTGACCACCGACGTTCATCTGAGCGCCACGGCGGTGGATAACGTCCGCGGCGTGCTGGCCACCGCCCACGTGTTCGTGGCGCCGGGGACCGCGGAGAAGGATATCTGGAAGGCGTACCGCGACGCCTACAACAACGAGCCCTTCGTCCGCATCGTCAAGGAACGCACGGGTCTCTATCGTTACCCCGAGCCCAAGATCCTGTCGGGCAGCAACTACGCCGACGTCGGCTTCGAGCTCGATGCGTCAACCGGCCGCGTGGTCGCGCTGTGTGCCATCGATAACCTGATGAAGGGTGCGGCCGGCACGGCAGTGCAGTGCGCCAACATCATGATGGGATGGGACGAGACGATGGGCCTGGAATTTCCGGGGCTGCATCCGATTTGAAGGGGGCTTGGAGGCTTGGTGCCCTGGAGACTTGGCGGAGAGCCCAAGCCCCAGGCCTCCAAGTCCCCGAGCCCGTTGAGCTGAACACATGATTGTGGTGAAAGTCGGCGGCGGGACGTCGCTCAACATTGATGCCGTGGTAGCCGACCTCGTCGCCCTTCGCGCCAAGGGCACCGAGCTGCTGCTCGTGCATGGCGGGGCGCAGACCACCAACGCAGTGGCGGAGGCGCTGGGGCATCCTGCGCAGTTCGTGACCAGCGAGACGGGCCACGTCAGCCGCCGGACCGATCGCCGGACGCTCGAGATTTTTGAGATGGTCTATTGCGGCCAACTGAACAAGATGTGGGTCGAGAAGCTGCAGCAGAAGGGCGTCAATGCCGTCGGCCTCTCGGGCCTCGATGGCCGCATCTTCGAGGGCACTCGCAAAGACACGCTGCGCATTCGCGTCGACGGCCGCCGCATGGTGTTGCGCGATGACTGGACCGGCACGGTTGAGAAGGTCAACGCCGCCTTGCTGAAGACGCTGATCGGCGCCGGCTACTTCCCCGTCCTGACGCCACCCGGCTCGTCCACCGCCGGAGAAGCCATCAACGTCGACGGCGATCGTGCCGCAGCAATGGTGGCCGGGGCATTCAACGCCGAGGCGCTGGTGATCCTGACCGATCAGGTCGGCCTGCTGAAGAAGTTCCCCGACGAAGCCACGCTGATCTCAGCCATTCCCAAGGCGCAAGCCGACCGCTTCATGGAGTTTGCCGAGGGGCGGATGAAGAAGAAGGTGATGGGTGCCGTCGAGGCGATCGCCGAAGGCGTCGGCAAGGTAATCTTCGCCGACGGCCGGGTCGACGACCCCATCTCGCGCGCCCTCGCGGGCGCTGGAACCCACATCGCATGAAGTACGCCGAAGTCGAAGAACGCATTCTCGGCGGGACGACCGCCCGGCGTGGTGATGTGGTCATCACCCGAGGCGAGGGCTCGTGGGTGTTCGACGAGCAGGGCAAGAAATACCTGGACCTGGGTTCGGCACAGGGCGTCGCCATGCTCGGACACTGCCATCCGCGCGTAGTCGAGGCCATCAGCCGGCAGGCCGAGACGCTCACGCTCTGTCCGAACTATCTGTACAACGACGTGCGGGCACAGTTTGCGCAAGCGCTCGTCGATGTGCTGCCCAAGCACCTGCCTCATCTCTTTCTCGCTAACAGCGGCGCAGAAGCGGTCGATGGCGCGCTGAAGTTCGCGCGGCTGTTTACCGGGCGGCCGGCGTTCGTGGCAACCACCAAGGGCTTTCACGGCCGCACCATCGGCGCACTGTCGGTGACATGGGAGCCGAAGTATCGCGAAGCTTTTCTCCCGCTCCTCGAGACCACGCACGTGCAGTTCAACGACGCCGCGGCGCTTGACCAGGCGATCACCGGCCAGACCGCTGCCGTCATCCTCGAAGTGGTGCAGGGCGAGAGCGGCGTCAACGTCGGCACGCCGGATTTTCTGCAGTCGGCCCAGCGCCTGTGCCGCGAACGCGGCGCTCTGCTGATCGTTGACGAGATTCAGACCGGGTTCGGCCGCACGGGCAAGTGGTTCGCCGTCGAACACGCGGGCATCGAGCCCGACATCATGTGCCTGGCCAAGGGCCTGGGCGGCGGCTTCCCGATGGGGGCGTTCGCTTACACGAAGGCGATTCGGGACGTCCTGACCCAGGGCGCGCACGGCAGCACCTTCGGCGGCTCGCCAATTGCCTGCGCGGCCGGCCTCGCCGCGATCCAGGCGTACCAGGATGACGAGCTGATCAAGCGCAGCGCCGTCCTCGGCGCGCACATGCGGACCACGCTGCGCAGTGCGCTCGAGGGCGTGTCTGCCGTCCGCGACATCCGCGGCCTGGGCCTGATGATCGCGGTGGAGCTGCGCACCAAGGTGGCGCCCGTGCTCAAGAGCCTGATGCTGACCCACGGCGTAATCGCGCTGCCGGCGGGACCGACGGTGCTGCGGCTGTTGCCGCCCCTTGTCATTACCGAGGCCGAAATCGACCTGGGCGTGCAGGCCATCGCCAAAGCGATCAAGGAGCTCAAGGCTTGATGGAGCGCGCCGCCGCCATCGAGCTGATTCGCGGCCTCGTTGGTATTCCCTCGCTGTCGCGACAGGAAGCGCAGGCCTCCGCCTGGCTGGTCGAGCAGATGCGCGCGAACGGTTACGAGCGCGCGTACGTGGACGAGGCAGGCAACGCCGTCGGCGAGCTCGGCGATCCTGCCGCCGCGCGAACGATCGTGCTGCTCGGCCACATCGACACAGTGCCGGGACACATTCCCGTCCGCATTGAGCCTTCGGCTGACGGCGACCTGCTGTTCGGCCGCGGCAGCGTCGATGCGAAAGGCCCGCTCGCGACGTTGGTCGCCGGCGCTGCGGCGTTCGGCACCGTTCGGGCCCGCGAAGGCGGCTTGCGCGTGGTGGTCGTCGGCGCAGTGGAAGAAGAAGCCGCCACCAGCAAGGGCGCCCGCTTCATTGCGTCACGGTTCGACGGCGTGGCCGAATCCGTTCCGGTCGCCTGCATCATCGGCGAGCCCAGCCACTGGAACCGCGTCACGCTCGGCTACAAGGGCCGGCTGCTGCTCGACCTCACGGCCGACCAGCCCATGGCCCACACGGCAGGCCCGGATGCCAGCGTCGCCTCGCTGGTCGTCGATCTGTGGAACTGGATCACCGCACACGCGGCGCGCTACAACGCCGGCAAGGACAAGGCATTCGATCAGCTCAGCCCGAGCCTGCGCCGCTTTATCACCGCAACCAACGACGAGATGCACGACACCGTGGATGCGCAGTTTGCGTGGCGCCTGCCGGTGGGGTTCGAAACCGAGCCCTTCATCCAGGAAATCTCCGCCTGGCCGGCGGACCTGAAGGCGCGGTTTGACTTGCGCTTCCGCGGCCACGAACAGCCATGGCGCGGCGATCGCAATAACACCCTGGTCCGCAGTTTCCTGGCCGGCGTCCGCACCGAAGACCCGTCGGCGCAGCTCGGTTTCGTACTGAAGACCGGCACCAGCGACATGAACGTCGTCGCGCCGGCGTGGCAGTGCCCGATCGTCGCCTACGGGCCAGGCGATAGCGCACTCGATCACACGCCAAACGAGCATCTGCCGCTCGATGAGTATTGGAAGGCGGTCAACGTAATCCGCCACACTCTGTCCGCCTACGCCGCCACGGAATGACAGCCACAGTTTAATCAGCGGCTCATCGTCACCAGCGCGGCGAAGATATCGATCGCCTCCCACAGATGGCCGACGCGCAGGTTTTCATTCACCGCATGCTGGTTATTGTCGAAGTTAACGACAGCCAGGCCAATCGTCGGCAACGCCAGTGATTCGTTGAACGTCGAGAACGGCAGGCTGCCGCCAATCGTCGGCATCTGCACCAGCCGCTGATCAAGGGCGCGAATCGCGTCGGCGGCCATCATCGTGCGCGGGTCGTCCATCGCCGCCTTCGAGATCGGGAAGCTCATTCCGTTCTGAACCACCCGCGCGATCTTGGGGTACTTACGCCTCGTCGCCGCATCGGGCGGCCCATCAACCAGGAAATAGCCCTGGGCACGAACATGGGCAGCGACCCGTTCGAACTGGCGCTGCGCATCGAGCCCCTTGACCAGGCGGATTTCCAGCCGCGCCGTCGCCAATGCGGCAATCGCGTTGCGAGAGTTCGCGCCGACCGTTCCCGAGTCGAGGCCGACCACCGTCAGCGTCGGGCGATTGTGCTGAAACTCGATCCGGCTGTCCGGATGCTCGGCCTGTGCGACGCCGAACTGCTCCAGCAGTTTCCGATCGACATTGGGAATCTCGTCGATCGCGCGACGCTCGACCGCCGTCAGCGGCACCACGTCGTCATAGAAGTTCTTCACCGTGACACTGCCCTGGTCGTCTTTCATCGACCCGATCAGCTTGGTGAGCGCCATCGCCGGGTCGGTGACGAAGTTGCCGTAGTTGCCACTGTGCAAGTCGCCGGTCGCGCCGTAGACCGTGATGATGGCGCCCGAGATGCCACGGGAGCCGTAGAAGACCGTCGGCAAGCCGCTCGGGTGACGCGGGCTGTCGACTACCACCGCCAGGTCGCCGCGGACCGCCGCCGCGTTGGCCAGCATGGCGGCGGTGAAGTTCGGCGAACCAGCTTCTTCCTCGCCATCGAGCACTACGCGCAAGCTCCACGGCACCGTGGCCTTGGCAGCGATCAGGCCGTCGATCGCCGCCAGGAACGCGACGATCGGTCCTTTGTCGTCGGCGACGGCTCGCGCGTAGATGCGCACGTCGGGATCGACGGGGCCGGTCGAGGCTGCAAGGTCGAACGGCGTTTGCCCATGGTAAGCCTTCGGGGCAAACGGCGCACCCATGGTCCAGGCGCTCGCGTCGGTCGGCTGGCCGTCGTAGTGCATGTAGAACGTCAGCGTGCCGACCGCGTTCGGCGCATCCCGGCGCGCCACCAGCACCGGCGAGCCCGGCGTCACGATGCGGTTGACGGCAAAGCCGCGCCTGGTGAACATGGTGGTCAGCGCGTCGGCGTTCTTCAGGATGTCGGCCTGGTTGGCCGCGACATTGGGGAGCGAGACCAGCTGCATCAGCTCGGCGAGGATCTGCCGCTCGTGTGCGGCCCGCCATTCGCGCACCTTGAGCACCGCCGGCGACGGCGCCGCGGCCAGGATCACGCCGCTCGCGCTCACGGCCACCGCCACCGCCACCGCCACCATCAAGCGTAGGAGAGTCTTCATCTCGCGCAGTATACAATCGGCGGCCATGTCATCCGTCTCGAGCGCCGTCACGATCGAAGACCTCCGCCGCCTTGCCATGCACCGCCTGCCACGCATGGCCTTCGACTACATCGACGGCGGCGCCGAACGGGAATGGACGCTGCGCGAGAACTGCCGCGCCTACCAGGACGTGCTGTTCCGCCCGCGCTCTGCCGTCGCGACCGCAAAGTGCGACCTGCAGGCCACCGTGCTCGGCACGACGATCGAAGTGCCGTTCATCCTGGCCCCGGTTGGCAGCAGCCGCATGTTCTATCCACGGGGTGAAGAGGTTGCCGCTGAGGCCGCGGGCGATGCCGGCACCATCTACACCTTATCGACTCTCTCCGGCTGCCGGATGGAAGACGTCCAGCAGTCCACCACCGGCACCGCGTGGTACCAGCTCTATCTGGTGGGCGGCCGAGACGTTGCCCTCGGCGCCATCGCCAGGGCTAAGGCAGCAGGCTTCAAGGCCCTGGTCGTCACCATCGACACGCCGGTGGCGGGCATGCGCGAGCGCGATTCGCGTAACGGCGTGAAGCAGCTGCTGGCGCGCAACCTGTCCACGGTCCCGCATCTCGGGCAGATGCTGACACGGCCGGGCTGGCTCTACAGCTTTTTCAACGACGGCGGCCTGATGAACTTCCCGAACATCGTCATCAACAATGAGCCGATGGGCTACGCCGACGTCGGCGCCGCCCTCGAGCAGTCGATGACCTCGTGGGACGACTTCGAGTGGATTCGCGAAGCCTGGGGCGGACCGATCGTCGCCAAGGGCGTGCACACGGCGGATGACGCGCGGCGCGCCGTCGCCGAAGGCGCCGCGGCCATCGTCGTGTCGAACCACGGAGCGCGTCAGCTCGATGGCGTGGCGCCGACCATTCGCGTGCTGCCCGAGGTGGTGCGCGCCGTCAACGGCCAGACGGAGATTCTGCTCGACGGCGGCATTCGCCGAGGCAGCGACATCGTGAAGGCGCTCTGCATGGGCGCGAGGGCCGTGCTGATCGGCCGGGCCTATGCGTATGGCCTGAGCGCCGGTGGCTACGCCGGTGTCGCGCGCGCCATCGACATCCTGCGCGCGGACGTCGTCCGCACCATGAAATTACTGGGCTGCGCGTCGGTTTCGCAGTTGGATGGATCGTTTGTGGACGTGCCGGCGGAGTGGACGCGGCTGGCGACGAGGGCGGACGTGTAGACGTATCAAGAGGGCGGGACGTTAGTGCCGCCGTGTGTTCCGCCGATTTTCGAGGAGAATAGGTTCGATGAACAGCACCCGTCGCGTCTTTATTCAATCCAGCGCCGCCGCAGGCCTCGGCCTGGGCGCCGCCGCTTGCAACACCACGCCCTCCGCACCGGCACCGGCTGCACCTGCCACGAACGGCCCGCATCCCGCCATCGCGGCGCTCAAGCCGATGATCGCCGATGTGAAGCCGATCACCGCCGACGAGCGTGCCGCCCGCATCGAGAAGGCGCGCAAGCTGATGGTCGACAACCAGATCAGCGCCATCTACCTGGAGGGCGGCTCGAGCATGTTTTATTACACCGGCGTCCGCTGGGGCAATAGCGAGCGGCCGTTCGTGTGTGTCATTCCCGCGAGGGGCGAGCTCGGCTGGGTATGCCCCGGATTCGAGGAGGAGCGCGCGCGTGAACTGGTGACCGGCAGTGCCGAAGTCCGCGTGTGGCAGGAAGACGAGAGCCCCTACCGGCAGGTCGCCAACATCCTCAAGGACCGCGGCGCCACCGGGCGCGTGGGTGTGGAAGAGCGGCTGCGCTTCTTCATCTACAGCGGCGTGAAGAAGGAAGCGGCCGGCGTTGACTTCGTCGACGCCGAGCCGATCACCGCCGGGTGCCGCATGATCAAGTCGGCAGCTGAATTGGCGCTGATGCAGAAGGCCAGCGACATCACCATCGAGGCGTTCCGCGCCGCCTTTGCGACCTTCCGCGCCGGCATGACGCAAGACGAGCTGCGCGCCAATATCTCAGCCGCCCATCGCGGGCTGGGCGCCACCGGCAGCGCCGGCGTCAGCTTCGGCAAGTTCACGGCCTTCCCGCACGGCAGCATCGAGCCGCAACAGCTGGTCGAAGGCGATGTCATCCAGGTGGATGGCGGCTGCGCCATCGACGGCTATCAGTCGGATATCACGCGGACGACAGTGTTTGGCAAGGCGAGTGCGCGGCAGATAGAGATCTGGGAGCTTGAGAAGCGGGCGCAGGCGGCGGCGTTTGCCGTGGTCAAGCCCGGCGTGCCGTGCGAGGCCGTCGATGCGGCTGCGCGCAAGGTGATTACCGACGCCGGCTTCGGCCCCGACTACAAGGTGCCGGGCCTGCCCCACCGTACCGGTCACGGCATTGGCCTCGACGGCCACGAGTGGACCAACTTCGTGCGCGGCAACCAGACGCCGCTCGCGCCAGGTATGTGCTTCAGCAACGAGCCGATGGTGGCGATCTACGGCGAGTTCGGCATCCGCCTGGAGGACTGCCTCTACGTGACGGAAACCGGCGCGCAGTACTTCTCGCAGCCGAGCCCGTCGATCGACAAACCCTTCGCGTGAAGACACTAGCCACAGAGGACTCAGAGAATTATTTCGAATGCGATTAGGCTTCGAACTGGCGGACCCGCATTTTGAGAATAAATTAACTCTGTGTCCTCTGTGTCCTCTGTGGCTAGAATTCAGACATGGCTACGTTGTTCACTTCTCCCCTCCGTATTCCCCTGAACGTCGATGAACGGTTTGTCCGGGCCTCTGGCCCAGGCGGCCAGAACGTCAACAAGGTCGCCACGGCCGTGGAGTTGCGGTTCGACATCGATGCCTCGTCTTTGCCCGACGACATGAAGTCGCGCCTCAAGGCGCTGGCGGGGCGCAAGGCGCTGACCGACGGCGTGCTGATGATCGACAGCCGCGAGCATCGCACACAAGCCCGCAACCGCGCAGCCGCGCGCGAGCGCCTGGTCGAATTGATCCAGCTCGCCTCCATTCCGCCCAAGAAACGCACGCCGACCCGGTTGACGAAAGCCGCCAAGGAACGGCGGCTGGCGGGCAAGAAGCACCATGCCGGCATCAAGAAGACGCGAACCACGCGGCCGGATAGAGAGGAATAGGCTTGCGGCTTGCGGGTAAGTCTGCGTCATCTGTGTCATCTGTGGCCCTGGCTAATCGGTCATAATCGGCGGCGTGTCTGAGCCGTCAAAGCCGCAATCATTCAGCTTCCTGAAACTCGCCGGGCCCGGACTGGTCGTCGCCGCCACCGGCATTGGATCGGGCGATGTGGTCTCGGCCACGGTCGGCGGCGCGCGCTACGGCGTCGTACTGCTATGGGCGATCGTCGCCGGGGCATTCTTCAAGTTCGTCTTGAGCGAGGGCATTGCCCGCTGGCAACTGGCCACCGGCAGGACCGCGCTCGAAGGCTGGGCCGACTACTTGCCCAGCTGGGTGAAGTGGTACTTCGGTTTCTACCTGGTGATCTGGACGGTGTTTGTCAGTGCCGCGCTGACCAATGCGACCGGGCTGGGCATTGCCAATCTGACCGGCGGCGCCATCTCGCAGCCGTGGGGCGCGGTCCTGCACAGCGTGATCGGCTTCGCCTTTGTTTGGCTCGGCGGCTACGGCAACTTCGAGAAGCTGATGAAGGTGCTGGTCGGCCTGATGGGTTTCAGCATCCTGGTGTGTGCGGCGCTCACGCTGGAGAATCCGGCAGCCTCGGCGCAGGGCCTGCTGATTCCGACCATTCCCGCCGGCAGCGGGACCTACGTGCTCTCGTTAATCGGCGGCGTTGGCGGCTCCGTCACGATGCTGTCCTACAACTACTGGATGCGTGAAGAGAAGCTGCGTGGCGCCGGCTTCCTGGGCTACGTCCGCGGCGACATCGCGGTGGCCTATATTTTCACTGCGGTGTTTGGCGTCTCGATCATGCTGATCGCCAACGACGCATTCTTCACCGCCGGGATCACCCTGACCAACAGCGAAGCGGTGCGGCGGATGGCCGACGCACTGGGCGCCCTGCTCGGCACCTTCGGCCGACTCGCGTTCTCGGTGGGCTTCTGGGCTGCGGTCTTCGCGTCCCTGCTTGGCGTGTGGCAGAGCGTGCCGTATCTCTACGCCGACTTCTACGGCATCCTCAAGAAACTGCCGGCCGCCGAGCGACTGGCCGTAGTCAAGGTGACCAGTACGCCGTACCGGATCGCGCTGGTGTTCATCACCCTGGTGCCCATCCCGCTGGCGTTCACGGGGCAGCCCATCCAGGTGATTGTCGCCTACACTATCGTCGGCAGCCTGTTCGTGCCATTCCTCGCAGCCACCCTGCTCTACTTGAACAACCGGGTGAAGTGGACCGAGCCGGTGCCACACAACGCCTGGTACACCAACCTGCTGCTGGTTGCCATCCTGCTGCTGTTCGC
>JANLWW010000046.1:0-7972 GCA_031364805.1 Acidobacteriota bacterium
GCCGCGGCCTCGTGCGACTTTTTGAGGGCGTCGATGGCGGCGGTGAATTCCGTCGCGGCGAACCGGTCGGCGCCGGCGGCGCGGGCCGCTTCGATGGCGCCTTGCGCCAGGTTCATTTCCTTGTTGGGAGGTTCGGCGCAACCGGCGGAGATGACGACAATGACCAACGCCAAACGGCGAGCGACGCGAAACATGCCTCACGAGTATACGACAGCGACGCGGGGAGATCCGCTCGGCGCAGCGGCAGAACGCGCGTCAATCAGCTACCATGAAGGGTCGGGATCGATGCGCCGCGTCGCGCCGGTTGACCGGCCGCGCGAGAAGTTGGCCCGCGTGGGCGCGGAGGCCTTGGGCGACAACGAATTGCTGGCGCTCGTGCTTGGTGCCGGCACCCGTCGCAGGGGCGCCCTGACCGTTGCCCAGGACGTGCTTGAAATGGCTGGCGGGTTGGGGGGCCTCGTGCGCCTGGGGCCAGACGACCTCGATCGGGTGTCCGGCGTCGGTGTGTCGCGCGCAGCGCGTGTGCTGGCGGCGGTGGAACTGGGCCGGCGGACGCTGGCGCGCGATGCGCCCGAGCGGCCGCGAATCCTGACCTCGGACGACGCGGGCGACTACCTGATGCCGCGTTACTCGGGATTCGGAGTGGAGCGGTTTGGCGTGATGTTGCTCGACCAGAAACAGCGGGTGATTCGCACGACGGTGATTTCGACGGGAACGCTCGACTCGAGTGTGGCGCATCCGCGCGAGGTGTTCCGCGCCGCGGCGGTCGCCTCGGCATCGAGCGTGGTGGTCTTTCATAACCACCCCTCGGGAGATCCGTCGCCGAGCCCGGAGGATCGGCTGGTGACGCAACGGCTCGCCCTGGCGGGTGAGGTGATGGGAATCGAGCTCGGCGATCACATCATCCTCGGCGACCGCACGTTCTATAGCTTCAAGGAAGAGTTGAAACGGTGAAGATCCTCTACTTCGACTGCTTCGCCGGCGCGGCGGGCGACATGATTCTGGGAGCCTTGCTCGACGCCGGCCTGCCGTTCGACGAGCTTACGCGGGCGCTCGGTAGCCTCGCCGTTGATGGCTGGGACGTGTCGGTCGACCGGGTGATCAAGACGGGTGTCACTGCGACGAAGTTTCGCGTTCACCAGCTTGCGCTCGCCCAGCCTTCATCGGCGAGCGTCAGCGAGGTCACGCCGAAGCGGACTTCGGCCGCGAAGGCGGATGAACATGCACACTCACAGGGCCCCCAGCATCATCATCACGGTGATCATGATCACCACCATCATCACGCGCCGCATCATTCACTGAAGGACATCGAGGCAGCCATTCGCCGCTCGGCGCTCTCTGAGGCAGGCAAGAATCGCGCGCTCGCCATGTTTCACCGGCTGGGCGAGGCAGAGGCGGCGATTCATGGCATGTCGGTCGATCAGGTGCATCTCCACGAAGTGGGCGCCATCGACTCGATCATCGACATTGTCGGCGCCGTCTTTGCGCTCGAATGGTTCAACGCCGACCGCATCGTCGTGTCGCCGCTGAATGTGGGCGGCGGCATGGTGCGCTCGGCTCACGGCGTGTTCCCGGTGCCCGCACCAGCGACCGTGGCGTTGGTGAAGAACGCCCCCATCTACTCGTCGGGCGTCCAATCCGAGCTGCTGACTCCGACCGGTGCGTTGATCCTGACCGAGTATGCGTCGGCATACGGCCCGGTGCCCCCCATGCGCGTCGCCCGTGTCGGCTACGGTGCTGGCGACCGCGACTTGGCCGAGACCCCGAACGTCGTCCGCGTCCTGGTTGGCGAGGCCGAGGATCTCGCGCTGCGCGCCTCGCACCCCAGCTCGCACGCGGTGGTCGTTCTCGAGTGCGAGATCGACGACATGAACCCGCAGATCTTTGGCGTGCTGATGGAACGGCTCTACGCCGCCGGGGCGCTCGAGGTGTTCTATGCGTCGGTGCAGATGAAGAAGAACCGGCCAGGCACGCTGATGACCGTCGTGGCAAGACCCGATGACCGCGAGAAGCTGACCGAGATCGTCTTTCGCGAGTCCACCACGATCGGGGTGCGCTACCAGGAAATGCGGCGTGATTGCCTGGATCGCGAGATGGTCACCGTCGCGACCTCGCTCGGTCCCGTGCGGTTCAAGGTCGCACGCCGGGATGGCCGCGTGCTGAACGCGCAGCCGGAGTTCGACGACCTGGCGACACTGGCGGCCACGAACAGCATCCCAATCAAGGAGATTCAAGCGGTGGCGCACAAGGCATGGCTCGAGCGATGAAGTATTTCCTGACCACGGCAATCGATTTCGTGAACAGCCGGCCGCACCTGGGCACGGCCTACGAGAAAGTCACCGCCGACATCATTGCGCGCTACCGGCGCCTGGCGGGGTTCGACACCTATTTCCTGATGGGCAACGACGAGCACTCGCAGAACGTGTTCCGCAAGGCGGCGGAGCAGGGTAAGGATCCGCTTGCCTACTGCGACGAGATGGAAGGCGTGTTCCGCGAGGTGTGGCAGCGCCTCGACGTGTCGTTCGATGACTTCATCCGCACCAGCGATCGCAAGCGGCACTTTCCCGCCGTCCAGAAGATGGCGCAGGCCTGCCTGGACAACGGCGACGTCTACGAAGGCGCCTACGAGGGCTTCTACTGCGTCGGCTGCGAGGCCTTCAAGCAGGAAAAAGATCTCGTTGACGGCAATTGTCCCATCCACAACACCAAGCCACAGTGGATCCGCGAGAAGAACTGGTTCTTCCGCTTGTCGAAATACCAGCAACCGCTGCTCGATCACTACGCTCAGAATCCCAGCTTCATTGAACCCGACATCCGGCGCAACGAGATCCTGCGGCTGGTCGAAGGCGGCCTCGAAGATATTTCAATGAGCCGAGCCGGACAGTCGTGGGGCATTCCGGTACCCTTCGATCCCGCCAGCGTGGTTTACGTGTGGTTCGATGCGCTGATCAACTACGCCGCGGCAGTCGGCTATGGCTGGGACGACGAGCGGTTCAAGCAATGGTGGCCCGCCAGCCTTCACATTGTCGGCAAGGACATCACGCGGTTTCACTGCGTGATCTGGCCGGCCATGCTGATGAGCGCCGGCGTCGCCCTGCCGAAGCAGGTGTTCGGCCACGGCTGGGTGTATTTCAAGGGCGAGCGCATGAGCAAGACGATGGGGAACATTGTCGATCCGCTGGATGCGGCGTCGCGCTTCGGTCCCGATCCGTTGCGGCTCTACCTCGCGAAGGAAATTCCGTACGGCGGCGACGGCGACTTCACGTGGGAGCGGTTCGAGGAGAAGTACAACGCCGACCTCGCCAACAACCTGGGCAACCTGGTGAACCGCGTGGCGTCGATGACCGAGCGGTACCAGCGCGGCGCGATCCGCGCCGCGGCAGGCGGCCCGCTGGCCGCCATCGCCGCTGAGATTGTGGCGTCGTACAAGGCGTCGATGGACGCGCATGCGCTGCACGAGGGCGCGGCGGCGGCGTTCCGGCTGATCAGCGCCGCGAACAACTACATCGCCGAAACGCAGCCGTGGTCGCTGGCCAAGGATCCCGCGAAGGCCGAACGGCTGAACGGCGTGCTGGCGGATACGGCCGAAGCGGTTCGCATTGCGGCCGTCCTGCTGTCGCCGGTGATGCCGGCGTCGGCGACGGAAATTCTCCGCCGACTCGGCGATTCGGCACCGGCGTCTGAACGCCGGCTGGATAAGGACACCGCCTGGCGCGCGTCAGGTGAGAAGCAGATTCTGAACGCCGGGGCTCTGTGGCCCCGCATTGAAGCAGATAAGGGAGTTGTGACCGTGACCGACGAGACGCCGAAGCCGACTGAGACCGCCGCACCCGTGCCTGCTGCACCCGTGCCCGCTGCTGCCGAGCCGGTCGCCGCTGTTGCACCCGTGGCAACTGAAGCACCTGCCCTCATCACCATCGATGATTTCATGAAGATTCAGCTCAAGGTCGGCAAGGTGCTCGAAGCCGAGCGGATGCCCAAGTCGCAGAAGCTGCTGAAGCTGAAGGTTGATGCGGGCGAGGCCGAGCCGCGCACCATTCTCGCCGGCATTGCCGAGTCCTACGAGCCGGAAGCCATGGTGGGGAAGACCATCGTGATCGTGGCCAACCTGGCGCCTCGCAAGATGATGGGCCTGGAATCGAACGGCATGGTGCTGGCCGCGAGTCCAGACGGGGGAGCGGCCATTGTGCTGAACGTCGAGCCAGCGACACCCGGCACCAGGGTCAGATAAGAACAGGAGATCAGGAGTTCAGGAACGATTGGATCAGATGTGATCTCCTGGTGACGATGCGTCGAACGCTGGCCTCGCCATCGCTGACGCATTGGAGAGCCAGTCAGGGCGATCGGGTTGTTTCAACGCCGCGTGAAAGTCAGGCGATGATTCTCGCGCTGGCACACGTTGTAGATGGACGCGACCTGGCGATAGCAGTCGTCTACCGACCCAGTCGCAGTCAGCAGCTGGCAATACGTCACTGACCCGCCCCCGGCGGCGTCAATCACCAGCGGCGACGATTCGATCGTCGCCGTGGGGCCCATGTTGTAGATCAGAAACGAGTTTGGGGACACCTGTTCGGCGAAACCTTCCATATAGAAGCCAATGTAGTGTCCAGACACGCCGCCTCCGAGGTAGCCCGAGAATGTTCCGCCGCTCAGCAGCACCTCGAAGTACCCCCGTGAGTAGGGGATGGTGGCCGCGAACGTCCGCCGGCGTAGCTCGATGGGAAAGCCGCCACAGGTGGGGTCGACCGCGAACGTGACGTCGTAGTTGCCCGATACCACTGCCGGCTCCCCGGGCACGTCGAGAGCGAAATGCACCCAGCGCTGGGGATTGCATCGCTCGCAGAACGGCTGTAACTTCTCGATCCCGACCGTGTATCCCGCTTTGCTCGCCTGGAAGCTCGTGCTGTCATCGAACGCGCCAACCAACGTGAAATAGCCGCGACTATCGGACGTCGTGGCCAGTCCCACTTGCGGACCATCGAGAACCTCGACGCGTGCGTCCACGACAATTCGGTAGGCCGTGTCGTAGACGGTCCCCTTGATGAAAAGCGCATCAGCCGGCGGCAGCGCGGCAGTGGTGGTAGGTGCCGTTGGCTGCGATCGCTGGCTGTCGCCGCAGGAGACGAGCAGGTTGGTGCAGATCAGCACGACGATTCCACGGAACGTTCGCATAGGTGCCGGACGGTATCAGCCGCGCCTCGTTTGATCTCAGGGAACTCGCAGGAATTTCGCAGGTTTCAACGAAGCTTGCGAAATTCCTGCGAATCCGCTGGGACTTCGGGCTGCTCGGCGCAGCATGCTTCGCCCGGTATAGACTGCGCGCTTGGTGACCGCTCCATGGACGTGAGAAGCCCGATTCGATTCGCCCCTTGCATCGGCTGGGTCCTGGCTCTTTCGGTGGCCGCCGAGTGTCTCTTGCTGCCGGCGCGGATCGGCGCCTCGCAGGGCGTGACGGGTACGTTCATCGGGACCGTAAGGGACACCCAGGGTCTCGTGCTCCCTGGTGCAGTGGCCAGGATCACGTCGCCGGCGCTGATTGGCGGCCCGGCGACGCAGACCGCGAACGAGAAGGGACAGTTGCGTTTCCCGGCCATACCGCCAGGGTCGTACGCGCTCGACATCGAGGCTCCGGGGTTTGCGACCTACCACGAAGAGGGCATCAGCATCGGAGCCGGGGCCGCCATTGAAAGGACGATCGTCCTCACGCTGGCGGGGCTCACTGACTCCGTCTCGGTCGAGGGCGCGGGTTCGCGTATCGATGCGCGAAACTCCGGATTCGGAACCCGCTTCGGTCCCGAGGACATCCAGGCCATCCCGACACGACGGCAGAGCATGTTCGACCTGATCAGGGCCGCCCCCGGCATTTCGCCCACGTCGCAAGGCAGCTCGAGCTCCCTCGTATCCGCCTTCGGCTCAGGCGCCAACGAGAACATGTTTCTCATCGACGGGACCAACTTCACCTCGACCAGCAACGGCGTGGCGCGCTCCGAGCCGGGTATCGACTTCATCGAGGAAATTCACATCCAGTCCATCGGGGCTTCCGCCGAGTATGGCGGCGCCCAGGGCGCCATCGTGAACGTCATCACTAAACAGGGTAGCAACCGTGTTCTGTATGACGCGTCGTACTATGCGCAACCCGCGGCTCTGACCAGCCAGCCGATACGACTCGGACTGGATCCGGCCGAACCTGCGAAAGACCAGACCGGATACAAGCGCGCCAAATACCGTGATTTCTCGACCAGTCTCGGCGGTCCCGTGGTTCGCGAACGCTTGTGGTTCTTTGCCGGCTACCAGTACCTGCGCGACTACGACAGCCAGCCGGGCACCGACCCGAATTTTCCGAAGACCTACGAGTCGGACAAGATCTTCGCCAAGCTCACCTGGCGATTGGCACCGGCGTGGCAGTTGGTTCAAAGCGTTCATTACGAGCACTGGGTCAATCCCGAGCTGCCGACGATTGTAAAGAAGTACGACGCGACACAGTACCAGCACGCATCGATTCCGGCCATCACCTACGGCCATCTGACGCACACCCTGTCTGGCAGCACCGTATGGGATGTGCGGGCGGGTGGGTTCGTCTGGAACCAGGAAAGCTCTCCCAATTCAGGAGATCGGTCGCTGGCGAACCATTTCGATTCAAGCACCGGTGTCACCAGCGGCGCTCCGAATCAAATCGGTGCGCTGAAGCAGATTCGCTTCACCGCCAAGGCCACCCTCAGCCACTACCGACCTGGGCTGTGGGGCGCCGACCACGAATGGAAGGTGGGCGGCCAATTCGACAAGGCCGAGCACCGCGCGCTGGTGGTCGTCCCGACCGGCGTGCGATTCAACGACCGGAACGGACAGCCGTTTGAGGCCGTGTTCCAGGATCCCTCCAACAGCGGTGGTCAGTTCGTCACCGCCGGTGCCTTCGCGAGCGACGCCGTGACGGTGGGGAACCGGCTGACGATCAATGCCGGCGTGCGGTTCGACCACAGCCGTGCCATCAGTCAGGATCTGCCTGCACTCGATGCCGACGGACACGAAACCGGCGTGGTGATCGACGGCCTGGGCACGATGTACACCTGGAACGTCATCTCACCGCGTCTCGGCGTCACCGCGAAGCTCAGCGCCGACGGCCGAACGGTGCTGCGCGCGAGCTACGGCAGATTCAACCAGGGCGTCCTGACCGGGGAGGTCGGCCCCATCCACCCGGGTGGCAGCCCGCAAACGACCAGGGGTTTCGATCCGGCGACCGGCGGCTACACAGCTTTTCCGAGAACCGTTGATCCCAAGCGCAACGTGCAACTCGATCCCGAGATGCGCCCGGCGCACACGGATGAGTACTCGTTTGGCGTGGATCGCGAAGTCGGCCGCCGAATGGCGGTCGCGATTGCATTTGTCCGCAAAACCGGCAGCGACTTCATCGGCTGGACGGACGTCGGCGGCCAGTATGCCGACGGGACGCGACAACTCGACGACGGGCGGACGCTGCCCGTGTCGCTGCTGGTCAACGGCACGGGCGCACGCCGGTTCCTGCTGACGAATCCCGACGACTATTCCATGACCTACCACGGCCTCGTGACCGTCGTCGAAAAACGCCGGGCCGACGGCTGGCAGGCGTTTGGCTCGTACACGTTCTCGAGGGCCGCCGGGCTGCAGGCGTACAGCGGGACGAGCGCCGCAGGTCCGCAGGTCAGCACGGTGGGCGCTCCGCCCGTCACGTTCGCCCCGCCCATCACGTTCGGACGCGATCCCAACGATCTCATCAATGCCGATGGTCGACTGCCTAACGATCGGCCCCATATGTTCCGCGCGATGGGCAGCGTGGATGTACCGCGGACCCGATTCGTGGTCGCCGCCAACCTGCAGATCTTCAGCGGCAAGCCGTGGGCGGCGACCGCGCTAGTGTCGCTACCGCAGAATCCCGGTCAGCGCATCCTGATCGAGCCGCGCGGCACGCGCCGGTTGTCGTCGCAAACGCTCCTCGATC
>JANLWW010000009.1:0-74754 GCA_031364805.1 Acidobacteriota bacterium
GCATCGTCAACGCCGGGCAGTTGATCGTCTACGAAGACATCCCGAAGGACCTGCTCGAGCACGTCGAAGACATCATCTTCAACCGCCGGCCCGACGCCACCGAGCGGATGGTGACCTTCGCCGAACAGGTCAGGGGCGCCGGCAGCAAGCGCGAGAACGACATGAAGTGGCGCGACGCCCCGGTCGAGGCGCGGCTGTCGCACGCGCTGGTGCACGGCAACGTCGACTTCATCGAGGTCGACGCCGAGGACGCCCGCGTCAAGTACGGCCGGCCGCTGCTGGTGATCGAAGGCCCGCTGATGGACGGCATGAAAGTGGTCGGCGAGCTGTTTGGCGCCGGCAAGATGTTCCTGCCGCAGGTGGTGAAGAGCGCCCGCGCCATGAAGCGCGCGGTCGCCTACCTGGAGCCGTTCATGGCCGCCGAGAAGGCCGAGCGGCTGGCTGCGGGGGGCGCCAGTGAGCGCAGCAACGCCGGCAAGATCCTGACCGCCACGGTGAAAGGCGACGTTCACGACATTGGCAAGAACATCGTCGGCGTCGTGCTCGGCTGCAACAACTATGAGGTGATCGATCTTGGCGTGATGGTGTCGTGCGACAAGATTCTACAGGCCGCGCTCGACCACCAAGTGGACATCATCGGTTTGAGCGGACTGATTACGCCGTCGCTGGACGAGATGGTGTTCGTCGCCTCGGAAATGCAGCGCCGGCACCTGACCCTGCCCCTGCTGATTGGCGGCGCCACCACCAGTCCGCAGCACACGGCGGTCAAGATCGCGCCTGAATACTCGCAGCCCACCGTCCACGTCCCTGATGCATCACGCGTCGTCGACGTGGTGGCCAGCTTGATCAATCCGCAGCTGAAGCCGGCCTTCGATCAGGCCAACCGCGCGCATCACGTCAAGCTGCGCGAACAGCATGCGGGTAAGCGCGAGCGGCCAACCCTGTCGATCGAGAAGGCCCGAGCCAACCGGCTGAAGCTCGACTTCGCCAGCCCGGCCACGCCTTCCTTCACCGGCCTCAAGAAGGTGGATGTCGCGCTGTCAGACCTCGTGCCGTTCATCGACTGGCAGTTTTTCTTTGCGGCGTGGGAACTGAAGGGCCGCTTCCCCGCCATCCTGAAGGACGCGACTATCGGCGCAGCAGCAACTGAACTCTACGGGCATGCGCAGGCACTGCTTAAGCAGATCGTCGACGGCAAGTTGATCCGTGCGCGCGGCGTCTACGGGTTCTGGAAGGCGAATGCCGAGGGCGACGACCTCGTGCTGGAGAACGGCGTCCGCTTTCCGATGCTGCGCCAGCAAGAGGTCATTGCCGACGACAAGCCGAATCGTTCGCTGGCCGACTTCATTGCGCCGGCCGGCAGCGGCGTGACCGACTACGTCGGCGCGTTTGCCGTCACGGCTGGACTCGGCGTCGATGAGCTGGTAAAGAAATACGAAGCCAAGCACGACGACTACTCCGCCATCATCGTCAAGGCGCTCGCCGATCGATTTGCCGAGGCGTTTGCAGAATACCTGCACGGACAAGCGCGCAAGGACTGGGGTATCGTCGATCAGTTGTCGAACGATGACCTGATCGACGAGAGGTTCCAGGGCATCCGTCCGGCGTTCGGCTATCCGGCCTGCCCCGATCACAGTGAGAAGACCACACTGTTCGATTTGCTCGGCGCGCGCACGGTGGGTCTCGACCTCACCGAGTCGTTCGCGATGACACCGGCGGCGTCAGTCAGCGGCCTATACTTCTCGCATCCGCAGTCGAAGTATTTCGCGATCCAGCGGATCGGCCAGGACCAGGTCGAGGACTACGCTAAGCGCAAAGGCATGACAGTCGGCGAGGTCGAACGCTGGCTGCGCCCCATCCTCGGCTACGAGCCGTCGTTGGTGAATGCCCGTGTCCCGTGATGATGATCAGGGCCATCTGCAGCAGCACGCCCCACACGGCCGCGGCTCATGCACGCCGTGCAGGGCGCGACGCGCGGTTCGCGCGCGAAGCCAGGGCGCTGACATCGCTCAGAACAGGGCATCATCCATCGCGATCTGAAGCGCGCCGACGGCACGGTAAAGGTGCTCGACTTTGGATTGGCGAAGGCCAGGGAGTCGGTGCCAGGAGGGCGCGACTCTCGTCCCGCCGACCAGTCGCCGACGATCTCGATTCAGGGCACACAGGCCGGTGTAATCCTGGGCACGGCCGCCTACATGTCGCCGGAACAAGCATCGGGCAAGGAAGTCGACAAGCGCAGCTTCGCGCCTGTCTCGCCGTACTCGACCACGCCCTTTGTCGCGACTACGGAGCCGTGGCCACCTGCGGGATCGATAGTTTGTCGAGAAACGCCCGGATCGCGGTCCACGCACGGTCGCGCTGCGGGGCGACGAAGTTGCCATGGCCGCCGCCCGGAATCGTCACCAATTCGTTCGTGACACCGGCCGTCGTCAGCGCGTCGCGCAACGCGACCGCTTGTGGGTACGGAACCGTCGGGTCGGCGTCACCATGGATGGTGATGATCGGCGGCAGCCCCGACCGCACGTAGGTCATCGGCGAGGCGCGGCGGGCCACCTCCCTCTTGTTGTCCACGCCCGCGAACCACCGCACGCCGTAACCGCGCACGTTGGCACCCTGGATGACGTCGTAGACATCCGTGATGCCGAACCAGTTGACGATGGCCGCAACGCGCGGGCTGTCCTGGGCCACGCTGTTGCCGGCCGGCGTCGGGCAGCGGTCGTCGAAGCCCGCGGCCTGGGTCAGCATGCCGGTCGTCAAGGCCAGGTGTGCACCGGCCGACTGCCCCGTCACGACGATTCGCGACGGGTCGAAGCCGTACTCCTTGGCGTTGGCGATCACCCACTTGAGCGCGCAGCGGCAGTCCTCCACGCCGGCGGGTGCCGGCGCGTCAGCCGCCATGCGATATTCGACGTTGACGGCTGCAAACCCCATGGCGAGGTACGGCAGCACGGCCAGCATGGACCCTTCCTTCGAGCCGCCCACCCAGCCGCCGCCGTGGATGAAGATTACCGTGGGCCACGGCGTCGTCATGTTGCGGGGACGATGAACATCGAGCTTCGACTCGTAGCCATCGGCCCGAAGATAGACGATGTTCGGGACCACCACGTGGTCGCCATAGGTGGCTGCCGCGTCAAGCACGCGGTCGCGCGACTGTGCCAGCAAGGGCGACGCAAAGATCAGGCAGGCGACGGCAATCGAGGCGACCAGGCGCGGGCTGTTCATGGCTGTCCTTTCGAATCGGAAATCCTGGCAGCTACCCTGGACCCGGCCCGAGAGCTGCCCATACAGAAGCGAACGTATTACATACCATGACCATGAGTGACAGGCGGCCGCCCAATGAGCGGGATGCTGGTACGCTGGAGCTGTTCTCGGAATTGAAGGTGGGTCCAATGAACAAGACACATATGAGCATCGCCCTCATGGCCCTGCTGGTGGGCGGCCATCTCGCGATGACCCCGGTCGCCGCCGCCGGCCAGGCCGCGACCACGGCTCCACCGCAAGCACCCTCACCCACACCGCGCCCGACGCCGCCGACCCGCGATCCGAACACGCCGGGGTATGTCGCGGCAAAGGAATTGCCTGATGGCGCCATTCCATCGGCCGATGTGGACGGAAACTTCGTCATCGGTCCGACCCACAATCCAGCACCGGAAACGCTTGTTCAACACAGTGTGCCCCAAGGCACGATCATCGATTTCGCGATGAGTTCGTCCGACAGCAAGATCTACCCGGGGATCGCGCGGGACGCGGGCACTTCCGGAACCCCGGATCCAACCGACCCCGCGAAGCTGATCGTGACGACGAGTCATCCCGCTTTATACACGCGCCGCGTCGCGGTGTATGTGCCCAAGCAATATGTCCGGGGAACTCTCGCGCCATTCATCGTAGGGGCGGACGGGCCGGACCAGATGCTGTTTACCACTCTCGACAATCTCATTGCCCAGAAGCGCGTGCCCGTGATGATTGCCATCTCGATCAGCAACGGCAGCGGAGACGCGCAAGGCTCCCAGCGCGGGCTGGAGTACGACACCATGTCGGGTCGCTACGCGGAGTTCGTCGAAACGGAGGTGCTGCCGATGGTGGAGAAGGTGGCGAGCGTGAAACTGACCAAAGACCCCGACCAGCGCGCGACCATGGGCGGCAGTTCCGGTGGTTCGGCCGCTTTCATCATGGCCTGGTACCGCCCCGATCTCTACCACCGCGTGCTGGCGTATTCGATCACGGCGATCAATCAACAGTGGCCGCCGCATCCCGAGACCCCTCATGGCGCCTGGGGACTGCACGAAACTCTCATCCTGAACTCGCCGCCCAAGCCGATTCGAACCTGGCTGGCCGTGGGCGATCGCGACCTGCTCAATCCCAACAGCATGCGCGACAACATGCACGACTGGGTCCTCGCCAGCGAGAACATGGCCACAGTCCTCGCGGCGAAGCACTACCCCTATCAGTTCGTCTTTACTCGCAATGCCGGACACACGGATCGCGCGATGAAGCAACAGACCCTGCCGCTCGCGCTCGAGTGGTTGTGGAAGGGCGACCGCGTTCTGGCCCCGACGCCGTAGCACGTCTGGGCGGATTGATCGGCAAGGTCAGCGGCGAGCCTTGGTGCAGTCCTTCAACCGCGAAGGAGATTCGGACTCCCTATTTCCCCTTGTACCCCGGCCCCCTCACCACCTGACCGGGCTTGGCGCCTGTGTGCTCGCCGTTTTTGAGCACCTGCGTGCCATTCACCCACACGTGCGTCATCCCCGTGGCGTACTGATGCGGCTGCTGGTAGGTAGCGTGGTCGGCAATGGTCGCCGCATCGAAGGCGAGCACGTCGGCGAACCGGCCGACCTTCAGGAGGCCGCGATCGGTGAGGCGAAGGTTGGCGGCCGGCAGCGATGTCAGCCGCCGGATGGCGTCCTCCAGCGTGGTGGCTTTCTCCTCGCGCACGTACTTGCCCAGGAGGCGCGCGAAGTTGCCGTAGGCGCGTGGGTGCGTGCTCTGTTTCAGGAACACGCCCTCGTTCGCCAGTGACGCGGCGTCCGAGCCGAAGCTGACCCACGGCAGCCCGGCCTGACGTTTCGTGTTCTCCTCGGACATCAGGAAATAGACGACCTGCACCCGGCTGCCGTCCTCGACCACCAGGTCCATCGCGGTCTCGTGTGCGGACCTGCCGCGGGTGACGGCGACCTCTTCGAGCGTCTTGCCAATCAGCCCGCGTAGCTCGGGATTGCGGAAGCCGACGAGCAGTGTGCCCTTGGGCCCGGCGGCCAGCAGCAGGTTCTCCCATGCGTCGGTCGGCGTCAGCATCTCTTTTGCCACCTTGGCGCGGACCGCCTTGTCCTTCAGCCGCCCGGCCCACGCCTGATAGCCGCCTTCCTGCACCCATGGCGGCATCGCCGCATCGAGGCCGGTGGACCCCGCCGTGTAGGTATACATGTCAGCGGTGATCTCGAGGCCATCCTGGCGCGCCGCCTCGACTTTCGCGATCACCGCGTCGAGCTTCGACCAGTTCGATTCGCCACCGGCCTTCAGGTGATAGATCTCGGCGCGGATCTTCGCCTCGCGGGCGATGGTCATCAGTTCGTCCACCGCTTCCACCAACCGGTTCCCCTCGCTGCGCATGTGCGAGATGTACATGCCGCCATACTGCGACGCGACCGTCGAGAGCGCGATCAGTTCGTCGGTCTTGGCGTAGAACCCCGGCGCGTAGATCAGCGCGGAGGAGACGCCCATGGCGCCTTCTTCCATCGCGGTCTTCACATGCCCGCGCATGCGATCCAGCTCCTCGGCAGTCGGCGCGCGGTCGACGTAGCCGAGCTCGTTGACGCGCACCGTGGCGGCGCCGACAAACGACGCGATGTTCGGCGAGATGCCGCGCGCAACCAGCCAGTCCAGGTACTGGCCCAGCGTGGTCCAGCCGATGTCGAACGTGATGTCCGACTGCCGCGCCTTGGACTCCTGCTTCATCCGCTCGTTCATCGGCCCCATCGAGCCTTCGCCGAACACCTCGAGCGTCACGCCCTGCTTCAAATCGCCCATCGATCGGCCGTCGGCGATGAGCGAGGTCTCCGAGTGGCTCAGCATGTTGATGAAGCCGGGCGCCACCGTCAGGCCTTTGGCATCGACCTCGGTGGTGGCAGTGGCCGAGGCCAAGCTACCGACCGCGGCAATCCGCTGCCCCAGGATGGCGACGTCGGCGGCCACGCCGGGCGCGCCGCTGCCGTCGATGACGGTCCCGTTGCGGATGATGACGTCGTAGTGCGGTGGGCGCGCGCAGCCCGCAAGGGTCAACAGGATGGCAGTGACGACGAGGCGGGTGGGCATGCGCGGGAGCGTACCACCGGCCCGGCTAGAGTGTGCTCATGTTCGTTGGTCACCGCCCCCGCCCTCGGCCCCGGAACTGGCACCCTACGGCAGTTACGCGATCGGTGGCTAAACTTCCTGCATGAAGCACCTCTTGGGTGCGGGCCTCGCAGCCACAGATTACGAAGATTTGGTCCGCCCCGCGCGAGCTAGAATACGCGTCCGTCCATCCAGGAGGTTATATGTTCGTAGTCCGCGAGACATTCATTGCCAAGCCGGGTCAAGCCTCGGCGCTAGCCAAGCTGTTCAAGGAAACCATGTCGGAAATGCCGCGGATGAAGCCGCGGGTATCGACTGACTTCATCGCGCAATTCAATACCGTCGTCCTTGAAACCGAATGTGAAGATCTGTCGGAGTTCGAAAGAACAATGCAGGAATACATGTCGCGCCAGGATCTTCGCGACAAGATGAAGGGCTATACCGAGATGTATCAGGAAGGAAAGCGGGAAGTCTTTAAGGTGGTTTGACGGAATTCTGACGGGAGGGTGCCTCTTGCCTGGAATCTACGTCCCGACGGGATCGACCCTCCCGACTGTTCGCCAGGAACGCGTTGCCTTGATCCGGGTATCCGAGCGCGACCAGCTCGCGGCAAGTCTGGGCAACCTCGACATCTGGGTCTCGACCCGGGCGCGAGTGATGACTCAGGACTTCTTTATTCCTTGGCGGCTTTGCGCTCTTGCTTGTCCTCCGTGACCCAGGCCAGGATCGTCGATCCGTTCCAGCCTGATCCGGACTGGACGATCTTCATCGCCACCAATCCGCTCACGCGAAAGGTCGCCGAGATTCGCAGCGACGCGAGGGTCACCTTGCTGTACTTCGTCCCGGCGACGTCCGAGTACGTCACGGTGGTCGGCACGGCAGTCCTGGATACCGACGCACGCCGCAAGGCCGGGCATTGGAAGCCCGAGTGGGCGGGGCTCTACACGGATTCGCAACGGGTTTCGCGCGGAACTGGTCGAAGGCGAAGACCTGTCGGCGCGGATCACGCGCGGTCCTATCCCGCTCGACGAGGCGCTGCCCATCGCGCGTCAGATTGCCGAAGCGCTGGAAGCGGCCCACGGGCAGGGGGTCGTCCACCGCGATCTGAAGCCCGCCAACGTCAAGGTGCGGTCCGACGGCACCGTGAAGGTGCTCGATTTCGGATTGGCCAAGGCGATGGATCGAGGATCAGGGACCGGGGATCGGGGATCGGGGTCAGGCGACGTCGCCGACTCGCCCACCATCACTACGCCGGCCATGACCATGCGCGGCGTGATCATGGGCACGGCGGCCTACATGTCGCCCGAGCAGGCCAAGGGCAAGCCGCTCGACAAGCGCGCCGACATCTGGGCGTTCGGCTGCGTGCTCTACGAGATGCTCACCGGGCGCCGCGTGTTCGACGCCGAGGATGTCTCCGAAACGCTGGCCGCAGTGCTGCGAGCCGAACCAGAGTGGTCTGCCATACCGCTCAGCACCGCCCCGGGCGTAACCCGGTTGATCAAGCGGTGCCTGGAACGCGACCCGCGCCGTCGCGTGGCCGACATGTCGACCGTGCGTTTCGTGCTCGACGAACCGGGCGCGCTCGCGGAATCGGTCGCCCCGGCAACCGCGGCAACCACGACCAAGAGCCGCCTCTTGATACCGATCGTGGCCGCGCTCGTCGCCGTTGCTGGCGCCGCCGGCTATTGGGCCTCTCGCTGGACCGAGCCAGCGATCCCGGCGCCGGTCACCCGGTTCGTGATTCCTGCTCCCGAGGGTCAGGCAATCTTGACGACCCGGGCGGCCATCGCGCTTTCCCCGGATGGTTCACAGGTGGCTTGGATCGCTGGCGACGACCTCGTAATCCGGCGCTTGGCCGAGTTCCAGCCGCGCGTGGTGCCCATTGGCATGCTCGCGTGGTTGCCGGCGTTCTCTCCGGACGGCGAATGGATCGCGTTCTATTCGGCGTCGGAAGGTGCGATCAAGAAGGTCAGCGTCACCGGCGGGACGGTCCTTCGGGTGTGCGGCGGCCTCAGCGTCAATTACCTTACGTGGGACACCTCGGGCCTGTTGGCCTCAACGGGCGGCGGGGCCATCTTGCGATGCAGCCCATCCGGCGGCGCGACTGAAGTGCTGGTGAAGGAGGAAGTGGGGCGGGCCGTCGCCGGCCCGACGCTGCTCCCGGGCGGCGAGGCCCTGATGTTCACCCAGGCCGACCTCCAAAGCGGGACGGCCAATTGGGAGACGGCGCAGGTTGTGGTCCAGTCGTTGCGCACCGGCGAGCAGAAGGTGGTGCTTTCCGGTGGCCACGACGGGAGGTTTGCGCGCGGCCACCTCCTCTACCTCGCCGGCGGCGTCCTGTTCGCCGTGCCATTCGATCCGGTCAAGCAACAGGTGGGCGGCACGCCCGTGCCGATCATTGAAGGGGTCCTGCGAGCGGGCGGGAGCGCGCAACTGGCGATCTCCACGACTGGCGTCATGGCCTATTTGCCCGGACCCACGTCCACCAAGAACGCGGCTGCCATTGGCGTGGCCGCACGTGCCGGCGCAATCACGCGACTGCCGATCCCCGACGGCCCATATCAACACGTCCGCGCCTCCCGCGACGGCGTGGCCATCGGCAGCGACGATGGCAAGCAAGCCATCGTGTGGATCTACAAGCTGGGCGGCACGGCCACCCTGCAGCGCCTGACCCTTGAAGGCAACAACCGGTTTCCGATTTGGTCGCCTGATGGCGCGTCGGTGGCGTTTCAGTCGGACCGCGGCAACGAGCCGGGCATCTACCGGCAGCGCGTGGATGGCACCGGCGGCGTTGAGCGTCTCACCTCGGCCGCCGCGGGAGAGAAGCACGTCCCTGAATCGTGGTCACCGGATGGGTGGGTCATCTCGTATACCGTGCTGAAAGACCAAACATACTCGCTGCGGATACTCACCCTCGCCAACAAGCGGTCCGAGGCGTTCGCCGGCGTCACGTCGCAAGAACCGATCAGCTCGGTCTTCTCTCCCGACGGGAAGTGGCTGGCCTACGTCCGGGCCCCCGGCGACGACATCACCATGCCGGACCGCGGCGTGTTCGTGCGGCCGTTCCCCTCGGGCAGCGCGGTCTATCAAGCGCCACGACAGTATGTGGACTTCTCGCCGGTGTGGACGCCCGATGGCTCGGAACTCGCGTTTGTCACCTCCGGGAGCTCGGGCCAGATGGCGGCCATGCGTCTGAACATCAGCGGCGGAATCAGCTTCGGACCGCCGGTGGTGTTTCCTGCCAGTCTCAATGGCGGCCGGTTGTCCGGCCAGCCGCGTGGTTTCGACATCATGCCCGACGGCCGCTTCATCGGCGTGTTCAGCCCCTCCGCCGACGGGAGCTCGAGGATGGAGATCAGGGTCGTGCTGAATGCCTTCGAAGTGCTGAAGCAACCTGCCCTGGCGAAGTAGGCGGGTCCCCGATCCCCGATCTGGCGGTGTCCCTCGCGGCCTTCTGCAGCGACAACCTGAACGCCACCATCTCTTCCCCATTGCGCACCAGCAGCACGTCACCGACGATCACGGGGTGATTCCATGTCTTAGCGTTCAAGGCCGGGAGCTTGGCAACCTCCGTGAACTTGTCGGGCGTGGCCGAGACCAGCGCCAGATCACCTTCCTCCGAGGTGATGAGCAGCAGGTCCTGATCGGCCAGCAGCAGCATCTGGCCGTTGCCGTAGCGCCCGCCCTTCCACGCGCGTTCGCCGGTCTCGAGGTTGACCGACGAGAGGATGTTGCCGTCGAAGCCGTAGGCGTGGCCCTTGTGGATCACGTAGTCGTTGAAATACGGCTTGAGGCCGCGCGACGTCCAGCGCTCGGCCACGACCCAGCCCCCGGGCCCCTGCGTGATCCCTATGCGGCGCACGCCGAGTCCGCCCATCGCGTCGGCACTGGTGATCAGCAGGTCGCCGCCGGGAAGCGACGCGGGCTGCACCATCGGCGAGCCGGCCCAGGCGTTTTCCCACAGCACCGCGCCGTCCGCGACGGCCACACCGGTGGTTCCTCGTCCGCCCATCAGCACCACCTGAGGCACACCGTTGATGGTCAGCAGCTGCGGCGAGCTGTAACTGCCGCCGCGCGACTTCATCACCCAGCGCGTCTCTCCCGTGGCGGCGTCGTAGGCAACCAGCGCGCCCGAGGCCGCGATGATGACCTTGCCGTCGATCACCAGTGGTGAACTCGAGAAACCCCACCCGGGCACGGGCACTTCGGTGTCGGCCGACGCGTTGTGAAACCAGATGACCTGACCCGTCCGCGCATCGAGCGCATCGACGATGCCGGTCGCACCGTGGGCAAAGACGCGGTCGTGGTCGATCGTCGGCGTCGCCCGCGGGCCAGCGCCGCCATTGGATTCGTAGAAGCGCACGGGGTTGCTGTGGCGCCACACCGGCTCGCCGGTCGACAGCCGATAGGCCGCGACCATCTCTTCATCACCGCGCTGCTCCTGCGTGTAGATCAGGTCACCTTGCACCGCAAACGAAGACCAGCCGGGGCCGATCGGACGGCGCCACAGCTGCACGGGCGGCGAGGCCGACCAGTCGGTGTTGATGCGGACGCCCTGGACGACGCCGTCGCGCGCGGTGCCACGGAAGCCGGGCCACTCGGCTCGGGCGGAGTCTCGCTCGGGCGAGACTTCGCCCTCGCTCGTGACAGGCCCTGCCCCAGCAGGCGCGGCAGCCGCCGGCTCGGCCGCGGCGGGCGCCACCGGCGCCTCCGCCGTCGGCACTGGCGCGGCCATCGGCGTCTCCGCCGGTGGCGGCGGCGTCACGCGTTCGGGCTCGGCCGCGGTCTTCACTAGCAACAACTCCTCTGCCGTCGGCGTCCAACGCCAGTGATAATCCGAGCCCAGCAGGCTGCTGCTGACACCGTCCGTTCGGAGGATTGCCCACAGTCCGCATGCGGCCACGAGCGCCGCCGCCATCGACAGGCGCCGCACCCCCGCCGAGAGATCACGGCTTGCGACCGCCCACAACACCAGCGCCAGCGTCATCAGCTGGATGCCCCCGAGGTATATGAGATAACCCTGGCCGGCGCCGGCAATGGACGGGTGCGCGACCGCCTTCGTGGCGAACACCGCGACGCCCATTACCGCCAGCGCCCCCACCCGTTCAGACCAGGGAGCGCGGCTGAAGAAGAGCCACCACACGACGACCCCGAGCGTGGCGATCACGGAACCGAGCAGGCCGACGAGGCCCGTGTCCATCCCACTAATCGTGGTGTCGGGCAGCGCCACGGGCAGCCCGAAACGGATCAGCACTGCGAACACGGCCAGGGCCACGCCAGGCCACAGGCGAAGGGGTCGTGAGACGCTTGAGTGTTTGGTCATTTGGTTGTCTCGATCACACGTGCTTCATTCCGAACGGAGGGCCTGCAGAACGTCCACGCGCGAGGCGCGCGCGGCCGGCATCAACGAAGCCAGGATCGCGGCACTGCCCAGCACGGCAGCCGCGGCCAGCACCGGCACCACGCCGGGCAACTCGATTCCGGCGACGTAGCTGGCGGCAATGCCGGCACAGGCGTAGCCACCCGCGATCCCGGCGGCAATCCCGATCGTCACGATCGCCATGCCTTCGGAGAGCACGCTCATCAGCAGGCTGCGCGGCGTCGAGCCAATGGCCAGCCGCACGCCGAACTCGCGCGTGCGGG
The DNA here is from genome assembly GCA_031364805.1 of Acidobacteriota bacterium. GTDB lineage: Bacteria > Acidobacteriota > Vicinamibacteria > Vicinamibacterales > UBA2999 > 12-FULL-67-14b. The sequence goes on from JANLWW010000009.1 coordinate 11,974, forward strand.
CGCTCACGCCGAAGGCCAGCACGCCGGCCACCCCCACCATCGCGATCAGCAGCGCCACACCGGCAAAGCCCGAAATGACAAACGCATTCAGCCGTTCCGGCGTCAGCACCCTGGCGCGCACGTCCTCGAGGGTCGCGGGCCGCTCCACCGGTTGATTCGGGGCCAACTCGCGCACCACCCGGCGCACCGGCGCCACCAGCGCGTAGGGATTGCCGGCGGTGCGCACGAACACCCGTCCGGCCACGCCCATCTGTTGAAAGGGGTGATAAACCGTGAGTGCCGGCGCGCGCACGACGTTCTCGTCGTCGACATCGGCCACCACGCCAACAATGCGGCGAGGCACCACCGCCTTCCCGAAGTACGGATCGGTCCACCACATGGTCCGGTTCAACGCCTCGCCGTTCGGAAACATCCGTTGCGCGACGCTGTGGCTCACAATCACCACCGCCTCGCGGCCACGCCGGTCGTCGGCCGTGAACGCGCGGCCGGCCAGGAGCGGCACGCCGACCACATCGAAGAACCCCGGCGACACGATGCGTAACCGGGCCCGCGGCTCCTCTTCACCGTCGGCGGGAACCAACCCCTCAACCGCAAATGACACTCCGGGACCAAACGAGCCGGCATCACGCCACGGCACGAAACTGCCAACCGCGACGCCGTCCACGCCAGGCAGTTCCGCGACCCGGCGCAGGATCTCCTGGTAGAAGCCGATCGCCTTGGCGCTGTAGTCGCCCAGTGGGGCCGGGACGTCCAGGGCCAGCACGCGGCGCGTGTCGTATCCCGTGCTGGCGGTCTGCCGCGCCAGGAGCGTCGCGACCAGCATGCCGGCGCCGGCCAGCAGCACAAACGAGAGCGCAATCTGCATAGTCGCAAAGACCCGCAGCCGGCGATTGGTGCCAGGAGTCAGGCGCACTCCGGCACTCACCAACCCGGGGCCGGTCGGCGTCTGCGCCGGCAGCCGGGGCACGTAGGCCAGAAGCACCGCCGCGGCCATCGCCAGGCCGGCGCCCACCCACAGCACACTGGTATCCAAGGTCACGTCGAGAGCGCGAACCGAGAAGCGCGCTGCGAAGCTAGCCACCACCGCGACGAAGGGACGCGCCAACAGCACGCCCAGCACGGCACCGGCACCGCACAGCACCAGGCTTTCGGCCAGCAGCGTCCGCCGCAGGGCGCCGCGGCTGGCGCCGAGCGCCGCCCGTACCGCCAACTCCCCTTCCCGGCGAACCGAGCGGGCCAGGATCAGGTTGGCGACATTCGAGCAGGCGATGATGAACACCACCCCGGCGGCCGCCAGCAGCAGCAACAGAATCGTCCGTGCCGGCGACGTGATCTGATCGCGCAGCGGTGTTGCGGTGAGCTGCATGCCCGCCGTCGCTGAGTAGGAATCAGGGTGCTCGCTGACCATCGCCGCGTGGACGGCGACCAGTTCGGCGCGGCCTTCAGCGAGCGTCACGCCCGGAGCGAGCCGGCCGAACAGCTCGGTCATGCGATGCGTGCGCCCGCTGATCATGGTCGCACCCAGGTGGTGCGGGCTGGTGACGACGTTCGCGATGATCTCGGTATCGGCTGGATACGGCACTGACGGTTCGAGCACACCCACCACCGTGGCAGTTCGCGCGCCAAGCTTCAGGGTCTTGCCAATCACGGACGGATCGCGGTTGAACGAGTTGATCCAGAACCGATTCGTCAGCACGGCCGCGCCCGCTGCATTCAGCCCATCGTCGCGGGTATCGAGCAGCCGGCCAAGAACCGGTCGCAGGCCCATTACCTCGAAGAACGAGCCGCTGACGACGCCGGCCTTCACGATGCGAGGCTCACCGAAGCCAACCATGGTGAAGTCAACGGTCGAAAAATCTCCAAAGGCACTGATGCTGGTGGTGCGCGACTTGAAGTCGGCGATCTCTGGAACTGAAAACGTCAGGTTGCCGGTCCCGAGGCCCGGCGCACTCTGGCGGATGTAGATTAGGCGGGCTTCGTCGCGGTTGACGAGCGGGCTGAGCAGGACGGTGCGGACGACGCTGAAGATCGCGGCGTTGGCGCCGATGCCCAACGCCAGCGTGACCACAACGGTAGCGGCCAACCCTTTGGCCCGCCACAGCGAGCGCATGCCGACTCGCAGGTCCTGCACCAGCGCCTGGGCCATGTCGAACCAGCGGCTGTACCAAACAGCCCGCATCGACTCGCGAGCGGCAGGCACATAGCCAAACTCCCGCAAGGCCGCCAGGCGCGCGGCTTCGGGGTCTGCACCGCGCTCGATCCGCTCCTGGATGCTGAGCGCCAGGTGACCGCGGATCTCATCGTCCAGGTCGCGTTGTTCTGGCCGCATGGCTATTCGGTGCCGGCCGGGTTCATGATGCGGCCGATGGCGCCAACCAGTTGCGACCAGCGATCGCGTTCGCGCGACAACTGAGCCTTACCAGCGGCGGTTAGCTGGTAATACTTGGCTTTTTGGTTGGCTTCGCTAACACCCCACTCGGATTTCAGCCAGCCGCGCTTTTCGAGGCGGTGCATGGCTGGAGAGAGGGAGCCGGTTTCCACCTTGAGCAGCTCGTCCGACTGAGAACGGATGGCCTGACCAATGCCGTGGCCGTGCTGCGGACCCCACTGCAGGGTGCGGAGGATGAGCATGTCGAGGGTGCCTTGCAGCAATTCCAGGCGCTGTTGGTCGCGTTGTTTTGCCATAGCTGTAGGTGCTCTACGGCTATAGACGTAGGACGTCTACGCCTTGTTCCCGCGCCTCGCCACGACAGCCTTCGTTGCGGACGATTCGAACCGCGTCGCCCCACTTCCGCGTCATGGCCGAAGTCGAGCTCGATGCGCTAGGATGAGCCGACATGGGCGCAAAGGCCGCCGCTTCGGCGGGCAAGATTTCGGACAAGGCTGTCCGGCAGCAGCTGGTGCGCATTCTCACCAGCAAGACCTTCGCGCAGGTTGATCGACTTAAGCGTTTCGTCGATTTCATCGTCACTGAAACCGTGTCGGGCCGAGGCAGCGATCTCAAGGAATACGTAATCGGCGTACAGGTCTTCGGCAAGGAAGCGTCGTTCGATCCCCGTACCGACCCCATCGTCCGCGTCCAGGCTCGCCGCCTCCGCACGCGCCTGGCTCGCTATTACCAGGATGAGGGGAACAGTGACGAGGTGGTCGTCGACCTGCCGAAAGGAGGCTACGCCCCGGTCTTCAAGCCACGTGGAGAGGCGCCGGCCAGCAAACGGTCGCTCACCGCCGCTCTCGTCGGTCGCAATACCGTCGCCGTGCTCCCTTGGGCTGACTACAGCGCGGGCAGTACGCTTGACTACTTCTGTCGCGGGCTGCGCGACGAGACCGTGCAGGCATTGACGTCGCTCAAGGCCTTGAAAGTGGTCGCCCTGCGTCCCGGAAGGCCGATCGAAGAGGACGGTGTGGCCGAGCAGCCCGACGCGGCCCTGCTGATTACGGGCGGTGTTCGCTCGGCGCGCGATCACGTCCGCGTCACGACCCATCTGGTCGATGGCGCGAGCGGCTTCTACTTGTGGTCGGAGTCCATCGACGTCCCCCTGGCCGACCCGGTCGCGGCGCAGGAGACTGTCGCCAAGCGCATCGCGGACAAGCTCGCACCTGAAGTGTTCGACGGCACGGGGACGCTTGGCATGCGGCGCCAGAGCGACAACCTCGCCGCCCGCAACTTGTATCTGCAAGGGCGGTATCACCTGAATCAACGCACCGAAGAAAGCCTCCACAAGGCGGTGGATTTCTTCGAGAAGGCGATCGTTGAAGACACCCAGTTCTCGCTGGCGCACAGTGGCCTGTCTGACGCGTATGGACTGCTGGCGCACTACGGAGTGCTGGGCCCGGCCGACGTCTGGGCGAAAGCTGCGTCGAATGCCGCATCGGCGGTGATGCTCGATGGTCATTCCGCCGAGGCGCACACCTCGCTGGCGCACGTGCGCGCCACCCAGGACTGGGACTGGGGCGGAGCCGAGAGCGCGTTCCTGCGCGCCATTCAACTCAACCCGCGTTACCCAACCGGCCGTCACTGGTACGCCATGTCGTGCCTGGTGCCGATGGCGCGGCTCGACGAGGCGCTCGAGCAAATCCTGCTCGCGCAGTCGCTCGATCCGGTGTCGTCAATTATCGCGCGTGACGTGGCCGTGGTTCATTACTATCGCCGCGAATTCGATGCTGCTCTCGAACAGTGCGACCACACCATCGAGCTCAATCCCCATTTCGCGCCCGCCTACCACACGCTCGGGCTGATCCAGGAGCAGCGCCGGGACCTGGATGAGTCAGCAGCGGCGTTTCGGCGAGCCGTCGATCTGGCGCCGCACTCGCTGCGCATGCAAAGTGCCCTCGCACGTGCGCTCGCGCTGTCGGAGCGGCCAGAGCCAGCCCGCGAGCTCCTGCGAAAGCTCGAGGCCACGTCGAGGGCGCGCTACGTATCACCGTTCGAGTTTGTCGCCCTGCATTTTGCCCTGGGCGATCGCGAGGCCGGCTACCGCTGGTTGGTCAAGGCGTGCGACGACCGCTGCTTCGAGTTCCTGGCGCTCAAGGTCGACCCGCGATTCGATCCGCTCAGGAACGATGGCCAGTTTGCCAGCGTGTCGCGTCGCGTTGCCTCGGCGTGACGGACGGCCGCTACTTCATCGGCCGTGGCGTCACGTCACCTTCGCTCATGCCGAGGGCCCACTTGATCGCTTCGAAATACATCTGCGCGATATCCCGGTTATCCCACGTCGCTGCGTCATGAGCAAACGACGAGTAGAACACCCGGCCCTTGCCGTAGGTCTTGGCCCACGCCAGCGGAAACCCCTGGTTGCGCAACTCGGCGTGCGGAGGCATCTTCGAGACATCGAGCCGCAAGAGCACCCGCGCGTTGGGCGAGAACTCCTTCGCCTGGTAGAACTCGTCATTGATTGCAAAAGTCGGCGGGAAGTGGCGGGTGGCCGGGAAGTCGCTGGCCTCGTTGACGACCGTGCCGGGCGCATGCCACGGGTGTCCGTCGTAGCGGCCGCCGAGCAGCTCGCCGAATTCCGGCCAGGTATCAAACGCGGTGAGGGCGGTGTGCGCGGCGACAAACCCCTTGCCGTCACGCACGAACGTCGCCAGCTCTTTCTTCTGTGAGTCATCGATCGGGACGTCACGGTGCCCCAGAAAAAAGATGGCATCGGCCATCGCCAGCGTCGGGCCGCCGCTGGCGGGTTCGCCCGTGGTCTTCTTCGGCTGCTGGGCGATGATGTTCGAGTCGGTACGGATGAAGGTATCCCACGCACCTGATTCGTAGCCGAGCCGCTCGATTACCGACAGCGCGTGAGAGGTGAACTCGTGCTGGGCCTGGCCGTTGCGGGTGTCAGCCCAGGCGAGCACCACCTTGCGCGCCCTGACGCGCGCAGGCCGCGCGGGGCGGTCGCCGCCACGGCCTTGCGGCGGCTGAGCTTGCGCGGCGGCGCCCGCCTGTTCGGCCGCTGGTTCCGCATCTGTCGCCTTCGACCCGATGGTCACGCACACTGCGACACAGCAGATGCAGAGCGTCGAAAACAATCGCGTTCGAATCATCATGCTCTCCTAAGGCAGTCGGTACGCGATCACCGCATCGGAGGTCGGGCTGCGGAGGAAGCCGCCGCCACCATCGGTAATGACGACGTACTGCTTGCCGTCACTACCCATGTAAGTGGACGGAATCGCGTGCGCTGGCACGTCCAGTTTTGTCGACCACAGCTCCTTGCCGTTGCGCGCATCGAAGGCACGGAAGTAGCCGTCGATGGTCGCGGCAATGAACACCAGGTTTCCCGCCGTGGTAATCGCGCCGCCAAGGCTGGGCGTGCCGGTCTTCAGGCCTCTCTGCTCGAGTTCGGGAAACACGCCAAGCGGCACACGCCACGCAATATCGCCGGTATTCGCGTTGACCGCAATCAGCTCACCCCACGGCGGTTCGTTGCAGGAGTAACGCGACTCGGGCTCCCAGAAACGTCCGCCCTCGGGGGTGACTTTGCGGAATCCGGGCGCGGCCTGATCATCGGGGTCGCCGCCACGGCCACTGGCAGGGGGCCCGCCTGGTGGTGGTCCGCCGGCCGGTCGTGCCGCAGCCGCCGGAGTCGCGGCCGGGAGCGGTGCCCCGGCTCGCGGCGCGGCGCCGGGTGCTGCAGGCCGACCTTCGCGGCCCCCGCGGCCGCGCTCTTCACCCGGCTTCACGGCCTCAACGTGGCCCCACTGCCCCGCATTCATCACGTTGGTAAAGATCAACCCGAGCGGCTGGTTGAACGCGACACCGTTCCAGTTGCCTCCGCCAATCGCGCCCGGGAACACGACCACGTCTTTGTTGAGACCCCACGGGGTGTACGGCACGGAGTCCTCGAGCTGGTACTTTTCCCACAAGCCTTCGCAGTACGCGAGCAGCTCCGGCGAGATCGACTTCGGCAGCTCTGAGCGCTTCAACGAATTGCGCGCGAGCGGCGGCGGCTTCAGCGGAAAGGGCTGCGTCGGCGACGTCTTCTCACCGGGCACACTGCTCTGTGGCACTGGACGTTCTTCCAGCCCAAAGATCGGCTCGCCGGTGACGCGATCGAAGATGAACAGGAGGCCCATCTTGTTGATCTGCGCGACGGCAGGAATGGTTTTGCCGTTGCGGACCACATCAATCAGAGTCGGCGCGGCCCCGAGATCGTAATCCCAGATATCGTGATGGACGAGCTGCTGGTGCCACTTGCGGGTGCCGGTAGCGATGTCAACCGCCACCAGTGACGTGCCATAGAGATTGTTGCCGGGCCGTTGCACGCCGATGTAGTCGCTTCCCGCGATCGAGACTGGAATGTAGACAATTCCACGCTCGACATCGACGGTGAGATACCCCCACGTATTGGTTCCACCAATCGTCTTCCAGGCGTCGCTCTCCCACGTCTTGTGGTTCGGATCGCCCGGTTGGGCGATGAGATTAAACGTCCAGAGCAGCTTCCCCGACCTGGCATTCCACGCCTTGATCACCGGTGTGGTTTGCGGGGCAATCAGGATGTCCTTGTAGACCGACGGGGGCGACTGCATCTGGGCATTCATTTCGACGAAGCCGCCTTCACCGAAGCCGGGCACGAGACGACCGGTCTTCGCGTCGAGGGCCAGCAGGCGCGACTGCGATGAGACGACGATTCGACCCGGCGTGGCCGCGTCGCCGGGCCAGTAGGCTACCCCGCGCCGGGTCGATCCGCCGGTCTCGAACTTCCAGCTCTGCTTGCCTGACAGTGGGTCGAGCGCAAACACACCGTTCTGCGCCGACACGTACATCATGCCGTCGACGACCAAGGGCGTGCTCTCGAAGAATCCGCTCTTGTCGCCGGTGTTGAACGTCCACGCGCGCTGCAGCGTGTGGACGTTGCTCGTGTTGATCTGATCGAGCGTCGAGAACTTGGTCGCGCCCGGATCCCCTCCGGCGTGCATCCAGTTGTGCTGGCCCTGTAGCGTCGCGGCGGTGGCGGCCGCGCACAGGACGAGCGCGAACACACGGCTGAGCGTGGTCCCCAACAGGTTAGAACGCATAGCGGGCACCGATCTGTAGCGCGCGCGCGGCGGTCGAAGTCGTGGGTCGCAGGAACTCGGCAAGCCGCCGGTCACCGCTAATGCCCGTAAAGGCGACGAAGTTGGTACTATTAAGGATGTCGCCGTACACCTCAAGCGTGCGGTTGCCGCCCGCCTTGACCCGGTATCCTAGCCGGAGATCGAGCACGAAGATGCCGGGCAATCGTGCGCCGTTGATCCCGCCCTGGTTGTCGACCGTGATGGCGTTTGGTCCGGTTCCCGAATAGCTGCCGGCAGGCAGCGGGTCGGTGAGGATGCCGTTCCGGTTCGGATCCGCGCTCGAGTCCGAGATGGTAAAGGCCGCTCCGCTGGTGTAGCGCGTGATGCCCGACACACGGAGACCACCGGTACGCGGCACCTCAAGGGTGCCGCTGACCACCAGATTGTGCGGACGATCAACGGAGTTGGGCTGCTCATTCAGATCCAGGTTCAGCTGGTCGCCGACCTGCATCGGGTTCACCGCGTTATTGCTGGCAATGTTGCCGAGGCTCTTGCCGTAGGTGTAGGCCGTCCGGAATGAATAGCCCCGGCTGAATCGCTTCTCGACGGCCACCAGCAGGGAGTCGTAATTTTGCCAGCCGAGGTTCTGGGACGTGATCACCGACGACACGAAGTTGGGATCACTACGGTTGACCGTGCCTGTTCGTGTTGTGTTGATCCGCAAACCAGGATTCAGGTCGACCTGCACGAGCATGTCGCGAAGCTGCTTGCGCAGGTAGTCGACGCTGATCGACATCTGACCGCCCAACTGTCGCTCGTAGCCGACCGAGAATTGGTGCGTGTAGGGATTTCGGCGATTCGGATCATCGAGCCGCACCGTGCCGACGTTTTTCTGCAACGTGCCAACCGGGAACATCTGGTTCAGGAGCGTGCGATTGACGACCGGATACGTGAGCAGCATCGCTTCGGTCGGTAGCCGACCGGCCGACGGACCGGCGTCTCGGTTGTTGGCCGGGAAGGTGGCGGTGAACGAATCCGAGTAGACCCCGCTGAGTGAGTAGGGCGAGGTCGTGGTGAACAGCGTGCGCTGGAAGTAGACCCCCCATCCGCCGCGGACCACCGATTTCCCGTCCTGATCCAGCATGTAGGCAAAGCCGGTGCGCGGGGCGAGGTTGTTCTTGTCGACCGGATAGTCGTTCGCACTGGCGAACTGTGGGTTCCCTCGCTCGTTGACCGGAATGATCTCCAGCTCGTACCGCACGCCCGCGCTCACGGTCAGTCGCGGGGTCATCTGCCATTTGTCCTGCAGGTAGACCGCACCGTAAGTGTTCTTGTCGAGAAAGCGCGACTCGATCGGCATCCGCACTGAAAACTGATCAGGCCAGCTGCGCGGGTCGGCGGCGTTGAATGGACCATTGTTCGAAAAGCTGAACGTGCCGTTGAGATTGTCCTGAACGTGGTTGTTGACGTCGGTGTAGCTGACTTCAATGCCCGCCTGCACATTGTGGCTGCCGCGGGCGTTCGGGACGAACCAGTTGAAGGTGTCGTTGAGCAAATACAGGTGCTCGCCGACCGCATCGCCCTTCGCGTTCTGCTGATCGGTAAACGACTGGAAGTTGAGGGTCGGCAGCAGCTTCTCTTGCCGGAACCCCGCGTCCTTGAAGGCGTACGAGGAATCGAGATAGTCTTCGCGCGTCAAGCCGACGCGCAGCGTGTTGACCATGCGCGAGCCAATCACGGAATTCCAGCTCGCGACGAACTGCTGATCGTGGTCCTCCGCAGTCCGCGCGGCTGACATGCTCTGGGCGGTGTTGAGGTTCGGTGCGTACTCCGACAACCATTTGAGGCCCCAGGTGTGATTGGCGTTCAGTTGCTGATCGACGCGAATGAAGCTGTTGTAAATCTTGCCGGGGAAAATCAGCGGCTTGTTCAGATCGGCGCGATTGGGAATGTTGACAATCGTCGTGCGCCGCAGGAAGAACTGCTCGTAGGTGCCGAAAAAGTGCACCTTGTTCTTGACGATCGGGCCGCCGACCGCGCCGCCGTACTGGTCTTCCTTGGTGTCGGGCTTGGCCAGGTTGCCGGCGCGGACAAAATACGACTTCTGGGTCAGCGCGGAATTGCGGATCAGCGACAGCATGCTGCCATGGAAGTCGTTGGTGCCCTGCTTCGAAACCGCATTGACGACGCCGCCGGTCGAGCCGTACTCGGCATCGGCCTGCGCGACGAGCAGTTGAAACTCCTGGATCGCCTCAATGGGAATCCGTGCCTGGTCACCGCCGCGGGTGCCGTCGTTGTTGCTGCCGCCGTCGAATGAATAGTTGACCGTGCCGCCGGGCTGTCCGCCGACGGCGCCGTTGACCACCCCTGGCAGGACGGCCAGATAGGAGGTGAAATTGCGGTTGCTGGAAGGCAGGTCGACCAGCTCACGCGTCGCGATGAACCCACCAACCTCTTTGGAAGTGGTATCGACGAGCGGCGCCTCCGCAGTGACGGCGATCTGCTCACTCAAGCCGCCGATGGTCAAGGTGATGTCAACCGTAACCGTCTTGCCGATCTCGAGACGGAGATCGGTGCGTTGATACTTGTTGAAGCCCGCGATCTCAGCCTCCACGTGATAAACCCCTGGCATCAGACTGGGAAAGTGGAACGTCCCGTTGCCGGCACTCACCGCCTGGCGGAACACGCCCGAGTCCTGGTTGCGTGCCACCACCAGGACTCCCGGCAGCGCCCCGCCTTGCTGGTCGAGCACCTTGCCCGACATGTCAGCGGTGCCGCTTTGAGCCGACAACACGGACGACAGTGAAACAACGATGACGATCGCGAACGTCCAGTTAACACACTGGTGTCGAAGGTGGGCCATCACTGCTCCGTTCCTAAAAATCGACTTTGAGGGCGAACTGCATGATGCGGGGATCCCCGGCGCTCAGGATGCGCCCGAAATTCGCGCTATTGAGCGCCGTCGTCGGCGCGTTGTAGTTCACCTTGTTCATCACGTTGAAGACCTCCCAGCGGAACTGCATCGACGGACCGGCTCCGAAGCGGAACGATCGGGTCACCGCCAGGTCGTTCTGTAGGCGCGAGGGGTTGACGATGGTGAACGGCCGCAGGTCGCTGTAGGTTCCGGCCGTCGGCGAGGCGAATGCTGCGCGGTTCAGGTAGTTGTTCACTGTCCCATCACCATACGGGTCGTCCAGAACCTGCACCGCGCGCTGGCCACCCATGCCGGTAAGCGCATTGTCGACGCCGGTCGTCACCGTTGACCGGTTACCGCTCTGATACCGGACCAGCGGCGAGAACTGCCACCCGCTGAATGCGGCGCGCATGGCGGTGTTGGTGAACTCAGGAGTCCGGATCACGAGCGACACGTTCACCACATGGCGACGGTCCGCCGAGCAATAGGAGTAGTCAAGATCCGGATTGTTCGGATTGACAATGGTGGGGCCGGTGATCTCGGTCGTCGCCGGGTCGGACATGCATCGCGAGAGCGTCCAGTTGGTCAGCACGCTCAGGTTGTTCTTGAGCCGGCGCTGTGCCGACAGCAGCATCCCGTGATAAATCCCACGCCCGGTATCATCGACCTGGCCGATGGTGCCGTAGGCCTGTCCTTCGACGGCGTTCTGCCGGATCAGGACGCGGCGCGTGTTGGTGTTGCCGGTGGTCGCGCCGGCGACGAAGACGGCCGGATTGAGTTCAGTGGCGCGCCACAAGTGTGACGACTTGTTCCCCAGGTAGGTCGCCGCCAGCATCCAGTCGCCGAACTGCCGCTGGGCGCTGACATTCCATTGCTGAAGCGCTGTCGGTTCGATGTCGAGCGGCGCATTGACATAGACGCCGAATGCCGGAAACGCGGCGGTCTGCCAGCTGGTGTTGAGCGCCGGGAACGGGTTGCCTCCGGGGTATCCAGCGTACGGGTCGGCCCACCCCCCGGCCGGATTGGGAATCGTAATCTGCGCGCCCCATGGCGGGTTGTTCGCAAACCGCGTATTGAAGAATAGGTGCGGGGTGTCATAGAAGACGCCCCACCCAGCACGGATGCTGGTGTTGCCGTCCTGGCCAGGCGTCCAGATCGCACCCACCCGCGGCGCAAACTGCGCCAGCTTGCCCTTGGTCGTCCCACGGCCCGGATACCCATCGTCGCCAGGGAACATCAGTCCGGCCGGCGCCTGGGGATACACCTTGCTCTTGATGCCCTGGTCAAAGCGCGACTGCTCGAAATGGCTGACCCAGCTGTAGGTATTGCGAAGCGGAATGAACGGCTCCCAGCGCAGGCCAACATTCAGGCTCAGGTCGTTGCGCACGCGCCAGTCATCCTGAACGTAGGCGCCGACGTAGTCGTGATCGTCGTAGTCGTAGACGGGATTGCCCTGGAGGAACCCACCGCTCACCGCGCCAACCATAAAGTCGGCCAGCGACAAGCCCGTGCTCTGACCGTTGAAGGTGAAGGCCCCGTTAGTGGGCCGATTGTTCAGGGTCTCGATCTTCGTGTGAATCCAGTTCGCGCCAAATGCGAATTGGTGATTGCCGCGGACGATATCGACATCATCGGCGAACTGGAAGCTGTCGGAGTTGAAGTAGCCAGGATTGGTGCCGCCCGCCCCCACGGCAAAGCCGTTGCCGGTGACGCTGACACCGACGTATCCCGGAAGCGGGCTGACCACCTTGCTGCCAAGGTCGGTCGCGGTGAAGTACTCCGGTAACGGGCGATCGTTGATGGTCTTGTTGTAAGTCACGCGCAAGGCGTTCACAAACGACGACATCACCAGGTTGTGGCCGGTCACGATCGAATGCGCCTCGTTCTTCTGGCCGGTCCGGCTGAGCGTCAGCACGTTCTTGCCGTCGTAAGTCGCCGGGTTCTCGTAGACCGCGTAGAGGTAGCGGGAGAAGACCGACTGGCGGTTCGACAGCGTGTAGTCGACCTTCGAGATCACCTGGTGCTCGGTGTTGTTGTTCGGGATGCCGTATTGCACGCGACCACAGGGATCGGCGGACTGGGTCGGCAGGTACTTGGCGAAGTTCAGCGCCACGCTGCTCAGCCGCGCCGGATCGATCTGGTTGTTGACGAATCCCCCGGTCAGCGTTCTCTGCACGCCCGCATTGCAGGCCGGCGACGCAAAGGTGCTGAAGTCGCCCGCCAGCATGGCCGGTGTCGGGACGTAGCTGATGGTCGTGGCCGGGTTGGTCTTCTCGACCTTGCCCTGATAGCCCGCGAAGAAGAACAGCTTGTTCTTCAGCACTGGCCCGCCGATGACGCCGCCAAACTGGTTGCGCTTCAGGCTGTCACGTGTGGTGGCGAACGCATTTCTCGCGTTGAAGTGATAGTCGCGGTTGAACTCGAACAGATTGCCCTTAAACGCGTTGGTGCCGGACTTGGTGATCAGGTTGACGGCCGAGGCCGCATGATGGCCGTAGCGGGCCGGCAGCGAGCTGGTCTCGACTTTGAACTCCTGCAGGGCATCGGGGAACGGCGTCGGCAGGTTCAGGTTATTGAACGGGTCGTTATGGGTGCCGCCGTCCATGATGTAGGTCATGCCATTGGCTTGTCCGCCAGCGACCGAGATGGTGACCGTCGGATAGTTCTTGTTGGTGTTCAAGTCACCGGCCGGGGCCGCAGTGGCCAAGCCCGCCAGGAAAATCAACTCCGTCGCCTGCCGGCCGTTCAGTGGCAACTCCACGACACGCTGGTTGTCCACGACCTGGCCGATGCCATTGGAGTGAGTCTCGACCATCGTGGCATTGGCGGTCACCGTGACCTGCTCGCTGATCACGCCGACGGCCAGCGTGATGTTGACCTGGGGATTCGAACTGACCTGGAGGACGATGCCGTCTTGGACGTAGGTGCTGAATCCCGGCAGCGTCGCCTTCAGTTGGTAGGGTCCCACCGGCAGGTTGGTCAGGACAAATGCGCCATCGGCGGACGTCACCGCCGAGCGAACGGCGCCGGTGTCGGTCTTCGTAATCGTGACATCAACACCGGGGAGCGCGCCACCGCTCGAGTCGCGAACCACACCAGAGACTTGAGAACCGGATACCGATTGCGCCCACGCCGAGCTCAGGGGAGCCGCCACCAGCAGAATCGCGCCGAGACCCGCTAACCAGACTTTCAACTTCACCACATAGCCTCCTTGAACCCGTTCGTTACTCGCCGCGGCGGTAGATGTCGTTGATATCCCAGTGCCCCGGCGTCGGCGTCGGCGCGTTTTCCATCGGCACCTGAATGACCGTCGGTCGGCCCGAGGCGAGCGCGGTTTGCAGCGCCGGCCCCAGTTGATCGGCGGCGGTGATGAGCACGCCGTCGGCGCCAAATGCGCGCGCCATGGCCGCGTAGTCGACGTGGTACGGCTTGCCGTCACACTCGAAGACACAGCCGAACGTGGTGCCGTAATGCATTTCTTCCAGCCCAGCGATGGTACCGAATGCGGAGTTGTCCATGACCAGCCAGATCACGTGCAGGCCCGCCTCCATGGCCGTCGCCACCACCGATGGATTCGCACTGAACCCGCCGTCGCCGACCAGCGCAATGGCGTGACGACTGGGCTGGGCCACCTTCACGCCCAGTGCGGCCGCCGGCCCGAACCCCATGGTCGCCAGCCCGCTCGGCGTGATGAAGGCTCCCGCGACGTCGATCGGAAACTGCTGGCCGACGCCGTTCTTGTTCCAGCCGACGTCGGTCACGATGAAGGCATCGGCCGGCGCCGCCTGCCGCAACTCGCTCAGGATGCGTTCGGGCCGAAGCGGGAACTGATCCGAGGTCCACTGCCCCGCCCAGTTACCGCCGAACTCTTTCCGGCCGCGCGCGATTTCTTCATTCAGCGGTCCGCGATCGGCGTGCCGCTTGCCGCGCGCTTCATCCGCCAGCGAGGCGAGCGCCAGCCTTGCATCGGCGACGACACCCAGTTCGGTCTGGTAATTACGGCCAATCTCAGCCACGTCCGCATCGATGTGGATCAGCCGAGTCGGCGGAATCGAGAAGGTGAAGCGCGGATCCCAGGAACTGGAGTTGGCTTCGGCCAGCCGCGTGCCGATGGCGACAATGAGGTCGGCAGTTCGGCACTTCTCGTTCGCGATTGGCGTGCCCCAGAACCCCGACTGGCCGAGCAGCAGCGGATGATCATGCGGCAGGCAGCCCTTCCCCATCAGCGTGTGTGCCACCGGCACCTGTAACGCTTCGGCCAACAGCCGCAGCTCGGTCGTCGCGCGTGCGGAAAGCACGCCGCCGCCGGCGTACAGCACCGGCCGCCGCGACGTCGCGAGCGCATCGACAATGCGCGCGGTGGTCGCCGGATCGATGCCGATCTTGGCAATCTCCGGCGGGGTCTTCGCGAAGGCGTCAATATCGAGGTCGGCCGAGAAGATGTCCATGGGCACATCGACCAGCACCGGGCCCGGCCGTCCGGTCTGCGCAAGGTGAAAGGCGCGCTCGACGATGCGTGGGAGATCGGTGACGTTGTCGACGCGGTAGACGCGTTTGCAGAACGGCCGGAAGATCTGGAACTGGTCGGCATCCTGATGCAGATTCACCTCTTGATGCGGATGGCGCCCGTAGTAGTACGACGGGATGTCGCCGGCGATCACGACCATCGGGATGGAGTCGAGGGCGGCATTCGCCACACCGGTCGCGGCATTGGTCAGGCCAGGTCCCAGATGCGTCAGCAGCACGCCGACCTTGCCCGACGCTCGCGCGTAGCCGTCGGCGGCATGCGCGGCCACCTGCTCGTGGCGAGTCGAGATGTAGCGAATGCGGCTTTTTCCGAGCGCATCAAGGAAGCCGATGATGGTGTGCCCGCACAGCCCGAAGATCACTTCGACGCCGAGCCGTTCGAGATAATCGGTCAGCAGGTAGGAGGCAATCCGAGTTTCCGCCCCTGGCGTGACGCGCTTGACGGCGGTCTGAACAGCAATATCCATAGTGTCTCTTTCGGATCAGGCCGTGGTCTTGGCGTGGTAGAACTCGCCGAACAGCTCGGCCTCACTCGGCTTGTCTTCCGCGATCGGCCGGCTGACCCAGGTCACGTTCATGTAGTGCTTGAGCGCGACGTTTTCGTTGGTGATGTTGCCGCCCCAGACGCCGCATCCCATGCTCGACGTCATCGGCATGCCGTTGGTGAACGTGCCGGCATTCGAACTCGACTGTACCTGTCGGACCATGATTCGGCTGACCGGCGCCATCAGCGCCAGCCGGTTGATGTGGTCGTCGCTGAACGAGTAGATACCGCACGAGTGACCACGCCCTCCGGTCTCGAAGATCTGTCGCACCTGGTCGAGCGCATCGTCGAACCCCTGCGCCTTGAACACGGCCAAGACGACGCCGAGCTTCTCGGTGGAGTATAGGTGTTGCTTGCCGATCTGGCTTTCTTCAACCAGGAAGAACGTCTTGTTGGGAGGCAGCGAGAAACCAGCCTTGGCGGCAATGGCAGCGGCAGGCCGGGCGATGGTGTCGGACGTTCGCCGGCCCTGTTCGTCCCAATAGGCCCGCTGCAACTGCTGCTTCTGCTCAGGGTTGACGAGGTAGCCGCCTTCCTCTTGGAGTTGCTGCAGAAGGGCGTCGTAGATCGAGGCATCGACCACGAGATTGCCATCCGCGGAACAGCCCGAGCCGTGGTCGTTGGTCTTGCTGATGGCGGTGTTCCGCGCCGCTTCCTTGATGTCGGCGGTCTCGTCGATCACCATGGTGGCGTTGCCGGCACCGACACCGTAAGCGGGCTTGCCCGATCCGTAGGCCGCCTTCACCATGGCTGGACCTCCGGTCGCGATCGTGAGGTCGCAGATCGACATCAGCTCGTTGGCCAGCGGGATGCTGGGCTGCTCCACGCACTGCAGCACGTCCTCGGGAACGCCGAGTTCCGTGAGCGCTGCCCGCATCAATCGGACGGTCTCGAAGGTGGTGGCGAGACTCGACGGATGCGGTGAGAACACGACCGCGTCCTTGCACTTGATGGCGTAGATCGCGATGCCGATTGGCGTGATGTAGGGGCTGGTCACCGGAATCAGTGAGCAGATCACGCCCGCCGGCTTGGCGTACTTGACGATTCCCTTCTCGGGAAGCTCTTCGATGACCCCCATGCTCTTCTGCCGTAGCGCGTCGCGAAGAATGCCGAGCACCTTCGAGCGCCGCTTGGGCTCTCGGCTGCCCAGGCCGCTTTCGTCCACGCTCATGTTGGCGAGGCGCTGAGCGGTTTCCGGGTTCGCGCCGGCCCAGCCCACTGCCTGGCAAATGCGGTCAACCTTCGCCTGGTCGTAGCCGTTGATCTGCGTCATGGCGCGGCGGGCGTTGGCCAGCAGCTGGGTCGCCAAGGCGGTTTCTTCAGGTGTGATCGTGCGTGGGGCCATAACTATTCGTTGGACTGTCGATGACGAGCGATTATGGGCACCATGCCTTACAGTTGCGAGGTTGTTACGGTGCCGCTACCGTAACGCCGTAGCAACCATGGACCGTAACCTGTACCCTCACAGAGCTTTAGGAGCGATATGGAACCCTGGCGTACCGCGATTGTTGAGGCCAGCGACGGCAGTATCCGGCTGCGCAACCACGACGTGACCTCGCTGATGACCGAGCGAACGTTCACCGACACCATCTTCTTGTTGCATCGATCGAGATTGCCGAGTGCGGCCGAGCGGACGCTGATCGACGCAATCCTTTCGAGCTGCGCGGACCACGGTTCGGGCGCCCCGTCGTGCGCCACCGCGCGTCTCGCGCTCTCCGGCAATCGCAGTTCGCTGTCGGCGGCAATCGCCGCCGGCATCCTCGCCGTGGGCGACGAACACGGCGGCGCCGGCTCTGGCTGCATGGAGGTGATCGGCGCCGGCATTGAACGCGCGAAGCGCGAATCGCTTTCCTTCGATGAATGCGCGACCCGGCTGGTGCAGGAGCATCTCGCGATCGGCAAGCGCGTCTCTGGCCTGGGTCATCGCGTCCACACGCACGACCCGCGAACGCCAGTGTTGTTCGAGCTCGCGAAGACCCATGGCATGGCCGGCGACGGCATCTTGTTTATGCAGGCCCTGGCCGCCGCGGTCGCGCAACAAGTAAAGCCGATGACCATTAACATCGATGGTGCGCTGGCGGCCTTGCTCTACGACATGGGCTTCCCGCCGCCCTTTGCGCGCTTGATCTTCATCATCAGCCGCGTGGCGGGACTGACCGCTGAAGTGATGGAAGAACTGACGCGCGAGCGGCCCATGCGCATCCGCATTCCCGTCACCTACGACGGCGAGGGCCGCGGCACCAGTTCGGAGAGCGAATGAGCAATCCCCGCACGTCCAGGCGTTGGTTCCCGATCCTGGCGCTCGTGGCCGTCGGCACCATGGTCAATTACCTCGACCGCACGGTGCTGGGAATTGCGGCGCCCTACCTCACCAAAGAACTGGGGCTCACGGCTGCCTCGCTCGGCATCGTGTTCTCGGCCTTTTCGTGGAGCTATGCGCTGCTGCAGATTCCAGGGGGCGTCTTTCTCGATCGCTTCGGGACGCGCACCACTTACACGCTGGCCCTGACGCTGTGGTCGGGTTTCACGGCCTTGATGGGACTGGTGGCTGGCCTCCCCAGCTTGATCCTGACCCGCATCGGCGTCGGCGTATTCGAGGCGCCTTGCTTCCCCGCCAACAGCCGCATTCTCGCGACCTGGTTCCCACAAAACGAGCGGGCGCGCGCCAATTCTATTTATTCGGTGGGCCAATACGCTGGCATCGCGTTCCTCAGTGTCCCGCTGTTCTGGGTGACGCAGCAGTTCGGATGGCGCGGCCTGTTTTTCCTGGCCGGAGGCTTCGGCGTTCTGCTGGGTGGCCTATTCTGGTGGCTCTATCGCGAGCCCAGCCAGGACGCGGAAATCAACGCCGAGGAACTGGCACACATCGAGGCCGGCGGTGGCGGCGAGTACAAGGGTACGCGGGTCGCCTTCAGCTGGGGCAACATCGGCCAGCTGCTGCGGCACCGCCAGATCCTCGGCGCCTCGATCGGCCAGTTCGGCGGCAATTCGACGCAGGTGTTCTTCGTCACCTGGTTCCCCACTTACCTGGTCAACGTGCGTGGGATGGACTTCATCAACGCCGGCATGATGACGATGCTCCCATACATCGGCGCCTCGATCGGCGTCCTGGTCGCCGGGCAGTTTTCCGATCGGCTGTTGAAGCGCTCCGGCTCCGCCAATCTCGCCCGCAAGATACCGATCGTCGGCGGCATGCTGCTGGCATCAACCATCGTCCTGGCTAACTACGTGCCCGCCGGATCGGACATGCTCGTGATTGCCATCATGTCGGTCGCGTTCTTTGGCCAGGGCATGACAAACCTGGGGTGGACGGTGATCTCCGACGTGGCGCCAAAGGAACTGATCGGCCTGACGGCCGGCATCTTCAACTTCAGCGCCAACCTCGCCGGCATCGTGACGCCTCTCGTGATCGGTTATGCCTACCAGTCCACGGGGTCGTTTGTCGGTCCGCTCATCTACATCGGCGTGGTCGCGTTGATCGGCGCCTTCTCCTACAGCGTGATCCTCGGCGACATCCATCGGCTCGAGCTAGATAAGTGAGATGGACGACGCACAGTCGAAGCTCGATCGGATTGATTCGTACATCGAGTCGCTATTTGGTGGACACGACGCGACGCTGGACGCCAACCTCGCCGACGCGAAAGCGGCCGGGCTGCCGCCCATCAACGTCTCGCCGAACCAGGGCCGGCTGCTCTGCCTGCTGGCGAAGATGGCGCGGGCTGAGCGCATTCTCGAGATTGGCACGCTCGGCGGCTACAGCACGACCTGGCTGGCGCGCGCGTTGCCAGCGTCCGGGCTGTTGATCTCGCTGGAGCTGAACCCTGAGCACGCCGCAGTGGCCCGGCGCAGCCTGGACCGCGCGGCGCTCGGGGCCCGCGTGGAAGTGCGCGTCGGGCCGGCAGCGGAGGCGCTGCGCGCGATGCGGGCCGGCCGCGAAGCACCGTTCGACTTTGCCTTCATCGATGCCGACAAGCCCAGCTACGTGGAGTACCTGGAACTGGTGCTGCCGCTGTCTCGGCGTGGGACGGTGATTGTAGCCGACAACCTGGTCCGAGATGGGGCCGTCATGGAGGCAACGCCAGCCGACGACAACGCGAAGGGCGCCCGCGCCTTCAATGCCGCCATCGCCGCGCATCCCCAGCTCGAGTCGATCATCCTGCCGATCATGCGGCACGCCATTGACGGCATGTCGATCTCAATCGTGAAGTAGGCGCGGGCTAAGGCTCGTTGCCGAGCACCGGGTGCGGCGTGTAGACCTCTTCGACGGCCCGCTGCTCGTCTGCCGTCAGGGTCACGTCCAGGCCGGCCAGCAGCTGGTCCAGCTGCTCGAGTTTCGTCGCGCTGATGATAGGTGCCGTCACGCCCGGGCGGTTCGCGACCCACGCGAGCGCGACCTGGATCGGCAGCACACCCTTCTGCTTCGCCACCTCCACCACGCGCTCGGCCACCTCGTAGTCGCTGTCGGCGTAGTAGAGGCTGTGACCGTAGCCGTCGTGCTGCTCACGCAGCGACGCGTCCTTGCTCCCCCGCTTGCGGTTGCCCGCCAGGAACCCACGCGCCAGCGGGCTCCACGGAATCACGCCAATGCCCTCGGCCGCGCACAACGGGAACATCTCGCGCTCTTCCTCGCGGTAGACCAGGTTGTAGTGGTTCTGCATCGAGACGAACCGCGTCCAGCCATGCCGCGTCTGGGCGGCCAGCATGTTCGCGAACTGCCACGCATACATGCTCGACGCACCGATGTAGAGCGCCTTGCCGGCCTTCACGACATCGTGCAGGGCTTCGAGCGTTTCCTCGATCGGAGTGTGGTCGTCGTAGCGATGAATCTGGTACAGGTCGACGTAGTCCATCCCCAATCGTTTCAGCGAGTCGTCGATCGCCGCCATGATGTGCTTGCGCGACAGGCCGCGGGCATTGGGATGGTCCTTGACCGGATAGAACACCTTGGTGGCCACTACCACTTCTTCGCGCCTGGCCAACTCCTTCAGCGCGCGGCCGAGCACCGCCTCGCTCTCGCCTCGGGAGTACATGTCGGCGGTGTCAAAGAAGTTGATGCCACACTCGATGGCACGCTGATAGAACGGGCGGCTGGTGGCCTCGTCCAGCACCCACGGTCGCCAGGTGGGCGTGCCGTAGGTCATGGTGCCGAGACACAGTCGCGAGACCTTCAAGCCGGTGGTGCCAAGGCGGATGTAGTCCACTTTCGTCTCTCCATGTAGAGGAAGTACGGAATCGAAAACAGGGCCAGCCCCCCAGCCACCGCGAACGCACGGCTGAATCCGTAGTGTTCGCTCAACCAGCCGATTGCAATTGAGCCCGTCCCGAGTCCGGTATCGAACGCGCCGATCAGCGCACCGAAAGTGGCGCCGCGACGATGGTCGGGCACGTGATGCATCAGGTGGGCCACGAAGATCGGATAGGCCGATCCGAATCCAACGCCAAACAACACAGCCGACAGCCCGAATGTCAGCCGCGTTGACGCGAACACCAGCACGCCGATCCCCAGCACCATCAGGCCGAGGCACGGCACGATCACGCGGGCGTGGCCCACCCGGTCGGCGTAACGGCCAATGAACGGGCGCGTCGCCACAATGGCGAGCGAGAAGATGGTGAAGAACAGCGCGCGCGGCGTCACGCCGACCTGCTCGGCATAGATCGCGACGAAGCTGGTAATGCCGCCGTAACTAAATGAGTACAGGAACAGCGTGATGGCGCCAACCATGACCCGCCACTCGACAAGGTCGGCCGGCTTCAACGACAGCGGCGGCATCTCACCCCGAACGTCGGGCGGCAGCCGCCAGGCAATCAACGCCATCAGCAGGTTCAACGCTGCCATCTCAACGCACAACAGTGTCCAGCCGCCCCGATCGAAGACCCACAGGCCAATCCAGGGCGCCACAGCGACTGCCAGAATGCTGGCAAAGCCGGCATACCCGAGGCCCTCGGCTCTTCGCGACTTCGGCACGATGTCGGTGACGTAGGCGCTAGACGAGGACAGCAGCCCCGACCAGAACACCCCGTGCACGAGCACCAGCGCCAGGATGACGTGATACGACGGCGCCACCGCATAAAGCAGCGAGAACACGGTAATAGCGAGGCTGGCGACGATCAGCACCTTGCGCCTGCCCAGGCGGTCGCCCATGGCCCCGGTGATCGGCGCCGATACTGCGGACGCGTACGTCAGGAAGCCGAGGAAGAGCCCGGCTTCACTGCCCGTGCCGCCCAGCGCGAGGATGTGGAACGGTGCCACTGGCAGCAACTGAAACGCCGACATGAAGACCGTGAAGCTGTAGCTGCACATCAGAAAAAAGCGCGGTGTGAACAGGGCTTCAGAATCTGACGTCGATGACGATCTTGCCAATGTGAGTACTGGTCTCCATGAGTCGGTGGGCGTCTGCGGCCTGCGCCAGCGGAAACACCTGGTGAATGATCGGCCGGACCGTCCGCGATTCGAGCAGCGGCCAGACCTGCTGCCGTAACTGACTGGCGATGGCGCCCTTCTCGGCCGGCGTGCGCGGACGCAGGGTCGAGCCCGTAATCCACGCGCGCTTGCGCATCATCACCGAAAAATCGATCTCTGCCTTCGGGCTCTTCAGGAAGGCAATCTGGACCAACCGCCCTTCGGTGGCCAGCAGCTCCAGGTTCCGGCCCATGTAGTCGCCGCCGACAATGTCGAGCACGACGTTGACGCCGCGTCCCCCGGTCGCTTCGCGCCCGGCAGCAACCCAGTCGGTGGTCTGGTAGTTGAACGCGTGCGTCGCTCCCAGCGCGCGCGTTGCCTCACACTTATCGTCGCTGCCGGCAGTCGTCAGGACGGTCGCCCCGAATGCCCGCGCCAACTGAATGGCGGTGGTGCCGATGCCGCTGGTGCCACCGTGGATGAGAATCGACTCGCCGGCTTTGAGCCCCCCGCGTTCGAACACGTTGGTCCAGACCGTGAAATAGGTCTCGGGAATCGCCGCCGCCTCGATCATGGAGAGGCCGCGCGGCACCGGCAGGCACTGCTCCTGCGGCGCATTCACCTGCGTCGCGTAGCCGCCACCGGCGACCAACGCGCACACCTCGTCGCCCACGGCAAAGGCTGATACACCACGGCCCAGCGCGGCCACGGTGCCAGCGACTTCGAGTCCAGGGATGTCAGAGGCGCCCGGTGGCGGCGGGTACTTGCCCAGCCGCTGAATCACGTCAGGACGATTGACGCCGGCCGCCGCCACGTCGATCAGTATTTCGCCAGGCCCCGCGACCGGGTCAGGACGATCGGCGAGCCTCAGGACATCTGGTGGCCCGAACTGTGCGATCTCAACAACCCGCATCGCCTACTTGAGCCCCGACGGCAGGCGCGGCGATGACAGCAGCGCGGCGAACTCGGCCCACTGCCGCGACGCCGAGGCCTCGCGGCCGGCCTTGCGCGTGACGTAGGTGCGAATCAGGTCCTTGCCCAGGTTGTAGTTGATCACATAGCTGCGGTACTGATCGATGAACTTGACGCGCTGCTCGGCCCGCGGCTTGGTGTACAACGCAAATTTTTCGAGCCACGCTGCAGCGCCGGCCCGATCGAGCGTGCCGTCAATGTAGCGGCGGGCCGCTTCGTTGCCAGCATACGACAGGCGATCGACCAGGCCGAGCACCTCGTAGTACTCCTGCACGCGCTTGCCGTCCAGGCCGGCGAGCGGAAACAGCACCTCGCGCTCAAACGCCATGCGGTCGGCCGGCGCGAAGGCGACCTCGATGCCGTAGTTCGCCGTGCCCTTGGCAATCAACGACTGGGGCGAGAACAGCGGGTAGACCGTGTACTCAATCCATCCGCGATCGCGAACCAGGTGCTTTTCGAGCAGCACGTTGTAGACATGGTGGCCGGGATAGCCTTCGTGACACGCCAGGTCGATCGCGCGATCAACATAGATCGGCAAGTCGGTGTTCACCTGGATCAGGCTCTTGTAGTCGCCTTGGTACCAGTTGTAGCCGCTCCACGACTTCCCGGTCACGTATTCGATGGTAAACCTTTCCTGCGGCGGCAACTCGACATGCGCCATCGTCCGATCGCGGCAGGCGCGGACAGCCTCGCGGAACACGCGGTCGACGCGAGCGGTCGGGATGACGAAGGCCTGCTTGAAGCGGTCGTAGCGATCGATCAGCGGGCCCTCGCCAGGGAGGCGAGCCTCGAGCTGCGCGAGCACCTGGTCGAACTCCACCTCGGTCTGGGTCGGCGCAACCGCGTCATAGAGGGCACGCGACTCTTCGTCAAAGGTGAGGCGCTTGCCCTGCAGCATCGAGACTCGGGCGCGCAACGCCGCCATCTGACGCGTGAGATATTGGCGGCGCAGCGACCAGAGCTCGGCGTCGCGGGCCACGGGTGCGGTCGCGGTGACGGCAGCCAGGTCTTTTTCGAGCGCCTCGGCTTGCTGGTCGATGGTGGCCAGCGGGAGCTTGGACGCTTCCGCCGCAGTGCGCCACTCGGGTGGGCCATAAAATGCGTCGACGTAATCGGCATCGTGCTGCCCGACCGCGAGCACCAGCTTCACATAGCGCTCGGCCACGTTGCGCATCGGGTCGGGCGGCGTCTGGGCGGTGAGCATTACGGGCACTCCGGCAAGGATCAACAGCAGCAGCACTCTATTTCGCATAGCGGGACCCGATCATGGGAATCAGATAGTCGCGAAAGGCACGGTTGAAGTCATACGCCGGGGCGAAGCCCCAGTCGCGGCGGGCGGCGCTGTCGTCCACGTCTTCGGGCCAGGAATCGACAATCCCCTGCCGCTTGGCGTCGTTCTGCCACGTGATGTCGGCGCCACCGAAGGCGCGCACCACTTCTTGCCGCACTTCTTCGGCCGACGGATTAAACCCGCCCAGGTTGTAGGCCGTGCGCGTCAGCGCCGCCTTGGGCGCCGCGGCGAGGCGGAGCAGCGCTGCCACCCCGTCGGGCATGGCCATGAACGGAATGCGGGTATCGGGCCGCACGAAGCAGGCGTACGGCTCGCCCTTGGCAGCGGCGTGAATCATCTCCGGGGCATAGTCCGACGTGCCGCCCGATGGCACGGTGAGGGCCGAAATCAATCCCGGGAAACGCACGCAGCGAAAATCAACCCGGCCCGACTGCGTGTCGGCCGCCAGTTGCTTGTAGAACCTCGCGTAGTAGCGTCCGAGCTGCTCGCAATAAAGTTTGTTGCAGCCGTACATGGTCGACGGAGTGTTGTAGTCGTCTTCCTTGACTCGACCGGCCTTGCGCTTGGTGTCGAGGTCTGGCAGCCCGTAGGCGGCAATCGAAGACGGATACAAGAACGTGACCGGTCGGCCGTGCGACTCGGCTTCGCGCTGCGAGAACTCGAGCAGGTTCAGCGTGCCCTCGACGTTGACCTGATGCGCCGTGAGCGGCGTGAACTCAGAGCGCGTCGAGAGCAACGCCGCCAGGTGATAGACGGTTTCGACCTCGAACTCTGAGAGCACCCGCTCGAGCAGCGATTTGTCCATGATCGAACCGGTGAATTCGCGCTGCACTTGCTTGGCGAGCGCCGGCTCCAACGGATTGACATCCAAGGTCACCACCGGCTGCGCGCCGGCCTCGGCGAGGTGCGCGATCAGTCCATGGCCGATCTCGCCTCCGGCGCCGGTAATCAACACGACTGGCTTGCGGATCAAGACGACTCTCCCGTCATGGCTGGCAAATACACGCGCAGGCTGGCACCACGCCCGCGTTCGCTGACCACCGAAATGGCGCCGCCCGTCTGGCGGATGATGCCGTAGACGGTGGACAGGCCCAGGCCAGTGCCACGACCGGTTTCCTTGGTGGTAAAAAAGGGCTCGAAGATGCGCGCCTGCGTGGCCTGGTCCATGCCAATGCCGTTGTCACTCACGGCCAGCAGCACGAAGTGTCCGGGCGACAACCCGGCCTGCGACATTTGCGGCGAGCTGGCCTCGAGCCGGACGTTGGTGGTCTGCACGGTGATCGTGCCGCCCGACGGCATGGCGTCGCGCGCGTTCACAATCAGGTTGAGCAACACCTGCTCGATTTGCGCGGGGTCCGCCAGCACCTGCGCGACCGTCGGCGCCAACTCCAACTGCAATTGCACGCCGGTCCCGATCAGCCGTCTCGCCATCCGCGACACGCTGGAGACGATCGCGTTGATGTCGAGCGCCACCGGCTGCAGCACCTGCTTGCGGCTGAACGCCAGCAGCTGACGCGTGAGCACCGCCGCACGGTCGGCGGCGTGCAGGATGTCGGCAACTTCGGCCGCCATCGCCGGATCCGCCTTGACGCGGTGCGACATCAGCTCCGCGTTGCCGCGAATGGCGGTGAGCAGGTTGTTGAAGTCGTGGGCGATGCCGCCGGCCAGCCGGCCGACGGCTTCCATCTTCTGCGCCTGGCGAAGCTGGTCCTCCAGCTCGACGCGATCACTGATGTCGATCACCGTCGCGAGCACGGCCGGTTGGCCGCCAAACTCGGTAACGGAACAGAACGACTCGACCTGGACCAGGGCACCGTCCTTGCGCA
The DNA here is from genome assembly GCA_031364805.1 of Acidobacteriota bacterium. Lineage (GTDB taxonomy): Bacteria > Acidobacteriota > Vicinamibacteria > Vicinamibacterales > UBA2999 > 12-FULL-67-14b. Next base: position 37,933 of record JANLWW010000009.1, read on the forward strand.
GGCCGCGCAGTGTCAACTGCACGTTGGTGTGGTCGGCAACGCCAAGGCGCGACAGCTGGTCGACCACCAGCGCGCGATCCTGCTCGTGTAACAGCGCGTACGCCCACGGCAGGTCCAGCAACTCCTGCTCGGCGTAGCCGAGGATAGCGGCCGCCTTCGGGTTGACGTAGACCAGCCGTTCGCCTTGCAGGATGTAGACCCCGACCAGCGACTGCTCCACCAGTCCTCGGTACTTGGCCTCAGCCGCCCGCAATGCGTCTTCGGTCGCCTTGCGATCGGTGATATCGCGGTAATGGACAACGATCGCGCCGACCTTCGGTTCGGAGAGCAGGTTGCGGGCCACGCCCTCGGTCCAGCGGACGGTGCCGTCGCGGTGACGGCAGCGAAAGGTGCCCGTCTGGGGCAAATGGGGGTGAGCGCAGAGGCCGCGGACGAGGTCTTGCCACGCTGCGTGGTCCTGTGGCTCGACGATCGCGCGCACGTTTCGTCCAACCAGGTCGGCGGGGACGTAACCGAGCACGCGGGTGGTGGCAGGGTTAGCCCAGTGGATGATCCCGCCAACATCCACCAGCACCACGGCATCGACACTGAAGTTGATGAGCGCGGCGAGTTGCTCGACACTGGGTGCCTCGATCACCGCACGCTCCGCCCTGGCATCTTCCTATTCTAGCCGGGGGGCGGCGCCGCTGGGCCCCTACCAGAGCGCGGCTTTCATCTCGGCGATCGCGATTTCCACCTGGCCTAATTCGGCCAACACCCGCTCGACTTCGGCAAGGGTGGCCGCCAGCGCAGCGGGCGGCGGGACGCTGCCGCGCTTGACCTCCCAGGCCAGGTCGCGGGTCGTCTCGGCGCAGGCACGGCACACCTGCAGGGTGTGCTCGTGGGCGTCGATCAGCCGTCGCACTTCGTGTTGTTCGTCTGGAGTCACCGGCGCCGCCTAGGTGCGATACGGATCCGGACGCCAGGTCCGAATCGACGCCTTGATGTCTTTGGGCGCCAGGTTCTCGCGTGCCGCTCGCTCAAGCAGCGCCCCCAGCTCATCGTCCGAGGCAAAGCGCAACGCGGCGATCTGCTTCTTCGACAGCTTGCTCAGATGGGCGTCCTGACCGGCCGACAACAGCTCGGCGCAGCGCACCTTCATCTCGAGCATGATGATGCGGTCCTGCAAGGCGACGGCGTTCCAGCGCGAGACGGCGAGCAGGGTCATGACTGCCAGGATCAGGGTGAAGAACGCCCAGTGCTCGGTGTGCCACCCGAGGTGCAGATCCGCGTACATCAATCCCAGCGTCAACAGGATGAGGCCGGTCGCCCAATAGGTGGGCACGGGATGGTAGGCGTGGTTCTCATAGCTCTGCTCGGCCATTACTTCAGCTTCCCTTCAATCTCTTGGTAGACCCTGCGCACGGCAATCGGCCCCTGCTGCTCAGCGATGAACCAGTCCTTGTAGACTCCCCAGTTCGCCTGCTTCGCCGCGTCGTCTGCCGGCAGCCCCAACTGGTGCAGCCGGTTCACCTCGGTGATCACCGCGCGCATGGCCTTCTGGTACTCGACCAGCTCTTCGCGCGACGCCGTCGCTTCTTCGATAAAGCCGTGACCGGGAATGAAGCGATCCACATCCATCTTTAACGCCTTGTCGATCACCGTGACCCACTCGCTGGGATAGGCCGAGCGCATGGCCGTGAACACGCGGTTCAGGAAGACCTCGCTCATGAACAGGAGCTTCTGCTTCGGCAGGTAAACCAGCAGATCGCCGCCGGTGTGTGCGCGGCCGGCGAAGATGGCCTGCACTTCGATGCCACCCACGTTGATCGTCTGCGTGTCGCTGGTCATCGCCGGCGCGTCCAGCTTCATCGCCGCCTTCGACGCCTTGGTGACGACGTAGGTAATGTCTTTGGGCAACACGGCGTTGCCAGCAGTGTGATCCCCGTGGTCGGACCCGACGATGTACCACTTCACCGGCTTGGGCGTGACCTTGGCAATGGCGTCCAGCAGTTTCTGCGTCGCGGCGGGACTGCCCTGGCCGTCGGCGAGCAACACCCCCTCGGTGCCGACCACGAACAGCGAGACCGTCGTCATGCCGGCGCTGTGGAAATCTTCGTAGCCGTAGACGTTGTCGGTGATCTTGACGGTGCGAGGGAACTCGGAGCGGCTCAGGCCGCGCTTGATGGGGTCGGCGGTCCTGACCTGCGGCTCGACGCCTTCGTCGACTCGGCGAGCGTCAACGCCCGCCGAGCTCAGGAGAGGCAACCAGGCAAGAATCGCGATTACAACCAGGCGCATCTGGGCATTCTATCGCCCATCAATCAGATCGCCCAATCCGCCAACCCGATCAAGGATCGAGCCCTCCTCCTTGCGCCAGCCCTTGCTTTGCGGCGCCGCCGAGTAGATGCGGTCGGCCATGCGCGAGAGCGGCAGCGACTGCAGCCACACCCGGCCCGGGCCCTGCAGCGTGGCGAAAAAGATGCCCTCGCCGCCGAACAGCGCGGTCTTGATGCCGCCGACAAACTGGATGTCGTAGTGCACGCTGGGCTGCAGCGCGACCAGGCAACCGGTGTCGACGCGCATGGTCTCGCCGGCAGCCAGTTCGAAGTGGTGGATGGTACCGCCGGCGTGCACGAAGCACAGGCCATCGCCTTCGAGCTTCTGCATGATGAAGCCTTCACCACCGAACAGCCCGACGCCGAGTTTTTTCTGGAAGGCGATGCCCACCGACACGCCGCGAGCCGCGCACAGGAACGAGTCTTTCTGGCAGACCAGGTGCCCGCCGAGCGCGCGCAAGTCCATCGGGATGATCTTGCCGGGATACGGCGCGCCGAATGCGACCTTGTGCTTGCCCTGCCCCTGGTTGGTGAACACCGTCATGAACAGGCTTTCACCCGTCAGGATGCGCTTGCCCGCACCGAGCAGCGCGTCCATCACGCCCTTGGATTGCTTCTGGCTGCCATCGCCAAAGATGGTCTCCATCTGGATGCCGCTCGTCATGTACATCATCGAGCCGGCTTCGGCGACCGCGCCTTCACCCGGATCGAGTGCCACTTCGACAAACTGCATCTCGTTGCCGTGGACTTCGAAGTCAATGTCGTGGGCGCGTCTGCCGGGCGCGGGCGGCGGCGTGAACGCCGCCTGGGCTCCGCCGGGCGAAGTGGCGGCCGGGTCCTTGACGAACGCCGCGAAGGCGGCGACGTCTTTCACCTTCTGCCACGACGCCATGCCGGCCGTGAACACCAGCGTCTCGGCATCGATGCTGCCGTTCTGCAGGTTCGAGATGATCTCGTGCTGGCCAACCGGTCCCACCTGATGGCCACCGATGGCCATGTACCACTGATTCGAGCCGTCCATGTGTGTCTGCTCCTTGTCGCTGTTCGCGGTTCGCTATCGCTATTCGCCGGGTTCCTGCGCGTCGATCTTCGCAGTGGTGTCGGCTTCAAGCGCCGCAACCGCTGCCGGATCCAGTCCCAGCTGGTGGGCAAGCTGCGCCAGGTAGATGCGCTCGCCGCCGGTCACGGTTTCGTCGGCCCGGACGATGGTGAAGGCGAGCACGTAGAATTCCTTCCGTGCTGCCGGGTCGGTGATACCGCGGACGACATCAGCCAGCGGCCGCACGGTCGTCAGTTCCGCCTCGACCACCGCCTCGAGTCCTGCTTCCCGGGCGCGCACCAGGATGACCTCTCGTTCCTGCGCGGTCAGCTCGCCGTCGGCTCGTGATGCCGACACCGCCAGCCGAATCATCTGCAGCACCGGATCGACGGGCGCTGCCGGCGCGACAGGAATCGGGGGCACGCTGAAGCTGGCCGGCGCCGTAGCCCCCATTGGCACGGTGTCGCCGCCCGGCACGTTGTTACCCTTGACCGAGTCGTAAATGCCCCACGCCACGCCGGCGGCGGCAAGCACAGTACTGGCGGTCAGGAATCCGCCATTGCCAGTCACGAAACGGGTCGCGCGCCTGGCGCGCTTGCGCCCGGAGCGCCCCAGGGCGCCACGTAACACGATCGAAAGAATGTCAGTCGGGCTGTTCAGCACGTCGTTCGTCCCTCAGTGATGAAAATACTGGCAGAAGGGCTCAAAGGTTCCAATGGAAAAACGGATGGGTGGCGCGTGAAAGAACGGCGCTTCCGAGGCGGGCGGCTGCACCGCCGGTGGGAGTCGCTCGCTGCGCTCGCTCCTGGGGCTCGCGCCTGTCGGCGCTCGGCGGGCTCGTGGCCTTCGGCCACTCGTGGGGCACGCAACGGATTGAACACGCTGTTCGGCGTTCCCGTCGGCACCCCTACGAGCGGCGCGAGCCGCGAGCCCTATGAGGGGCGCGGCCCCGAGCCCTACCAGCACCGAAGGTGCGAGCCCTACCGAGCCCGGAGGGCGAGGCTATATCCGCGACGAAGCCGGCTTCGGCGCGACCGGCTTGGGCGCTTCCGGCGTCCAGTCTTCACCCGGATTGATGAAGCGGTTAGTCTCGAGCTTGTACTGCTTGTCGTAGAGCTGGCGGTAGCGGCCGTCGCGGACCAGTAGTTCGTCGTGCGTGCCGCGCTCGACGATCTCGCCGCCTTCCATCACCAGGATCTGGTCGGCGCTCCGGATGGTGGACAGGCGGTGGGCAATCACGAACGTGGTGCGGCCGGTGCGCAAGGCCTTCAAGCCGTCCTGGATCATCTCTTCGCTCTCGCTGTCGAGGCTCGAGGTGGCCTCGTCCAGGATCAACACCTTCGGCGACGCGAGAATGGCGCGCGCAATCGATACACGCTGACGCTGGCCGCCGCTCAACTTGATACCGCGCTCGCCGACGATCGCGCTGTAGCCTTCGGGGAACTTGAGGATGAACTCCTCACAATGGGCCAGCTTTGCCGCCGCCTTGATCTCGTCGAGCGAGGCGCCGGGCTCGGCGTAGCCGATGTTCTGGGCGATGGTGCCGTCGAACAAGAAGTTCTCCTGCAGCACCGACGCCAGCTGCTCGCGGTAGTCGCGCAGCGGGATGTCCATCAGGTTCTTGCCGTCCACCGAGATGGTGCCCTTCAGCGGCCGGTTGAACGCCATCACCAGGCTGATCAGGGTGCTCTTGCCCGAGCCGCTCGACCCGACCAGCGCCGTCGTGGTGCCGGGCGCCGCCCGGAAGCTCACGTCCTTCAGCACCGGCACGCCCTCGTTGTATTCAAACCACACACCGTCGAAGCGGATGTCGCCGTCGATCGGTCCGAGCGACGGCTTGCCGGCGTCGGCCTCGTCCTCGGTCTCCATGTTCATGATCTCGCGGATGCGATCGAGGCCGGCAAACGCCTCGGTGATCTGCGTGCCGATGCTGGCGATCGAGATCATCGGTGCCGCCAGCAGGCCGATGAAGAAGATATACATGACGAAGTCGCCGAGCGTCATCTTGCCGGCCAGAATGTCGTTGCCGCCCATCCAGATCATGATCACGCCAACCACGCCGATGATCACGGTGCTGCCCGAGGTGGTCGCCGAGACGCCGGTCATCGACTGGGCGATGTTGCGGAACAGCTTGTGGGCGCCGTGCGTGAACACGATCTCTTCGCGTTTCTCGGCAGTGTAACTTTTGACAATGCGAATGCCGCCGAGCGCTTCGGTCAGGCGGCCGGTCACCTCGGCCTGGATCTTGCCGCGCTCACGGAACAACGGCCGCAGCCGCTTGAACGCGTAGGCCATGCCGCCGCCAAACAGCGACAGTACTATCGCGGTCACCAAGGTCATCTGCCAGTTCAAGTAGAGCAGCACGCCCAGGGCGATGATGGCGGTCAGCACGCCGCCCACCAGCTGCACCAGGCCGGTGCCCACCAGGTTGCGAATGCCTTCGGCGTCGCTCATGATGCGCGACAGCAGCACGCCGCTCTGCGTGGAATCGAAATAGCGCACCGGCAGGCGCATGATCTTCGCCTGCACCTTCTTGCGCATGTCGGTGATGGCGCGCTGGGCTGCCACGCCAAGCGTTTGCCCGAGGAAAAAGCTGGTGAACGCCTGCACCACCGTCGCAGCCCCGGCGGCCAGGGCAATCGGGACCAGCAGGTCGTGCCGGCCCTTGCCGATCACATCGTCGATGACGTACTTGGAGAGCGCCGGCAGCACGATGCCCGAAAGCCGGCTGATCATCATCAGCGTCAGACCAATGGCCAGGCGGCGGCGATGCACCCAGACCAGCTCGCGGAACTCACGCCAGGCGGCCGCTGAGTCGATCTTCTTCTTGACCGCCGACTTCACCGGGTCGCCGGCCGGCGATGAGGATCGAGCGGACGAGCGTTCGGCTCGCCGCATGCTGGGGGCGCCGGAGCGAAGCAGGGCCATGGGTTAGTTCAATGCGTAAGGGACGGCGAGCGTAAAGGGCGCGATGCGCGCCTCGAACGTATCGCCGGCGGGCGTCACCATGGTGTAGCTACCGTGCATGGTACCGACCGAGGTCTTTAGATGGCAAAAGCTGTTGTAGTCGTGTGCGGCACCCGGCACCAGCACCGGCTTCGCGCCGACGACGCCCTCGCCCCGCACTTCCTCTTCTTCGCCGTCGGCGTTGGTGATGACCCAGTGGCGACTCAGGAGTTGCGCAGTTTCCGTTCCGACGTTGGAGATGCGGATGAAATAGGCAAACCGATAGTCGTCATGCTTGGCCGAACTCTGCTCGGCCAGAAACTTGGTCGTCACTTGCACGCGGATGCCGTTGGTGGTCGTGTCGCTCACGAATTGATCATAGTGCAGGTCGCGGTTCGCGGTTCAGTCCAGGTGCCCCCGTTCCGAGTCGCCCATTGGCACCGTGCCGTCCGGGAAATACTCGGACCAGCGTTGGGTCACCGTGGCGGCCACATCAGGACGGCAGGTGACTTCAGCCGGATACCAGGGCTTCATCCGCGCGTCGATCACGACCGGCGGCTCGTAGGCAATGTGGTTGCGCACGACACGCTGGGCGGCGGAATACAGGTCGGCCGCCGGCTCGAAACGGGTAAACGTCGTCCACAAAAAATTCATGTCGCTGCGGGTCGCGCGGTCCGGTTCGTCGCTGACGACCACCAGCGGCCAGCCGGCAAAGGCCGGATGAACGGCGACGCGACTGGGCGCCTGCGGGTCGTCCGCGAAGCTGCGCGTGCCGACCACCAGGCAGCCGCCGCAGAACACGCGCACGTCGGTGACGTCCAATGGCGGTGGTGTCGGTGGGGTAAACATGCGCGGCAGGTCGCGGACGGGATCGCCCAGACCGAGCCAGACCCCTTTCGATCCCTCGTTGACCACCGGGCCGGTGTAATCGAGCGTGTCCATCGACAGGTTCGAGAACACGTAGAGGTCGGTGCGCGGATCGGTTCGGGCCAGCACGTGCTCCAGCGTGGCACGAAAGTCCTTCAAATCCACTAGCCGATCGGTCAGGAGAATGAACTTGGTGAGCGACAGCTGCCCTTCGCCCAGAATCCGGAACGCGCTCGCCATGGCTTCGCGCTTGTAGCGTTGCTTCACGACCGCCGCGGCCAGCGAGTGGTAACCGGTCTCGCCGTACGACCACAACTGCTCCACCGCCGGCATCACCAGCGGGAACAGCGGTGACAGCAGGTCCTGCAAAAGGTCGCCGATGAAGAAATCCTCCTGGCGCGGCTTGCCGACCACGGTGGCGGGATAGATGGCGTCTTTGCGATGCGCGATCTGCTGGACGTCGAAGACCGGGTAGTCGTGCTGCAACGAGTAATAGCCGTAGTGATCGCCGAACGGGCCTTCGGGCCGCCGCACGCGCGGCGCGACCTGCCCCATCAACGCGAACTCCGCGCTCGCGATCAGCGGATGTGGATGACCGTTCGGGCCGGCCACCTGCGGCAAGCGCTCGCCGGCAATCAGCGACGCCAGCATCAGCTCGGGCACGTTCTCAGGCAGGGGCGCAATGGCCGACAGGATCAACGCCGGCGGACCGCCGAGAAATACGGTTACCGGCAGCGCCTCGTTGCGAGCTTCGGCGCGGCCGTAATGGAAGCCGCCACCCTTGCCAATCTGCCAGTGCATGCCGGTTGATGCCTTGTCGTACACGTGCATGCGATACATGCCGAGGTTGTGCCCCGGCTTCTCGGGATGCTGCGTGTAGACCAGCGGGAAGGTCACAAACGGCCCGCCGTCGTCGGGCCAGCAGGTAATCACCGGCAGCCGGTCGAGGCGCACGTCGTTCGTGACCACCTCGCGTACCGGCCCGGTCGCCAGGCGTTTGGTGCCGACCTTCAGCAGCTCGAGACCAACATCGCGAGCGCCCCACAGTTTTGCCGGTGTGGGCGGCAACACGGTTTCGGCGAGGTGCACCACGCGCTTGATGAAGTCCAGCGGCCGCCTGCCAAACGCCAACGCCGCGCGCCGCGGGGTGCCGAACAGGTTGGTCGCCAGCGGGAACGCCGCGCCCTTGATGTTGGTGAATAACAAGGCCGGCCCGCCGGCCGCGATGACACGCCGATGGATCTCGGCCGCTTCCAGCACGGGATCGACCGGCGCAGTGATCTCGACAAGATCGCGATCGCGGCGCAGCTGCTCAAGGAAGGTGCGGAGGTCAGGAAACATCACTGGCAATTATCGCCCGAGCACGCCGGCGTCATGCGCCGATTGGCCGCCGATCAGCGTGAGCACGCTCCGAAGGCTCGGGAGCTGCTCCGGCGGCACCGTAAACAGGTCGGCAGAGAGCACGGCCAGGTCGGCGAGGGCGCCTGGCACCAGCCAGCCCTTCTCCTTCTCCATGAACTCGGCGTAGGCCGATCCTCGGGTGTAGGCGAAGACCGCTTCCTCGCGCGAGAGCGCCTCGGCTGGATTCACGGGATGCAGGATTGCGAACATGATGTTCAAGAATGGGCTGAGCGGACCGTCGGATCCAATCGCCACCGGGATGCCTGCCGCCAGCAACGACTTCATCGGCTGCATCGTCTTCATTCGCTCGTCGCCCAATCGTGCTGCCAGCGGTGCGCGCAACATGAAGTGCGCGGGGTTCTGCACGACGACCACGCCGAGCGCCTTGGCCCGGGGCAACAGATCGGGAGCCAGCAGGTCGCCGTGTTCGAGCCGCGGCCGCTTGGCCCGCCAGGTGTCGGCGCTGCCGGCGGCTTCGAGGGCCGACAGATACGCGGCGATCGCCGCATCGCCAACCGCATGCACGGCGAGGGGATCTTCGGATCCGTAAGCCCAGCCGACAATTTGCGCGAGCCGAGCGGGAGAGAGATTCATCCGGCCATTGTCACCAGGCCGGTCTGCATAGGGCGCCCGCAGCGCCGCCAGCCGATCGATCGGCGTCCCGTCGAGAATCCACTTCATCCCGCGCGCGTCGATCTTGCGCGTCGGCTGCGGCGGCACCAGTGGCTTGCTGTCCTGCAGGTCGCCGCCGCCTTCGCGCAGGGGAAACCGCATCGCGCGCCAGCGCAGCGGCAGGTCGGCCGCGATCAGGTCGGCCACCACCTTGGCCTGGCGATCGCCAAGACCCGTCTCCTGGACGGACGTGATACCCAGGGCGACCGCCTCGCGCGACATCTTCAAGTAGGCTGCGGGGCCTTGCGCTGCTGGCACGAGCGAAGTCAGTCGGCGGCGCACCAGTTGCTCGGCGTATTCCTCGACCCGGCCGTTGAGGCGTCCAGCCGAATCGCGCCCGAACCGGCCGCCCTCGGGATCCTGAATCGACTCGGCCACGCCGGTCAGCGTCAGCGCCGCACTGTTCAGGATCATGCCGTGTCCGGTGAAGGCCTGCAGCATCACCGGCCGATCCGAGACGCGCGCGTCAAGCCACGCGCGATCCACCGACAGGTCGTCCAGCACTCGCCCGCCGATCTCGAGATCCAGCCACTGCCCTGACGGCGCATCGTGCCTGGCAGATTGCAGTGCCTGCTCGACCATGCCGGTCGTCGGTTCTTCGGGGAGGGCGACGCGGTACGCGGGCGGGCGCGGGGCGACGTGAACATGCGCGTCGTTGAAGCCGGGAACTACGGTGCGGCCACCGAGATCGATGCGGCGCGTGGAAGTGCCGGCCTGGGCGTTGATCGAGGCGTTGTCGCCGACCGCGATGATGCGCTCGCCGCGAATCGCGAGTGCTTCTGCCCAGGGCTGGGCGGGGTTGGCAGTGAAGACCTTGCCGTTGAACAACACGGTGTCGGCAGCTGGCGCCGCCATGCTGCAGGCGCCAAGGGCTACTACCCACACGAGCACAGCCAGCCTCGCCATCATCGGAGTTCCTTCCCGTCCACAGTTCGGAGTCATCAATCGGGACATACCCAGTACATGCCGGCCACTGCTTCGGTGCCGCCATCGCCGGCGCATGGCGTAGTCTGCACCGTCACCGCCTCCGCGCGATGCGCGTCGACCTGCCGTTGGTAATCGTCGATGCGAATCATGTCGGTCGACGCCAGCAGGACCCGCTCGCGAGACAAGAACGTGGTGACATAAGCGGTCCAATAGTCCGCACGCGCATAGCGAATGCGGTTGGTCACCAGGTACGTGGCCAGGTCGCGGCGCGAGTTGGCCGGTTCCTGGTAGAGATACTCGCGGACCAGTCGGACGTGCGCGGTGGCGCTGACCGCGGTCCACATCATCAACACGCCAGTGGCCAACCATCGCCAGTCGCGTCGTGGCTCGTACGCGAAGAAGAGCGCGGTGAGGCCGAGGCCGGCATAGACCGACAACAACGCATATCGCGCGGTGCCGACGTCCGCAATGCCGCAACGGGTGATCGCGTATGCCGCGCCGGCCTGCATCCCCACCAGGAACAGGAAGCTGCCAATGGCGGCCTGCCCACGCCAGGGCATTTGCCGCTGCCGCACGGCGAGCCAGGTCACGCGTCCGAGCATGGCCAGAAAGAACGTGCCGAGCAACGGCCAGAATGCCGGCACCCACGGAATGCTGGTGCGCAGCGTGCTCCGGATGCCGAAATGGGTCAGGCGGTGGTCGCCGGTGCCGAACATGATGCCGAGATAGTCGGCAAAGTAGCTGACGACACCAGGTACGACCGTCGATAGCGCCAGACACGCCCGCCCGAACAGCGCCCCCACGTTCTGGCCGGCGGCGAGCGGCGCGACGATGGCCGAACCCGGGCCGGTCGGCGATGAGAACAGAAAGCCAATGCGCACCAATTGCCACACCACCAGGTAGCCGACCGCCGCGAGGCCGATCGCCCGCCATCGCTCGGGGGTCATGCGCCAATCGTCCAGCAAGGCCAGTCCCACGATCGCAGTCAGCCCATAGAGCGTGAACTCGCGATGCAGAAAGCCGATGCCGAAGACCAGGCCAAAGGCGAACGGCCGCGCCCGCAACAGCCACAGCAGCAGCACGTAGAGAAAGGGCTCGGGGTTACCGCCGCCGGTCTCGACGAGGGGCGCGGCCAGAGCCGGAGCGGCCAGCACAAAGAACATCGAGGAGATCAGCGCGGTTAGCGGCCGTAGCCCGCCGTCGCGATGCAGGATCCAGATCAGCAGTCCGCTGGTGGCGACATTCACCAGCACAACCGGCAGTTTGAGCATCGCGACCGAGGGCCCGAAGATGGCAAACAACGGCGCCGCCAGCCACGCTTGCACGCCGAGCATGTACGGCGCGCCGTAGATGAACAGCGGGAAGGACCGGCCCTCGGAGATGTGCTTCGCCATCAGGCCGAAGATCGCCTGGTCCGAGTCGAAGCCCGCCTGCTCCCATCGCAAGAAGACGGCGCTGCGTGCCAGCACCAGCACCGTGCCCGCGACCAGGGCGAGTACCAGGTTCCGCTCGGTTCGCCACAACTGCTGAACCCGATCGGCCGCAATCGACAACGGTGAAGCTGATGGTGACGAAGCGGCAGGCACGCGTCTGCCATAATACCCGCCGGCCCACGGAATGTCTGCGCACACTCCCCCTTCGACATCGCCCTGGCGGCATGTTGCGCTGATCGCGTTGACCGGGACAGTCATCCTCCTTGGATCCCTGGGAGGAGCGGCGCTCGGAATCGGCACGGCCGAGCGCGACTACTGGTTTGCGCCCTCAGACGAGGCGTGGCCCCAATCGCTGCTGCCGGCGCTCGAGACACCGTACGCCGCACCGTGGTCACCTTCCTCCGCTGCCGGGCGTGCCGCCATGGGGATTGCGCGCGGCCGCCGGTCGGCGCTGCGTGACCTCTCTGCGGTCGCAGCTGCGGCCGCCATCACCGCGCTAGGGCTTTGCCTCTTTGCCGCCGGCATTCCCCTCGCGGCGGTGGTCGGCGCCATGGCCGGCGGGGCGGCCGGCTCTTCGTTCTGGTGGCGCAGTGTCTACTGGACCCCTGACGCGGTGTCGCCGCTGCTTGCGGTGTTTGCCATCTGGGCCGGTTGGCAATGGCTGGTGACGCGGCGCCCGGCGCTGTATGCGGGCGCCCTGACCGCAGCCATGCTAGCCACGGCTGAGAATCCGGCCTGGCTGGTGTGCATCCCAGCCGCCGTCGTTTTCAGCTGGCGTCATGTCACCTCGCGTACCGACCGCGCGCTGGCCACGGCGGCCGGGGTCCTCGTGGCAGCGGCTGCCCTGTGGCCGTTCGCAACGCACGCGGCCGTGGCTGGCCGCGCTGCATGGCCGTCGATCGCCGCCGTCGACCCGCCGGCGCTCTCTCGTTGGGCCCCGGTCATTGATGCCTCGTTACCGTCGGCCGCCACGCTAGGCGCCAATCTGGCGAAGGAGTTCACGCCCCTCGGCGCTGGACTGCTCGTCATCGGGTCGGCCGTGCTGTGGGGCTCCCGCCGGCATCGCGCCGGACTGGCCTTGCTGGTGGCTGGATGCCTCGGGTGGCAGTGGTGGGTGCCGCATGCCAGCTTCGAGTCAGTCAACCTGCCACTTGCGATAGGCGGCTGGGCCACGGTCGCAGTGGCGCTTCGGTGGATTCTGCATACCCTGCACGCCCGATCCGGCCAGGTCGTGCTCGCGCTGATTGCGGTGCTCATTGCCGGCGAGCCCACCCTGACGCGAGGACGGCTGTCGTCACTCGACGCGAACCGCCGGTCGGACGCCATGGCGGAGATGGCCTACCGGTTCAATCTTGCGACCCTGCCGGCCGGCGCCAACCTCGTCGCGGAAAGCCGCCGCGTCGATTCGGCGCTGTGGTTGTCAACACAGAGGGCGGCGAAACCGATTCCGATCGTGCCGCAGCGATTAGACCTGCTCGAGCGATCACTCGAACGTGGCGAGACACTCGTCGCGTTCGCGAATGCGCGCGCCAACCTCGCGCCTTTTGGCTTTCTATTCGAGCGCGTGGACGCCGGCGCAATGGAGGCCGTTGCCCTGGCCGGACGAGCGTCCTGCGTCGGCCTTGCGGCCGGCACGTGGGCGGACGTGTCGTTGCTGCTCGCCAGCGGCTCATTCGTCGTCCACGGCACCGAGCCGGGCAGTGCACCAGGCGGCGTTGTCGTGCGTCTGCCCGGCTCGCCGCCTGCCCGCTTCGCCAAGATCGAGCCCCGATCAATTCCTTACTCGCTCGAAGCCGCGGACACGGGCAGCACCCTTCACATTCCCGCCACCGGCCGGCGGACGCCAGTCATCTTCACCTTCGCGAGCGTGCCGCAAAACGCGGTGGCGACTGCAGAGACCAACGCTGCCGTCACGCTCTGTCCAGGCCCGCAAAGCGACGCCCTGACGCTCGGGCGGAATCCGGCAACACTCGCCTCCCTCGCCATGCCGTCGTCCGCGTTCGGGCCCGGCTGGCACGATGCGGAAGCCGATCCGGACCCATTTCGATGGACCTCGGCGGCGCGGTCGTCCGTTCGCATCACCTTGGCGGAAGCCGGGACCATCCGCGTGACGGTCACGGCGACGCCTGCGGCGCCGTCGGCAACGGGGCCGGCAATCGCGTTCGCGGTCAACGCGTGTGAGTTTCCCAGGCAGCCGATGCCGCCTGGTCAGGGCGATTATCAGTGGCTCGTACCTGCCACCTGCTGGCGATCCGGTGCGAACCAACTCTGGATCGAAGTCACGCCGCTGGTCTCACCGGCGACACTGAGCGGCAGTCCGGATCTGCGGCAACTCGGCGCCCGGGTGGGCGCGCTCAGGCTGGCGCGGGTCCCCGCGGATCAGAACGCGAAGTAGATGAAGTCGAGCGCGGCCTGGCTGCGCAACACCACGATGCCTGCGACCATCGCGCCACACAGTGCGGCTTGGGCCGCCGTTCGTCGCCAACTGACGGCCGTCTCGGCCTCGTCCATGGCGATCGACAGGTCGGGGCCGCCGAGCTCAGCCCAAAGATCCTGCACCCACAGCGGCAACGAATACAGGAGCGCAAGCAGGAACAGGTAAGCGCCGGCCGATGCCCCCATGGCGCTGACTCCAGTGGGCGTCAATTGCAGGTCGTGGATCAGTTGCGCGAGATCGGTTTCCCTGAAAATCAGCCAACCCACGCATGTGAGCACGAACATCGCCGGCACTTGGACAAACCTCAACATGCGGCGTACGCGGAGGGCCGGCGTCCAGAGCCGCGACACCTGCCGGTCGAGCACCAGCAAAATGCCATGGTAGCCGCCCCACAACACGTAATTCCAACTGGCGCCATGCCACAGCCCCGACGCCAGAAAGGTCAGCATCACGTTGAGCGCCTCGCGCGAGGCGCCGACGCGCGAGCCACCGAGAGGAATGTAAACGTAGTCACGAAACCAGGTCGACAGCGAGATATTCCAGCGGCGCCAGAACTCGGACGGACTGGCGGCCAGGTACGGCTGCTCGAAGTTCCTGATCAGGTCAAAGCCAAACCACTTCGCCACGCCCCGCGCGATGTCGGTGTACGCCGAGAAGTCGGCGTAAATCTGGATGGCAAAGGCGAAGACACCGGCCCACAGCACCGGAAACTCGGGTGACTCCAGCGCAAACACCTTGTTGGCGATGACGCCCACGTTGTCGGCAATCACCAGCTTCTTGAAGAAGCCCCACACCATCAGCACGGTCGCGTCGCGAGCCGCGGCGGCCGAGAAGCGGCGCTCGCGCTCGAACTGCGGCAGCAGGTTCGTCGCGCGCATGATCGGCCCCGCCACCAGGTGGGGGAAGAACGAGACGAACGATGCCATGTCGACGAAGCTGGTGCGCGCCGGGGCGTGACGGCGATAGACGTCGATCGTGTAACTCATCGACTGGAACGTGTAAAACGAGATGCCGACCGGCAACAGGACCTCGAACGCCGCCTGCGGCACGTTCCAGCCTAGCGACGCCGCGGCGGCGGCAACGTTGGCGGCGAAGAAGCCGAAATACTTGAAGAAGCCGAGCATCCCGAAGTTCGTGACGATGCTGAGCCAGAGCCACGCCTTCTTCTGCTCCGGTCGCTCGGTCATGCGGCGCGCCGACCAGTAGTCGATGAACGTGGTCGCAAAGATTAGCGACAGGAACCACGGATGCACCCAGCCGTAGAAGAGATAGCTGGCTGCCAGCAACAGCAGGTTCTGTCCGCGCAGGGGCAGCGACCAATAGGCTGCGAGAGTGACGAGGAAGAAAACCAGGAAGTCGAGGCTGTGAAAAATCACTGAAAGAGGCGGCGGTTCTTCTTGAAAAAGCTCTCGGTGTAGGGGATGCGCGCCTCGCGGGATACGTGATCACCGTCGGCGTAGATGGCCAGGGGCTGTTCGGCGTCCCCCCACTCATCCTGGAAATAGGCGCCGTGTTCGGCCAGATACTGCCGCAGGTCTTTCATGTACTTCACCAGGCCGTCCGACTGCGCGGGCGGCCCCTGGGCGGTCGGCCGTCGCTGCACGCGGATGAAGGCGACTCGCACCCCTGACGCGTCGGCCAGGCGCAAAATCTCCGGCAGGATCGAGCGGCCGACCATGACGTTGAAGTCGAGGGTGTCGTCGGTGGGCGGCGGCAGGTCGGCGACGGATGTCTTCCGCAACGTCTCGAGCGAAAACAACTGGCTGTTCATCGCCTCGAGAAAGGTCTTGGGGTCTTGCCCGGATGCCGCCATCGTCGCCGGGGCGTGGGTCAGCCCCGGCAGAAGCCAATCGCGCGTGCGGTTGCCTTGATACGCCGACTGGACGGCGCGATGAACGCCGGCGAAGGCGCCCAACGCATTCGCGGCAAGCACTTGATCGAGTACCGGCTCGTGGTTTCGCGCAACCCGATCCAGGGTGCCAGGCGTGACCCGCTGAAATGCCAGCGTCAATTGATCGTCGCGGAAGAAGAAGATGGCCGCCTTGACCTGCACCGGCGGGTTTTCGACGACCAGGTTCTTGAACGTCAGGTACCAATACGCGACGCTGCTGCCAGGATGCAGCAGCGCCGCGACACCTCGTCCCCCGACCAGGCGAGACAGGTGACCCGGGACAATGCGCGTGCCGGCCATCGAATCCCCAATCACCACATAGTCGGGCCGCGCCTCGCGCAGGGTGGCAGCGCCCTCTTCATCGAACGGCTCGCGCAGACGTGGCGCTTCGATGGTCGGCAGGTAACTCGGCGCCATCCCGGTGGCCGGGGCGAACCCGTTGAGCGCTCGTAACCCCAACGGCAGGACCAACGCTCCGGCAACGACCAGGCTCAACGAGATCGAGGACTTCGATGCCACCATGTCAGCGCCGGTGCTTACTTAGCCGCCCATCTTCTCGTCGAAACTCCCGCCGTACATCGCCGGCACCTTGCCGCCCATCGGACGTAGGTAGGTGGTGAGCTGGCCACGGTGGTGAATCATGTGATTGTTGCAGAACATCAGGTAGGTCATCGACGGCAGCTTCATGCCCATGAAGTCGACGATCTGCGACATGTGGTCGCCGTCGAGCGTCAGGACCTTCTCCAGTCCCTTGGCGAACTCGTGCTTGTACCAATCCGCCAGCTCGGGAATGGTCTTCGCATCGGTCGTCGCCGGAAAGACGCTAAAGCTGTTCGCCGCGACCGCGTGCAAGAAACCGACATCGCAAATGGCAATGTGGTGGGCGAGTTCCCATGCCGAGCGGGCATTCGGTTCCGGCTTGTAGTCTTTCTTGGCGTCCGGCACGGCTGCGATCGCCTTGTAGGTGTGCATCCACTCGCCCTGCAGGTTCTGCCCGACGGTGGTGGTGAAAAACTTAGCCTGATCTGCACTCATCGTGGTCTCCTCTTCGGTAATTGGCAGCCGGCACTCGAATGCCGGCCTGGTGAAACATTCAACCTCTGGTCAGCTTCCTGTACTTGATGCGATGCGGCTGGTCGGCCTGCGCGCCGAGGCGGCGCTTGCGGTCGGCCTCGTAGTCCTGGTAGTTGCCTTCGTACCACACGGTCTGGCTATCGCCCTCGAAGGCGAGAATGTGCGTGGCAATGCGGTCAAGGAACCAGCGGTCGTGGCTGATCACGACGGCGCAGCCGGCGTAGTTAAGCAAGGCCTCTTCAAGCGCCCGCAGCGTATCGACGTCGAGGTCGTTGGTTGGTTCGTCCAGCAACAGCAGGTTACTGCCCTTGCGCAGCAGCTTGGCCAGGTGCACACGGTTGCGCTCACCGCCAGACAACGTGCCGACCTTGCGCTGCTGCTGGCCGCCCTTGAAGTTGAACCACGAGACGTAGGCGCGCGACGCCACGGTCTTCTTCCCCATCTCGAGTTCGTCGAGACCGTCGGTGATTTCGTCGTAGACCGACTTGTTTGCATCGAGCGCGTCGCGTGACTGATCGACGTAGCCGACTTGCACCGTCTGGCCGAGCCTGATGGTGCCACCATCGGGCTGTTCCTGCCCCGTGATCAAGCGAAACGTGGTCGTCTTGCCGGCGCCGTTGGGACCGATCACGCCGACGATGCCGGCAGGTGGCAGCGTGAACGTCAGCTCGTCGAACAACACCGTGTCGCCGTAGGCTTTCTTGAGGCGGCGGGCTTCGACCACGATGTCGCCCAGGCGCGGGCCGGGCGGAATGTAGATTTCAACGGTATCGACCTTCTTGGCCGTGTCCTCCGCCAGCAATTCCTCGTAGGCGTTGAGACGTGCCTTGCCCTTGGCCTGGCGCGCGCGCGGCGACATGCGAATCCAGTCCAACTCGCGCTGCAGCGAGCGCTGCCGCTTGCTTTCGGTCTTCTCTTCCAGCTGCAACCGGTTCGACTTCTGCTCGAGCCAGCCGGTGTAGTTGCCTTCGTACGGAATGCCGCTGCCGCGATCGAGTTCGAGAATCCAGCCGGCGACGTTGTCGAGAAAGTAGCGATCGTGCGTAATCGCGACGACGGTGCCCGGATAGTCCTTCAGGAACCGCTCGAGCCAGGCCACCGACTCGGCATCAAGGTGGTTGGTCGGTTCGTCGAGCAATAGCAGGTCAGGCGACAGCAGCAGCAGCCGGCACAGCGCGACGCGGCGGCGTTCACCGCCCGACAGCGTGGTGACATCGGCATCCGGCGGCGGGCAGCGCAGCGCGTCCATGGCCAGGTCGAGGCGCGAGTCGAGGTCCCATGCATTGGTGGCGTCAATGCGGTCCTGGAGTCGCGACTGTTCGTCCATGACCTTGTCCATTTCTTCAGGGGACAGGTCTTCACCGAGCTTGGCGTTGACGGCGTCGTAGCGATCGAGCAACGCCTTGATTTCGGCGACGCCCTCCTCGACGTTGCCGCGGACGTCCTTTTCGGGATTGAGGACGGGCTCCTGCGGCAGGTAGCCGATGCTCACGCCCTGGCCGGGGAACGCTTCGCCGGTGAAACTGGTTTCAACGCCGGCCATGATCTTGAGCAGGGTCGACTTGCCGGCGCCGTTCAGGCCGAGCACGCCGATCTTGGCGCCCGGGAGAAACGACAGCCAGATGTCCTTGAGAACTTGAGCGTCGGGAGGATACGTCTTCCCGAGCCCCTTCATCGTGTAAACGAATTGAGGTGCCATGCGAGCAGCTGATTGTACCGGATCCGGCGATTCAGGGATTTGGCGATTTCGACACGCGTGACAGCTGCCAGGAGCAATCGGCCAGTGCCCCACCACCCTGATCGGAGTAGCATATGCGCGGTGATTGGCCGCACGCTGCTTCACTACGAGGTCGTCGAGCGCATTGGCGCAGGAGGCATGGGCGAGGTGTGGCGCGCGCGGGACGCGAGGCTGGACCGCGAAGTGGCCATCAAGATCCTGCCTCCCGCGATCGGCAGCGACACCACCCGCAAACAGCGCTTCCTTCGCGAAGCCCGCGCCGCCTCGGCCCTGATTCACCCGAACATCATCACGGTTCACGAAATCAACTCGGCCGAGGGGTTGGATTTCATCGTCATGGAGTACATCCGCGGCCATTCGCTCGCCGCGCTGCTCGGCAGCGGCAAGTTGCCACTCGGTCAAGCCGTTGATTACGCTATTCAGATTTGCAGTGCGCTCACGACCGCGCACGACGCCGGCGTGGTCCATCGCGACTTGAAGCCCGGCAACATCATGATTACGGCGTCGGGCCTGGTGAAAGTGCTGGATTTCGGGATCGCCAAGCGCCTGTCGAAGGAGGATGCTGCGGAACCAGACATGACGGTGTCGGGTTCGCTGACGTTGGCGGGTTCGACCGTGGGCACGCCGGCGTACATGTCACCGGAACAAGCCGTGGGTGATCCGGTCGATGCCCGGTCCGACCTGTTCTCCTTCGGCGTCGTCCTCTACCAAATGCTCACGGGCACGCTGCCATTTCAAGGGCGGACAAGCCTGACGCTGCTGCGGCAGGTGGTACACGATCAGCCCCCGCCGGTTCGTGCCGTTGCGCCCGACGTGCCACAGGCCCTCGCCGCTGTGGTTGACAAGTGCCTGGCGAAGGAGCCGGCCGGTCGCTATCCAAGCGCCGCGGCCGTCGGCGATCAATTGCGACGCTTCGTCTCGCAGACAGCGATCCCCGCGCCTGCCGCCATCGATCTGGGCCCAACCCGGACCGCGGTGGTTGACCGCGCGGCGGTTGGTGGCCGGCGCAGGTTCCCCTCGTGGCTGCCGGCAGTAGTCGTGATCTCGCTGCTGGTTCTCGGCGTGGGCTGGTTCGTCCGAGCCGGACTCGTCAACCGCGCGGAAACCCAGCCATCGGGGTCGGCGGACGCGGATACCACGGCCACGGCACCCGAGCTTCTTCAGCGAGCGACCGAGTTGTTGCACGCCTACTATCGCGAGGGAAATGTCGACCAGGCAATCAGCGCCCTGGAACTCGCGTTGCAACGCCGGTCGCCGTACCCGTTGGCCGAGGCCCGGCTCAGTCTCGCCTACTGGCGCAAGAACTTCGTCAGTACGGACGCGCATTGGCAGAGCCAGGCGCTGGCGAACGCGGAACGCGCCGTCAGCGGCGATCCGCAGCTGGCCGTCGCCCACATCGCGCACGGCGCGGCGCTGTCCATAACCGGTCAACTGGACGCGGCGGCCGATGCGTATCAGCGCGCAATGACGCTCGATCCCACTAACTTCGAGCTGCTGTGGCGGCTGGGGGATCTGGCGGTCGCGCGGAAGGACCAGGCCGCGGCCGAGCAGTCCTATCGCCGTTCGGCCGAAATCGGGCCGAAGGAGTGGGAGCCGCGCCTTAAGCTCGGCACCTTGCAGTACCGCCAGGGCCGCTACGCCGAAGCCCTGGCGACATTCGAGGCGGCCCGCGAGCTGGCGCCGGGACACACCCGCATCTATTCCAATCTCGCTGCCGTGTACCATCAGCTGGATCGCACGGACGAAGCCGCGGCAGTGCTGCAGCGGTCGCTCGAGATTACGCCCGACAACATCACTTACTCGAACCTTGGCACGTTACTCTACTTTCAGGGCCGCTATCCCGAGGCGTTAAGCGCGTTCGAGCGGGGGGTGCAGCTTGGCGCGAATACCTATTTGCGGTGGGGCAACCTGGCTGACGCCGCCCGCATGGTCGCCGGCGCTCACCAGAAAGCCCACGACAGTTATGTCCGCGCCGTTCAACTGGTGCGCGAGCACCTTGCCGCGAACCGCGACGATCCGGTCGCGCGCAGCAGTCTGGCGCTGTACTTGATCCGCGACGGCCATCCGAAAGAAGCGCTGCTGGAACTGGACGCGGTGCTCACGAACAAGCAGTTGAACCCTGCCGAGCTGTTCAAAACGGCGATCACCGCCGAACTGGCGGGACAGCGTGCCAGGGCGCTGGAATTGCTTGGCCGGGCGCTGGCAGCCGGCTACCAGATGCGCGAGGTGACGCACGAGCCGGACCTGGTGAAACTCCGAACCGACGCTGAATACCACAAGCTCGTCTCCCGCTACGAACGCTAGGCGACGCGCTGTCATTTGATGCTAGGATCCGCAGTCCCGCCACCGGGCACGATT
Organism: Acidobacteriota bacterium; assembly: GCA_031364805.1. Classification (GTDB taxonomy): domain Bacteria; phylum Acidobacteriota; class Vicinamibacteria; order Vicinamibacterales; family UBA2999; genus 12-FULL-67-14b. Next base: position 59,034 of record JANLWW010000009.1, read on the forward strand.
GCCCGCGGGGCCCAAGGAGTCCAACATGCCGACAACAGCGGTGTCCGTTACGCTCACGCTCAACTCCGCGACTCAGCTCGCCGCTCCGTACGAGATTACGGGAATCAGCGGTACGGTTGATCAGGTCGGCGGCACCAGCTATTTCAACAACTGGGCCGCCGAAACGATCGGCACCCCTCAAAGCAGTGGCGCCGACTTCAATCTGCTGGTGACCGACGCCGGCTACAACAGCTCGAGTAACGCCACGAGCATCGGGAACTGGGCCGTGACCTTCATTCCGCGGTCTCCGACGACAGCCGCGTCGCCGTTCGGGAACAACAACAACACGATCACCGGCAACGGCGGGTCGAACAATAACGGGACATTCACGCTGAACGTCGGTAGCAACAAGATCAAGAATGCCGGCAGCTGGGACTGGGCGCTGATGGTGCAGATGGTCATTCCGAACTTGGGGACCCACTGCTTCGCGAGCGATCCCGAGATGGACGTCAGCTAGTCGTCCGCTCGCTGGCGCAAGGGTCGCATCCGCGCCGCGTGGCCCAGCGAGTGATCAGACCTCCGGCTTCAACGTGACCAACGTGTAGCGATCCATCGGGAAGTACTTCTGGAACATCGTCTTGATGATGTCGGGCGTCAGCGATTCGGTTCGCTCGAGGCGCTTGTTGATGCGGCTGGGATCCCAGCCGAACATGTGGACGGTCTGCATCGAGCCCATCCAGTAGGCATTCTGCTTGGCATTGGTCTCGAGGTCGCGCCGCTCGATCTCCTTGACCTTGTTGACATCGTCTAGTGAGGGCCCCTCGGCCTTGAGCCGCTCGATCTCTTTGAGCGACGCCGCCACCAGCTTGTCGATGTTGTCGGGCGAGCTGCCGAACTGGATCACCATGGCGCCGTAGCCCTTGAACGGCGGCGAGTTGTTGAAGCCGACCGAGACGCCATACGTGCCGCCCAGCTCTTCGCGCAGGATCTCGCGCAGGCGGATGCTCAACACCTGCGAGGCGGCGCGGGCGCGGTGCATTTCGAACTCGTCAAAGCCCGGGTCGGCAAAGAACGACAGCACCGTCTGGCTCGACGGCTCCTTGCCCTTCTTGACCTCATCTTTCACGACGCCGATCGGGAACTTGACACCCATGTCGCGGTGGGCCGAGGTCTTCTTACCCTGCGACGGCAAGGTCGCCACCCATTTCTCGAGCAGCGGAGTAATCTCGTCGACCTTGAAGGCGCCGACAAAGAAGTAGGTGAAGTCAGCGGCGTTGGCAAACCGTGCGTGGTAGAACGCCTTCATGGTCTCGAGATTCAGCGCCGGGATATCGGCCATCGTCAGGGCCGCCGCGCTGTAGTGATTCATGGTGTTGACCTGCTCGACTTTCTCGCCGAACACGGCGCGCGGGTTCTGGTCGCGATTCTGCAGCGAACCGGCCAGCCGACGCTTGATCAAGTCGAGCACCTCGGCTGTCATGTTCGGCGCGGTGTGAGCCAGGTAGTTGAGCTGCAGCGCGGTTTCCAGGTCGCGCGGGGTGCTCGAGCCGTTGATCCCCTGCGTGTACTCGCCGACATTCGGCGAGGCCTGGGCGATCTTGCCCGACAACATCTTGCTGAGGTCGACCGGGCTCAATCCACCCATGCCGCCGACGCCGACCATGGCGGTGGCGAGGCTCGCGCTCTTGTAGTCCGCGGCGTTCGCCAGCGACACGCCGCCGGGCGCGTAAGCCGTGAAGAGGATCTGATCGTTCTTGAAGTCGGTGGGCTTGAGCCACACTTCGACGCCGTTCGACAGCGTCAGCACCGTCGCGCCCACTTCGGCAACCTCGCGTCGCGAGGCGACCTTGCCCGCGGGCGGCACCTTCTCGACCAGGGCGCGGCCCGAGGTGGCGTCCGCCCAAGGTTCCACCGGCGCGGCACTGGCGCGCGTAATGGCGTTGCGCAGCACTTCGGGCGACGGCGGCGGCGTGTCCTTTTTCTCGGGTGCGACGCCGAGAACCACACGGTTCTCATCGGTGATTAGGCCCTTGGCCAGCGCCGACGCTTCAGCCGCGGTCACGGTCGGCACGTAGGTCGAGGCGATGCGGTACTCGAACTCGATGCCCGGAATGGGCTCTTGCTCCAGGAAGTGACGGACGTATTCGTTGGCCAGACCAGGGCTTTCGGCGGTGCCGCGTTCCTTGAACGCACGTTCGTAGCCGGCGAGCAAGCCCGCCTTTGCTCGGTTCAGTTCATCGTCCGAGAATCCAAACTGCTGCATGCGCTTGGCCTCGAGCATGAGCGCGCCCAGCCCTTCGGTGATCTGGCCCTCGGGCACGGCCGCTTCGATCTCGAACAGCTCCAGCGTGCGGCCAATGTTCGAACCGCCTGCCTGCGCTCCCAGGAACGGCGCGTTCGGCCGTCGTGAGATCTCGGCCAGGCGAAGGTTCAGCATCTGTGAGACCAATTGCTCTGTCAGCGACTTGCGATAGCCACGTACCGTGTTGTCGACTTCCACCTTGGCCTTGAATGCCATTGACACCGACCAGCCCTGCGCTTCGGGGTCGGTGGACATGCTGATCAACGTGTCCTTGTGCCCGGGCACGCTGGCATCAACCGACGAGGCCGCGAGCTTCGAGGCGGGAATCACGCCGAAGCGCTTCTGGATCAGTTGTTCGGCTTCGGCGACCGGCTGGTCGCCGACCACGACCACTGCCATGTTGTCGGGCCGATACCACTTTTGGTAGAAGTCGACCAGGCGCTCTCGTGGCGCGCCTTTCAAGACCTCGGGCAAACCAATCGGCAGGCGGTCGGCGTAGCGAGATCCCTGGAAGATCACGGGCAGCTGCTTGTCGGTCAATCGAGAGCCGGCACCCAGACGCCCGCGCCACTCTTCCAGCACGACGCCGCGTTCCTTTTCCACTTCGGCGGGCAATAACGACAGTCCCGCGGCAAAGTCGTGCAGCACAAGCATGCCGCGATCGACATAGCCTGGCCGATCGGTCGGAATGTCGAGCATGTAGATGGTTTCGTCGAACGACGTCGACGCGTTGACGTGCGGACCGAAGCGCGCGCCGATCGATTCGAGGAACGACACTAGCTCACCCGGCTTGAAGTTCTCGGTGCCGTTGAACGCCATGTGCTCGAGGAAGTGCGCCAGGCCGCGCTGGTCGGGCTCTTCCTGCAGCGAGCCGACATTCACCGCCAATCGCATCGAGACGCGGTTCGCGGGACGGCTGTTCTGCCTGATGAAGTAGCGAATACCGTTCGGCAGCCGGCCGGCGCGCACCGCCGGGTCAACCGGCAACGGGCGATCGAGCGCCAGTTCCGGCGGCACTGCCGCCGCGAGCGGCGCCGCGACTTGCGCGCGCGGAATTGCGACCAAGGCGACGACCATTAATGCCAACGCGACGACTGCAGAACTCAGGCGATTCATTCGGCTCTCCCCAACATCTCGGCATCCGGCGGCACTAAAGTGCCGCCCTCCAGGCATTACTATTCCTCAATGCGCCTCAAGATCAAACGACTGGATTCATCCGTCAGCCTGCCCGCACCCGCCACCGCCGGCGCCGCGGGCTTCGACCTGGCGGCGTCAGTAGACATCGAGATCCCCGCCCGCAGCATCACGCTGGTTGGGACGGGCCTCGTGATTGCCGTGCCGGATGGCTATTTCCTTGGGATATTCGCGCGCAGCAGCACGCCGCTGAAGCGCGGGTTGATGGTCGCCAACGGCGTCGGCATCATCGACGCCGACTATTGCGGCCCCGCCGACGAGATCAAGATCCAGCTGCGCAACGTCACCGATCAGCCGGTCAAGGTCGCACGCGGCGACCGCCTGGCTCAGGGCGTAGTCCTTCCCTGCCCACACGTGGAATGGGAAGAAGTCACGGAGATGGTCGCGCCCACGCGCGGCGGCTTCGGCAGCACTGGCAACTGACACTGCACCTGCAACTTTCAACTCCGTGAGGAAGATCCTCCACATCGACATGGACGCGTTCTACGCGTCGGTCGAGCAACGCGACAACCCGACGCTGCGTGGCAAGCCGGTGGCGGTCGGCGGCGACCCCACCACGCGCGGGGTGGTGGCGGCGGCTAGCTACGAGGCCCGCACCTTCGGCGTGCGGTCGGCCATCCCCATGTCACGCGCGGTGAGATTGTGCCCGTCGCTGGTGATCGTGCGGCCCGACTTCCAGAAATACCGCGACGTGTCGCAGCAGGTGTTCGCGCTCTATCGCGAGGTCACGCCGCTGGTCGAGCCGCTGTCGCTGGACGAGGCCTATCTCGACGTCACCGAGAACAGCTGGGGCGAGCCGCTCGGCGTGAACGTGGCAAAGCGGCTGAAGGCGGCCATCAAGGAGACCACTCGTCTCACGGCCTCGGCCGGCGTCGCTCCCAATAAGTTTCTCGCCAAGATCGCGTCGGGATGGAAGAAGCCTGACGGACTGACCGTGGTGGCGCCGGAACGGGTCGAGATGTTCCTCAAGGGTTTGCCGGTTGACGCGTTATGGGGCGTCGGGCCGGTCACCGCCGCCAAGCTGCGTGAGCACGGCATCGAGAAACTCACCGACGTCCGCGCGCGATCGCAATCAGACCTCGAGGCAGTCGTCGGCAGCCTCGCGCCGTGGTTGATCGATCTTGCCCACGGCCGCGATGATCGCCGGGTAGCACCGAACCGGCCGTCGAAGTCGTCGAGTTCCGAACGGACCTATGCCAGTGACCTGTCAGGCATGAGCGAGATTCGGCAGGAGATCGGCAAGCTGGCGCGCGAGGTGGCCGGCTGGCTACAGAAGCGGGCGATCACCGCCCGCACGGTCACCATCAAAGTTCGCTACGACGACTTCACGACGGTGACACGCAGCCACAGCGCGCCGCAGATGACCGACGATTCCGAGGCAATCGCTTCGCGCGCGCTGGGCCTGCTGGCGAAGACTGACGCCGGTGCGCGGCCCGTCCGCCTGTTAGGGGTCGGCGTGCACAATCTGAGCACCGCCGATGACGACGGGGCGGAGTCGACCGATCTCCGCCTGCCGTTCTCGTAGCCGAAGTTAGCCACGGAGGACACCGAGGACCCAGAGAATACTTTTCCACATGCGATCAAGCGCCGACCGGCCGACACGCGTCTTGAAAGAGTTAACCCTGGGTCCTCGCTGTCTTCTGTGGCTATTTTCGGATCACCGTGACTTTTCGCAGTTCCACGCGATCGATCGGCGTCTCGCCGTTCACGGCCACGGCTTCGATCTTCTCGACTACCTCGAGCCCGCTTTCCACCAGGCCGAAGGCGGAGTATTTGCCATCGAGCGCCTCGGCCTTCGCAGTGACGATGAAGAACGAGGCACTCGCGGAGTCGGGCTCGGCCAGGCGCGCCATCGAGAGCGTGCCTTTCACGTGGAGCTGATCGTTGAACTCGGCCTTCATCGGCCGGACGTATTTTTGCTGTGTCTCACCAAGCGGCGCGGTGCGCGTCGGCAGGTGTCCAGACTGGATCACGAACCCCTTGACCACCCGGTGAAAGCTCATGCCGTCGTAGACCCCGGCCTGCGCCAGCCGCAAGAAATTCCGCACGTGACCGGGCGCCTTCCCTGGCGTGAACGACAGCGTGATGTCACCCATCGAGGTCTCGAGCACCACGCGATAGCGGGCCAGCTCCTCTGCCGATTCTGTGGAAAACGGCTCGGGCACATCTGCCGGCTTGTCGCGAATGGTGACCTTGTTCACGACCACCCGGTCGGTGGCGAGGCCGGTGCCATCGACGGCAGCCTCGGAGATGCTCTGCGCCACGAGAAGGCCCTCGTTGACGCGAGCGAAGATCGTGTAGCGGCCATCGAGCCCTGGTTGATCCGACACCGCGATGAAGAACTGGGTCCCCGCGCTGTCTGGCCTGCCGGGAATCTGGGTCGCGGACACCGCTCCGCGCGTCTGCTTCTCGTCTGACAGTTCCGGCTTCAACAAGTTGAGGCCGCCGCTGCCGTACTTCGCGCGAGCAGCGGGATCTCTGGTGATCGGATCACCGCCCTGAATGATTCCGAGCTTAATCATCCGGAAGAACGTGGTGCCGTCGTAACCGCCGGCTTCGGCGGTCTTCACAAACAACGCGACATGATTCGGCGCTCGGTCGGCGAGCAGGTCGAGGACGATGGTCCCGAGGGTCGTGTCGATCACGGCCTGCCTGGGTTGCTGAGCCAGCGCGGTGGCAGGAAGCAGTAACAGGAACATCACGAGAATGCGTCGCCTCAGCATCCGCGCATTATCCGTCCCAACGTTCACCACCGCAAACTCGGTCCGGGGCCGAACCCAACGCGTGCTCGCCCCGTCTACCTTCCCAGTTGCAAGACGTGCGGGGCCCGGATCCGACCTTCGCCAAGACTACGGCGGACGAGGACGGCGGCCATCTGTAAGAACTGGTGAAGCGGGCGCCCGAACGGGCGCGAGGACGGTGATGGTCAGGAGGACGCCATGCGTTGGCTGCTCAGCATCGTTCTGTGTTCCGTTGTTCTGGTCTCAAGTGTCGACGCCGCCGCGCCCGACAAATCGCGCGATGGCGGCCCGCGCCTCAGGCCGCAAGATGCGCGCAGCATCCAATTGCTGCGCAACGGGATGGCGCGGTCAGAGACGTTCCGCGCGCTGGTTGAGCGCATCGAGGCGAGCAACGTATTCGTCTACGTCGAGGTCAGCCCCTTCATCAAGTCGAGCCTGGCCGGGCAGCTCACGTGGATGGCGCAGGCTGGTCCCTATCGCTACCTGCGGGCCACGCTCAGTCCTGAGCAAACCAGCGACCAACTGATCGCCTCGCTCGCCCATGAACTGCAGCATGCGGTTGAAGTCATCGGCGACGAGCTGGTGGTGAACGAAAAAACGCTGGTCTCGCTTTACAAGCGCATCGGTCAACCGAGCTCCGCGGCGGCGGCGTCTGGTTGGGAGACCATCGCCGCACAGGAAACCGGTTACCGGGTGCGTCGCGAACTGGTGGCGTCGAACGGTAATCTCATGGCCGCCCGACTCTTCGAAAGCGACTACCTGTGACGTAGCTATCCGTTCCTGTTATGCTGTGTCCGGCAAGTGGGCTCTTTTTCTTTGACCTCGCCTGGCTTGCCTGATCAAGCAGCATGTACGAGGAGTTCTACGGATTCGTCCAGCCGCCGTTTAGCCTCACGCCGGATCCGCGGTTCTTGTACCGCAGCGAGTCCCACGACGTCGCCTTGCAGCAGGTATGGCAGGCGATTCGCCGCAAAGAGGGCTTCATCGTTCTCACCGGCGACATCGGCACCGGCAAGACCACGCTGTGCCGGACGCTCCTCGAGCAGTTCGACCAGACCACGTTCACCGCGCTGATTCTCAACCCGTTCCTCTCGGTCGAGGAACTGCTCCGCGAGGTGCTTCTCAGTTTTGGCGTGGTGTCGAGAGGCGCCCTCAAGAGCGGGCGCCTGGCCACCGCCAGCAAACACGAGCTCGTTCGCACGCTCCACGACTTCCTGCTGTCGCTCGTGCCGCTGCACGGCAGCGCCGTGCTGATCATCGACGAGGCGCAGCACTTGTCCACTGATGTGCTGGAAGAAATTCGCATTCTGTCCAACCTCGAGACCAACGATCAGAAGCTGCTGCAGATCGTGATCGTCGGTCAGCTCAACCTGCTCACCTTGCTTCACCGGACCGAACTCCGGCAGCTGGACCAGCGCATCTCGATTCGCTGTTCGCTGAAGGCGCTGACTCGCGAAGAGGTGGAAGCGTATGTGACGCACCGACTATGGGTGGCGCGTGGGTCAACCGCGGTGTCGCTCTCGCCCAAGGCCTTCGACCTGGTGCATGCCATCTCGGGTGGCGTGCCGCGCGTGATTAACCTGCTGTGTGACCGCGCCCTGATGGTGGCGTGCGAGGCGAAGAGTAGCCGCATTACTGAGGAGCAGGTCGAGCAGGCGGCCGCGCAGATCGGCCTCGAGGTCCCAAACGGCAAGGTCAGGAGCGACCCTGCCCATTCCGCCGCCCGACCGTCACGACGCGGGCTCGCGGCCGCTGCGCTGCTGGCGGCGGTGGCCGCGGTTGGCGCGCTGATCTATGTCACCGGCAACCCGGTCGAGCTCTTCGCTGCCGCGGAATTGCCGGCGGTGCGACCGGCAGCCGTGCCGCAACCGCCGGCGCGCGTGACACCAGTCGCGGTGCCGGCCGGTCCGCCCGTGATCGGCCCGCCACCATTTGTCGGCGGCTCATTCTCCGTGCTGGTCGGCACCTTCGATTCATCCCGGCCGGTCGAACTCCGAGAGGCGGCGCTGCGCGCGCAGCGACTGCCGGTCTACTTGATCGATGTGATGTTGGCGCCTGGAGACATTCGACGCCGAGTCCTGGTGGGCCGTTACCCGACGCGCGAAGAGGCGAATGCGGTGCGACAGAAGCTGAGCCCCATCATGAACGACGCGCGCGTCATTCCCGGCGAGTTCGAGCGGCTGCGCAACATCCCGTAACCGGCATCCGGCCTACTGGTCACGCGACTTATACAGCTTCTTCAGCGACTGGCTGATGGTCTTCATCTTGCGCTTCTCGTCGATCTGGGCGCGCGCGTCCTTGCGTACATCAAGGCTGCGCATTTCCTCCTGCAGCTTCAGGTAGCTTTCAAGCCGTTCCGCGGCGAGGGTGCCGTCGGCAATGGCCTGCTTGACAGCGCAGCGCGGCTCCTCGCGATGCTGACAGTCGGTGAAGTGGCACCCCGCCGCCAGGCCGTCGACGTCCTCGAACGTCTCGCGGGCCGATTCCGACTGCGTCCAGAGCTGCAGCTCGCGCATGCCGGGGGTGTCGATCAACAGGCCGCGAGTGCCCAGCAGAATCAGGTGGCGATGACGGGTGGTGTGGCGGCCGCGCGAGTCGCTGGCGCGGACATCGCGCGTCTTCAGCTTTTCGTCGCCCATCAGGGCGTTGACGATGGTCGATTTCCCTACGCCGGACGAGCCGAGCAGCGCCCCCGTCCGGCCGGGACCCAGGTAGCGTTCGATCACCTCGATGCCGCTTCGCTCGCGCGCGCTGATCGGGTGCACCGGAATGCCCACGGCCAGGCCGTTGATTTCGTCCAGGTCGGCGGGCAAATGATCGGCGACGTCCGTTTTGTTCAGCAGCACGACCGGGCGGGCGCCACTCTCGGAGGCCATCAGCAGGTAGCGCTCGAGCCGCCGCGGGTTATAGTCGCCGTCCAGGCCCATCACCAGGAACACGGTGTCGATGTTGGCCGCGACGATCTGCTCTTCGGTGGTCTCGCCGGCAACTTTGCGCGAGAACCGGCTCCGGCGTGGCAACACCGCCTCGATGGTGCCGGCCGCTTCGCCGGGTGTGGGCAGCACGGCGACCCAGTCCCCCACCGCCGACATGTTCTCGCGACCCTCGGCCTGGTGCCGCATGCGGCCAGCGTGCTGGGCTTGCAGTTCGCCGGACTCGGCGTAAAGGCGGTAGATGTAGTTGAACTCGATGGCCACGCGCGCCGGCACCAGGCCGTCGGCCGCGTACGGTGCGAACACCCGAGCCCACTCGGCGTCCCAGCCCAGGTCGTTCAGATTAAAACTCACGCGGCAGTAGGATAGCAGTGCCACGGGTGCCTAAAGTGCTGTTCTGAGGCGTTGCCTTCATAGGCCGTGTCCGATCGCGGCTGATTTGTGTTTCAATCCCCGGGTGACCACATCGGTGATCAGCGTGTCCGGGCTCTCGCGCTGCTTTGGCTCCCGGACCGCGCTCGACTCGGTGAGCGTGACGATGCCGCGCGGCGCCGTCTACGGTCTCGTCGGCGCCAACGGAGCGGGCAAGACGACGCTCATCAAACACGTCCTGGGCCTGCTCCGGGCCGAGAGCGGATCGGTTCGCGTGTTCGGCCTCGATCCCGTCGCCGATCCGGTGGCGGTTCTCTCGCGCATCGGCTATCTCTCAGAAGAGAACGACCTACCCGGCTGGATGCGCCTCGACGAGCTGCTTCGCTACTCGCGCGCGTTCTATTCAAGCTGGGACGATGACTACGCGGAGGTACTGCGGCAGTCCTTCGACCTGGACCTCGCGGCGAAGATCAAGACGTTGTCCAAAGGGCAGAAGGCGCGAGTCGGACTTCTGATCGCGCTCGCCTATCGGCCCGAACTGCTGGTGCTCGATGAACCCTCGTCTGGCCTCGACCCGATCGTGCGCCGCGACATTCTCGGCGCCGTCATGCGCACCATTGCCGATGAAGGCCGCACGGTACTGTTTTCATCGCATTTGTTGGACGAAGTGGAGCTGGTCGCCGATCACGTCACGATGATCAGCCAGGGCAGGATTGTGCTGAGTGCGCCGCTGGCGGCGGTCAAGCAATTGCACGGCGGGGCATCGCTGCAGGAGATCTTCGTCGCTCATGTTGGTGCGGCTGCCGCGCCCCCCGCCGACGCGTAGTCATGCGCTCGCCCGCTGCGGCCATCGCCTGGGAATTCCGGCAACACCATCGCTGGGGCTGGATCGCCCTGGCCGGCTACCTGCTCGTCCTCGCGACGGTCAGGCTCCTGATCTTCGAGCCGGGTCAGCGCGTCGAGTTCGACGACGGTGAGAGCGTTGCCTTCGTGCTGGCCGTGCCGCTGACGACGACTTTTTTGTATTTCCTCGCGGTATTCAGTTACGGCCTGGCCGGCGATCTGGCGGCGCGACAGTCGATGTATCCCGCCCGCATGTTTGCGCTGCCGGTCACGACCACTGCCTTGGCAGGGTGGCCAATGCTTTATGGCACGGTCGCGATGGCACTGCTGTGGCTGGCAACGCGGCTGCTCGCGGCGTGGCCGTCCGGTGTCGACGTGCCAATGATTTGGCCGGCGCTGCTGGCCGCGTCGATGCTCGCCTGGCTGCAGGCGCTGACGTGGATGCCCTACCCATTGCCAGGGCTGCGGGTGATCGTCACCGTGCTCTGGCTGACCGTGATCGACGCCATCGTTTTCACCGCGATCGAATACCAAGCTCCGGAAGGTGTGATGCTGGCCCTTCTCGCGCCGCACCTGCCGCTCGCGTTTCTCGTCGCGCGCGTCGCGATTGCACGGGCTCGTCGCGGCGACGTGCCCGATTGGCAGGGCATTTTCGGCCAGGCCCTCAAGCCCTCAAGCCCTCGCTTCCTCCGACGGGATCATTTCCGTTCGCCCGCTCGCGCTCAATTCTGGTTTGAGTGGCGGCGGCACGGGTGGTCGCTACCGGCGCTGGTGGGGATGGTCCTCCCCTTTGAGCTGGCCTTGCTGTTCGGCTTCAGCGACACGCCGGTGATCGTCTTCGAGACCTTGCTGGCCGTGCTGCTGACTCCGCCGTTCATGGCGGCGTTCGCCGCCGCGAGGGTCAGCCAGTCGAACCCTCATGGACACGATGCCCATGGCCTGGCGCCGTTTGTCTCGACGCGGCCATTGTCGAGCCCGTCGCTGATCGCTGCCAAGCTGACGGCGACGATCTGGAGCGCCTTCGCCGCGTGGCTGCTGGTCCTGGCCGCCATCCCCCTGGCACTCCAATTCGCTGGCGCCTTGCCGATGGTGCTCGACCGGGCGCGCCAGGGCATCGACATCGTCGGGACGCCCCGCGCGATCGTGATCGTGCTGCTGGTAATCGCGGGACTGATGGCCGCCACGTGGAAGCAGCTCGTGCAGGGTCTGTACATCGGCCTGACCGGCCGCGAGTGGGCGGTCAAATCGAGCGTGTTTGTCACGCTGTCGTTCCTCGCCGTCCTCGGGCCGCTGGTCCATTGGATCATCGACAACGGCAACGTGCAGGCGGTGTTATGGGACGCCATTCCCTCGATTCTCGCGGTGCTGGTCGGAGTCAAGATGTCAGCCGCTGCCTGGATTGCCGTGCGCCTATATGACAGCCGGCTGCTCAGCGACCGCATGCTACTTACTGGCGCGGCCTCCTGGTGCGTCGCCGTACTCGCGCTCTACGGTGTGCTCGCGTGGATTCTCTCGGTGCCGTTCTTGCCGCGCTACCTGCCCGCACTCATCGCGATCCTCGCGATGCCCCTGGTGCGGTTGTCGGCGGCCCCGCTGGCGCTCTCGTGGAACCGGCATCGGTGACGCTGGTGAAGCGCAGGACGATGGTCATCGGCATCATGTGGGTGCTTCTCAGCTTGCCGGTGGCGATGGCGCTGGCTGAGGCGGTGTCGTTCTACGTCCTGAATGCGAGTAACGGCACCCTCGTCTCAGGCCGGAATCGGGACTATCTGCTGTTTGTTCCGAAGAACTACGACTCCGCCAAGCCGACACCCCTGGTCATCAGCATGCACGGCGCGGCGATGTGGGGAGCTGCTCAGAAAGACACGAGCCAGTGGAACACGCTGGCCGATCGCGAGGGCTTCATTGTCGTCTACCCGTCCGGAGCCAAGGGCAACGGCCCCAGACACTGGGACGAGGAAGATGTCACGTTCATCTCGGAGTTGATCGACACGCTGGAGGCGGACTACAACATCGACCAGGCTCGGATCTACGCCGACGGGATCTCGAATGGCGGAGGCATGGCGTTCGCCCTGTCGTGCACGCTGCCCGATCGAATCGCAGCGGTCGGGATGGTGGCGGCGGCGCACCTGGTGCCGTTTAGCTGGTGTCCAGACCCGCGGCCGGTGCCGATGATTTCGTTTCATGGCACCGCTGATCTGTTTACGCCGTACCACGGTGGTTCGTCGTGGGCCGCCCCTAAGCCATTTCCAAGCGTGGTGACCTGGACGGCGAATTGGGCTCGCAGAAACCGCTGTGATCCGAAGCCGATTGATTCTGCGGTGGCGGCGGATGTCACCCGTCGCTCATACCTGGGTTGTGCTGAAGACGCAGCGGTGGTGCTCTACACCATCCATGGCGGAGGTCACACCTGGCCGGGCGGCAAGCCGCTGCCGGAATGGTTTGCCGGGCCCACAACCCGCAGCATCGACGCCTCAAGCCTGATGTGGGACTTCTTTCAAGAGCATCCGCTCATGCCGCGCTAAGTCGGGAGCCGCTGATCGAGAAACACGCCCGCACGCGCGATGAACGAGTCGTGCCAGAGATGGCCGCCGTCGAAGAGATGCTCTTCAACCGTCACGCCGGCGCCTCGGAGCGCTGACACATCCGCGGTCATCTTATCGACCGAGTACCACGCATCCTCACTGCCGCGACCGATAAGCGTGATCGGCAACCCTGCCGCGATCGGTACGACATCAGGTGGCACGTCGCCGGCCAGGGCAATGATGCCATGGCATGGCCGCGGCACGAAGGCGGCAACGCGATAGGCCATGGCCACGCCTTGTGAGAAACCGGCATAGATCAGCGGCCGTGTGATGCCGATCTCACCGCCGATCTCCGCCAGCACCGCCGCAACGTAGGCAATGTTGTCACCAATGACGAGATCGCGATCCTCCCTTGTCATCCAGCCAGCGACCACCGCATTGGCGCGCGTGTAGAAGCGATTGAGCGCCTGAATGCTGACGAGGTTCAGCACGCGCTCACCGGCAATGCGCCGGAGCACGTCGAGGTGAATCGCGGCATTTTCCTGGTAGCCATGGAAGCCCACCAGTGTCGCGGTCGCGCCGGCGGGGGAATCGATGAGGTAACGGCCATGTGTACGAACCGCAATGGTTCGCGGGTCATTCGTCAAGCTCTGCGGCTGCGCGCGTGTCATCTGCCGAAGATGCTATAACGAGATCATTGTGAGTTCCGTCGCATTCGACTTGCCCGGCGATGCCGACACGATGGTCACCGCCGCCCTCTATCAAGCCCAGCCGGCGACCGCGCTTGATGCCCTGTTCGTGTTCGCGCACGGCGCGGGGGCCGGACAGTCTCATCCGTTCATGACCAACTACGCCACGGCGCTCTGCGAGCGTGGCATCTCGGTGGTGACGTTCAATTTTCCGTACATGGACAAGCGGCGCAAGACTCCCGATCGCGCGCCAGTGCTCGAAGAAGCTTTCCGTCGTGCCATCACCGGCGCGCTGCATCATGGCGGAGTTCAGGCGCGGCACGTCTTCATTGGCGGCAAGTCGATGGGCGGACGCATGGCGACGCACCTTGGTGCCGCTCTTGATCGCTGGCCCGACGCTCCGCTACCGTCGGGCATTATCGCCTTCGGCTACCCGCTCGCCCCGCCGCGCAGCAGCAAAACGGGGGATCGAGTGACGCACCTGAAGGCGCTCGCCGTGCCGACCCTGATCGTGCAGGGGACGCGTGACCCATTTGGCGGCCCAGATGAAGTTCGTGAGGCGATCGCCGATGCCAAGCCGGCACCGCCGCTCAGAGTGCTGACGGTGGAGGGCGGTGACCATTCGTTCGCGGTGCTGAAGTCGAGCGGCCGCGACCAGGCGGCGGTGCACACGATCATCCAGGACGAGGTAGTGGCGTGGATCCGCGAGCGGTGTGGCACGAGCGGTGTGGACGGCAGACCGCCCGCACGGAGTGCGGGCACGACGACACTGCCGTAGCGAGGCGCAGCCTCGCTACTGATACGGCTCGTGCAGCTTGACCGGCTTGGCCTTCTTTTTCGAGCGCAGGTTGATGGCCTCGACGAACACCGAGAAGCCCATCGCGAAGTAGATGTAGCCCTTCGGGATGTGCATGCCGAAGCCGTCGGCGATCAGCGAGAAGCCAATGAGCAGGAGGAAGCTCAGCGCCAGCACCTTGACCGTCGGGTGGCGTTCGACGAAACCACTGACCGTGCCGGCCGAGAACATCATGATGCCGACCGCGATCACGACCGCCGCAATCATGATCGACAGGTCGTCGGCCATCCCGACCGCGGTGATCACCGAGTCCAGCGAAAAGACGATGTCGAGCAACATGATCTGGCCGATCACGGCGCCGAAGGTGGGCGCCACCCGCGAAGAGGCCTCACCCTCTTCACCTTCGAGGCGATCGTGGATCTCGTGGGTGGCTTTGTAGATCAGGAACAACCCGCCGAGCCCCAGGATCAAGTCACGGCCTGAGAAGGCGTGTTCGAACACGGTGAACAGCGGCGCGGTGAGCCGGACGATCCAAGCGATCGACATCAACAGCAGGATGCGCATGATCATGGCGCCCATCAGGCCGACCCGTCGCGCCCGTTCCTGATCCGCGGCCGGCAGCTTGCCCGCCAGGATCGAGATGAAGATCACGTTGTCGATGCCCAATACCACTTCGAGGACAGTGAGGGTGACAAGGGCGGCGAGCCCGTCTGCGGTCAGGAATGCATCCATGGCGATCTACCCGGCGTTTATTCGAGCGCGAGTTCGGGCCGGCCCTTGAGGCCGCCCCAGGTTTCCGGATCCTGCCAGAGCAGCGCCCAGAAGTAGCGCGCGACGTCGGCCTTCGGATAGGCGGCCGACAGCGTCTTGACGCCGGCGTCGAGCGTGGCGGCATCGGGCGTGGTCGGCGACTCGTCCTTGATCAGGCCGTCTTCGTGGGCAATACCCAGGGCGTCAAGAAACGCGCCCATCATCGGCCGCTGGTGCTCGAGGTGGTAGGAGATCACCAAGCGCGCGGCAAGCAGATCTGAGACCTGCACGATACCGGCGAGGTGCTTGGCCCGCTTGTCAATCGGCAGCGTCATCACGCTCTGTGGCCTGAACTTGATTTGCCGGGCGATCAGGGCCACTGCCTCGGCTTGTTCGAGGGCGGCCTGCTCATCCGCCCAGAAGGCGCCGGCGGCAACGACGCGGAGGTCCCGTGGCATCAGGCGCCACAACCGCGCCGGGCGAATCTCTTCAACAGACGACATATGCGCTAAGTGTACCAGAGGGCCGATTGGGGTCAGGTCAAGAAAATCACACTTTGGGCGTAGTGGGGTCTGACCCCAATCATCCCGAAGTGTG
>JANLWW010000017.1:0-72796 GCA_031364805.1 Acidobacteriota bacterium
AGACGCCTCAGGCCCAAAGCACATGACGATGAAGCTGACGCGGGCGAAGCTTGAGTCGCTGGTCGAGGGCCTGGTGCAGCGGACTCTTGCGCCGCTCAAGCAGGCGCTCGCCGACGCCGGCCTCAAGCCGTCGGACGTGGACGAGGTCGTGCTGGTCGGTGGCTCCACCCGCATGCCGCGCGTGCAGCAGGTCGTGAAGGAGTACTTCGGCAAGGATCCGCACAAGGGTGTCAACCCGGACGAAGTGGTTGCGATCGGCGCGGCGGTCCAGGGCGGTGTGCTGGCCGGCGACGTCAAAGACCTGTTGCTGCTCGATGTGACGCCCCTGTCGCTCGGCATTGAGACGCTCGGTGGCGTACTGACCGTGCTCATCCCGCGCAACACCACCATTCCATCGAAGAAGAGCGAGGTCTTCTCGACGGCGACTGACAACCAGACCAGTGTGGAAGTGCACGTGCTGCAGGGCGAACGCTCGATGGCGCGCGACAACCGGACGCTGGGACGGTTCCACCTGACCGGTCTGCCGCCGGCACCGCGCGGCCTGCCGCAGGTGGAAGTGAGCTTCGACATCGACGCCAACGGCATCGTCAGCGTGATGGCGAAGGACAAGGCGACGGGCAAGGAACAGACCATCACTATCAGCGGCGCGAGCGGCCTGAACAAGGACGAAGTGAACCGCATGGTGAAGGAAGCCGAAGCCCAGGCCGCCGATGATGCGAAGAAGCGCGAGGAAGTGGAGACCCGCAACAAGTCGGAAGCCGAGGCGCACCAGGCGGCGCAGGCAGCCAAGGCCGCCGAGAACGCGCCAAAGCAGGAGAACGCGACCGACGCCGTCAAGGACGGCGAGGTGGTTGACGCCGAGTTTGCCGAAACGCGGTAGTTACGCGAACACCGAAAACCGAATACCGAAAGCCCAAGGAGCGCATATGTCCATTGTTCGATTCGATCCGTTCGCTGACCTCCTGACCAACGGCCGCTGGGTGCCCGCGGTTGATATTTTTGAGAACGGCCAGCAGGAGCTCGTGCTCAAAGCGGAATTGCCGGACATGAATCGCGAAGATATCGCGGTGGTGTTCGAGAACAACACGCTGACCCTGAAGGGCGAGCGCAAGTTTGCCACTGATGTGAAGCAGGAACAGTTCCACCGCGTCGAGCGCGCCTACGGCACGTTCAGCCGCTCGTTCTCACTGCCGTCGAGCGTTGATGCCAGCCGCATTGCCGCCGAATACAAGAACGGAGTGCTGACCGTGAAGCTGCCATTCCGCGAAGAGACTCGCCCGCGGACGATTAACGTGGAGGTCGCGGCCTAAACGGCCGCTGGCGGGCGGGAGGGAATCGCTGGTCGGGAGGGAACGGCCTGTCGGGATGACACAACCCGCCGGGAATGCCCGTTTTTACCGACCAGTGTCACCCTCCCAACAAGAATTGCCCTCCCGGCTGCATCCGAAGTAAGCTGGGTGGCTATGTCAGAGACTGAAATCCCACAGGCTGGTGACGCCGCCCAGGCGGACGAATCGCCTATCGTTCACCCGAAGGCGACGCCCATCGAAAGCCGTTTTCTCTATGTCGACGTCTCGGCCCTGCGCGCCAAGCAGCTGCGCCGCGGCGCCCGCGTCCGCTTGGATCACGACACGCTCGACCAGCTGCCCGCATCGAAACTGATTAAGCCGGAGCGGGTTGCCATGGAAGAGGTTAAGCAGAACCTCGTGCAGTGGGACCTTCCGGACTTCAAAGTCGTCGTCGACCTGCGCTAAATCGCGGCCACGAAGAATCGTCCGGTTCTTCGTGGTTTCCAGTTGGTCGCGGAACCCCGGGGCCTCCTGCCTCGTCCTTTCTAGTCAAGATGATCGAAATGATGGCGTTCGCCGGGATCCTGGCCGCAGGGCTCGCGATTGCATTTGTGTTCGGCGTCATCTACCTGTTGCTGAAGCTGGTCTTCTGGGCGGTGTTCCTGCCGTTCAAGCTGCTGTTCAAGCTGGTGTGGTTGCCGTTCGGCCTGATCACGGGCGCGATCGGCCTAGCGGCGGGAGCCGCCGTGCTGCCGATGCTTCTGGTGTTCGGCGGCGTCGTGGCCGTGATCGGCCTGTTCGTCGCGATCATCGCCCTGTTGATTCCCGCCATCCCGTTCGTGTTGCTGGGGCTGGCAATCTGGGCGTTCATGCGCCGCCAGCCCGCCGCCCTGGCCTAGCGGCACACCCGAGCCCCCCGTACCCCAGCACTCCGGGCTATGATGCCCGCCGATGGAAGTGCCACTCACACCGCTGGAGTTCATGCGCCGGACTCGCCGGCTCTACGCCAATCGTGAAGGCGTCGTCGACGGCGCCCAGCGGTGGACCTACGGCCAGTTTTTCGATCGTTGCGATCGCTGGTCGTCGGCCCTGCAGCAATTGGGCGTGAGGCCGGGCGATCGGGTCGCCTACATCGCGCCGAACACCCACGCGCAGCTCGAGTCGTTCTACGCGGTGCCGCAACTGGGTGCCGTGCTCGTGCCCCTCAACTTCCGCCTGGTCGCCGACGATTTTCGCTACATGATCCAGCACAGTGGCGCCACGGTGGTGTGTGTCGCCGCCGACTACCTGGCGGCGGTAGATTCCATTCGCGCCGAGCTAAAAGATGTCCGCCACTTCGTGGCGCTGGACGCATCCTTCGCCAAGGCTACCGAGGACAGGACGGCCGGTACTGCCTGGCTGGACTACGAAGCCCTGCTCGCTGATGCGCCGGCGGACTTCACGCGGCCGGTGATCGGCGAGAACGACCTGCTGACCATCAACTACACAAGTGGTACGACCTCACGCCCCAAGGGCGTGATGATCACGCATCGCAACGCGTGGATGAACTGCGTCGGCATGCTCACGCACACGCCGATGACGCCGGCCGACACATACCTGTGGACGCTGCCGATGTTTCACGCCAACGGCTGGACGTTCACGTGGACCGTAACGGCCGCCGGGGCCCGGCACGTGTGCCTGCCCAAGTTCGATGGCGCCACGGTGTTTCGCGTGGCGAACGAAGAGCGTGTCACGCGGCTGTGCGCCGCGCCCACCGTGCTGATCATGCTGGCGAGCGCGCCGGCCGAAGTGAAGCAGGGGGCGCCTCGCGGCGTTGGGGTGATGACCGCCGGCGCCCCTCCGGCTGCCGTCACGATTCAGCGCATCGAAGACGAACTCGGCTGGGTCGTCACCCAAATCTACGGTCTCACCGAAACGGCGCCCGCGATCAGCATTTGCGAACCTCGCCCGGAACACGCGGCACTGTCAGCCGACGACCGGGCGAAGGTCAAGGCGCGCCAGGGGGTCGAGTTGATCACCTCTGGCGAGCTCAGGGTCGTCGACGACAAGGGTCGCGAGGTCCCCGCCGATGGCACCACTGCCGGCGAAATCGTCGCCAGGGGCAACGTCATCATGGCGGGCTACTACAACGATCCAGAGGCAACCGCGAAGTGCATGGGCGACGGTTGGTTCCACACCGGCGACGCGGCCGTAGTGCATCCCGATGGCTACGTGCAGATTACCGACCGGCTGAAGGACGTCATTATCAGCGGCGGCGAAAATATCTCGTCGGTCGAAGTGGAGGCGATGCTGCTGCGGCACGACGCGATCCAGGAAGCGGCTGTCGTCGGCCTGCCCAGTGACAAGTGGGGCGAGTCACCGCACGCGTTCGTGGTCTTCAAAAGCGGCCAGGCGGCGACGGCGGAGTCGCTGCGCGATTTCTGCCGCGCCAACATGGCGCACTTCAAGGTGCCGCACGGCTTCACGCCGATGGCGGAGCTACCGAAGACGGCGACCGGGAAGATTCAGAAGTTCGTGTTGCGCAAGGGACGGCCGAACCTCTCGGCCCAATAGGCCCAATAGGCCCGGGTGTCAGGGCTTGCCTGCCACCGTCTGATCGAAGGTGGGGACCTCGGTGTGAAACGCGGTGTCGCGCTGGTAGGCATCCGACGCGCGCAGCAACGTCGCCTCGTCGAACATCCGTCCGGTCAACTGAAAGCCGATGGGCAGGCGGTCGGGCGAAAATCCGCACGGCACGCTGATGGCCGGCAGTCCGGTCAAGTTGGCGCTGACCGTGAAAATGTCGTTGAGGTACATCTGGATCGGGTCGCTGGTCTTCTCGCCTAGCGTGAACGCGGGCGTCGGCGTGGTCGGCGTCGCGACCACATCGACGCTGGCGAAGACCTGCTCGAAGTCTCGCCGCAGCAAGGTCCGCACCTGCTGCGCTTTCAGGTAGTACGCGTCGTAGTAGCCGGCGCTGAGCACGTAGGTGCCCAGCATGATGCGCCGCTTCACTTCCGCA
Source organism: Acidobacteriota bacterium (assembly GCA_031364805.1). Taxonomy (GTDB): domain Bacteria; phylum Acidobacteriota; class Vicinamibacteria; order Vicinamibacterales; family UBA2999; genus 12-FULL-67-14b. The sequence continues at coordinate 4,291 of JANLWW010000017.1, forward strand.
CCGAAGCCCTCGTCTCGGGATCGCTGGTACATGGTCAGCAGCGTGTCGTCCTTGTCGATCGTAGTGCGATGGCCGTAGCGCACGCCGTCGTAGCGGGCGAGGTTGGATGAGGCCTCCGCCGTGGCAATCAGGTAATAGACGGGGATGCCGTAGCCGGCGTGGGGCAGTTCGATGTCAACGAGCGTGGCGCCACGGGCGGCGAGGGTCAGCAGGGCCTGGTTGAACGCCGTTCGCACCGGGGCATCGACGCCCGTGCCGAGCAACGCTTTCGGCACCCCGATGCGCAAGCCCTTGATGTCGCCGGTCAGCGCCGCCAGCAGATCCGGCATGGCTTCGGTCGATGACGTGGCATCGTGGCCATCGTGCCCGCCGATCACCTGGAACGCCAGCGCGGCGTCCGCAACGGTCCGTGCCAACGGACCAATCTGATCGAGCGATGACGCGAAGGCCATCAGGCCGTAGCGGGAGACGCGCCCGTAGGTGGGCTTCAATCCGACAATGCCGCACAGCGCGGCGGGCTGGCGAATCGAGCCGCCGGTGTCTGAGCCAAGTGCGAGCGGCACCATACCGCCAGCCACCGCCGCGGCGGACCCGCCGCTGGATCCTCCCGGGGTCCGCTCGAGGTTCCATGGATTCCTGGTGGCGCCGAGGGCGGAGTTCTCGGTGGACGACCCCATCGCGAACTCGTCCAGGTTGGTCTTGCCCATGACGACGGCGCCGGCTGCTTCGAGGCGGCTTACCGCGGTCGCGCTGTACGGCGGAACGTAGCCGCGCAGGATCCGGGACGACGCGCTGGTCGGCACGCCAGCCGTGCACATGTTGTCTTTGATGGCGACCGGCACACCGTGCAATGGTCCGAGCGGTGCGCCAGACTGCTGCTGCGCATCAAGGGCGCGCGCGCGATCGAGCGCGCGTTCAGCGATCACCGTGTTGAACGCACACAGCTGGGGCTCAACCTCGTGGATGCGTGCGAGATGCGCTTCGCATACCGCCACGGCCGTGGTTTCGCCGTTGGCGATCTGTCGTGTCAATTCTCGTGAAGTCATCCCATTACCCGCGGTACCTTGAACAGGCCGGCCTCGGTCGCCGCATCGGGCGCGTTCGCCAGCAGATCTTCCCGCGATAGCGAGGGCTGCAGGGCGTCGTCGCGATCGACCGGCCGGTTGAGCACGTGGGAGGTCGGCGGCACGCCGGTGGTGTCGAGCTCGCGAATCTGCTCGACGTAGGTGAGGATGCTACCAAGCTGCCGCGTGAACAAATCGAGCTCGTCAGGTGTGAGCTCCAGGCGCGCGAGCTCCGCGATCCGCTTCACATCAGTCTGAGTAAGGGTGGACACGTGTGAAAAATTATAGTGCCTAAGGAGCCTGAGGTGCCCAGGGTGCCTGAAGTGCGATCAGTTCGCCCTCGTCCAGGAGCCAACAATTGCCGGTGAACCCGCTGGCTGCCACTTGCGCACGCAGCGCGGGCAGGGCGGTGGCACGGTCGTAACGAATCGACAGGTGATAGAGCACCAGGGTTTTTACGTTCGCGGCCTTGCCCACGGCGAGGGCTTCTTCGGTCGTCGCGTGAATGGGATACCGGCGGTCGGCTTCCTCCAGGAACGTCGCGTCGTGCACCAGGAGGTCGGCATCGGCGACCAGGGCCGGATCGATCGGCATGGCGTCGCCCGAATGGGCGAAGCGAACCGAGGTGACTTCCTCGAGCAGCGTGTCACGTTGCCCATCGCGAGCCGTGGTTTCGACCTCGGCCTGGCTCATGGCGGCAAACTCAGGTTTCAGCCGCTTTTTCTTCTCGACCACGCGATAGCCGAGCGCCGGTTCGTCCGGCACATGGCGAACGGCAAACGCCTCGAGCGAACGGCCCTTACCAAGCGGCGTCGCCGTGCCTGGCGTCGCGGCAATCCAGGTGAGAGGGAAGACCACGTCGGCGTAGGCGGTGCCGAGCAGATCACGGGCGGCCTGCACCCCGCGCGAGTGTTCCGGATAGATGATGGTGAGGGGCTTGTCAGTGGCGCCCTTGCCGAAGCGGCGCGCCGCGACCAGCCCCGGCAAGCCCAGGACGTGGTCGGAGTGGCCGTGGCTGATGGCCAGAACGGACGGCGAGAAGACGTTCGGCCCCAGTGCAAGCTGGAGGCCTTCGCCGGCGTCGATCAGCAGCTGGAGGGGGCGATGCCAGAACCAGTTTGAGTACATCCCCCTGCTGAAACCTCTGACATCGGCAAGCATCAGATCATTGTGACCCGACCGAGCGATTGCCGGCATCTCTGACTTGGGTTTATAGTAAAGGTTCGCTTTTCTTACGTCTCAAGGGTTTTCCAATCCATGAATTCGAAATCGACTTTCCCCCACGCTTCATTCAGGACAGCTCGGATATTCGCCTTTTGTTCGATGCTGCTCCCTATTGTCGTTACCTCTGCGTGCGGAGGAGAGTCTGGTTCGGCTGCGCCGGGCGGACCGCCGCGTGGCGGCATGCCGCCGATGCCGGTGGAGACCATCACGCTGGCCAACAAGCCAGTCGAACAAGTCAGCGAGTTTGTCGCCTCGCTGAAATCTCGGCGATCGAGCACGATTCAGCCGCAGGCCGAGGGACACCTCACCCGCATCGCGGTGCGGTCGGGTGAGCGTGTCTCCCAAGGCGCGTTGCTGTTTGAAATCGACTCGGCGCCTGAACAGGCCGCTCTGGCGTCGCTGCAGTCGATGCGGCCCATGCGCGAGGCCGAACTGTCGTTTGCGCAGCAGCAGGTGGCGCGTAACAAGGCGCTGCTCGCCGCCGGTGCCGTGAGCCAGCGCGAGGTCGAGCAGTACGAGACCACGGTCCGCACCAGCGAAGCGCAGATCAAGTCGCTCGACGAACAGATCAAGCAGCAGCGCAGCATGCTGGGCTACTACCGTGTCACTGCGCCCAGTCCTGGTGTCGTCGGCGACATCCAGGTGGTGGTCGGCGATCGCGTCACCAAGAGCACGATCCTGACGACCGTCGACGAGAACGACGTGCTCGAGGTCTATCTCAACGTGCCGGTGCAGCAGGCGCCGATGTTGAAAGTGGGGCTGCCGGTTCGCCTGATCGACGACAGCGGCCAGTTGATCGCGACCAACAAGATTGGCTTTGTCTCGCCCAACGTCGATCCCTCGACCCAGACGGTGCTGGCCAAGGCTCCACTCGTTGAGGGCCGCGGCCAGTTCCGCGCCGACCAGTTCGTGCGCGCGCGCGTGGTGTGGTCCGAAACGCCCGGACTGACGGTGCCGGTCACCGCGGTCGTGCGTATCAACGGCCAGTTCTTTGCCTTCGTGGCCGAGCAGGGCGGCCCCGGTACCGTAGCGAAGCAAAAGCCGGTCAGCCTCGGCGAGATTATCGGCAACGACTACGTCGTTCGCAGCGGCCTCGCGCCCGGCGAACAGTTAATCGTGTCGGGCCTGCAGAAAATTGGCGACGGCGCCCCCGTGCAGCCGGGTGCTGCGGCGCCGGCCGAGAAGAAGGCGTCCTGACATGCTCGCCGACGTCTTCATCCGGCGGCCCGTGCTTTCGACGGTCTGTTCGCTCCTGATCATCCTCGCGGGAGCGGTGTCGATCCCGACGCTGCCGATCGCGCGTTATCCCGATTTGGCGCCGCCCGCCGTCACCGTGACCGCGTTCTACACCGGCGCCAACGCCCAGACCGTCGAGAGCGCGGTGACCACGCCGCTCGAACAGGCCATCAACGGCATCGAGGGGATGACCTACATCACCTCGTCTAGCACGAACAGCGGCTTCAGCACCATCAACGTGAGCTTCGACGTCGATCGCGACCAGGACCTGGCGGCGGTTGACGTGCAGAACCGCGTCAACTCTGCGCTGGGCCGCATGCCCGCCGAGGTCCGAACCAACGGCATCACCGTCACCAAGGTGTCGGCCGGCTTCATGGGCGGCCTCGGGTTTTTCTCGAAGGACAACCGCTATTCAAGCCAGTTCATCAGCAATTACATCGACCTCTACTTGCGCGACGCCATCAAGCGCGTGCGCGGCGTTGGCGACGTGATCGTGTTCGGAGAACGCAAGTTCGCCATGCGCCTGTGGCTCGACCCCAACAAGCTGGCCAGCCGGCGGCTGACCGGTGGCGACGTGGTCTCGGCGCTGCGAGAGCAGAATGTGCAAGTGGCGGCGGGCGCGCTCGGCGACGCGCCGGCCAGTCCCGGCCAGATGTACACCCTTAGCGTGCGCGCCATGGGCCGGCTCTCAGAAGTCGCGCAGTTCGAAGACGTGGTGGTGAAGGCGGGACCCGATGGCGCGTTGGTCCGCGTGAAAGACGTCGGCCGCGTCGAGTTGGGCGCCGAAACCTACGCGTCGAACCTTCGCTTCCTCGGTCTCGAGGCGCAGGGCATTGGCATCACGCTGCTGCCGTCGGCGAACGCCATCGAGGTCTTCGAGGGCGTGACGGCGGAGATGACCCGGCTCGAGAAGAACTTCCCGCCGGGGCTTGAATGGCGCGTGGCCTTCGACAACGTGGTCGTCGTCCGGGAGTCGATCATCGAAGTGCTGTGGACGCTGGCCGAGGCTATTGGCCTGGTCATTCTCGTCATGTTCCTGTTCTTGCAGAACTGGCGCAGCACGGTGATTCCCGCAATTACGATTCCCGTCTCGCTGATCGGCACCTTTGCCTTCATCAAGTTGTTCGGCTTCTCGATCAACACGCTGACACTTTTCGGCATCGTGCTCGCCACCGGCATCGTGGTGGACGATGCGATCGTGGTGATTGAGAACATCGAGCGGCACATGACGCAGTTCAAGAAGTCGGCGCGCCGCGCGGCGATTGACGCGATGCGCGAGGTGTTCAGCGCGGTGGTCGTGATTGGCGTCGTCCTGGTCGCGGTCTTCGTCCCCGTCGCCTTCTTTCCCGGCGTGACCGGCCGCCTGTATCAGCAGTTTTCGCTGACCATCGCGTTCGCCGTCGTGCTATCGGTGTTCAATGCGGTCACGCTCACGCCAGCGCTGGCGGCGTTGCTGCTTGACAAGGAAACCCACGCCCATGGCGCGTTCTTTACCATGTTCAACCGCATGGTGGATTCAGCGACGGGGTTCTACGTGCGACTGGTGCGGCAGTCGCTGCGCCTGCGTTACGCGGTGATCCTGCTCTTCGCCGGCGGCCTGTGGGCCACCTGGACGCTGTTCGGCCTGGTGCCCTCGTCGTTCGTGCCGGCCGAAGACGAAGGCTATTTCATGGCGATTGTGCAGGCGCCGGCCGGCGCGTCACTGGAGTACACGACCAACATCGCGAAGCAGGCCGAGAAAATCGTCTATGCCGATCCGGAAGTGGCGGCGGCCTTCGCGGTCATGGGCTTCAGCTTTTCAGGCGCGGCGCCGAACAACGGCATGATGTTCATCCGGCTGAAGGACTATGCTGAACGGAAGCGCGCCGATCAGTCGCTCGACGCTGTGATCAACCGGCTGCGCGGCCAGTTGTTCGGCATTCCCGGCGCGATTGTGGTCGCCTTCCCGCCGCCGGCCATCCAGGGCCTGTCGACTTTTGGCGGCTTCCAATTCGAGGTGCTCGATCAAACCGGCTCGAGCGATATCAACGGGCTGGCCGGGGCGACCTTTGGGCTGATGGGCGCCGGTAATCAGAGTGGCCGCGTCCAGGGTTTGTTCAGCAGCTTCCGCGCGGACGATCCGCAGTTGGTGGTCGACATCGATCGCGATCGTGCCCGCAGCCTGGGCTTGCCCTTGCGCGAGGTCACCGAGGCCTTGCAAGTCTTCCTCGGCTCTCAGTACGTGAACGACTTCGACTTCAACAACCGCGCCTATCGCGTGTACGCGCAGGCCGACGAACGCTTCCGCGCGGGTCCGACCGACCTGCGGCAGTTGTATGCCCGGGCGTCGAACGGCGAGATGGTGTCGCTCGAAGGCGTTGTGCGCATGCGCGAAACCACGGCGCCGCAGGTGATCAGCCACTTCAACCTGTTCCGCTCGGCCGAGATTACCGGCAACCCGATGCCAGGCCAGAGCTCGGGCCAGGCGCTGCAGGCCATGCAGGATCTGGCCGGCTCGTTGCCGCCCGGCTTCGACTTCGCCTGGGCCGGACAGTCGCTCGAGGAAATCAAGTCCGGCAGCCAGGCCGGTTACATCTTTGGCCTGAGCGTCGTGCTCGTCTACCTGGTGCTGGCGGCGCAGTACGAATCGTTCGTGCTGCCGTTCATCATCCTGTTGGGCGTGCCGCTGGCGGTGTTCGGCGCACTGAGCGCGCAACTAATCCGCGGCTTCAGCAACGACGTGTTCTGCCAGGTCGGCCTGGTGCTGCTGGTGGGGTTGGCGGCGAAGAATTCGATCCTGATTGTCGAGTTCGCCGAACAGCTGCGCGAGCGGGGGCTCTCGATCGTGGATGCCGCCGTGGAATCGGCGCGCATTCGGCTGCGGCCCATCCTGATGACGTCGTTCGCCTTTATTCTCGGCGTGCTGCCGCTGGCGATGGCCAGCGGAGCCGGCGCTGCCGCGCGCAACTCGGTGGGCACCGCGGTCGCTGGAGGCATGGTGGCCTCGACCTTCCTGTCAATCCTCTTCATCCCCGTGCTCTACGTCGTCATTCGCACGTTGGTGCCTGGACGCGGCCGGCATTCGCACGATGAACCGGCGCCTGATACCAACGGCAGCAGCGGTTTGCCGGCTGCGGTCGCGACGGGCGTCGGGTTGCTCCTGGCGCTGGCCCTGTCGACGCCTGCGTTCGCGCAAGCCTCGGCGCAGGCCGTCGTCGAAACGGTGAGCTTTGACGAGGCGATTGCGCGAGCGGTGGAGAAGAATCCGACCATTGCGATCGCTTCGGCCAGCATCCTGCGATCTGAAGCCATCCTCCAACAGGCGCGCGCGGCGGTGAAACCCCGGCTGAGTGGCTCGGTGGCCAACACCACGCTCGACAGCGGGCGTTCGTTCGGCGAAGAGACGGTGCAGCCGCAGAACCAGTCGGTGTTCGGGCTGCAGGCGAGCGCGCCGATTTTGGCCGCGGCCCAGTGGGCGGTGCGGGCGCAGGCGCTGGATCAAGTTGCGATTGCGCGGCTCGCTACCACCGAGACGCGTCGTCAAATCGCTGTGGCGACCGCATCCGCTTATCTGGCGGTCGTCGCGCAGAAGCGCCTGGTTGATGTCAGCCTTACCGCCATCGACACCGCGCGCGGCCAGTTGGGGTACAACACCAAGCGCCGCGAGGGCGGGGTGGGCAGCCGGCTCAACGAACTACGCTCCGCGCAAGTCCTGTCAAGCAACGAGGCACAGCTCGAGATATTCCGGCTGAACGTGACGCGGGCGCAAGAAGCCCTGGGCGTGCTACTGGCAGCGAACGGACCCGTGGATGTGAACGGGGAGCCCGCCTTCGAAGTGCCGGCCGAGGCTGTTGAAACCGAGTGGATGCCGGCGCGAACAGACGTCCAGCTGTTCTCGGCGCGGCGTCAGGCGAGCGATCGCGTGGTTCGTGACAGTTCCAAGGACTGGTGGCCGGCGGTTAACGTGACATTCGGTCCGCAGGTATTAACGCCGGCAGGCCTGTTCCAGCCGTCGCGCACATGGAGCCTGAACTTCCAGGTATCGCAGCCGATCTTCGACTTCGGCGCGCGCCGCGCGGTCAGGCGCCAGCGCGAAGCCGACCTGCAGTCGTCGCTGTTCTCGGTCGAGCGGGTGCAGATTCAGGCTCGCTCGGAAGTCCGCCTTGCACGGGCGGCGATCGCCGCTCAGGAGCGCGCGCTGTCGCGTGCCCGCGAGGCTGCGCAGCACGCGAATGAAGTGTTGAAGATCACGATTGTTGCCTTCGATGCCGGTTCGACCACCAACATCGAGGTCATCGACGCGCAGCGCTCGGCACGGGATCTCGAGACGGCAGTCGTGCAGTCGGAAGACGCCGTGCGCCAAGTGCGGCTGGAACTGCTGGTCGCCCTCGGGCGATTTCCCAGGTAACGGTCGGAACCGGTCCGGACGGTTCCGAACGAGTCTGAACCGTTCTGAACCGTCCTACTGAACGGCGAGCAGTTCGATCTCAAACACCAAGGTGGCGTTGCCCGGAATCCGCGGCGGGCTGCCCTGCGAGCCGTAGCCCAGGCTCGGCGGAATAATCACGCGTCGAATACCTCCGACCCGCATCCCGATCACCCCCTGGCTGAACCCAGCAATGACCCCCGATCCAACCGTAAAGGGAAAACTGCCCGCATCGAAACTCGTGCCCTTGTTGTCAACCGCCGTTGCGCTGTAGAGGTAGCCCGCGTAGTTGACCGTGACCGATCGGCCCGTATTTGCCTCGGCGCCGGTGCCGACCCTGAGATCAACCGTCGAGAATGGCACGTTGGCACTCGGGGAGGTGGGGGTCTGAGAGTCGCTGCCGCCGCACGCGCTGACGCTGACGGCAAAAAGCACGGCCAGTCCAAGTAATTTCATGTCCCCTATCTTAGCGAACCGCCTGCCATCTGTTTCACTTGCGAAACTCATGATGGAAATGGAATGTCCTTAAATCCAATAACTTGCAGATGAGTGTAATAGTTTGTATTGACACTCTCGCCCCATGGGAATAGCCTCCCATTCGCGCCGCTATACGGGTTCATTCCGCGATTGCATGTAGCCGGTTCGGGTACCGGCGCGCATTACTTGTCTCGAATCGGGTTGTTGGTTGTGCCCGGTGTGTGCCAGGCAGGTCGGCAGAGAGGCCGACCAGCACGCGTCCGGGTTTTCGATTGTTGCAGTTGGAGGGGAACAGCATGGCGCGAAGAATGTTGGCACGGACGTTGTGGACGTTTGCGGGAGCGATGCTGCTGTCAACGGCTGCCTACGCCCAGAGCGCGATTACCGGCGTGGTTAAAGACACCACCGGCGCGGCAATGCCCGGCGTAACCATTGAGGCTTCTAGCGACGTTTTGATCGAGAAGGTCAAGTCAGCGACCAGCGACGGCGACGGCAACTACCGCATTGGCGATCTTCGCCCTGGCACCTACAACGTGTCGTTCACGCTGCCGGGTTTCAAGACCTTCCGGCGTGATGGCCTGCAGATCCAGGCTGAGTTCACCGCGACGATTAACGCGGAGCTCGCCGTCGGCTCGCTGGAAGAAACGATCACGGTGACTGGGTCCTCCCCGGTGGTCGACGTGACCACGTCGGCCAAGACCGCGGTCCTGAACCGCGAGGCCATTGACGCCATCCCAACCGGCCGCACCATTCAGGGCATGGCCCAACTGGTGGTCGGTGTGAGCCTCAGCCTGCCAGATACCGGTGGTGCCCGCGCCATGCAGCAGACCTACATGTCCACCCACGGCATGACCACGGCCAACACCACGGTGCTAGTGGACGGCCAGATGACCAACGGCCTCCAGGGCGACGGCGCCATCCAGAGCTATTACAACGACTCGATGAATGCCGAGGTCAGCTACCAGACCGCCGGCATCGGCGCGGAGACCTCGTCGGGCGGCGTGCGCCTGAACATGATTCCGCGCGAAGGCGGCAACCGCTTCAGCGGCGACTTCAAGGCGGTGAACCGGCCCGGCGCCTGGCAGTCGAGCAACCTGACCGACCGGCACAAGGCCAGGGGGTTGACCAGCGGTAACAAGATTGATCGCATAGTCGACTATTCGTTGGCCGGGGGCGGGCCGATCAAAAAAGACAAGCTGTGGTTTTTTGCCGCGACCCGCTACAACTCCGTGAACAACTTCATTCCCAATACGGTCTTCGATGATGGCAGCCAGGGTCTGGACGATCAGTACATCCTGAACGGGATGGCGCGGTTGACGTGGCAGGCGAGCGCTCGCAACAAGTTCTCGGCGTACTTCGACGAGATCGACAAGTACCGCGGCCACGACATGCAGGCCAACTACGATCCCGAAACGGCGGCCACCGTGTGGAATTCGCCGGCGTATCACACCACCGCGATCAAGTGGACGTCACCAATCTCCAGCTCGCTGTTCCTTGAAGCCGGCTACTCGAACAACACCGAGTACTACACCAACGAGTACCGGGAAGGCATCGAGCAGCCGCGTGGCACGGCGGCGTGGTTCGCGAAGGCGGCCAAGAACGAGGTCGACCTGGGCGGCTACACGCAGGCCGGTCCCATTAACACCACCGAGAGCCCGATCGCGTTTTACTGGAACGCGGCGGCGACCTACGTTAAGGGCGACCACACCATCAAGTTTGGTGCGAACAACCGGCAGGGCACGTTCAAGCACACGCGCGATGCGAACGCCGACCTGGTGCAGCAATACCGCAGCAGCAGCACCGGCGTCCGCTGGTCGGTGCCCGACAGTGTGCTGCTCCGCAACACGCCGCTGGCCTACAGCGAACGACTAAACCGGGATTTGGGTGTCTTCTTGCAGGATTCGTGGCGCCTCAACCGGCTCACGGCCAACCTGGGCCTTCGGTGGGAAACGCTGAACTCCTCGGTACTGGCCGGCAAGTCGCCTGCGGGCCGCTTTGTGCCGGAACGCGCGTTCGATGAAATCAAGGACGTGCCGGCGTGGAGCGATTTCGCGCCACGCATGGCCCTGGTCTACGACCTGATGGGCAACGGTCGCACGGCGATTAAGTACTCGCTGAACCGCTACAACCTGTCGCGCACCACCGGTATTGCGGCGAACTACAACCCGCTGCTGAGCCAGACGGCGACACTGCCGTGGCGCGATGTGAACGGCGACGACATCGCCCAGGGCGAACGCGGCTGCACCACCTACCCCAGTGTTGGCTGCGAGATTTCGTTCGCCGGCTTGCCAGCCAACTATGGCATTGCCGCGCTGAACGAATATGGCAAGTATCCGCGTACGTGGAATCTTGAACAGGGCATCGAAGTCCAGCACGAGCTGTTCAGCGGCATGTCGCTGTCCGGCGCCTGGTGGAAGGGCGACTTCCGCAATCTGACCACCACCATCGATCGGGCGTACACGTTCGCCGACTACGTGCCGTACACTTTCTACAATCCGATCTCCGGCCAGCCGTTCGAGGTCTTCGCGCGGACCGCGACTCGGCCCACCAGCAACTTGGACACCTACGACCCGGAACGCAAGAACAAGTACCAGTCGTACGTCCTCGACAGTCGCTGGCGCATTCCTGGCGGCGGCCAGTTAACCGGCGGCGTGTCGTTCGAGCGTGAGCGGGTGAAAGCCTGCACCTCGCCGGACGACCCGAACTTCGGCGGCAACGGTAAGGGGCTGTGCGATGAGTTCGGGCTCGATATTCCGTTCAGGCCCCAGTACAAGCTCTCGGGCACCAAGAACATCGGCTGGGGTGTCAATCTGGCGATATCGTTCCAGAACAACACGAGCCCCACCAGCTCGCGAGTGATGACGGTGACCCGCGGGACGACGCGTTACCCGGCCAACTGCCCGTCGCCCTGCCCGGCCGGCGAGATCATCATGCCGACCGCGACCTTCGCGCAGACCTCGTTGACCTACAACCTCGAGTCGGTCCGGGCCACCGAGGTGGAGCGCATCGTCCAGCTTGACTTCAAAGTCTCGCGGACGTTCAAGATCAGCCGCTTCACCGTGCTGCCGACCTTCGAAGTGTTCAACGTGAACAACTCGGACGCGATCATCAGCTACATCACGACCAACGCGCTGTCGTCGTCGTACTTGGCGCCGAACAGCATCATGCAGGGTCGGATGTACGGGTTGGGTATCGTTACGCGCTGGTGATTTCAGGAGGGCGGCACTTCAGTGCCGCCGCGTAAGAAGCAAAAGGGGCGGCCGAGAACACCGGCCGCCCTTTTTTATGGCTTGATGCCGAGGGCCGCGCGGGCCTGGTTGCGATTGGCGAGCGCCTCTCGATAGTCGGGACGCGCCTTGAGGGCGCGCTCGAACTGGTCGAGCGCGTCGGCCAGCTGCCCCTGCGACGCGAGCGCGCTCCCCAGGTTATTGTGTGCTTCGGCCCAGCCCGGCTTGATTGCCAGCGCCGCTCGAAACCGTGTGGCTGCACCCGCGAAGTCCTGTTCCTGCAACAACACGGTTCCGATGTCGTAGGCGGCCTCGGGCTGGTCAGGCGCGAGATCGGCGGCCCGTTGCAGGTGGCTCATGCCCTCGGCGCGCACGCCTCCGTCGATCAGCATATTGCCAAGATTCCGGTGCGCATGGACCGACCGCTCGTCGATCGCGAGGGCCGCGCGGAACTCGCTCAAGGCGCCGGCGAAGTCGCCCTTCGCCGCCAGGGCAATCCCGAGATTGTTGCGCGCCTCCACTGAGTCAGACGATTGCAACGCCTTGCGAAACTGGTCAACCGAGGCACCGGCCTGGCCCTGCTCCAGCAGGGCGTTGGCAAGGTTGTAGCTCGCGTTGTCGAAGTCTGGCTTGAGGACCAGGGCCTGCCGGTACGCGGCGACAGCTTCCTCCAGCCGGCCGGCCGCGCGCAGCGACGCGCCCAGGTTGTTGTAGGCCGGCGCGTAGTCCGGCATCAGGGAGATAGCGCGTTGATGATGGGTGACGGCCTCGGCATGGCGTCCGGCCTGTTGCAGCGCGGTGCCGAGGTTGTTCTCGGTAATCGCGCGCATCAGGGCGGGCGAGAGCAGCGGCCAGAACGCGACGACCACGCCCACACCGATTACCGCGGCCGCGGTGCCGCGCAACTGGGCCGAGGCACGCTGCCAGAAGGGCCGCGCGCCCATCACGCCAGCGGCGCCAAACAGCAGCAGGAACGGCACCAGCGGATAGCGGTAGCGGGCGAACACGAAGAACAGAATCACGCTCGCGGCGTAGGCCACGGCCATGGCGTGCAGTACCCACAGCCGCCGGCGCTCGGGCCAGCTGACAAACAGCCCGGCGATGGCCAGCGGCACGAGCAGGCCGAAGTGGCCGACCCAGCTCCCCAACGCGAGTGGCCACGACCACTCGGCGTAACTCTCCTGGCTTTCGGTGTCGAGCATCTCGGTGGCGTTGAGCAGCAACATCACCTTCCGACCGGTGAGACGCAGCCAGTCACCCGGCTGCGAAATCATGTATTTGACGGCGCGCGAGGTCCAGTAACTGGAAACTTCGGACGGGTTGAGGGCGTGGCCGACGGCTTCTTCGGCGACTTCGGTTGCGTCGATGCGCTCGAACTCCGGCGCGCCGCGGCCGAAGCGGATCGAGGCATAGGTGCCGTCTGCGGTCGGGTTGTTGCCGATGTGGAGATTCGATCCGAATTGCGAGGTCGTGAGATAGAACCCACCGCCGACCGCATAGTTTCGGGCGGCGACGGGCATGAGGACGACCGCCATGCCGATGACGAACCAGGCGGCACCCTTCGGAACCATTCCGAACCGTTCAGAACCCTTCTGAACCCCTCCCAACCCGTCAAAACCCTTTTGAACGATGGCGAAGACCAGGATGACAGCAATGAACACGAGCGCGTTCTCGCGGGTCAGCGCGAGGCCGCCCATGGCCAGGCCCAGGCCGATCCACGAGACGCGAGTCGAGGCGCCCGTTAGGATCCGCGCCAGCAGCCAGAGACTCAGGCACACGAAGAACATGTCCAGCACGCTCTTCTGGATCAGTCCGTCAAAGAAAATTGCCGGCGCGTACAAGGCGAGCGCGAGTCCCGCAATCAGGCCGACCGGTTTGGAAAAGAGCCGGGCGCCGGCCAGGCCCAGCAGCGCGCACGAGGCCGAGCCAATCAGCGCCTGGCCGACACGCAGGATCAGCAGGTCGCGGTCGAAGACTGCGTAGACGGCGCCGACGAAGTAGGGATAGAGCGGCGCCTGGTAAAAGACCTCGGTGCCGAGCCAGTCTCCCGCGGCGAGTCGCCGGGCCCATTCGTCGTAGCCATGGGCATCGCCAAGCAGGACGTCAAAGAAAGGGGAGGGCCTGATCTGCCAGATGTGGACCAGCCGGACGGCGAACGCGACGAGAAAGATGAGCCAGGGCAAGGAGGGAATATTACGGCAGGTGGGGCAGGTAGGGCAGGTAGGGCTGGTGGGGCAGGTAGGCTATCTGGTCCCACCCGCCTTACCTGCCCTGACCCCGCCCAACCCGCCTTTACTTCACAAACAACATCTCGCGATAGGTCGGGAGCGGCCACACTTCGTGCGGCACGATCACTTCAATCTGGTCGCCGAGGTCGCGCAACTTCACCATGCCCGGCACGATGGTGTCGCGCATGTATTTGGCGTGCTTCTCAGACGAGGGGCTGCTGTGCTCGAGCGCTGCCGCGAGCCGCTCGGTCTGGGCGCGGAACGCGTCGACCAGCTTGACGATCTGCACCAGCACCTTCTTGCCTTCCTTGCTCGGGACGCCGCCGGCCTTAGCCGCCGCCACGCTCTGGCCGACCTGCTTCTGGTACTCGAACGCCGCCGGCAGGATGTAGCGATTCGCCATCAGCACCATGAGCTGTGCCTCGATATTGATCGTCTTGCAGTAGGTCTCGAGGTTGATCTCGTAGCGCGCGTGCAGTTCGGCCTCGGTCAGCACCTTGAACTTCTCGAAGGCCTTGATCACACTCGGCTTGATGATTTCCGGCAGCGCGTCAACGGTGTTCTTCAGGTTCAGCAGGCCGCGCTTGCCGGCTTCCTTCTGCCATTCGTTCGAGTAGCCGTTGCCGTTGAAGATGATCCGCTTGTGCGCCTTGATGGTCTTGCGCAACAACGCGGCGACCGCCGCTTCAAGCGTCTCGCCCTTGGTGAGCTTCGCCTCGAGTTCGGTGGCCAGCACGTCGAGCGACTCGGCCACCGCGACGTTGAGGCAGGTGCCCGGCAGCGCGACGTTCTGCGTCGAGCCGACGGCGCGGAACTCGAACTTGTTGCCGGTGAACGCGAACGGTGAGGTGCGGTTGCGATCGCCGGCGTCACGCGGCAGCTTGGGTAACGCCGCAACGCCAATGTCGAGTAAGCCGCCGACCTTGGTGCTCTTGGCGCCGGCGCCTTCGACCTGCTCGAAGATCTCGGTGAGCATGTCGCCGAGGAACACTGACAGGATGGCGGGCGGTGCCTCGTTGGCGCCCAGTCGATGGTCATTGCCAGCGTGGGCAATGCTCATCCGCAGCAGGCCCTGCGACATGTCAACCGCACGGATCACCGCCGTGCAAAAGAACAAGAACTGCATGTTCAAGTGCGGCGTGTCGCCGGGGTTCAACAGGTTGTTGCCGAGGTCGTCGCCCATGCTCCAGTTGAGGTGCTTGCCCGAGCCGTTGACGCCGGCAAACGGCTTCTCATGCTGCAGGCAGGCCAGCCCGTATTTCGGCGCCACCCGCTTGAGCGTTTCCATGGTCATCATCTGATGGTCGGTGGCGACGTTGGCGCTTTCAAAAATCGGTGCCACCTCGTACTGCGAGGGCGCCACTTCGTTGTGGCGGGTCTTGATCGGCACGCCGCACTTGTAAAGTTCGGCTTCCGCCTCGGCCATGAACGCGAGCACGCGCTCCGGGATGGAACCGAAGTACTGATCTTCCAGCTCCTGCCCCTTGGGCGGGCGCGCACCGAACAACGTGCGGCCGGCGTTCAGCAGGTCAGGACGGGCAAAGTAGAAGTTGCTGTCAATCAGGAAGTACTCCTGTTCGGGGCCAAACGTCGCCGTCACGCGCGTCGCGGCCGAACCAAACAGCTTCAGCACGCGGACGGCCTGGGTCGAGAGCGCTTCCATCGAGCGGAGCAGCGGCGTCTTCTTGTCGAGGGCGGCGCCGGTCCAGCTCACGAACGCGGTCGGAATCACCAGCGTGGCACTGTTGTTGTGCACCAGCAGCCAGGGCGGGCTGGTCGGGTCCCACGCGGTGTAGCCGCGAGCCTCGAAGGTGCTGCGGATACCGCCCGACGGAAAGCTCGAAGCATCGGGCTCGCCGCGCACCAGCTCCTTGCCGCTGAACTCGGCCAGCGCGCGGCCGTCGGCAGTGGGACCGTAAAAGGAGTCGTGCTTCTCCGCCGTGATGCCGGTCAGCGGCTGGAACCAGTGCGTGAAGTGCGACGCGCCGTGCTCGACCGCCCAATCCTTCAGGGCCGAAGCCACCGCATCGGCTGTCGACGCGTCGAGCGCTTCGCCTCGCATGATGGTGTCGCGCAGCGCCTTGTAGGCAGTCTTCGGCAGCCGGGCCTGCTGGACCTTGTCGCTGAACACGCGCGCCCCGAACGTGTCTTTCACGTTCGCCGGCGTGTGCGCGACGCGCCCTTCGGTCATGGCCCAATTGCGGATGCCTTTGATTGCCTCGCCTAATGCAGCGGAACCCATGCGTTTTTACCCCTTTTGATATGAAAGGCCGCACGACGTGCGGTCGAGATAACAAATTATGCACGGATTCAGTATCACTTTGCAATATTCGCCCCACTGAAACGCCAGTCAATGTGCCAAAAATTGCAGAATGGGCGTTCGCGCCTCGCCATTCGGCATTCCACTGACCCATCCCGCGAACAGCGAACAGCGAACAGCTAGGGAAACGCCGACCGCTGAGCGCAGGTTGTCGAGGGTGCCCGGTTCGTGCCATCGCGAAGGGCTGGCAGGGTGAGTTCGGTGAACACGGCGTAACCACCGTCATTCGGGTGGAATCCATCGGCGGCATAGTTCGACGGCAAATACAGGCGAGCGTCGCACATCAGGTCCACGACCAGTACGTTGCGCGACGTCAGGGCGTTCACGCGGTCCGACAGGCCGACCGCGACCCGCTGCATGAGGCTCTTCTCGACCGTCGGGTTCGACGCCAGGTAGGGGGATAACGCCAGGTTCGGCAGGTTCAACGCGACGATGCGCGCGTTGGGGGCGCGGACGCGAATGCGCCCAACGAGATCTTCGAGGTCGGTGCCCCATTGCTGAACCTGCGTGGCGACGAAGCCGTTGACGTCGGCGCCGCCTCGCGACCGCGCCGCGAATGCAATGGTGTTGGCGTCGTTGCCGCCGGCGAAGATGGTGACATGCGTGGCCGAGGTCGACACGAACGGCGCCTCGCGCTCGATAAAGTTCCCAGCCAGCTGATCGATCGGCCGGCCGACCGAGGCGGCCAGGTCGAAGATCGCCTTGCTCAGGACCGACCCCGGAATGCTGAGGTTCTGGAATTCGACCGTCCGCCCGCCTTCCGCCAGCCGCCGACGGAGCGTCTGGACGTAGCCGGTGCCAGTGGGGCAGTCAGAAAACGGCAGACACGGCGACGAACCCCCAAATCCGATGCCGTCGCTGGCGCCGATGGCCGTGTAAGAAATAGTCGTACTGGGCGTCCTCGGGGACGGCGAAGTGGGCGAGTCCGTCTTATTACAAGCGGAGCCAAGGGCCACCAAGGCGACGAACGCAGCCGTAGCAAGGTTTCGTGTCATGTCTGCGGCGTCTCTGTGCAAGAATTGCGCCCCTGACTGCATGACGAATCCTGATCGTCCGTGGACACGCTTCTATCATCCATCAACGGCCCCCGACCTCGGGCCGCTGAAGTGGCCCCACATGCCCGCCGCCATTCGCGACGCCGCGGCCACCTATGGCCCGCAGACCGCGTTCACGCTCGGCTTGCCCAACGGCTCGCAAGGCGGGATCACGTATGCCGAGGTCGACACTCTCTCGGACCAATTCGCTGTCTACCTGCGGGAAGTAGCCGGGTTCAAGCCTGGCGACCGCGTGGCCATCCAGATGCCTAACTGCCTGGCGTATCCGGTCGCGGTGTTCGGGACACTCAAGGCGGGCCTGATCATGGTGAACACCAATCCGCTCTACACGACCGCAGAGATGGTGCACCAGTTCTCGGACAGCGGCGCGACGGGTTTGATCGTGATCGACCTCTTCGCCACCAAGGTGGCCGAGGTCCTCCCCAAGACCGCCCTCAAGACCATCGTCGTAGTCTCGATCGCCGATCTCCTGTCGCCGTTGAAGCGGCTGCTGATTGGCGCGGTGCAAAAGTACGTGAAGAAGATGGTGCCGCCCATTACGTTTGCCCACACCACGTTTCCGCGGGCGCTCGCTGCCGGCGCCGATCGGATTGGCGCGGGAGCAGACCCGAAGCTGTATGCGCAGTCGCTGGATCACAACAGCATTGCCGCGCTGCAATACACGGGCGGCACGACCGGGGTCGCCAAGGGCGCCGTGCTGTCGCATGGCAACCTCGTGGCGAACACGACCCAAAGCCTTGAAATGTGGAAGCCCTTCCTTCGCCTCGGCGACGAGGTGATGCTGACCGCGCTGCCGCTGTACCACATCTTCGCGTTCACGGCGAACCTGATGATTTTCTTCGTTGCCGGTGGCCGTAACATCCTGGCGCCGAGCCCGCGGCCGCTCACCAACTTGAAGAACGTGATGCTGAATGAACCGGTGACCTGGTTCACCGGCGTCAACACGTTGTTCGCGGGCTTGATGCACGAAGAGTGGTTCAAGGCGCGCACCGATTGGAAACTGCGCGGGTCAGTGGCCGGCGGCATGGCGCTGGTGCCGGTGATCGGCGAGCGCTGGGAGGCGATGACCAAGACGCCGATCTACCAGGGCTACGGCCTCACCGAAACCTCTCCGGTCGCCACGCTCAATCCGTTCCAGCGGCCGAAGCGCGCGGCGATCGGCGTCCCAATTCCCGGCACCGACGTGAAATTCGTTGACGCGCAAGGCAACGACGTGCCGTTTGGCGAGGTGGGCGAGTTGTGGGTCAAGGGCCCGCAGGTGATGCAAGGCTACTGGCAGCGGCCCGACGAGACCGCGCGCGCGCTTCACGACGGCTGGCTGGCCACCGGCGACATTGCGCAGATGGACGACGAGGGCTACATCCAGATCGTCGACCGCAAGAAGGACATGATTCTCGTCAGTGGCTTCAACGTCTACCCAAACGAAGTGGAGGCCACCATTGCTGAGCACCCCGGCGTGATCGACACCGCGGTCGTGGGCGTGCCCGATGATGAAGTGGGCGAGATCGTGGTGGCGTTTGTCACCAAGCGCGATCCCGCCCTGACAGAAGACGACATTCGCCAGCACTGCAAGAAGACGCTGACCAATTACAAGGTGCCGCGCCTCGTGGTGTTCCGCGATGATTTGCCGAAGACCAACGTCGGCAAGGTGCTGCGCAAGGACCTGCGCGACGAAGCGGCGAAGGCCTTCCTGGCTCGGCGTGGATAACCTGTGCCACTCGCTGGTGGGCGCGGCGATCGGCAAGGCCGGTCTCGCGAGACGCACCACCCTTGGCATGAGCACGCTGATTATTGCCAACAACCTCCCCGACCTCGACGTGGCGGTCTTCGTGACCAATGCGTTGGCCATGTCGTTTCGCCGAGGCTGGACTCACGGGGTGCTCGCCCAGGCGACGCTGCCGATTGCACTCACCGGCGCGATGCTGGCCTACGACCGCCTGGTCCTCCAGAAACGTGCGGCCGCCCCGCCCCCTGCCCTCGCGGTGGAGCTCCTGCTGCTCTCATACCTGGGCGTGCTGTTGCATGTGTTCATGGACCTGATGAACAGCTACGGTGTGCGGCTGTTGATGCCCTTCACCGGACAGTGGTTCTACGGCGATGCGCTGTTCATTGTCGATCCCTGGCTTTACCTTGCCTTGGGGCTTGGCTGGTGGGCATCACACCGTCGTGACGGGAAGGGGCGTGCAAACCCCAGCCGTCCGGCGCGCATTGCCGTGACACTGTCCGTGCTTTACGTTCTTGCCATGCTCGCGTCGAACCTGGTCGCCCGCGCCACCGTGCGAGACGACCTGCAACGAGCAGGACGGCCTGCCGACACGCGGTTCATGGTCACGCCGGTTGCTGTCGATCCGTTCAGTCGGGAAGTGGTTGTCGACGTCGGCGATCGCTACGAGAAGGGACACCTGTGGTTTGAACCGCGCCCTCACTTCCGGCCCGCCGGATTCGGCATGCCGAAGGGGCTCGACCATCCCGACGCGCAGCAGGCCCTCCAGTCGCCCCGCGCGCAGGCCTTCTTGCGGTGGTCGCGTTTCCCGTTCGTGCAGGTCGATCGCCACACATCACCACCTACGGTGTGGATCAACGATTACCGCTACGCGAACGCCGGAGCGTATGGCTGGTCAGCCACCAAGATTCAGTGAAGACATTCAGTGAGTACAATGAGGCATGCGAGTTGCCGCATTCCTGCTTGCTGCGACGGTCGCGCTGCCCGGCTCCGCGACGGCGTGGGGCTTCGAAGCGCACAAGTTCATCGTCGACCGCATGGTCGAGTTGCTGCCGCCAGAGCTGAAGCCGCTCTTCGAGAAGCGTCGTGCCTTCATCATCGAGCGTTCGGTTGATCCTGACCTGTGGCGCAATGTCGGCTGGGATGCCGAGCCGCCCAATCATTTTCTCGATCTCGACTTCGAGGCCTTCGGCCCCTATCCATTTGAAGCCCTGCCGCGCGATTATTCGTTAGCGGTACAGAAATTCGGCAAGGATGTCGTCCACACGCAGGGCCTGCTACCGTGGCGGACCGCCGAATTCTACGGCAATCTCCAGCGTGAGTTCGAGTCGTTGAATCGGCAGCCCGCTCCCGGTTACGCCGTCGACAACATTGTTCTGCACGCGGCAGTGTTGGCGCACTACGTGTCAGACGGTCACGTGCCGCTGCACGCGGTCGTGAACTACAACGGCCAGGTGACCGGGCAAGAGGGGCTGCACTCGCGCTGGGAGTCTGAACTCTTCGACCGCAACCGCACTCGCCTGGCGATTGCGCCCGCCGCGGTCAAGCCGGTCAGCAATCCCCGCGACTTCATGTTTGACGTCCTGCTGGCCAGCAATCGTGCGGCAGCCAACGTGCTGGAGGCTGACCTGAAAGCCGCGGACGGCCGCGAGTTCTACGACGACGGCTATTTCGACATGTTTGCAAAGGGCACGCTGCCGACGCTTGAGCGGCGGCTGAACGACTCCATCTCGGCAGTCGCGGCGATGATCATCGGCGCCTGGGAACAGGCCGGCAAGCCCGCCATTCCGGCTGAGCCGGAGCGAACTCCGCGCCGAATTCGACGTCCTAAACACTAATGGATGTGTATCTCGTGCCCATCGGCACGGACCGCTTCGAGTCGTACTACGAGGCGCCGGACGATGATTCGCCGACTGAGTCGCCTGAAGGCGTTGGCTTCTTTGGCCGCTTGCGGGTGCGCTTCCAGACGCAACTGAAAGAAGCGGAACAGGCACGGCACCAGGCGGCGCCCGACCAGCCGCAGACGTTTCTCGGCCGTATGCAGAAGCGATCCTTGAGCTGGATCGCGGAGCGGATCGCCGAGCAGCGACTGCTGTGGCACCTGCGCTCGGCCGACGCCGCCACCTTGCACATTGACGCCGCGATGAATCCGCAGGAAGCCGAGGCAATGATGCGCGCTTCGCTAAAGCGGGAGGCCGACCGCCACGTTCGGCTGCTGGCCGTTCACTCCCTGGGCTTGATCGCATCGGCGCCGGTGGCGTTCGTGCCCGGTCCAAATGTGCTTGGCTATCTCTTCACCTTTACCGTCGTCGGTCATTTCCTGTCCTGGCGCGGCGCCCGGAATGGCCTGACTGAAGTGCAGTGGAAAGTCGAGCCGAGCACGGCGCTCACCGACCTGCGCGGCGCGTTTGTTCTCGGTGCCGAGGACCGTCATCGCGTGATTCACGACGTGGCCGATCGCCTCCACATGCCGAAGCTGGCCCGCTTCGTGGAGCAGATGGCGACGACGAGCGCGTGATATTCTCGATGCTGTGACCCTCGGCGAGCTGGCTCGGCGATTGGAATGCCCCGTCGAGGGCGATTCCGGCATCGACATTCATCGGGTTGCCACCATCGGGGCTGCGGGGCCTGGCGACATCACCTTTCTCGCCAACTCGAAGTATGCGGCCGCGCTGACGACGACACAGGCGAGTGCCGTGATCGCTGACGCGCAGCTGGTCAATGCGCCCTGTGCGATCGTTCGCAGTGCCACGCCCTACCTGACCTTTGCCAGGGCGTTGCAGGCGCTGTCGCCGGATCGACGTCCGGCCCCCGGCGTTCACCCTACCGCCGTCGTCTCGCCCACGGCCACGCTCGACCCCAGCGTCTCGGTGGCGCCGTTGGCGGTGATTGGCGCCGGTGTTCGCGTGGGCGCCGGCACCATCATTCATCCCCACGTGGTGATCGGCGACGACGCTGTGATTGGCCCCGACTGCCTGCTGCACGCGCACGTCTCAATTCGCGAGCGCTGCACGTTGGGGGCCCGCGTGGTGGTCCAGAACGGGGCGGTGATTGGCAGCGACGGCTACGGCTTCGCGCAACGCCCGGACGGATCTCACGAGAAGATTCCGCAAATTGGTCCGGTCGTCATCGAAGACGATGTGGAAATTGGCGCGAACACGACCATTGACCGCCCAGCGGTTGGCGAAACCCGCATCAAGGCGGGCACCAAGATCGACAACCTGGTGCAGATCGCCCACGGTGTAGTGGTCGGCCAGCACTCGCTGTTGGCCGCGCAGGTCGGGATTGCCGGCAGCACGGTGGTCGGCGAGCGAGTGATGTTCGGCGGGCAGGCGGGTATCAGCGGGCACCTGACGATTGGGGACCGCGTCAAGCTGGCGGCGAAGACCGGGGTCACCGGGTCAATCGACGCCGACGGCTACATGTCGGGCTACCCGATGATGCCGACCCATGAGTGGCGGCGGGCGCATGTCGTCGTCAGAAACTTGCCGGAAATGAGGCGGCAGCTACGCGACTTAGACGCGCGCCTGCAGCGATTGGAAGAAACGGACACTTAAATGCGCAGACTGTCGTTGGCGATGCTCGGGTTGATCACGGTCGGCGTGTTGGTCTGGCTGGCGCCTCTCTATGCCGCCGTCCGTCCGCCGAAGCTCGAGTACCAGCGCTTGGTTCTGCCCAACGGCATGGTCGTGGTCCTGCACCAGGACAAGTCAACGCCGATCGTGCACGTCGAGCTTTGGTATCACGTCGGTTCGAAGAACGAGAAGCCGGGCCGCACCGGGTTCGCGCACTTCTTCGAGCACATGATGTTCAAGGGCTCGAAGAACGTCGAGCCTGAACAGCACACTTCGATCATCGCGTCGGTCGGCGGCCAGGCCAACGCCTACACCAACGAAGACACCACCGTGTTCTGGCAGTCGATCCCGGCGCAGTACCTGCCGCTGGCGCTCTGGATGGAAGCCGACCGGATGGCGACCCTGCGGGTTGACGAGAAGATGTTCGTGGCCGAGCGCGAGGTGGTCAAGGAAGAGCGCCGCATGCGCATTGAGAACCCGCCGTTCGGCCTGCTGAACGAGCTAATCACCTTTCACGCCTTCGATGCGCATCCCTACAAGCATCCGGTGATCGGCAGCATGAACGATCTGAATGCCGCGACCGTCGATGATGTGCGCGACTTTTACAACACCTACTATGTGCCCGACAACGCGACCCTGTTGATCGCCGGCGACTTTGACACCGACAACGTCATCAGCCTGGTGAACCAGTATTTCGCCCGCATCCCGAAATCCTCAACGCCGGTGCCCCGCGACATTCCCAAGGAGCCAGTCCACACCAAGGAACGGCGCGTCAACCTCGAGCAACCGTGGCCGTTGCCGGCGGTCGTGATCGCCTACCAGGCACCCTACAACGGTCATCCTGATTCGTACCCCATGTTCGTGATGTCGAAGACGCTGTCCGATGGTCAGACGTCGCGCATTTACCGGAAGCTGGTTTACGAGACCGGCCTCGCGCTGACGGCCTTCGGCAGCAGCAGCTTTCTCGAGGATCCGGGAATTTTCTATGCGGTCGCGCTGGTCAACCCCGGCAAGTCGCCTGATGAAGTGGAGAAGGCGCTGATCGCGGAGTTCGACAAGCTCAAGGCCGAGGGGATCACCGACCGCGAGCTGCAGCGCGCCAAGAACCAGTTCTCGCGCGATTACATTCTGAGCCGGCTGTCGATCAAGGATAAGGCCTCGCAGATGGGTCACGCCGAAGTGATTCAGAAGGACATGGCGAGTGCCGATGGCGAGTTCGACACCTTCCTGAAAGTGTCGATCGGCGATGTCAAACGCGCGGCGCAGCAATATTTCGTGCCGGAACGCCGGATGGTGATGCGCATCATGCCTAAGGGCGGAATCAACGAGGTGGCGAAATGAGGGTGAAGGCTATCGTCACTCTCGGCGTGTTTGCGGTCCTCACGGGCCTGGTCGCAGCGCAGGCGGTGCCTGGCAAACCGGTAATGCGGCAGTCTTCGGCGCAAGGTTCCCGTGTCAACAACTGGCCCCGCGAGGGGCCGCCGCGGCCGCTGCCCGCCCGGCCGGTGGTGTTTCCGCCCTATGAGATTCGCAAGCTGGCCAATGGACTGCAGGTGGTGCTCGTCAACCACAACGAGCAGCCGTCGATCAGCGTCCGCATGATCATCCGCGCCGGTGCCGCGCAGGACCCGAAGGACAAGCACGGCATGGCCAAGCTGACGGCCACGCTGCTGGATCAGGGCGCCGGCAACCGGACGGCGGAACAGATTGCCGATACCATCGACTTCGTCGGCGGCGTCCTGGGCACCGGCGCCGGCAGCGACCTCAGCTACGTCAACGCCGTCGTGATGAAAGACAGCTACGACCTTGCCCTGGAGTTGATTGCGGACGTGGCGCAGAGGCCGACTTTCGCACAAGAGGAAGTCGAGCGGCAGCGGCAGCAGGCCCTGTCGGCGTTGAAGGTCTCGGCGGAAGATCCCGAAGCGGTCGCCGGTCAGGTAATCGATCGTCTGATCTACGGGTTTCACCCCTACGGCATGCCCGGCGCCGGCACCGCCGCCTCGCTGGCCTCGCTCACCCGCGCCGACTTCGTCGACTTCCACAAGAAATACTTCGTCCCGAACAACGCCCTGATCGCAGTGGTCGGCGACATCGGAGCGGCCGAGGCCATGGTCGGCCTCGAGAAGTACTTCGGCGCGTGGCAGCCGGGCGTGGTGCCGGAGCAGACCGCCACTGAGCCGCCCCAGCCCACCAAGCGGGTGATCGTGATCGACAAGAAGGATGCCGTCCAGACCGAGATTCGCGTCGGCCACATCGCCATACCGCGCAAGCACAACGATTACGAGGCGGTTGACCAGGCGGTGAAGATTCTCGGCGGCGAAGGCGCCAACCGGCTGCAGCAAGTGCTGCGCTCGCAGCGGCAGCTGACCTACGGTGCTTCCGCGGATCTCGACACTTTCAAGATGGGCGGCGCCGTGATTGCCGAAACCGATACGCAGACGTCGAACACCGCCGAAGCCCTGCGGATTGTCGTCGACGAGTTCTCACGCTTGCAGCGGGAGCGGGTGTTCGACGAAGAACTGTCTGGGGCGCAGGACTACATGGTCGGGCACTTCCCGCTGACGCTGGAGGTACCCGATGCCATTGCGACGCAAGTGCTGAACCAGTTGTTTTACGAATTGCCGGTCGATGACCTGCCGAAGTATCGCGAACGGATCCTGCGCGTGACGCCTGATGAGATCCAGCGCGTGGCCCGGTGGTTCATTCGTCCCGCCCAGTTGTCGGTGGTGCTGGTCGGCAACGCCGATGCCTTTGTCAAGGACCTGAAGGGCGTCGGCTTCGGCGACTACGAGCGCATTCCGATCGAGAACGTTGACTTGCTGTCGGTGGACTTTCAGCGCCGGGCGCCCGCCAAGCCCCAGTGACACGCCTGATGATTTCGTGCGGCGAGCCGTCGGGCGATTTGTACGCCGGCGCGCTGGTCGCGGCTTTGCGCCGCCGCGAGCCTGACATCGAGGTGTTTGGCCTTGGCGGCGAGCGCCTGAAGGGCGCCGGTGGTGAGCTGGTCGCCGACTTCCATGGCCTGTCAGTGACCGGGCTCACGGAAGCGCTGGCCGTGCTGCCGCGCTCCTGGCGCACCCTGCGGCTGCTGGCCGAGGTCGCGCGCAAGCGCAAGCCGCATGCGCTGGTCGTGATCGACTACCCCGACTTCAACTTCCGCCTGATGCGCGCCATCAAGAGACTGGGCGTGCCGGTGATCTATTACGTCAGCCCACAGCTGTGGGCGTGGCGCGCCGGTCGCATCAAGACCATGAAGAAGCTGGTCGATCGGGTGCTGCCAATTTTCCCGTTCGAGGAAGCGATCTACCAGCGCGAGGGCATCGACGTGCGCTTCGTCGGCCATCCCCTGATCGATCTCGTCACGCCCGAACAGTCGCGCGAACAGTTACTGGGGCGACTGAAGCTCGATGCGGCCAGGCCCGTGGTCGCGTTGTTGCCCGGCAGTCGCACCAACGAACTGGAGCGGCTCGCGCCGGTGATGGCGGCTGCGGCGCCCATGATTGCCGCTCAGCTACCGGGCACGCAGTTCATCGTTGCCCGCGCGCCCAATCTTTCCGATCGTCTGTTCGAGGGTTTCGGCATCCCCTCACTCACGTTGCGCATTGTCGAAGGACGGACTGATGACGTGTTGCAGGCCGCCGACGCGGTGGTCACGGCCTCGGGCACGGCCACGGTGCAGACCGCGCTGCACGGCAGACCGATGGTGGTGCTCTACAAGCTGTCGCCGCTGACCTATCGGTTGGGCAAGCGCATGGCCCGCGTTGACATGTACGCCATGGTGAACCTGATTGCTGGCAAGCGCATTGTGCGTGAACTGATTCAGGATGAGTGCACGGCTGAGGCCGTCGCAGCCGAGACCATCCGTCTTTTGAACGAGCCCGATTACCGGCAGCGAATGGTCGACGCCCTTGCTGACGTGCGCCGCCAACTCGGCGGACCTGGCGCCAGCGAGCGTGCCGCTGACGCGGTGCTCGATGTCGTACACTCGGCGGATGCGTCGTAGCCTGTTCACCACTCTGCCCTCAGTGGCCAATCTGTGCCTAATCTGTGGCCTGTTCGCGCTGGCTGTCATGCCCGCCCAGGCCGTGACCGTCGCCCCCCTCAGCTTCGAAGAACTCGTCCGCCAGTCGTCCAGCGTGATCTACGCGCGGGTGACCGACGTGCGTGGTCAATGGAGCGACGATCGCCGCAGCATCGAGAGTCTGGTGACGGTGGAGGTGATCAAGGGGCTGAAGGGCACTGTGGCCGCCGAACTGACGCTGACCGTCCCAGGCGGCCAGATCGGCCGGTATCTCAATGTCATGCCTGGCGCCCCCTCGTTCGCGCGCGGCGACCTTGCGGTGTTGTTTCTCACCGCCCGTGGCCCGCGGCTGCCGGTGACGACCGGGTTCACTCAGGGGATTTACCGTGTGCTGCGCGACGACTCCTCGGGGGCCGCCCTTGTGACACCGCCGGCAGTCGAGGCGGCGGGTCGTCCAATTGTCCGCGGCGATGCCCGGCGCAAACCCGTGTCGCTGACTGCCTTTGAAAGCGCCGTGCAGGCCGTGAAGGACGTGGCCCGATGAGACGATTCGCCGGGGTGCTGCTCGCCGCGCTCGTCATGGCGGCGTCTTCAGTTCCGGTCTCGGCATATCTCAAGCTCGGGACGGCGGTCGATGGCCGCGTGGTTGACGTCACGTGGCGCGCGCCGATCCGTTATTTCGTGTCTGACGCGGACGCAGGGAGTGTTTCGGCCGGTGATCTTCGGGACGCCGTGGCGCGCGCCACGGCGTCCTGGCAGGCCGTGCCTTCTGCCACGGCGCGCTTCGAGTTTCAGGGCATGACGTCGGCGCCACCCGGCCTGGTCGATGCCCGGACGACACTCGGGTTTCTCGATCGGCCCGACCTCGATCGTGTACTCGGCGCGACCAGCTTCCTGATCGACACTACCAATGGGGCGATTCTCGAAGCCGATGTCTTCTTCAATTCGCGCTTTGCGTGGTCGGTCTCGGCGCAGGGCACGCCGGGCCGCGTCGATCTCGAGTCGGTTGCGCTTCACGAACTTGGACACCTGCTCGGCTTAAGCCACTCTGCGCTCGGTGAAACCGAACTGACCGGGACCGGTGGCCGCAGGGTGATTGCGTCGGGCGCCATCATGTTCCCGATTGCCATGTCCGCCGGCACGATCGCCGATCGCGTGCTGCAGGCCGACGACATTGCCGGCATCTCGGATCTCTATCCGGCCAGCAACCAGCTGACGTCCACCGGCGGCGTGACCGGCCGCGTCACGAAAAACGGCCGCGGCCTGCTCGGTGCGCATGTCGTCGCGCTCAATCCCGAAACCGGCGCCGTGGTTGCGAACTTTGCCTTGAATGCGAACGGCGATTTTGCGATCGCGCGCCTTGAGCCCGGACCGTACATCCTGAGGGTCGAGCCGCTTGATGACGCCGAGGTTGACAGCTTCTTTTCGACCACGATCGACGTCGATTTCCGCGTCACCTACGCGCCGCGAATGGTGGTGGCGCCGCGCGGCGGATCCTCGGCGCCGATCGAAATTAAGGTTCTGGCCAAATGATGGCGCCCAGGGTGCTCTGGTGCTTGGGGTGCTTGATGCTAATGCTGGCTCGGCCGGCACACGCGCAGGAGGCTCCGGCGCTTCAGGCCCATCGTGTCGTAGTGGAAGGCGGCCTGGTGTGGTCCGGCAGCTACCCGCTTGGTGACGCCAGCGCGCAGTTGCGCACCAACGCCGTTGGCGTTACGCCGCCGCCGTTCACCCTGTTTTCGACCAGTTCCAGGGTCGGCTCGGTCGCGAGCGCCAGCGTTCGGCTGGGATTTACCCTGACGCCACGGCTGCTCATCGAGGGTGGCGGGGCATTTGGCATGCCGCGTGTGGGTATCGCGATCACCCAGGACACCGAAGGGGCGGGCCAGCAGCTTGAAGGCGAAGAGTTGCAACAGTATTTCTTCGACGGCGCCGTGATGTGGCATGTGCCGGTGCGGCTGGGTTCGCGACTACGTCCGTTCATGATTGGCGGAGGTGGCTACCTGCGTCAGCTTCACGAAGAGCGGACTTTGGTCGAGACGGGTCAGATCTACTACGGCGGTGTTGGCGCGCGGTACTGGATCCGCGGCGGCTCGGGCACGGCTCGCTCGTTCGGTCTGCGCGGCGAGCTGCGGGCTAATATGCGGCGCGGCGGCATCGATTTTGAGAATAAGGTGCGCCTGTTTCCGACGCTGGCCGTCCACCTCTTTCTCAGCCTGTAGCAGCCATGAACCAGCCTGCCGTCCAGTTCGCGGATGTCTCTGCGAGTCGTGGTGGGCGGGCCGTGTTGCATCACGTCACCGTGTCGGTGCAGACGGGGCAGACCGTGGCGCTGGTCGGTCGCAGTGGATCGGGTAAGACGACGCTACTCCGGCTCGTGAACCGCCTGCTCGATCCTGACAGTGGCGACGTGCTGGTGGACGGCAAGAACACACGGGAGTGGGATCCGATTGCCCTGCGCCGACGCACTGGTTACGTCATTCAGGATGCCGGTCTCTTTCCCCACGTGACGGTCGCCGACAACATCGCGACCGTTCCGCGATTGCTCGGCTGGTCGCGCGACCGCGTCGCGGCCCGCGTGGATGAACTGCTGGCGCTGGTGGGTCTGGACCCGGACGTCTTTCGTCAACGGTGGCCGGATGAATTGTCGGGAGGGCAACGTCAGCGAGCCGGCCTGGCGCGCGCGCTGGCGGCCGATCCTCCGCTGCTGCTGATGGACGAGCCGTTCGGCGCGCTCGATCCCATTACCAAGGGCGAGTTGCACGCGGAGTTCCAACGCGTGCAACGGACGCTGCAGCGATCGGTGATCCTGGTGACGCACGACATGGCGGAGGCGTGTGCGCTGGCGGATCAGATTGCCGTGCTGCACGATGGGCAGCTGATTGCCTGCGACACGCCAGCCACCGTAAGGGCTAGTGAAGATCCGCGCGTGCGCGCGTTGATGGTGATGTTGTGAACGAGCTGCTCACGTTCATCGCGTCGCACCGCGCCGAGCTGGCCACCCGGCTTGGCGAGCACGTTGTGCTGGTCGCGGCCTCGACTGCCATCGCGGCGGCGATCGGCATTCCGCTGGGCATCGTCGCGGCCCGGCGCCCGTCGTGGTCGCGGCCGATTGTTGGCCTCGCGAACTTGGCGCAGACCATTCCAAGCCTGGCCCTGTTCGGATTCCTGATCCCGCTGCCGTTCATCGGCGGCATTGGCACGCGCACGGCGCTGGTGGCGCTTACCGTCTATGCGGTGCTGCCGATTCTTCGCAGCACCATTACCGGCCTGCAGGCCGTGCCGCTCGCGGTGGTGGAGTGCGCGGTTGCCATGGGCCTGACGCCGCGCCAGGTCTTGCGGCAGGTGGAGTGGCCGCTCGCGCTGCCGTCGATCGTGTCGGGCCTGCGGGTTGCCGTGGTGATTGGCGTGGGCACCGCGACCATCGCCTCCGCCATCGGGGCGGGCGGGTTGGGCGACTATATCTTCCGCGGCCTGGCCATGGTTGATCCGACGGTCATTCTCGCCGGCGCGCTGCCGGCAGCGATCCTGGCTCTTGGTGCCGACGCCGCCCTCGCCGCCGCGGGCCACCTCGCGAATCCTCGCCGCCGATCGCGTCGGCACGCGGCTGTCCTGGCCGCAGTGGTGCTGATCGCGGTGATCGTCGGTGTGTCCGGCCGAGCCTCCGCGGGTCGTGCCGACCTCGTGATTGGCTCGAAGAACTTCACCGAGCAGGTGGTGCTCGGCGAGTTGATGGCGCAGGTGATCGAGCGCCAGGCCGGACTCAAGGTCGAGCGACGATTGAATCTCGGCGGTACCGCGATTGCGCACGAGGCGCTGCTCAGTGGCGGCATCGACCTGTATGTTGAGTACACCGGCACGTCGTTGACCGCGATTTTCAATGAACCGCCATCGGCGGATCCCGACGCCGTGTACGCCACGGTGCGCGATCGGTACGCGGCAATCGGCGTGACCGTGATGCCGCGTCTTGGGTTCAACAACACGTTTGCCATTCTCGTGCGCGGGGATGACGCGAAGCGGCGAGGCATGACGAAGGTCAGTGAGTTGACGGCAGACGCCGCGTGGAAGGCCGGATTCGGCTACGAGTTTCTGGAGCGGCCCGATGGGTTCAAGGGGCTGAGCGCCGCCTACGGATTGACGTTCGCCGCCGCGCCTCGGGTGATGGACCTGAACCTGATCTACCGGGCGCTGGCGGCCGGGGAGATCGACGTCACGGCTGGGGATGCGACCAGCGGCTTGATTGACGCCCTCGGACTGACCGTGCTCGAAGACGACCGCCGCTATTTTCCGGTTTACGACGCGGCGCCGGTCGCGCGCGCCTCGGTCCTGTTGCAGTATCCGGCCGCCGCCGCCGCCATTCGCGGCCTGGCCGGCCGGCTTTCGGCCCCGGACATGCGCCGCATGAACTTCGCCGTCGACGGCGAGAAGCAAGACCCCGCCGTCGTCGTGCGCGCGTTCCTTGATAAGATTGGCAGGTTATAGCCCAGGAGCCAGTCGCCATCATGCCAAGCCTCGATAGTTTCAAGACCCGCACCCCATTGTCCGTCGGCGCCGAGACGGTGAGCATCTACAGCTTGCCCGCACTCGAAAAGGCCGGGTTCCCGAACGTGGCCCGCTTGCCGTACTCCCTCAAGATCCTGCTCGAGAACCTGCTGCGCCGCGAAGACAACGGCTTTGTGAAGACGGCTGACATCAAAGCGCTGGCCTCGTGGGATCCGAAGACGATCTGCGAGAAGGAACTGTCGTTCATGCCGGCCCGCGTGCTGCTGCAGGACTTCACCGGCGTGCCGTGCGTGGTAGACCTCGCGGCCATGCGCGACGGCATCGTCGCGCTCGGCGGCGACCCGCAGAAGGTAAACCCGCTGCAGCCCGTAGAGCTGGTGATCGACCACTCGGTGCAGGTCGATCACTTCGGCACCATGGACGCGAAAGACCTCAACGCGGACCTGGAATATCACCGCAACCGCGAGCGGTATGTATTCCTGCGCTGGGGCCAGACCGGCTTCCGCAACTTCCGCGTCGTTCCGCCCGAAACCGGCATCGTGCACCAGGTGAACATCGAGTACCTCGCGCGGGTGGTGTGTCGCGACGACGTGAACGGCACTGCTGTCGCCTATCCCGACACGGTCTTCGGTACCGACTCGCACACCACGATGGTCAACGGCCTGGGTGTCGTGGGTTGGGGCGTGGGCGGCATTGAAGCGGAAGCAGCCATGCTCGGCCAGCCCAGCTCGATGTTGATTCCGCCGGTGCTCGGCTACCGGCTGTCGGGCCAGTTGCCCGAGGGCGCCACCGCGACCGATCTCGTGCTGACGATCACCGAGGCGCTGCGCAAGCGCGGCGTAGTCGGCAAATTCGTCGAGTTCTATGGGCCAGGACTGGCGCACTTGACGATTGCCGATCGCGTCACGCTGGGCAACATGTGCCCGGAGTACGGCGCCACCGTCGCCATCTTCCCGATCGACGACATGACCCTGGAGTACTTGCGCCTGACCGGCCGCGAGGCGTCGCAGGTGGAGTTGGTCGAGACCTACGCCCGCGCGCAGGGACTGTTCCGTACCGCCGATTCGCCGGATGCGGTGTACACCGAAACGATGGAACTCGACCTGGCGAGCATCGTACCCAGCCTCGCCGGTCCCCGTCGTCCGCAGGACCGCGTGTCACTGTCGAACGCGAAGGGCTCGTTCGCCGGTTCGCTCGAAGAACTGAAGAAGGGTGTCAAGGCCGTCGCCAACTCTGGTGGCACCCATTCGACAGGCTCAGGGCAAGCGGCAGTGGCGACGGCCACACAGCTTGAACACGGCTCCGTCGTGATCGCCGCCATCACCAGTTGCACCAACACCTCGAACCCGAGCGTCATGATTGGCGCCGGCCTCGTCGCCAAGAAGGCGGTGGAACGGGGACTCACGCGCAAGCCGTGGGTAAAAACCAGCCTCGCGCCCGGTTCCAAGGTCGTGACCGACTACCTGAAGAAGGCCGGCCTCGACATCTTCCTGGATCAGATCGGATTCAACCTGGTTGGCTATGGTTGCACCACGTGCATCGGCAACAGCGGGCCACTGCCGGAGGAGGTCTCAGCCGAGATCATCGAACGTGGCCTGGTGGTGGCATCAGTGTTGAGCGGCAATCGGAACTTCGAGGGCCGTATTCAGCAGGAAGTGCGTGCCAACTACCTGGCGTCGCCGCCGCTCGTGGTCGCCTATGCGCTGGCAGGGTCGATGACGATCGACATCACGACCGAACCGCTCGGCACCGGCAAGGACGGCAAGCCCGTGTACTTGAAGGACGTGTGGCCAACGGAGAAAGAGATCCAGGCGGCCATGCTTCACAGCGTGACGTCGGAAGCGTACCGCCAGCAGTACGCGAACGTATTCGACGGGCAGGAGCGCTGGCAGAACCTGCCGGTCCCGACCGGCGACCGCTTTGCCTGGGAAGCCGACTCCACTTACATCCGCAAGCCGCCCTTCCTCGAGAACCTGTCGATGACGCCGGCGCCGCCGTCGGACATCGCCGGCGCCCGCGCGCTCGCCGTGCTTGGCGACAGCATCACGACCGATCACATCTCGCCGGCCGGCAGCATCAAGGCCAACAGCCCGGCAGGCAAGTATCTGATCGAGCACGGCGTGGCTCCGGCGGACTTCAATTCGTATGGCGCACGCCGCGGAAACCACGAGGTGATGATGCGCGGCACGTTCGCCAACACCCGCATCAAGAACCAGATGGTGCCGGGTATCGAGGGCGGTGTGACTGCCTATCTACCCGGTGGCGACGTGATGCCGATCTACGACGCCTCGATGAAGTACCAGGCGGCCGGCGTGCCGCTGGTGGTGATCGCCGGCAAGGAGTACGGTTCCGGCTCGTCGCGCGACTGGGCGGCCAAGGGCACCATGCTGCTCGGCGTGAAGGCGGTGGTCGCCGAGAGCTACGAGCGCATTCACCGCAGCAACCTCGTGAACATGGGCGTGCTGCCGCTGCAGTTCAAGGACGGCCAGAACGCGAAGACGGTCGGCCTGACGGGGCTCGAGACCTTCGCATTCGCCGGTGCGGGCGCCGCACTCAAGCCGCGCGCTGACGTGACGGTGACGGCGACGGCCGAGGACGGTTCGACCAAGACGTTCTCGGCGGTGGCCCGCATCGACACGCCGGAGGAACTGGTGGCGTTCTCGCACGGCGGCATCCTGCCGTACGTGCTGCGCCAGCTGGTCAAGAAGGGCAAGTAGGGCGGGCAGGGCGGGAGGGGCAGGTGACGATTCAGTCGAGGGACGTCAAACGCCACGCCCTCTCGCTCGGCTTCGAGGTCTGTGGGGTGGCGCCTGCGACGACGCTGCCGGAACTGCAGTTCCTGGCTGAGTGGCTCGCTCGCGGCTACGCGGGCGACATGATTTACCTCCACAAGTCATCCCAGACTCGCTCCGACATTCGGAACTTCCTGCCGGGCGCTCGCTCGGTGATCGTGGCGGGAGCTATCTACAATACCGAAGGGCCGTCGGCAGCCTCCAGGCCACTGTCGGGAGGCGGCAACGACGAGTCGGGACAAAGGCCCACCGGCACGGTGCAGGTGGCGCGCTACGCTCGCGGGCAGGACTACCACATCGTCCTCGCCGAGCGCCTTGAGCGGCTGGTGGCGTGGATGCGCGAGCAGGACGCCGCGCCGTTCGAGACCGCGATCTTTGTCGATAAGCACCACGTGCAGGAGCGGGTCTACGCGCAGTATGCCGGCGTGGGTTGGATTGGCAAGAACAGCTGCGTCATTAACCCCGAGCTAGGCTCGTTCATGTTCCTGTGCGGCATTGCCACCAGCCTGCCTCTTGATGTTGACGCGCCGGCGACCGATCAGTGCGGCGCCTGCACGCTGTGCATTGACTCGTGTCCCACAGGTGCGATTGTTGATGCGCACGTGCTCGACGCGACCAGGTGCATCTCGTACCTGACGATCGAAGTGGACGGCGCCATTCCGGAAGGGCAGCGGGCTCACCTCGGCAATCACGCTTACGGCTGCGACATCTGCCAGGAGGTCTGCCCGTGGAATCTCGCGCCTGTGTTGACCGCTGATGCTGCGTGGTCGGCGACGCCGAGGCACGGCGCCTCCGCCGCCGAGCTGTGGCAGCGCAGCGATGCAGATTTGCACGAGTTCGTGAAGGGGAGCGCGATGACCCACTTGTCGCTCGCCGGCCTGCGTCGAAACCTGGCGACGGTCATCGGCAACAGCGGCGATGCGGCGCTGGCGGAGGTGATCGACCGCCCGGGTCGCGGCGTCAAGAACGCCGCCCACAGCGCGCAGACGCCCGTGGTTGAGGACGCAGTGGCGTGGGCTAAAGGACGGCTTGGGGTCTTGAGGCCTTGAGGTTTTGGCCGCAAGTCCAAGCCCCCAAGCCCCCAAGTCCCCAAGCCCTTGAAGTAGTATCCAAGATGCATCTCTTCACCGGCGGACCGGTAGAGCCGACGCGGGCCTGGATTCTCACAGCAACGCCTGAACTGGATCCTGAAGCGCTGGAGGTGGTTGATAGTCACCGCACTCGACCTGCTGAAGGAGGAAGGATCGGTTGGCCGTGCCCGTCGGAGCGTTGGGTGCCGTGCGGGCCTGTCCGCGCTGCCCGGGCCGTTTTGCCGCCTTGAGCTGCAGATGCACGAGTGTGCGATGAGTCGGATGATCGCGAGGGTTTTGATGCCGCTTCTGGCGGCGCTGCTGATTCCGCTGTCCGTTCTGGCGTCCGGCTGTCAGGATCAGACACCGGCCAGCGTGGTGACGCCGCCCCCTGCGATCCGGCACACCGAGCCGAAAGAGCGCTCCGCCGCGGTGCGTCGTGAGCGCGACCTGTCGATTGACGAGTCGATGGGTGGTCACACTCTCGCGAGGCACGTCGGCAAATCGGACGCTGAGTTGCAGGATCGCTTGAAACGAGAACGGCAGATTTCGGCCGCATCGACGTATACCGATCGCGCCACAGCGGAACGAGCAGTCGGGGAGGCGCTTGCGTCAGATGGCGAGGCGCTCAAGGCGTGGCAGATCCGCCGAGGGCGCCGTCCTAATCTGGTCCTTCGATACGTTGCTCAAGACCAGCAGTCAATTGGTAGATCGTTGTCTCGCGGCCGGCGAACGCCGGTTCCATGCACTCATGCGCTGGTCGTACTGCGATGGGACGAGCGCGCGGAACGTTTCTACGTGTTGACGTCGTATCCCGAGGCCGACCGATGAAGGCGTCAGAGTTTCCGGAACTGGAGCGAATGTTCTCTGGCTATCTGCATGAGGACTTTGTTGAGGAGTACGGTACGCCTGAGGCCGCGCTGAGGGCATTTCTCGAGGACGCTGATTCAGCTGAGCGGCGGCGATTCCAAACGGAAGCACGGCGATTTCTCGTGCAGGTTCACGCCCTCACTGCAGACGAGGCGAGCGCGTTGTTCGCCCGACTGGGGTGCCGATGGACACCGCCTTCGCGAAAGGCGCTGATAACGCTCCTTCAGGATGTGACCAGACTGCGCGGCGTGAAAAAGCGGTGAAGCTCTGAGTTGCTGCGCTGGTAGTGGTGAGGAGAGGCCGCCGCGGCGTCGATCACCGCAAGGAAATTGCTGGCATCCGCGTCTCCCGCCCAAGAAACAGACCTGGCAGATCGGTTCATGAGAAACGGCACGGCGGCCGTCACGCGGGTTCGTCCTGGTGACAGCGAATTGTCTCATCGAGGAACGCGGCGTTGGCGACTGAAACCAGGCCGCCCTCCTGCTCAATCAGCGTTTGCGTCGCCATGATTGCCTTCAAGACCCCTCGCTGCCCCCGGATCTCGAGCGTGTCGCCGGAGCTGAAGACCTTGCGCGCGTAAAAGCCCGCCATCACGTTGCGCGTGATATCGCGGGTGCCCAACCCTACCGATAGACCGAATGCCAACGCCAAACCTGACAGCATGCACGCCGTCACGATTCTCACCATGTCGGTATCGAATCGCGGCTGCCCAATCGCCATGATGCCGACGATGAACAGGATGAGCCCCGACACCAGGCTCCCGAGCGACCTGGCGAACTCGATCCCCGATTCTTCGGCGGCCAGGGTCACGGTCCGGCCCGCGAATTGGCTCACTGAGGTCCCGACGACGACCAGCAGCACCGCAGCGGCGACATTGGGTAGGTAGGCGAACATCGCCGCGATCCCCTCGGAGATCGCGACGAGACCGAAGCTGTCGGCCGCGGTCCGCGCAAAGAGGAGCAGCAGCAGGAAGTACGCAAGACGAGGCAGGACCTGACTGAGCGACTCCCGGATCCCGATTCGCTGCAGCACCTTGTCGACACCTGCCTGCTCGAGCAGCGACTCGAACCGGATGCGCACCAAGGTCGCGCGGAGCAGGCGCTCGACGAGTTTGGCGACGAGAACCAACGCCACCGCCACAACCACGCCGACAATCACGCGAGGAATCGCCTCGACGATAATCTGTTGAAGGCCGCGGAGAATCTGCGATAGCTGCTGCTGCATAGGAAGTCCGTGTCGAATCGTCAGGTCCGCCGTTTGCCGTTGAACAGTTCGCTTGCGGCGCGAAAAAAACTCGAGCAGGATCGTCAGGGGCGCGGTCCACGCGAGGCCGACGAGTTCGCCCGCCAGCACGCGGCGATTGATGCTGCCACGAACGCGCCGCCGCAGTCGGTCACCGACATCGAGCGACAGGTCCTGCAGTTCCAGGAGCGGTCCGCCCATCTCCCCGTCGGTGATGGACTCTGCCGCGTCTGGTTGCGGTGTGTCCGGCGTCACGATGCCTGGTCCTTAGTGACGCTGGCAACAGAGGTGTTGGCAAAAGCGGCCCGGAACTCTTCACGCGCCCGTTTGATGCGCATCTTCACCGCCGACAGTCCGATCCCGAGGTGTGCGGCGATCTCTTCGTAGGACTGCCCGTCGCCATCCCGGAGCATGAGCGGAATTCGTAACGTATCCGAAATCGAGTCCAGCACCATCAGGATCCGTTCCTGGTCCGAGGCGGCTTGGACGTCGACGTGAGCGCTCGGCGCCGTCTGCATTTCGGGATGGTCGTCGTGCGCAAGGTTGTCGATGTCCACCATGATCGCTCCCTTCGTTTTCCGCAGGTGATTCAGGCAATGATTCACCTTGATGCGCTGAAGCCAGGTGCGGAATTGTGCGCGCCCCTCAAAGCGCTTCAATCCGAAGAAAGCCTTCACGAAAACATCCTGCGCGAGGTCTTCGGCACCTGTGAGGATGAATGACGAACGTCGGAAGAACAGTCGTGAGACGGATCGGTAGCGGTCTCCTGGTGCTATCGTGTGTGCTCGTGGCGGCTCGTGTGCAGGCCCAGACACCGGTTCCGGCACCGGCGGCGCCGCCGGAGCCGCCCAAAACCTGGACCGGCACGGCAGGCGTGGGCGTATCGATGACGAGCGGCAACAGCGACACCATGAACTACAACGTCGCTTTCGACATCACTCGCACGCCCACAGCGCGCAACCTAATGAAGTGGACCGGGCTGTACTTGCGTGGTGACCAGAACAACACGGTCGTGGTCGACCGGACCTCACTCGGCTATCGGGACGAGTACACACTCACAAGCCGAACCTTCGTGTTTGGTCAGTTGGAGTATCTGCGCGACACATTCAAGCGCATCGACTATCTCGTCGCGCCAACGGCCGGCATTGGATTCAAGGTCGTCAACACCGACCAGGCCAAGTTCGTCGTGGACGTCGGCGGCGGCAGCATTACGGAGAAGAACCCGGGTGTCGAGGTCCGAACGAGCGCCGCGCTCAGTGCCGGGGAGAAGCTGGCGCTCCAGTTGACGCCGACGGCGTCGTTCAAGCACGCCGCCAGCGGGCTGTGGAAGGCGAATGACTTCGGCGACGCGCTCTATACTCTTTCGGTCGGGCTCGGCACCCGCATCTCGGATCGGCTTCAGCTCTCGATCGACCTGCTCGACACGTATAAGAGCAAGCCACCGACCGCCGCGACCAAGAAGAACGACATCGCCTTCGTCACTGCCATCACCGCTAAGTTCTAATCACTTTTCACCGACACACAAGGAGACAGACATGTTGAAGGAATTCAAGGCTTTCGCCATGCGCGGCAACGTCGTCGATATGGCCGTGGGCATCATCATCGGCGCCGCGTTCGGGGCCATCGTGACCAGCTTCGTGGGCGATGTGCTCATGCCGATCATCGGCCTGGGCCTCGGCGGCGTCGACTTGTCGAACATGTTTCTGCTCCTCAAAGACGGTGTCCCGGCGGGTCCGTACGCCTCGCTCGCCGCCGCCAAGGAGACCGGTGCCGTCACGGTCGGATACGGCATGCTCATTAACACCATCGTGAATTTTCTGATCGTCGCGTTCGCACTGTTCATGCTGATCAAGGGGATGAATGCCACGCGTAAACAGCAGGCCGAGGCGCCGGCCGCGCCGCCCGCGCCATCGAATGAAGCCGTCCTTCTCAAAGAGATCCGCGACTTGCTGGCCCGGCGCCAATAAGGAGGGTTCAAAGTGGGATTGTTCGACATCGTATCGAAGCTGACGGCAGGTTCTACACCGGGGCTGGGTGGCAACCTGGCCCTGATGCAGAACGTGCTGCAGATGCTCGCAACCGACACACCTGGTGGGGGCCTATCGAGCATCGTGAAGGGCTTCGAGCACCATGGGCTCGGCAATCTGGTTTCGTCCTGGGTCGGTACAGGTCAGAACCTGCCGATCTCGCCTGAGCAGTTGCAACGGGGGCTCGGATCCGATCGGGTCCGGCAGCTCGCTCAGGCAGCTGGCGTCACCGAAGGGAAGGCTGCAAGCGCCCTGTCGAGTCTGCTGCCCGTGGTCGTCGACCGGCTCACACCAAACGGCGCTGTGCCGCATACCGACCAACTCGAGCAGCTGGTCGCGTCCCTGACGACCGACATGGGCATTTCACGCCATGGATCAAATTCATGATCCGGAGAATCATGACCAGAATCACGCCACTCGCCATCGCCTTTTTGCTCCTGTCTTCAACTTTTGGCTCGGCGCAGACCCCTTCGACGCCGGCTGAGAAAGAAACTGGCTTGGCAGCCGTCTATACGGATGCGCTGAACGGCCATGTCACGGCCAGTGGCCAGATCTACGACAAAGCGAAGCTCACCGCCGCGCACAAGACGCTGCCGTTCGGAACGACGGTCCGCGTGACAAGCACCGCCAACAACAAGAGCGTGGTGCTGCGCATCAACGACCGCGGGCCCACACAGGCGGCGCGCGTGCTCGACATTTCCCCTGCAGCAGCCGCGCGGCTGGGATTCAGCCCGCGCGTCATGCGCGAGGTGACCGTAGAAGTCGTCGCGCTCGGCAGCGGGAAGACGACGCGCCAGCCTGCGCCCTGAATTGCAGACATAATCTGAAGCAGCGCGTCGGTGATGCTGCCGCCTGGCAGCCTGGGATCGCTGTCGATGTCAAGAACGCCGCCCACAGCGCGCAGACGCCCGTGGTGCAGGACACCGTGGCGTGGGCTAAAGGACGGCTTGGGGTCTTGGGGTCTTGAGGTCTTGGCCGCAAGTCCAAGCCCCCAAGCCCCCAAGCCCCCAAGCCCTTGAAGTAGTATCGATCCATGGCGAACGCCTCTCTCGCCCCAGTGCTGCTGGTGTCGATGCCGCAGATGATCGATCCCCATTTCTCGAAGACCGTCGTCCTGCTCGCGGAATACGGCGCGCACGGAGCGTTTGGCCTGGTGCTGAACCGTCGCATGCCCGAGCCGGCGCAGGCGATCGTGACGGCCGACGAGCCGCTCAGCATTCACCCCAAGATGCATCTCTTCACCGGCGGACCGGTAGAGCCGACGCGGGCCTGGATTCTCACGGCAAAGCCTGAACTGGATCCTGAAGCGCTGGAGGTGGTGTCGGGCGTCTACCTGTCCGCTTCACGTTCGCTGGTACGGCGCACACTCGAGACCGCGCCCGATCCGGGCGTGCGCATGGTGGTGGGCTACGCCGGATGGGGCGCCGGTCAACTCGACACCGAACTGGCCGAGTCGTCCTGGTTGATGGCGCCGGTAGACTCGGACCTGATTTTCTCAACGCCGGTGGATGACATGTGGGCAGCCGTCATCCGTCGCCTCGGAGCAGAGCCATCGATGCTCCAAGGCTCATCCGGTGTTCATTAGGATGCGCCTGCCGGGCATCGTCAGAAGGAGTGATTCATGGGGCGCGTCATCATGGTAGTAACTGCGGCGTCTCTGGTTGCGGCGCTGGCCGCTTGCCGCGCCCAGGCGCCGACGGCGCTGCCGGCCAATCGCGCGCCGGCGCCGGCCGTCGACCAGGCGGTGTCCGATTTGCAGCAGAAGACCGCGCGGTTTGCCGTCACCGATCTCACCGCCGACATTTCAGGGCTGCCCGCCAACGAGCGCGAAGCGCTGGCGCACATGGTGCGCGCCGCACAGGTGATGGATGCGCTGTTTCTCGAACAGGCGTGGTCGGGCAACGAGACCATGTTCTACACGCTGGTCCAGGACGAGACGCCGCTCGGCAAGGCGCGTCTGCACGCCTTCCTGGTGAACAAGGGACCGTGGTCCCGCCTGGATCACAACGAGCCGTTCGTCCCGGGTGTTCCCGAGAAGCCCGCTGCGGCCAACTTCTATCCGGCCGGCGCGACCAAGGCTGAAGTAGAGAAGTGGATCGCATCGCTCGGCCCGGCGGAGAAGGCGAGCGCCACCGGATTCTTCACCACCATCCGGCGTGGACCTGACGGCAAGCTGATCACCGTTCCGTACAGCACGGAATACCAGGGTGAGTTGGCGATCGCCGCGCAGCATTTGCGCGCCGCCGCAGCCGCCACCGCGCAGCCGACGCTGAAAGCGTATCTTGAGTCTCGCGCCGCCGCGTTCGTGTCCAACGACTACTACGACAGCGACGTGAGGTGGATGGAACTGGACGCCACCATCGAGCCGACGGTTGGACCGTACGAGGTCTACGAAGATGAGTGGTTCAATTACAAGGCGGCCTTTGAAGCGTTCATCACGGTCAAAGATCGCACCGAATCAGACCAGCTGCAGAAGTTTGCCGGCTCGCTGCAGGAGATCGAGAACAACCTGCCGATCGACGCCAGGTATCGCAATCCGAAGCTCGGCGCCCTCGCCCCAATCGCCGTCGTCAATACCGTGTTCTCGGCGGGCGACGCCAATCGCGGCGTGCAGACCGCCGCGTTCAACCTGCCCAACGACGAGCGAGTGATCCGCGAAAAGGGCAGCAAGCGGGTGATGCTGAAGAACAACCAGCAGGCCAAGTTCGACAAGGTGCTGACGCCAATCTCGAAAATAGCGCTTGCGCCTGGCGACCAGGGCAACATCGCGTTCGACGCGTTCTTCACGCACATCCTGATGCACGAGCTGATGCACGGCCTCGGGCCCCACGACATTACCGTGGCCGGCCGCACCACGACCGTGCGCCAGGAGTTGAAGGACACCTACAGCGCCATCGAAGAAGCCAAGGCTGACATCTCTGGCCTGTTTGCGTTGCAGTTCCTGATCGACAAGGGGCAGCTCGACAAGGGTCTCGAAAAGACGATCTACACCACGTTCCTGGCGTCGGCATTCCGGTCGCTGCGGTTCGGCATCAACGAAGCGCACGGTCGCGGCCAGGCCATCCAGCTGAATTACCTGCTCGACCGGGGCGGGTTCAAGGTGAACGGCGATGGCACGTTTGCTGTGGACACCGCGAAGATCCGAGAGGGCGTGACCGCCCTGACGCGCGAGATCATGACCCTGCAAGCCGAGGGCAGCTACGCCAAGGCCAAGCAGATGATCGAGACACTTGGCGTGATTCGTCCGCAGACCAAGGCGTTGCTCGACCGGCTGACGTCGGTGCCGGTGGATATCGAACCGCGGTTTGTCACCGCGCTCGACCTGCTGAAGTAGGCTCGCCGTCGCGGGTGGGCGAGAGGCTGGTGAGCGCATCAGGGCGAGCCGTAGAGGGATGAGGCGGAACCCCCGCCCCCGAAGGCGCGTCGTAGTGCTCTGGGAGAATAACCATGCGGTACTTACTGACAGCACTTCTGATCGCGTCGGCGGTGGTCGTTGCCTCGGCCCAATCGGGCGTCGATGGTAAATGGGCGTTTGAGATGACCAGCCCGATGGGCTCGGTGACGGCTCAGGTCGAACTGAAGGCTGACGGCGACAAGCTCACGGGCCAGTTCGACATGGGGGGCGGCCGTACCTGGCCGATTGAGAACGGCACCATCGAGGGCGACACCATCAGCTTTACCATCAACCGCGACGGCAAGATGACCTACGAGATGAAGGGCAAAATCGCGGGCGACAAGATCGCCGGCGTCGCCGGCACCATGGGCGCGACCGTCGAGTGGGCGATGGCGCGCGCGAAGTAATCAGGGCGAAGGTGGAGGGGGCGACTGTGACGCCGTGGGCAGCGGTTCATGGCTGCCATCGTTTCCTGCGCTCGCGGGGCGAGAGGGCCGCGTCAGCAGCGC
This sequence comes from Acidobacteriota bacterium, assembly GCA_031364805.1. Classification (GTDB taxonomy): domain Bacteria; phylum Acidobacteriota; class Vicinamibacteria; order Vicinamibacterales; family UBA2999; genus 12-FULL-67-14b. Next base: position 47,253 of record JANLWW010000017.1, read on the forward strand.
TGGGTCCGAGAACGCACCTGATGCCGACTCACCGTCGCAGACGGGCCAGGTCGCTAGTACGGACTCTCGCCAGGTGATCTGGAATACAGTGAGCCATGCTCAGGGGCCGCAGTACGCGCAGAGCGAACAGCTGAAGGTGCCGAACGCCTGCGTGACGTGTCACCAGGACCGATCGAACGCGTGGGCCACGGAGGAACTCCAGAAGTGGCCCGAGTTCTCGCCGTGGCGCGTGGGCCATTAGCCCGCGTCATTCCGGGTGACCCTGCCCACCTAACCACCGCACATGGGAAAGGCCGCGAAAACAGTGCAACGACCGGCGGGGTCGTGGTGTGCGACACTGCCGCGCCGATGTATCAGCGGAGGCCGATAGCCTTTTCGTCGGACCCGGAACGCACGGGCAACAGCCCGTCCTTCGCATGAACAACAGGATCAATCCGGAGACTTTGAAACCATGAGCACGGAGAACTGGCAGGACGTTGGTTCCCAGGAGGAGTTGTCACAGAGGGAGGTGAGTGAAATCACCTCCGGGAGGACCCGCCTCGCTGTCACCTTCAAGGATGGCGTCTGGGGCGCGGTCTCCAGCGTCTGCAATCATGTGGGTGGGCCGCTCGGGCAGGGACGTTGCGACGGTGACTACCTCGTCTGCCCGTGGCACAGTTGGAAGTTCCACCGGCGGACGGGTCTCGGTGAGCCCGGCTATGAAGAGGACGCCGTGCCGAGTCACGACATCAAGATCGTCGGCGGCCGAGTGCTCGTGAACACCACCGCGGCATCGCCCCGCACGCGCAAGCCGCACCCGGCGCATCCGCTTTCGCGTCCGTTGGTCCGTGCGCCCGGCGAGGTGCGTGTCGCGGGCATTTCCACCACAGTGATGGACCCGAACAGTCCGCGGTATTCGACCTCGGAGGCGTTGCTTGAGGTCGCTCTCGAGCACGCGAGGTCGCAAGGACTCGAGACGCGACTGTTCAAGCTGCGCGAATTGCAGTTCCGCAGTTGCGAAGGCTACTACTCGAAGAGCGCCCGTGCCTGCACCTGGCCGTGCTCGATCACCCAAGCCGACCCGACGGATGAACTGACACCGGTCTACGACGCGATCGTGCACTGGGCCGACGTCATCCTGCTCGCGACGCCGATCCGCTGGGGTCAGGCGAGCTCGCTTTATTTCAAGATGGCGGAGCGCCTTAACTGCGTCCAAAACCAGATCACGATCGCCGACCGCGTGCTCATCCAGAAGAAGGTGGCGGGTTTTATCATCACGGGCGGACAGGACAACATCCAGGGAGTGGCCGGCCAACTGATGGCTTTCTTCACCGAGCTCGGCTTCCACCTGCCGCAGTTCCCCTTCGTCGCGCACTCCCGCGGGTGGACTGCCGAGGACATGGAGAAGAATGTCGCCGAGGTGCGTAACAGCGAGGAGCTGCGGCAAGGCACGCGTGAGTTGGCGGACCGCGCCATCGAGACCGCGGACACGCTGCTCGCGCGGGGCGAGGGCGCCCGCAAGACCGCTCGCGGCGGCCGGAAGGCCCACCGGCTCGAGGTCGAGCGCGCCGGGCACGGCGAAGGTTAGTTGCGCACGTTAGGGCAGCAGGACCACTGGCGCCTCAGGCGCGCTAACGATCGCGGATGAGTCGGGAAAGCGAGCAGACGGTATATCGTAGCAATCACATGTCGATGGCCTGCCCGCTTCTCGTTCTTGTTGCGCTCCTCGCCGCATCGCCGGTGGCAGCGCAGCCGCCTCAGCCGGCCGCGCCGCTGCCGCCGGGGCAGACCAACAATCCCTTTCCGGCGCCGATCGAGCAGACCGCTGGCGTGATCAGGGTCAACGTGCGCGAGTTCGCTTCGCTGCCAGACATCGACGGCGTGGCGGCGCGGGTGATGAACCTCGTCGACGAGCCCGCGACGCGGCGAATGTTCGTCAACGACATGCGCGGGCCGATCTACAGCGTCAGCTACGACGGCCAGCAGGTCGCCCTCTACCTGGACATCAACGCGCCGGCGTGGAGCGTGGCCGTGCAGTTCGGCGGGCGCGAACGCGGGTTTCAGAGCTTCACCTTTCACCCGCAGTTCGGCCAGGCGGGCACGCCCGGCTTCGGCAAGTTCTACACCTACACCGACACCACCAACCAGGCGCCCTCACCCGACTTCACGACCCGCCACACCGCCACTACCCACGACACGGTGCTGCTCGAGTGGACCGCCAAGACACCAGGCGCGGCCACCTACGACGGCGGCGCCCCGCGCGAGCTGATGCGCTTCCGCCAGCCCTATGCCAACCACAACGCCGGTCATCTGTCGTTCAATCCATTGGCCAAGCCCGGGACGCCCGAATTCGGATTGCTGTACGGCGGCGTGGCCGACGGCGGCAGCGGCGGCGATCCGCTGCGACTGTCGCAAGACCTCGGTTCGGCGTTCGGCAAGATCTTTCGCGTCGATCCGCTGGGCACCAACAGCGCCAACAAGAACTACGGCATTCCCTCCGGTAACCCGTTTGTGTCCCGAGCCGGCGCGCTCGGCGAGACCTACGCCTACGGCACCAGGAACCCACAGCGCTTCGCGTGGGATTCGCGCAACGGCGCCCTCTACGTCGCCGACATCGGCCAGAACATCGTCGAGGAAGTGAGCCCGGTGACCGCTGGCGCGAACCTCGGCTGGAACGACTGGGAGGGAAGCTTCCGGTTCGTCAGCCGGCAGGCGGTCAACGTCGAGAAACCGCGGAGCGATCCGACGATGACCTACCCCGTGGCGGAGTGGGACCAGAACGATCAGTTGATGCAGGACCAGTCGGCCGCCAGCGGCCTGATCGTGTATCGCGGCAAGGAACTGCCGCAACTGGCCAACCTGCTGATCTTCACCGACATGCCCAGCGGCGAGATTTTCTACGTCAGCGCCGATCGCGTGCCTGATGGCGGCCAGGCGCCGATTCGCCGCATCCTGCTCAACGTCGGCGGCACCGCGAAGACGGTGCTGCAGGTGATCCAGGAGAAGAATTCCGCCCAGGGCAAGAAGCCTTCCACCCGCGCCGACCTGCGCATCAGCGAAGGCGCCGGCGGCCGGGTATTCCTGCTCAACAAGGGGGACGGCACGATTCGGGTTTTGACGCCCTAGCCAGTGCAGCAGCGGGCCGCTCGTCCGGAATGTTATTGTCGAACCGTGCTCGCAATTCGCGCTTTCGTTGCTGCCTGCCCGCGACTGCTGGGCTTGATCGCCCTCATTCCGATTGCCGCCTGCAGCTCGGCTATTTCGACCATCTCGACCAGCGAGGTTGAATCGGCGCGTACGGCTGCCAAGGTGATGACCGCGCTTGTCAACGACCCTGAGATCGGCGCGCGGCCGATCGCCGTGCAGGTGACGCGCGGCGTGGTCCGGTTGTCGGGCCGGGTACGCAGCCAGGCCGAAGTGGCGCGCGCCATCGCACTGGCTCGCGCCGTGCCGGGGGTAACCGGCGTTGACTCCAGCATCAGAGTAGGCGCCGATCTGCCGCGGGACCAATCGCCGCCCGCCGAAGGCCGGCCCGTGGCCCGCGACCCGGCCATCGAGTTTGCGGAACTCGACTCGACGGCGGGCCGCCTCGCCATCGGCGCGTCCTTCGGTGTGAGCCATCCGACGACCGCGCCTTTCGAGTCGGCGTGGTCGGTCAGTCCAGTGGTTCGGTTCGGCTCAAGCCCCGGACTGGGGCTCGCAGGGGTCTTCGATTGGCATAGCGCCAGCGTGGCTGGTGAACCGGGATCGCCGGCGAGCCGTTTGCGCGTCCGGCCGCTCATGGCGGGCCTTGGCTACACCGTGGCGGCCGGCCGGGTCGCCATCTCTCCGTCGCTGGTGGGTGGCTACGCCTTCAACCGAATCATCGTACCCAATACCGGCGCCGCGGGACGGCTGGCCGTTGACGCCGGCAACAGCCTGGTGTGGCGACCCGGGGTGGCGGTCTGGATCAACACCGGCAGGCGGATGGTCGCGAACCTGTCGGTGGGCCGCGTGCTCACGCGAGTCAACGTGACCTTCGCCGATGCCGGCGGGATCGAGCAGCGCTCCATGCGGGGCGACGCGACGACGGTGTCGGTCGGCCTCGCGTACTGGCTGTTTTGAGATGGCGTTGCTATCCGATGGTGTGACGGAGTGGCTCGCGGGTGTGGGCGATGGCGCGCGCTTTGGCGCGCGGGCTTTGACGCAGGCATTGCGCCTGCCCGACGAGCCGGCCGAAACCGGCCGGCAGTTGTTTGAACTTGGGGTCCGCTCGGTGCCGCTGATTGCCGCGGCCGGGTTCGCCGTCGGGATCGTGCTGTCGATGCATACCCGGGCCTCGCTGGCCCGCTTCGGCGCCGAGGCGCTGATTCCCGCCGGCCTGGCCCTTGCCTTCATCCGAGAAACCGGCCCGCTCACCGCCGGGTTGTTGCTGTCGGGCCGCATCGGCGCCGGCATCGGCGCCGAGCTCGGCGCCATGAAGGTTACCGAGCAGATCGACGCGCTCGAAGCGCTGGCCGTGGACTCGTTCCGCTATCTCGTCGTCACCCGCGTCCTGGCCTGCGTCATCGCCTTGCCGCTTCTGACCACGCTCATGAATTTCACCGGCCTGCTCGGTGGCTATACCGCGGAAGCCGCCATCACCGGCATTGGCTTTGAGGCCTATTTCCGCCAGGCCTTCAACCCGATCGATTTTTCGGACCTGGTCCCGGCCACGCTGAAGACCATGGTGTTCGGCTTCATCATCGCCACGGTCTCGTCGTATCTCGGCATCAACACGACCGGTGGCACCGAAGGCGTGGGCCGCACGGCCACCAAGAGCGTGGTGCTGTCATCGATCCTCTTGATCGCCACCAACGTCCTGCTGGTCCGGATGATCCTGTTCCTCTTCCCGGGGCCGCGATGACCGAGTCCATGCCCGCAGTTGAGCTGCGGCACGTCAGCAAGGCGTTCGGCGACCTGCGCGTACTGGATGATGTGTCGCTGTCGGTGCCCGCCGGCCGCGCGGTCTGCATCCTCGGGCGCAGCGGTACCGGCAAGAGCGTGACGCTCAAGCACATCGTCGGACTGCTGGCGCCCGACTCGGGGCAGGTGTTGGTGGAAGGCGAGGACATCACGCCACTGACGGGCGCAGACCTCGCGCGCGTACGCAAGCGCATCGGGCTGCTGTTCCAGAATGCGGCGCTGTTTGATTCGATCTCGGTCGGCGAGAACGTGGCGTTCCCGCTGCGCCGACACACCCGAATGAAGGACGAGGAGATCCGGGCGCGCGCGCAGGACCTGCTCACCCAGGTCGGCCTCGATCGTGAATACAACAAGATGCCGGCCGATCTCTCCGGCGGCATGAAGAAGCGCGCCGGTCTGGCGCGCGCGCTGGTGCTGGAGCCGCCGATCGTGCTCGCCGACGAGCCGAGCGCTGGCCTCGACCCGGTCACCGCCGGCGAGATCGACGCGTTGCTGGTGGCGCTCAACGACCGCGCCGGGACGACGCTGATCGTCGTGACCCACAACATTCCGAGCGCGCGGGTGATCGGCGACGAGCTGGTGTTCCTACACGAGGGCCGCATCCTCGCTCGCGGCGATGCCGCCTCGCTCGACCGCAGCGACATTCCGCTGGTGCGGCAGTTCATGAGTTCCGAGAGTTCCGGCTAGAGGCGGGAGGCCCAGATGCAACGCAAACGAGCGGCGATGGTCGGCGGATTCGTCCTGATAGGAGTGGTGATCTTTGGGCTGGGGTTGTTCCTGATCGGCGATCGCCGCCTGCTCTTCACGAGCCACTTCGAGACGGCCACCACCTTCGGCAAAGTCACCGGGCTAGTGGTGGGTACGCCGGTGCGGCTGGCGGGCCTCAATGCCGGCGAGGTGCTGGAGATCCGTACGCCGGCGCGCCCGTCGGAGCGGTTCCTCGTCCGCCTGCGGATCCGCGAAGACCTGCATGCGCTGGTGCGCACCGACTCGGTCGCGACCATCCAGACCGACGGCATCGTCGGTAACGCGTTCGTGCAGATTGGTATGGGCACCGACGAAGCACGCGTGGTCGGGCCCGGCGAACTGCTAGTGGGCGTCGACCCGATCGAGTTCGCCGATCTGATCCAGGAGGGCCGCGACACGTTCCGGCTGGTAAGCCGTGAGTTCATGGAACTGACCGACGAGGTGACCAAGACCGTCGGCGGCCTCACCGAGACCATCGCTGTCACCAAGGGCGTGATCACCAACGTCGGCAGCGAACTGTCGGTGGCCGCTGCGACCGGCCGGCGGGTAGCGGCGACCGCCGAGGAGACCGTGGGCGATGTGCGCGTCCTGCTCGCGGGTGTCAAGGAGGGCAAGGGCACGGTGGGGCAGCTGTTCACCGATACCACGGTCTACGACCGCATCGCCGGCGCCACGCGCGAAGCCGAGCAGACCGCGCGGACCGTGCGGGAAACGGCCGAATTGACTCGCGACGCGGTGCTGGCGTTCTCGGCCCCCGGCGGCATGGGGCCGCAGTTGACCCAGTCGATTCGCAACACGCTGGCGGGCATCGAGGAGGTGACGTTCGACCTGGCGGAAGGAACCGAGGCGCTCAAGCGCAACGTGTTGTTCCGCGGCTTCTTCCGCGAGCGTGGCTACTTCGATCTCGACTCGATCTCCCGCGAGGCCTATCAGCAAGGCTTGTTGGAGCGCAATCACACGGCCGTGCGGGTCTGGATCGACGGCGCCGTGATTTTCACGCGCGGCACCGACGGCCGCGAGGTGCTGAGCGACGATGGCCGGCGCCGGCTCGACGCGGCCATGGCGCAGCTCATGCAGTACCCGCGCAACAGCCCGCTCGTGATCGAGGGCTACGCCGCCGACGACGAGGACGCTTATCTCGTGTCCCTCGATCGCGCGCAGCGGGTGCGTGACTATGTGCTCGGCCGGTTCCGCCGCCAGACGGCCTCGACCGGCGTCATGCCGCTCAGCGGCGACGCGGCCGGTAGTCCGAGCGGCGACGGCGCCTGGGCTGGTGTCGCGCTGACGATGTATGTGCCGAACGCCACGTTCCGCGAGGGCAAGTGATGACGCGACTCCGCGAACGCGACGCCGCCGGCCTGCACGGCCGCGGCCTTGGTCCTCGCCAACTCCGCGACCGGCCCGACGCCGAAATCCGGGGACGGATCTCGCCTGCTCGGGAGCGCCGGCGGCGAGATCAGGGCTCGCGGCTGCTGTCGACTACGGTGGCGTCGTCGTAGCCGCCCAGCGCCTTCAGGCGCTGCAAATCCGCATCGGCGTCGGCGCGGCTGAAAAACGGTCCGAGCACGATCTGTTGCACTTCCTGCCGGCGCATCTGGAAGGGCCGCTGCATTGCGGGTAAGCCGGCCTGCGTGAGCGTATCAACGAGCTGGTCGGCCCGTGCGGGGCTGGCGAACAAGCCCACGGCAACGAGATAGTTTGCGGAGACGGCAACGGAGTCGCTCGTCACTGGGACTTCGGTGACTGGCGCGGCGGTCGCCGGCGTTTCTGCCACCGGCGCCTCGGGAAACGTTGGCAGCACCGGCGCGGTTTCGGTCCCCGCCAGCAGCGATGCGCCCGCCAATGCCGCGACGACGGTCATGAGCGCGACCACTGCGATCGCCGCGCGCTTTGCCCACGTGCGCCAGCCTTTCTGCATGTAGGTCTCTGGGCGCCTCTCCCGTCGCCGTTCGGTCGCGACCCTGTGCGCCGGGACCTCGAGCCTCGGGGACGCGACGTCAGAGAACATCCGCAGCGACGATAGCGCGCGCGAGGGAGGCGCGAGATCCTTCTTCACCCACTGATCGATCTGTTGAGCAAAATTCCCATCCTCGATCGGCGCCCGCGCTTCGGCTGGAGCGGCCGCTACCGCGGCAGGGATGGAGGCACTTGCGGTTGCCGGCGCAGCGTCCGGCTCCGGCATCGGGTCCGGAGTCGATTCGGGGGCGGCAACGACCGCAACTGACGACGAGGGCGTTTCAGAGAAGATGATCGAATCCCAGGTCGGTGATAGCGTGGCGGATCCAACCTCGATCAACACGGTCTCGAGGATCTCCCGATCCACAAGTTCGGCCCGCCGCTGGTACGCGAGCAGCAGCGCGCGATCGCAGAGCCGGTTGATCAATCGCGGCACGCCCCCGGTTCGCTGGTGCAGTGCGTCGATGATCGCCGCCGGACACCGCACGCGATCAGGGCGGCCGCCCGCTGCCACCAACCGATGTTGGATGTAGCCGTCGACGGCGGCGCGGCTCAGCGGCGACAGGCGATGGTAGCCGCAGACCCGCTGATCGACCTGACGCATCTCCGGCAGTTTCAACTTGGCGTGCAGCTCGGGCTGCCCGACGAAGACAATTTGCAGCCGGCCCGAGGCGCCAAAGGCGTCGGAGAGAATGCGCGTCTCCTCGATCAACGGCAGCGTCAGGTTCTGCGCTTCGTCAATCATGACCACGGCGAACGCGTCTGCGGTGAGCGAGTCCAGGAATTCGGAGAGCAGGTAGCTGAGCTCGGTGCGTGAGGCCTGACGCAAGCGGTCGGTGCTGAGCTCCTGGATCGAGACCACGCCGAAATCGATCAGCAGCATCTTCAGGAGGTCTTCGCGCGAGGCAAACGGATCGGGCACCATCGAGCTATAGGTCTTGCGGCCCAGATGACGCAGCACGGAGTGGCACAAGGTGGTCTTGCCCGTGCCGATTTCGCCTGTCAGAACATGCAGGCCTTCCCGTCGCCGAATGCCGGCGAGTAGGCTGTCACGGGTCGCGCCGTAGGTCGGGCTCTCGAAGACGAATCGCGAATCGGAATTGAGGCTGAACGGCTTTTCGATGAGCCCAAAGAAGGGCTCATAGGTGAGGGTGTCCGCCGGCGGCTGGAACGGGACCAGCGAACCGCTATTGCCGGCCGTCTCAGCAAGACTTGTTATTCTTTTGGAGTAATTAACAGACACGATTCCTGTTACCTGCAGGATATATGCCACGCTAAATAGGCTCTTTTTCACGGTTATTCAAATGATACGGTCGCAATGTGTCTTCAAATAGAACAACAAGGAACGCTTTTGTCGAAAGGGTCGGCGGCGGGGGGTGGTCGCCGTATGACAGGGGCTGTGCGCACGGCCCGCGGCGCCGGCCCCCGCGAAGCTGCGGGCCGACGTTGATTTCCGCACCGGAACGTACAGGCGGACGCAACTACTGTCACGCCGACCTGGAATGCGTCCAAGCATGTCGAACTAGGCGCGACCGCTCTGCGGGTGGTCTACAACGAGGGGCTCGACACCGATCGGGGGATTGGACCGGGTGTCGTGCCGCAGGGCCCGCTGTCGCTCGCGCATGCGCTGATTGTGAAGTACAGCCACACGCTTTCGTTCTGAACCGAGCGGAGCCGGCACTCGATCGTGGCCGTTTGGAGTAGGCTGAGCACTCGGCTGGCGCGTTCCGCGCCACGGAGCCGGTGTCAGTTCCTTCGGAGGCCTCAATGTCAGCACGTACGACGTTTGCAGTAGCGGCACTGGTCGCAGTAGCGGCCTTCGCGGCCGTCGATCGCGTGGCGGTGGCGCCGGTGGCGGCGCAGGACCGCGTGACGGCGCTGCTCGCGCAGGTGCGCACCGCGCTCGGCGGCGAGGCGGCCCTGGCGGCGGTGAAGGCGATCAGCGCCGAAGGGCCGTACAAGCGGGTGATCGGCACGCGGTCGCGAGACAGCGTGGTGTCGCTGCTGATCGTGCGGCCCGACAAGCTGCGCCGCTCCGAAGAGTCGCGCTTCTTCACCACCACCGAGCGCACCACCACGTTCGACGGCATGCAGGTGTGGGACGACGCGGTGGAGACCGGCCGGACCGTGGGCGGCGGGCACGGCGGCGGCTTCGATCACGGCGGAGGTGGACACATGCCCGACGGCGGCGGGGCGGGCGATCACGGCGGCTGGGACCACAACGGCGACTCCGACACCGACGCGCCAGCCGACGCCACTGCACCGGGCGGCACGTTGACCGCGGAGCAGATCGCCGCGGCGCGCGTGCGGCGCATGAAGATGGAGCTGCAGCGCTGGACGCTCACGTTCTTCGCCGATACCGAGCGCCCGTTCACGACGGCTGGCCGCGCCGAATCACCAGACGGACCTGCAGACTTGCTCGAGACCACCGACGAAGCCGGCCGCCCCGTGCGCTACCTCGTCGACGCGACGTCGCACCTGCCGCTGATGGTGCAATACCAGCAGGCGCGCCTGACGGCACCGGCACCGGCGGGGCCGCGCGGAGCGCCGAGCAAGGCCACGACGCTCGCCACCGTGGCCATGCATCTGTCGGCGTATCACAAGGTGGACGGCGTGATGGTGCCGCACCAGATCGACATTTCGATCGACGGACGCGCCAGCGAAGCGTGGACCCTCGACACGGTCAAGCTCAACCCGAAGGTCAAGCCCGCCACGTTCAAGAAGCCGACGAAGTAGGCGCGGGCGCGAGATGAGCGCGGCCCTAGCGTGGATGCGAGTGCTAATCGCTGAAAAGAAAATTTCGTCCCCTCGAGGTGGCGTCGTGCGAATCGCCAATAAAAGGTGGGATCTCGACGTCTGCCACTGGGGCAACGCGGCGGAGCGCGTCGGTCCTAGAAGCCGTGAAGTCGGCTAGAATCTGCCTTGGTTGAGTTTGCACGACTTTTCACGATCCCGCCCGCTAAGTCTGGAGGACGCCAAGGCGTACCCGACCGCTGCCCCTGAACAACTGCGAGCGGAAGTTGTCACCTGCGCGAACGCCTTCGCCGCGCTCAGCCGTGAATGGGACCAACTCCTTGAAGAGAGCGGCCGCCATGGCTACTTCATGCGGTGGCGCTGGAATTTTCTTTGGTGGAAACACCTCGCGCCGGCCGGCGCGGAGTTGCGCCTGGTCACCTGTCGCACTGCCGATGGCACACTGGTTGGCTTGGCGCCGCTCTACCTCAGGAATCGATCAGTGTTCGGCGTGATCACGGTGCGCGAGCTGCTGCTGCTCGGCACCGGCGTGAGTCTGAAGACCGCAGAGTATCTCGATGTCCTCACTCGCGCGGGTTACGAGAGAACCGGCGCCGTGTCGATGGCGAACGCGTTGAAGCGGATGCGCGATTGGGACCGGCTGTGGTGCTGTCGCGTCCCCGACGATTCGCCGGTCATCGCGAATTTCATCGGCGCCCTGAACGCGACCGCCACACGTAGCCATTTCGACGAGGCCCGCTACATCGACACCTCGCGGGGCTGGGACGCGTACAAGCGAAGCCTCGGCCGATCGATGCGCCGCAATGTCGAGTACTACGCGCGGCGATTATTCCAGTCGCGCTCGTGCGAGTTCAAGTGTGTCGACTCGGCGCAAGAGCTGGACGTCGCATTCGATGCCCTCGTTGCGCTTCACATCGCACAGTGGCAGTCGAAGGCCCTGGTGGGGTCGCTGTCCAATCAGGTCTTTGGAACGTTTCTTCGCGATGTCGCGCACCAAAGCCTCGCCGACAACCGACTGCGGCTTTGGACCTTGAAGCTCGACGGAAGAATCGAAGCCGTCTTACTCGGCTTCCTCGATGGCGGGATCGTCCATTATTTCCAGAAGGGACACAACCCGGCATTCGCCAAGGACGATCTTGGTACCGCCCTCGTTTCCCTGTGCGTGCGCGACTGTTGCGACGATCCGGAGATCCGCGCCTTCGACTTCATGGGCGGTGGCGCACCGTACAAGGCGATGTGGGCCAAGAACACCCGGGCCACAACGGTCACCGAAGCCAGTTACAGGAATGCGAGGGCCCGCGCCTTTGAGTGGGAGCAACACCTGCATTCGGCCGTCACGCAGCTTTATCGCGCCGTGACGCCGATGAAGCTGCGATCGTTGCGCCGCGATTGGCTGAAGGGGCGAATCCTCAGAGCAGAGTTCCGCCGCGCCGGCCAGCTCGTGGTCGGCTTGATGGTCAGCCCATGGCGAGTTCCTGATTGGGGGTATGAGTTATCGCGCACCGTGATCGACGCCGGGGTGCGTGCGACTCAAGTGCTTTAGCGCGCCGGGTCGCGCGCTACGCGTGTCGGGGTCGTTCGAGCGGACAGCGAATCCGTTCACTCGCTCGGGTCAACTCCAGGACACTTGCTGTGCCAGTTTCGTCTGCACATCGGGGGGTAGTGGCGTCGACCGTCGGGCCGTCGTGTCGAAGCACACTTCCACGGTCTTTTGCGTGGCGCAGTGCGTCAGCGAATCGCTTTCGTAGAGGCGCATCTCGTAGCTGAAGCTCTTGCTGCCCACCCTGGTGAACGCGCCGGTGACCAGGATCAACTGGCCGGCTCGCAACTCGTGGTGGAAGTCGATGGTCAGCGTCGCGACGACGCTGCCGAGTCCGCGGGCCTGCAAGTCGGCCAACGAAACGCCGGCCCGCGCCGGCATCTGCCAGCCGGCATCATCGAAACACGCCGCGTAGTGGCGCACGTTCATGTGGCCATACACATCGCACTGTGCGGGCATGACGATGCTGCGGTGCAGTTCGTGCCAGGTCATTTGCGCCGCATCACCTGGAACCAGCCCGCAGTGGCCAGCAGCAACACGCCGGCTGGTCCGCCGTCACGGTACTGCTCTGCGAGCCATCCGCGTTCGCCCACGGGCAATGCTCGAATCTCGTTGACCTGGATGATTCCGAACAGTTGTGGGCGCGAGACGAAGGTGGCGCCGAGGGCACCTGTCTCGTGGCCACGGATGAAGTTCTTATCCCTGCGCATTTCGCGTCACCGACGTCGCCAATTCCATCCGCAATCAGTCACCGAAGGTGATGCCCTGCGCCAGTGGCAGAGCCGTCGACCAGTTCACCGTGTTGGTCTGCCGGCGCATGTAGCCTTTCCACGCGTCAGAGCCCGACTCGCGGCCGCCGCCGGTCTCCTTCTCGCCGCCGAAGGCGCCGCCTATCTCGGCGCCCGAGGTGCCGATGTTGACGTTGGCAATGCCGCAGTCCGAACCGCGCGCCGACACGAACTCTTCCGCGCGGCGCATGCTGTCGGTGAAGACCGCGCTCGACAGGCCTTGCGGCACGCCGTTGTGAATCGCCAGGGCGTCCTCGAAGCGCTCGTACTCGAGCAGGTAGAGGATTGGGGCAAACGTCTCTTGTTGAACGATGGCGGATTGCGACGGCATGCGGATGATGGCGGGCTCGACGAACTGCGGCCCGAGGTCGGGGCGACGGCCGCCGCCGCAGAGCAGCGTGCCGCCTTCGGCCTGGGCCTGCGCGATGGCCGCCGCCATGTCAGTCAGCGCCTTGGCGGTGACGAGCGGGCCCATCAGGGTTCCGGCTTCGAGCGGGTTGCCAATGCGGACCTGCGCGTACGCCTTCAGCAGCCGCTCCGCCAGGGCAGGCAGAATCGAATTGTGGGCAATGATGCGGCGAGTCGAGGTGCAGCGCTGCCCCGCGGTTCCCACCGCGCCAAACAGGATGGCGCGCACGGCCATGTCGAGGTTGGCATCCTCGGCGACGATGATGGCGTTGTTGCCGCCCAGTTCGAGAATGGTGCGTCCAAAGCGGCCGGCGACGGTGCTTGCCACGTGACGGCCAATGGCCGTGGATCCGGTGAACGACACGAGCGGCAGCCGCGCGTCATTCAACATCGCCTCACCCACGGTGCGCCCTGAGCCGGCCGCCAGCGTGAAGATGCCGGTCAGACCATGGTCAACCATCACGCGATTGGCGATGTGCTGGACCGCTACCGCGGTCAGCGGTGCCGGCTCCGCCGGCTTCCAGATCACTGTATCGCCACACACCGCGGCAATCGCCGCGTTCCAGGACCACACCGCCACGGGAAAGTTGAAAGCCGAGATCACGCCAATCGGCCCGAGCGGATGCCATTGCTCCATCATCCGATGGCCGGGCCGCTCCGAGGCAATGGTGAGCCCGTAGAGCTGGCGCGACAGGCCCGTGGCAAACTCGCAGATGTCGATCATCTCCTGCACTTCGCCGTGGCCTTCTGCGCGAATCTTGCCCATCTCGAGCGAGACGAGGTCGCCGAGCGGCTCTTTCAGTTCACGCAGCGCCTCGCCGAGATCGCGAACGACCTCGCCCCGCTTCGGCGCCGGCACCTCACGCCAGGCACGAAAGGCCTCGGTGGCGGCGGCCGCCACGCGATCGTACGCGCCCGTGCTGCACAGCATCACGGCGGCAATGGGGTCGCCGGTCGTTGGGTTGAATGAGGTCAGCTTGTGGCCGTCGGGCTCGGCAATCCAGCCGTCGGGGCCGGTGCAGGCGCCAGGATTGAGAGCTTCGATCTGGAGTTTCTGAAGCAGGGAGCGCATCTCTGAACGATATCATCGCCGACCAGGCCAACCGCCGGTCCTCGAGGAGAGAAACGCCGTCTAGGATGCGCCGATCGCCGTTCGGATCGCCAAGTCTCGCCTAGCCACGCCGATGCCCGTCTGAAGTCGTGGTCGCGGCGGGTGCGGGACGCAAGCCGTAGATGACCGTCACTTCACTGACTTGCCGTCGTTCGTAGCGGTAGCGTTCCAACGCCCTTGTGAACGTCGCGTCGGCGACCTCGCTGTGCAGCTCGATGGCGATGTTCCGCGTGATATCCAGCCAAGACGGTGTCGTGCGGAACAGATCGGTCTCCGCACCTTCGATATCAGCCTTCAGGAGATCGATCGGACCGGCAGCGCCGACCCGGTGCAGGATTTCGGGAATCGTCAGCCCCTCGACTTCGCCCGTGGCCCACGGTTCGACCTCGAGTGACCAGGCGCCGCCGCTTCTCGAAGCAGGCACGATTCTCAGGCGGCTGTTTTCCGGCCATACGGCGGCTTGAAGCACTGTCGCGCGATCCCCGAAGGCTTCCAGGTTTTGACGGCACAGCGCGCAGTTCTCCGGGTCCGGTTCGATGGCGATCAGCCGAGCCTTGGGATGGCAGTGGAGAAGGTAATAGGCAGACAGTCCGATATTGGCGCCGCAGTCGACGATCAGGCGTACGCCCCGAAGCGAGGCCACCGGTTGATACTCTCGGGAGACCAGCATTTGCCGCACGACGGCGACATCAGTCCCGACCCGTCGGAACCGGATGGGGTGGGCGTAACCAGTCGGCCGGACTTTCAGCCGCTCGACGGACAGCGGCTTGACCAATTGCGCAAGCGGCTTGCGCGCCGAAGCTTCACAGAATAGGACCGCGGCCGCCGCGACGAAACCGAGCGAGGGTACGTGCCTGAAGAACTTACGGATCAGACGCCAAGTCTCGACGGACTTGACCGCGATGACTTCCAAGCTCTCGCCAAATCGCATGGCGCCCCTCGTGTCGGTTGCCGTGAAGGGCTGAGCCTACGCCCGTTCGAGTGTGGCGTCAACTGACACCATAAACCGACTCCGTCCGCGCCGATCGAGCGCGGTTCACCGCAGGTGCCGGTAAACCAGCTCCAGCAGCTCGTCGTACGTCGCATCCGCCTCTTTCGGGCCCTTCTTGATGGCGGTGGTGGCGCAGTGCTTCAAGTGATTACGTAGCAACTGCCGACCGACGCCGCGCAGCGCTTCTTGCGCTGATGCGATCTGCGTGATGATGTCGGGGCAGTAGCGATCCTCTTCCACCATCTTGTGGAGGCCCCGGATCTGTCCTTCAATGCGGCGCAGGCGCTTCAGGTTTGCGACCTTCAGTTCAGGGTCGACGCTGTCAGCGTGTTCAGGATGTGTGGCGTGCTTCAAGACAGTGTCACTCCTCGAAGACGGAGACTGTTGGAGACGACGCTCACCGAGCTGAACGCCATCGCGGCGCTCGCCAGGATGGGGCTCAGCAGGATGCCGAACACCGGGAACAACACACCGGCCGCCACCGGAATCCCGATCACGTTGTAGACGAACGCCCAGAACAGGTTCTGCTTCATCGTCCGCATGGTCTTGCGGGCGAGCACGATCGCCTGGACCACGCTCTCGAGGTCGCTGCGCATCAGCGTGACCGACGCCGCGTCGGCGGCAATGTCGGTGCCCGACGCCATCGCCATGCCGATGTCGGCCTGGGCCAGCGCCGGCGCGTCGTTGAGGCCGTCGCCCACCATGGCGACGACATGGCCGGCAGCCTGCAGGGCCTTGATCGCGTCGACCTTGCCGTCGGGTAAGACCTCCGCGATCACTTCGCTGACGCCGGCTTGCTTCGCGACCGCGTCGGCGGTCGCGCGACGATCACCCGTGAGCATCACCGTCCGCAGCCCGTGACCGGTCAGCGCCGCGACGACCGTCCTGGCGTTGGCGCGCATGGTGTCGGCGATGGCGAACGCCGCGGCCGCCTGACCGCCAATCGCGACGTAGACCACGGTGTTCGCGTTGGCGGTCCACTCGCGCGCCTTCGTCTCGAGCGAGGTGACATCAATGCCCGCTTCGCGCAGCAGGGTCTCGGTGCCGACGATGACCTGGTTGCCGTCCACCCTGCCCGACACACCCTTGCCGGGCGACGCGATCACGCTGTCCACGGTCGGCGCCGGTCCAGTGGCCGCAGCGGCGGCAGCGACCACCGCCTTCGCCAGGGGATGTTCGGAGCGGCTCTCAAGTGCCGCGGTCAGTCTCAACACCGTGTCGCGGTTCTGTCCAGGCGCCACCAGCATGTCAGTGACGCGGGGCGTGCCCTCGGTGAGCGTGCCGGTCTTGTCGAAGACGATGGTGTCAACCGCCGCCAGCCGCTCGAGCGGTTCGCCGCCCTTGATGAGAATGCCGGCGGCGGCACCTCGTCCGCTCGCCACCATGACAGCGGTCGGTACGGCCAGGCCCATGGCGCACGGACACGCGATGATCAGCACCGCCACCGCCGCAGTCAGCGCCGAGGCGAACGACGGGGTCTCGGGCAGTACCATCCACGCGGCCAATGTCGCGATCGCGATCGAGATCACGATGGGGACGAACACGGCGGAGATGCGATCGGCCAGACGCTGGATCGGCGCCTGCGAACCCTGCGCTTCCTTCATCAACGTGACAATGCGTGCCAGGACGCTGGCCGCGCCGATCGCGGTCGCGCGGACTTCGATCGCGGACGTCTTGTTGACGGTGGCGCCAATCACGCGGTCGCCCACGGCTTTATCGACCGGCATCGATTCTCCCGTGAGCATCGACTCGTCGACCGCGCCGCTGCCGCTGGTGATCTCGCCATCGACGGGGAAGCGCTCGCCGGGGCGGACCAGCACGAGGTCGCCGGTGCGGACCTTGGCGATTGGGATGTCGAGGTCCTGTCCATCGCGGCGCACCCGCGCGCTCGACGGTTGCAGCTTTGCGAGCTGGCGAAGCGCGCGGGTGGTCTGTGTCTTGGCGCGTGCCTCCATGGCATTGCCGAGCAGGACCAGCGCGATGATGATGATCACCGCTTCGTAATAGACGTCGGGCCGAGCCCCGTCGCCGACGAACCACCACGGCGCGATCGTGGCCGCGAGCGAGTAGAGAAAAGCAGAGCCAGTACCGACCGCGATCAGCGTGCTCATGTCGGCTGTGCGGTGCTTGATGCCCGACCAGGCACGCGTATAGAAATGCCGGCCTGCCCACGTCATGACGAACAAGGTGGCCGCCAGCAACCCATAGGTCAAGGCCTGCGGATCGATGGCATAGAGCCACGGCAGCGCTGCCCGGACCGGCGGGTCGATGGCCGTCATGGTCCAACGAAGCAGCGGGTCGCCGGAGTGTTCCACGTGCGAGGCGCCGGCCCCGGGCACCGGCGACGCGCCACCCATCAAGGGCATGGAGGCGAGCATCGCGGCCGCGCCCAGCGCAAGGCTGGTCAGCGACTTCCTCCGCAGCGTCTCGTAATCTTGCCGCTGCTGCCGCTCCCGCTCATCGTCCGCGCTGCTGGTCGCGTCGGCCGCGACGGGCAGACGCGACACGTAGCCGGTGTCGTTGATGGCGGCTACCAGTTGCCCGGGATTGGTCGCCGCCGGGTCGAAGTGCACGGTGGCCTCGTTCATCATCAGGTTGACGCCGGCTCTGGTGACGCCGGGCTGCATGTTCAGGGCGCGCTGCACGGTAGCCTGGCAGGCGGCGCAGGTCATGCCTTCCACCGGCAACGTGATCTTGTCGGGAGCCGCCGCGCCGGCCGAAGGTGTTGATTCCATGACGTGCCTCTACTTGACGATGATCTGGCCGCGCAGCATGCCCATGCCGCACGCAAACTGATGGGTGCCGGCCGCGTTCGCGGTGAACTCCACCACCGTGCTGGCAAAGGCGGGGAGGTCGCGTCTGATTCCGAAGTCGGGAATCACTACTGCCTCCGAGCACGGATTGTCTTCCTGCCGATCGAACGTCAGGCGCACGCGGCTGCCGCGGGCGACCTCGATGGCGCTAGGGGAGTAGCCACCCTCGACGCGAATGGTGAACTCGGCGACCTGGCCGGGGGCGGCCACGGCCACCGCCGGGGTCTGCGACCGGCCCAGGAAGTACCAGTTCACCAGGACGATCAGCGCCGCGGCGACCCCGATGACGGCGAAATCCATGACGGCCATGACGATTACGCCAGGCTGATGACGGTGAAGCCCGCGCGATCCACCGCGGCCGCAATCACGTCGGGCGTGACCACCTCGGCATCCACCTTAAGACGGGCCTTGCCGACCTCGATCTTGAGCGGCTCGACACCGGGAACCGCCGACAGCACCCGGGTGAGGCTGTTGACGCAGCCGCCACAGCTCATGCCGCCGATGACGACGGTCTTTTCAATCATGTTCATGTATACCCTCCACCCCTATTAGATACCGGAGGGGGGTATCGGTGTCAAGCCACCTTGAGGTGCCTAAGACGCCGGGCGGCTACTGCTTAGATGAGGGCGGATGTTGATGAACTGTGGCCGCGGACTCTGCCGGCAGCAGCAGGTCGGGGTCCGTGCCGTTCAGGAACTGCTCGACCCTCTGTTCTTCTTCGACCTGGTCGCGCGAGGTTGGGTTGAAGCGCTCCATGACCGCGATGTCATCGGGGGTGAGTGACGACAGGCGGCGGATGAAGTGGACCAGTTCCCAGCTGGCTCGCTCGCCCTCCGGCGTGCGCGTGCTCCAGGCCGGCATGCCCGTCATGCGAATGCCGTTCTCGATGAAGTAGAAGATTTCACCGTCGCTCAACTGCTGCGTTCGCGGCAAACGCATATCCGGCGTCTTGGGGTAGAACGACCGGCCCAGCTCGGTAGCGCCACTGCCGTCGTTGGCATGACAGCTGGCGCAGTGATCCGCGAAGTGCTGCCGGGCGGCGACGAAGTTGTCGGCGCTCGCCGTGACCGGGTTCTTGAGGCCTTTGTAGGTGGACGGCGTCAGCCAGCCGCGCAGGAACAACGCCGCGCGGGTCTCGAGCCACGACGGCTCCGGCCGCGCGCTGACGCCGCGGCCCTGGACGATCAAGAGCGAGCCGGTCACCACCAGCACCAGCAGAAAGAGCAGCCAGGCCGCGACTCGCAGCGCGCGCTTCATACAGGCGGTTCCGTTCCTACTGCGGCAACGGCGCCGTGGCCGTCTTCACCTGCATCGCGCCGCCGGCGCCAGATTCAGTCCACGCGAACACCAACTCGCGGCCGTTGAGGGCCATGCGCGGGTAGCCGCTGGCTCGACCGGCGGCGAGGCCCGCGATGGTCACTGGCGTCGAGCGCGCTCCGTTACGGTCGATGCGGCGAGCGCGGAACTGCGAACGCTGATCCGCGAACTCAATCCAGGTGGCGATCGCGGCACTGCCGTCGGGCACCAGAGCGACATCCACGCGGCCGAGCGATCCGCCATCGTCAACTCGAATCGGTGCGCCATAGGTGCGGCCGGCGTCGGCCGAGAACGCGAGGAACGCCTGGCCTTGCTCGCCCTTCACGGTGAACCATGACGCGGCCACGTGGCGACCGCTCGCGCTTAGCGCCGGACCGTTGACCGGGCACGCCGCGATTTTCCAGCCATCGGCGTGAATCGCCGAGGGCTCGGACCACTTGCCGTTTACCAGGCGTGATGTGTAGATGTCGCGAATCTCCTCGTTGCTGCGATCGCGGAACGCTGCGATCGCGCCCTCGCTCGTCACCGTCACCGCGGTCGGGCAGCATTCGCAGACGCGAGCATCAACGGCAGACTCTTCCACCTGCTTCCAGTTCTTGTCGAAGCGCGCGAAATGCACCGTCATGACGCCGCCACCGCCGTGCTCGCCGTGGCCGGCGTCAGCTTTCATGTTCCGGCCATCCAACCAAATTGCCCCGAGGCCGTCGCCAAGCGGAAAGAGCGAGGCAAAGCCGTGCTCGGTCTTGGTGCCGTCGTGATGCGGAATGAACGAAGGCGACCAGGTCTTGCCATCGTCCGTGGAATACGAGAGCCGCACGTCGTAGGCATAGGTGTCGGCGCCGCTCTTCTGCAGCCAGTGTCCGACGAGGGTGCCCGATGGCAGTCGCATCACGGAGGGCACGTCGGCCCAGTTCACGAACCAGTCGCGGCCCGATGCCACCGTGCGGGCGTCAGTCCAGCCCGACGCCGTGCGTTCCGAAAACTTCAACGTGGCAAGATCGCCGGTGCGCTCGATCCAGCTGAGGAGCACGCCGCGCGACGACACCGACAGTTGCGGCTGCGCTGAACTACCCGTGGCGGGCGAGGGGATGGCTTGCGGCGCAATGGCAGCAGTGCCTTGGGCCGAGGCCGCGATGGTCCCGGTGGCGGGAGCCATGGCGATCAGGCTGGTGACGGCGAATAGCGCGATTGTCTTCATGGCTAGTTTCGGCAACTGCCGGCGCCGCGCGGGTCGCCGCACGCGCCACAGGACGAGGGCGCGGCGTTCATCGACACCCCGCCTGACGCGGCGCTCACCGCGAACACCGAGAGCTGCTTCTCGAGCTCGCGGCTTTCGCACTTGGGGCACTCGTACCGGGTGGACTCCCGAGCCAGCAGCTCGAACTTGTGGTCGCAGGCGCGGCACTGATACTCGTACATCGGCATACGCCACATCTTATCGAAGAACCAGGTGTCTGGGGTGCCAGGTTGCCTGGGGGTGCCTTGGGTCTCCTAAGATGCTGGCGTGGAACCACGCAGCAGGGCGGCGATGGCACTCAAGCGCTTCTCGAGCAACGGGCGTCGTGCCTGGCTGGCGCGATCCGGAGGCAGGAAGCCGGCGAGGCTGTCGGCGAACCGCCGGTTGTCGATCAGTGCGCCGATCTCGGCGGCGATGAACTGCCGCACCTGCTGGTCGGCGCGCGCGATCTCGTCGAGCAGTTGCGGCCGGCCGTCCACGACAGTCACGATGTCTTCGAGGTCGCTGCTGGCAAGCACGTCGCCGTGGCCGCGGGCGTGAAACGCTTCGAGCTTGGTGGCGACGAAGTAGGCCGGTGCGACCAGGCGCACCTGACCGCCGGCGATGGTCATGCGCTGCGCCGAGGCGATGGCCGGACCGTACCACGTGTTCGAAAATCCAAGCACGCTGCGATCGCTGGGCACGATGTCGACGATGGCGGCATCGAGCCGCCAGCGTCGGGCGGCGGCGCCGTCGCCGGCATCTTGTTTCAGTCCGATCGTGCGCAGTCGGTTGGAGAGTGCGGAGTACATCGCGTACGAGGTGATGTCAGCGATGGCCTCCACCTCATTGGTCGATCTGATTCCGGCGGCGGCCGGGTCGTTGATCAGCATGCCGGCCGCGCACCCGCCAACAAAGACGAGATGCTCAAGAACGGGCTCGAGTAGCCGCACGACATGCTCGAAGAGGCCGCGATTGGGATCAGCCATGCAGCAGCCTGCGCAAGCGGGTGGCGAGCTCTCGTTCAGCAAGTTGGCGCTCGCGCGCCCGGCCGTCGCGCAGCGCCTCGATAAGGGCGAGCAACTCGTAGAGGGCCGGATCCTTCCGGATCGCCATTGGCACCATCTTGTGGAAGGGATCCAGACTGGTGCCGCGAACCTCGCCGTGCGGGTCTGGCCACACGGGTGGCAGGTCGGCGCCCGGAGCAAAGTGCCGGTTCAGGGGCGGCGCGGCGTGGGCGGTGGGGATGCCTCGCGTCACTTCACCACGCTGGGCCGGGAACACGTATTTGAGTCCGTAGATCAGGAACTCTTCGACGGCATGGACGATGGGCCGCCCGCCATCCACGGAGGCGGCGATCAGGCGTGACCGCTCCAGCCGTTTGAGCGAGGCGTGGATCTGTGACGAGCTCAACCCCAGCTCTGAAGCGAGCACGGCCATGGTTGATCGCCGGCCTTGACCGGTGACGAGTTTGGCCAGGACCAGCACATCTTGAGGCTTTAGGGAGGACTGCAGCACTCCATATTCTAGAATCTGGAATTTAGAATAGCAAGGCTGATATGCTGAAGACCATATGTCGCAGAAATCATTGCCGATCGCGAACCCCCTCCGCCGCAACGTCGCCATCATCGCCCACGTCGACCATGGCAAAACCACCCTGGTCGACGCCATGTTCCGCCAGGGGGGCGTCTTCAACTCTCACGAGCGCATCACCGAGCGAGCGATGGATAGCAACGAGCTTGAACGCGAACGTGGCATCACCATCCTGGCCAAGAACACCGCCGTCCACTACGGCGAAACCCTGATCAACATCATGGACACGCCTGGCCACGCCGACTTCGGCGGCGAAGTCGAGCGCGTGCTCTCCATGGCCGACGGCGTCGTACTGCTGGTCGACGCGGCAGAAGGTCCGCTCCCGCAGACACGCTTCGTCCTGCGCAAGGCGTTCGAGCGCGGACTGCCACCGATTGTTGTCATCAACAAGATCGACCGCGCCGACGCCCGGGCGCAGGAAGTACTGAACGAGGTCTATGACCTGTTCATCGATCTCGACGCCACCGAAGAGCAAATCGAGTTTCCCGTGCTGTTCACCAATGGCCGCGCGGGCACGGCGAGCACCAGTCTCGAGGTGCCGGGAGAAGACCTGCGGCCGCTGTTCGAATCGATCATTGCCAACGTGCCGCCACCCCGTGGCGACGTCGACGCCCCGCTCCAGATGCTGGTCTCGAATCTCGACTCCAGCGACTACCTGGGCCGCATCGCCATCGGCCGCATCTCCAACGGCCGCGTCAAGCTGAACAACCCAGTCGTCATCTGCAAGCTGGACGGCAAGTACAAGGAGACCAAGGTCACCAAGCTGTTTACCTTCGAGGGGCTCAAGCGCGTCGAGATCGAAGAAGCCATGGCGGGCGACATTGTGTGCCTCGCGGGCATCGACGACATCACCATCGGCGAAACCATCGCCGACCCCGACAACCCCATGCCGATTCCGCCGGTCGCGGTGGACGAGCCGACCGTGTCGATGATCTTCGGCGTCAACACCTCGCCGATGGCCGGCCGCGACGGCAACTACCTCACTTCACGACACCTCAAAGAGCGCCTCGAGAAGGAACTGCTCGGCAACGTCTCAATCCGAGTCGAGCCGACGGAGACGCCCGAACAATTCAAGGTCCTCGGTCGCGGCGAGTTGCAGCTGGCGATCTTGATCGAGATGATGCGCCGCGAAGGCTTCGAGATGCAGGTCTCACGGCCCGAGATCGTCGTCAAGGAGATCGACGGCGTGCGCATGGAGCCGGTTGAAGAACTGGTAATCGACGTCGCCGAGGAATTCCAGGGCGTGGTGATCGCGATGTGCGGCATCCGCAAGGGGACCATGAGCAAGATGGTGAACAACGGCAGCGGCCGTGTGCGCCTGGAGTTCCGCATTCCGGCGCGCGGCCTGATCGGATTCCGCTCGCAGTTCCTCACCGACACCAAGGGCACCGGCATCATTAATCACATCTTCGCAGGATGGGAGCCGTGGCACGGCCCGATCGCGTCGCGCGCCAACGGCACGCTGGTCTCCGACCGTACCGGCGTGGCCACCGCCTACGCGATTGCCAGCATGCAGGAGCGCGGCACGATCTTCATCGAACCGACGACCCAGGTCTACGAGGGTATGTTGATCGGCGAGAACTCGCGCACCAACGACCTCGACGTCAACATCTGCCGCGAGAAGAAGCAGACCAACATGCGCTCATCGGGTGCCGACGATGCGATTCGCCTGGTGCCGCCGCACTTGATGGGGCTGGAAGTCGCGGTCGAGTTCATCAACGACGACGAACTGGTGGAAGTGACGCCCAAGAGCATCCGGCTGCGCAAGCGCATCCTCCAGCAGAACATGCGTCCGCGCAAGTCGGACGACTAGCGAACTGCGAATAGCGAATCGCGGTTCGCCATTCGCTGTTCGTCACGGGAAAATACCCATTTCCGAGTAGCTGCGCGCCACCTTGTGGATGGCGTTGACGAACGCGGCAATGCGGAGATCGGGGATGCCCGTGTGATCGCGCTGGGTCTTCAGCAGGTCATGAAACGCGGTGATCATCGTTTCTTCCAGGCCTGAATTCACCAGGTCTTGCTCATCGGGGCCGTGCGCGAACGCCGCGCGCTCGGCCTCGGTGAAGGTCTTGCCAGTCGTCTTCTCAATCAACTTCAACACCGCCAGCTCGTTCGCCATCTCGTGACGCTTCTCGAGGCGGCCGAACCGCACGTGCGACAGGTTCTTGAGCCATTCGAAGTACGACACGGTGACGCCGCCGGCGTTGCAGTAGATGTCGGGGATCACGAGGATGCCCTTCTGTCGGAAGATCGGGTCGGCTTCCGGCGTGGTCGGGCCGTTGGCGCCCTCGAGAATAATCCTGGCCCTGATACGCGGAGCGTTCTCGGCGGTGAACACGCTCTCGAGCGCCGCCGGCAGCAGGATGTCGCACTCCATTTCCAGGGCCGCCGCGGTATCGGCGATGTTGGTGGCGCCGGGGAAGTTGAGCAGCGAGCCGGTCGCCTTGCGATGCTGGAAAACGTCTTCCTCGTTCAGGCCCTTGGCGTTGGTGATCGCGCCTTCGCGTTCGGCGATCACGGTGACGATGGCGCCGCCCTCGCGACAGAATTTGGCGGCGTGGTAGCCGACGTTGCCGAGGCCCTGCACGATGATCCGCTTGCCCTCGAGGCCGGGGGAGAGTCCCAGCCGCGTCATCTCGCCTGGCTCGTTGCAGGCTTCGCGCACGGCAAAGTAGAGGCCGCGGCCGGTGGCTTCCTTGCGGCCTCGCACGCCGCCCTGGGTGACCGGCTTGCCGGTGACGCAGCCCAGGGCATCCAGTTGACCGGGGTTGAGCGCTGCATAAGTGTCGGCAATCCACGCCATCTCGCGCTCGCCGGTGCCATAGTCAGGGGCGGGCACGTCAATGCCGGGGCCGAGGAAGTTCTTCTTGGCCAGTTCGTGAGCGTAGCGGCGCGTGATGCGCTCGAGCTCGTCGGCGGAATAATTGTTCGGCTCGATCTTGATGCCGCCCTTGGCGCCGCCAAACGGGACATCAACGATGGCGCACTTGTAGGTCATCAGTGCCGCGAGCGCCATTACTTCTTCCTCGTAGACGTCGGGGCTGAAGCGAATGCCGCCCTTGACGGGCATCTTGTGATGGCTGTGCTGGACCCGCCATGCGCGAATGACTTCGATCTTGCCTCCGGCGCGCCGCAGCGGGAAATCGAATCGGTAGACGCTGTTGCAGACGCGGATCTGCTCGAGCAGGCCCTCTGGATAGGTGGTGAACCTGGCCGCCTCGTTGAAGTACTGGGTGACCTGATCAAAGAAGTTGGCTTGGGCGCTCATGAGTGCATTCTACTGGGGCTTGTAAGTTGGGGTGACGGGAAAAAAAAAAAAAAATTTGGGTTTTGTTGGGTGTCACCACAACAAACCCAAAGTGTTTTTATTTTACAGAAACCAAA
>JANLWW010000053.1:0-14136 GCA_031364805.1 Acidobacteriota bacterium
TTGAAGTTCTGCGTCGGGACCTTGGCATCATCGTCTTGCCGGCCGGCACGATAACCAGCCGCCGGCTGGCGTGGGCGGCCATATGGATTGGCGCGATACTCACCCCATCCGCCGCCGCGTGAGCCAGATGAGTACGACGACGACACCGCCGGAAGGTCCTGCTCCACCAGATCCAGCGGAATCTCCTCGATGAATCGTGATGGCTCGGTGTTCTGATACTCGCCAAACACTCGCCGCCTGGCGGCGCTCGTGATCACCAACTGCTTTCGTGCCCGGGTGATGCCGACGTAGAGTAGGCGCCGCTCCTCTTCCATCTCCGCCTCGTCATCACGCGAGCGAGAATGAGGAAACAGCCCTTCTTCGAGGCCGGCCAGTACCACGGTCGGAAACTCAAGGCCCTTGGCCGAGTGCAGGGTCATCATCATCACGCGCGGGTCGATCTTGCCCTGCTCCTTGTCCACGTCCGAGAGCAGCGACAACCGATCGACAAAACCGCCGAGCGACGGCTCGTGTTCGCGCGATTCGTACTCGCGCGCGGCCGAGACAAGCTCCATCAGGTTCTCGATGCGGCCTTCCGACTCTTCGCTGCGGTCTTCGCGCAGGTCGCGCAGGTAGCCGGACTGGTCGAGCACCTTGCCGAGCAGGATCGACACCGGCTCGTTCCTGGCGACCTCGGCCAGCGTGGTGATCATGTCCCTGAACGCCGCCAGCGACGTGCCCTGGCGCGACGAGAGCCGGCGGCCGTCTACCGCCACCACCAACTTCGTCCACAGCGAGTTGGTCGCCACCGTCGGCGCGAGGCCGGCAAACAGCGGCGGCAGGTTGGCGTCTTCTTCCGACACGTCGACGCCTTCAAGCGCATCCATCACACCCTTGCCGATGCCTCGAGCGGGCGTGTTGATCACACGCCGAAGGGCCACATCGTCATGCGGGTTCAGAATCAGCTTCAGGTAGCTGAGCGCGTCCTTGATCTCACGGCGCTCGTAGAACCCGACACCACCGAGCACGACGTAGGGAATGCCGGCGGCCCGCAGCGAATCTTCCACCGCCCTCGACTGCGCGTTGGTGCGATACAACACCGCCGTCAACGAGCGCGCATCCTCCTGGATCGCCGCTCGAGCGATCTTGGTGATGTATTCGGCTTCGTCCAGTTCGTCGGCGCCGCGGAAGTAGCGAATCTTGGCGCCGCCCTTCTGGTCGGTCCACAGCGCCTTCTCTTTGCGATTGCGATTGTTCGCAATCACCGCCGAGGCCGCCTGCAGAATCACTTCCGTCGAGCGATAGTTCTGCTCCAGGCGGACAATGACGGCCTCCGGAAAGTCGGTTTCGAAGTCGAGGATGTTCCGCAGGTCGGCGCCGCGCCACTTGTAGATCGACTGGTCGGGATCCCCGACGACGGCGAGGTTGCGATGGCCACCGGCGAGTTGCGTGATCAGCAAATACTGCGGCCGGTTGGTGTCCTGGTACTCGTCCACCATCACGTACTTGAACCGGCGCGCATACCGCTCGCGAACCGCCGGCGCCTTGTCGAACAGTTCAACCGTCTTGAGCAGCAGATCGTCGAAGTCGAGCGCGCTCGCATCCTTCAGCGCCTTGAGGTATCCCTCGTAGAGCTTGCCGATCTCGCGGTCCTTCGGATTCCACGTA
Organism: Acidobacteriota bacterium; assembly: GCA_031364805.1. GTDB lineage: Bacteria > Acidobacteriota > Vicinamibacteria > Vicinamibacterales > UBA2999 > 12-FULL-67-14b. The sequence goes on from JANLWW010000053.1 coordinate 1,648, forward strand.
CCGGCGAAGGTGTCGGGCCCCTCCATGCGGTTCTTGGCGGCGGAAATGCGGCCCAGCACCATTCGTGGCTGATACGTCGCATCGTCCATGTGGTACTCACGCAGCAGCAACTTGATCACCGACTGCTGGTCGGCCGAGTCGTAAATGGTGAAGTCGCGGCTCAGGCCAATGGCCGGGGCCTCGCGCCGCAGCAGGCGCGCGCACAGCGAGTGGAACGTCGAGACCCACATGGCGCGGCAGTCGGTGTCGAGCAGCTTCTCGACCCGCTCGCGCATTTCCTGCGCGGCCTTGTTGGTAAAGGTGACCGCCATCACCTCGTCCGGGTGAGCCAGCCGCTCCGACACTAGATAGGCAATGCGATGCGCAATGACACGGGTCTTGCCAGAACCCGCGCCGGCGAGAATCAGCAGCGGTCCGTTCGTCTGTATTACTGCTTCTTGCTGAGCAGGGTTTAGCGAGGAGAGAAGATCCAACCCCCCTATTCTACCGTGACACTCTTCGCCAGATTCCTCGGTTGATCGACATCACAGCCGCGCCGCACCGCGATGTAGTACGACAGAAGCTGCAACGGGATTGACAGCACGACCGGCATTAACAGCGGACTAGTAGCAGGAACTGTGATCAGTGAGTCGGAGTCGGTGAGGATGTCTTGCAGCGTCGTATCCCCTGCCGTGGTGATCGCGATAATCGATCCGCCACGCGCCTTGGCTTCCTGGATGTTGCCCTGCATCTTCTCGAACACGTGGTCGTGCGTCGCCAGGGCCACGACCGGCATCTGTTCATCGATCAGCGCGATCGGTCCGTGTTTCATCTCGCCGGCCGGGTAGCCTTCGGCGTGAATGTAGGAGATCTCTTTCAGCTTGAGCGCGCCCTCGAGAGCGATCGGGTAGTTGATGCCGCGACCCAGGTAAAGAAAATCGGCGCGGGTGTGGAATCGCGCGGCAATCTCTTCAATCTGCTTCGATGTCTTCAGCGTGTCTTCGAGAATCTTCGGCAGTTGCATCAGCGCCTCGATGTGCGCGCACCGTGCGTCCTTCGTCAGCGTGCCGCGCACTTCTGACAGCTTCAGCGCGAGCAGGTACAGAGCAACCAGTTGCGTGGTGAAGGCCTTGGTCGAGGCCACGCCGATCTCCGGGCCAGCGTGCGTGTAGATGGTGCCCTCGGATTCGCGCGTGGCCATGCTGCCGACCACGTTGCAAATGGCCAGGCTACGCGCGCCCTTGCCCTTGGCTTCGCGCAGCGCCGCTAGCGTGTCGGCGGTCTCACCAGACTGCGTGATGGCGACCGCGAGAGTCTTGCTGTTGATGATCGGATTGCGATAGCGATACTCGGAGCCGTAGTCCACTTCGACTGACAGCTTGGCCAGCTCTTCGATCATGAACTTGCCGACCAGCGCCGCATGCCACGACGTGCCGCAGGCAAGCAGCGTGATCTTGTCGATGCCGAGTAGGTCTTCGGCCGAGATGGCCATCTCGTTCAGGTGGATCTGTCCGGAATCGAGCGAGGCGCGGCCGAGCACGGTGTCGCGGACGGCATGGGGCTGCTCGAAGATCTCCTTGAGCATGAAGTGCTTATAGCCGGCCTTCTCTGCCGAGATCGGATCCCAGGTGACTCGGGTTGGCTTACGCTCGATGATCTTGCCCTCGAGCGACCTGAAGACGACGCCAGAGGGCGTCAGCACCGCCATCTCGCGGTCTTCCATGAACACCACGTCGCGGGTGTGGCTGAGAATGGCCGGTACGTCAGACGCGACGAAATACTCACCGTCGCCTATCCCCACCACGATAGGAGGGCCGTTCCGCACCGTGACGAGCTTCTTTGGATCGTCCGCGGACAACAGCACGAGCGCGAACAAGCCGCGCACCCGCTTCATGGCTCTCAGCACCGCGTTCTCGAGGCCGTCGTCCTGCCATTCTTTCTGGACCAGGTGGGCGACCACTTCGGTGTCGGTCTCCGATTCGAACTTGTGCCCTTCGGCGATCAGCTCACGTTTGATCTCGAGGTAATTCTCGATGATGCCGTTGTGAACGACCACGATGCGGCCGGAGCCGTCGCGGTGGGGGTGCGCATTCTCTTCGGTCGGGCGGCCGTGGGTGGCCCAGCGAGTGTGGCCAAGGCCATATTCGCCAGCCATCGGCTTGCCCTGGATCGAGGTTTCAAGGTTGATCAGTTTGCCGGCGCTGCGACGGATATCGATTTGGCCGTCCTGTACCACCGCGACACCTGCGGAGTCGTAGCCGCGATATTCAAGGCGCCGCAGCCCATCAAGAATGACGGGGACAACCGGCTTGGGACCGATGTATCCGATGATTCCGCACATCTACTGGCTACCCTTCTGCTTCCGCTTGGCGACCCAGTCGGCCTTGTTTTCCTGCCGCGCGCGGGCGATTCCCAACGCGCCGGCGGGCACATTCTGTGTGACCGCGGAGCCCGCTGCAATGTAGGCGCCATCGGCCAGCGTTACGGGCGCAACCAGCGTGCTATTACTGCCCACGAACACGCCGTTGCCGATCACCGTCTGGTGCTTCTTCTCGCCGTCGTAGTTGCAGGTGATGGTGCCGGCTCCCACGTTGGTCGCTGCTCCAATCGTGGCGTCGCCCAAGTAGGCCAGGTGATTAGCCTTAGCACCTTTGCCCATGGACGTCTTCTTGAGTTCGACGAAGTTGCCAATGTGAGCGCCCTCGCCCACCTGCGACCCGGGGCGGATGTGCGCGAAGGGACCCAGGAAAGACCCGGCCTCGACTGTGGAGTCGGTGACCACAGTGTGGTTCCGCACACACACGCGGTCGCCGATGGTGGAGTTGACGATGCGCGTGCCCGAGTGGATTTCGCACGCCGCGCCGATCTTCGTCGACCCTTCAAGGAAGACGCATGGGTGGATTACAGTGTCGGCGCCGACGACTACATCGCTGTCGACGTAGGTAGTGGCAGGGTCGATGATTGTGACACCCGCGGCCATCAATTCTTCGTTTTTCTGCTGGCGGACCATGGCACTTACCTCGGCAAGTTCTGTGCGGCTGTTGATGCCGCGAATCTCTTCTGCGTGTTCGACCGTCCAGGTGGCGACGGTTTGCTTCCGTTTGCGATAAATGGCGACCAGGTCGGGCAGGTAATACTCGCCCTGGTTGTTAGAAGTGCCGATCGCGTCGAGCGCGCCGAACAATGGCTCCAGGTCGAACGCGTAGATTCCCGAGTTGATCTCGGTGACCTTTCGCTGCGCCGGCGAGGCATCGCGCTCTTCGACAATTCGTGAGATGCGGCCGTTGGTCCTGACGATGCGACCATAGCCGAAAGGCCTGGTCATTTCGGCGGTCACCACGGTCGCGGCGGCTTGCGACTGCACGTGGGTGTCGATCAGCGACTTCAAGGTATTGCTGGTCAACAGTGGTACGTCGCCCGACAACAACACGACGACCCCGCTCTTGCCTTCAAGCAGGGGCCGCGCCTGGAGCAGGGCGTGTCCGGTGCCGAGCTGCTGCTCTTGCAGCACGAACTGCAGGGACTGTCGCGAGTTGAGCGATTGCTTCACATCCTCGGCGCCATGGCCAACGACCAGAGTGATGCTGGCCGGCGCCAGCGCATCGGCGGTGCGAAGCACGCGTTCGATCAAGCCGAAGCCCGAGATGCGGTGCAACACCTTGGGCACCTGCGACTTCATCCGCGTGCCCTTACCGGCCGCCAGCACAACGACGTGAATGTCAGCCACGAGCAATTTTGACTCGTTCCAGAGCGTCGTAGACGACCTTTGTGGTTAGCCCAAGGCGTTCGGCAACCAGCCGGGCCGTGTCCCGCTTAGTCTCACCCAAACCTGTTTCTGTTAATTGACCAAATAATTCCACAATGTCATCGTCTGTGGCGGCCAACCGCTGGTTCGCATCCTTCGATCCTGGCGGAATCACCAAGGTGAACTCACCTTGTGGCGCTGTGAACCTGGCTAGGAGCTCATCAGGGCTGCCGAACACGAACTCCTCATGAATCTTCGTCAGCTCTCTGCCAATCATTATCTGGCATTTAACCAAATCACGCAGCTCCTCCAGTGTCTTCCGGAGCCGGTGAGGGGCCTCGAAGAACACTGCGGCGCGGTTTCGGCTGGCTTCGACCAGCGCAAGGAACCATAATTTTCTGTCTTTTGACTTAATAGGTGCAAAACCATGAAAACAAAAGCCTTCTGACTTAATACCAGCAGCAGAAATGGCAGTCACGACAGCACTCGCACCTGGAATGGGTTCGACCCTGAACCCCGCGGCCCTTACTGCAGCCACCAAGGTCGCGCCCGGGTCCGAAACCCCCGGAGTGCCCGCGTCAGTCACCAGCGCAATCGAGTCGCCGGCCGCCAGCCGGTCGAGCAATCTGGCAACCCGCACCTGTTCGTTATGCTCATGGACACTGAGGACCTTGGTGTCGATGTTGTAGTGCCTGAGGAGGTTACCCGTGCGGCGGGTATCTTCTGCGGCCACCAGTTGAACCGTCTTCAGAATGCGGAGGGCCCGTAGCGTGATGTCTTCCAGGTGGCCAATGGGCGTCCCGACGACGTACAGGGTCCCCTTCATCAGCGGCATTTTATTGTACCATTGCGAGATGGCTGCTTTCCCGTGATCGCGGCCCTGCAATGCATGCACGCGGCTGAACCACTACCCCACTTCGTCGACGACTATCTCGCCTATCTTTACGAGGTCCACCCTACCGGGGCGACCATGGACGGTGTTCACGTCCATGACGACCTGATTGAGGACTACCGCCGTACGGCCATCGACAGCCACCTGGGGGCGCTGGCCGGGTTCGCGCGACGGCTGGACAGCATTCCCCACGCCAACCTGCCCCTTCGCGAGCAGGTCGAACACCAGATTGTCACGTCGAATATCCGTGCCCGCCAGTTCGACCTGGAATCGACCCGGTCGTGGGAGCGCAACCCTCACGTCTACGCCGATACGCTGGCATCGAGCCTGGCGGCCCAGGCCATTTTCACCCATGCGCCCGAAACCGACCGCGCCCGCCGGGTGCTGTCGAAGCTGCGGCAGGTGCCGCGCGTGGTGCAGGCCGCGCGCGACAACATCAAGGACCCGCCCGCAATCTTCGTGAAAGTCGGCATCGACACCTGGCGTGGCACGATGGCGTTTATCGATACCGACCTGCCGCGCGCCTTCTCGAACGTCGACGACATGCACCTGCTGGGTGACCTCGCCGACGCGTGCACCGAGGCCGTCCAGACGATTGGCGCCTACGTGGGCGACATGGAAAGCGACATCCGCCCGAAGGCCAAAGGCTCGTTCCGTCTTGGCCGCGACAAGTTCGAGCAGAAACTGCGGCTCGAAGAAGGCATAACCCTACCGGTAGATCGCCTGCTGGCCATCGCGACCCGCGAATTGCTGGCGACTCAGGAAGAGTTTCGTCAGCTGGCCGGCGGCCGAAACGGCGGCGACCCGATCGCGGCGTGGCGCAAGGCCAAGCAGCAACACCCTGCTCCAGGCGCGCTGGTTGCCGCCGCCCGCGAGCAACTCGACGAGCTTCACACGTTTCTTTCGCGCAACCCGGTGGTCAGCATGTCTGCGGGCCCCGGAGTCGCGGTCGCCCCGACACCCGAGTTCTGCCGCTGGTCGTCAGCCAGCATGTGGACGCCCGGGCCGTACGAATCGAAGCCCTCGCGCGCGATCTACTACCTCACCGACGTCGACCAGAAGTGGGACACCGAGCGCAAGCTTGAACACATGCGCGACTTCAACACGCCGACGCTCTGGACCATCTCGATCCACGAGGTCTATCCCGGCCACTTCCTGCACTACCAGCACCTGCGAAAGGTCGACTCCAAGGTGCGCCGCTCGACGATGTTCGCACCGGCGTCGTATATGGCGGGCTGGGCGCACTACTGTGAGCAGATGATGCTCGAGGCCGGCTTCGGCAAGGGCGATCAGTCGCTCAAGCTGGGCCAGCTGGCCGAGGCCCTCGTTCGTCTCGCCCGCTTCATCGTCGGCATTCGCCTGCACACAGAGGACTGGTCGGTGGAGCAGGGCGTGCGTTTTTTCCGCGAGGAAGCGTTTCTGGAAGAAGCCAATGCCAGGCGCGAAGCCGAGCGCGGAACCTTCGATCCGACGTATCTTGTGTATTCGGCAGGGAAATTGATGCTGCTGAAACTGCGCCGCGACTGGTTCGAGCAGCAAGGCGGCAAGCCCTCGCTGCGCGCGTTCCACGACGCGCTGCTGGCCCAGGGCTCGGCGCCCTTCTGGGCGCTGCGGCGCCTCATGCTTGATGGATCGTCCGACGTGGTGCTGGAGTAAACGACCATGCCTTTGTACGAATACGAATGTAACGCCTGCGCACACCGCTTCGAAGTCATCCAGAAATACTCGGATGCGCCGATCCAGATCTGTCCGAAGTGCGGCGGAGTCGTGAGCAAGATGTTCTCGTCACCCGCCATCCAGTTCAAAGGCTCGGGTTTTTACCTTACCGATTACGGTCGAGGCGGTAAGAGCGACATCGGTACCGAATCGGCCAAGGCCGCGAAGGAGTCGTCTGGCTCCAGCGGCACCTCCAGCGAGACCAAGCCGGAAGCAAAGACCGAAACCAAGACCGAAACGAAGACCGAGACGAAGACCGAGACGAAGAGCGACGCGAAGCCTACGCCTTCGACGTAGCCTGCTTCAAGTACTCGAGAAACGGCCCGGCCAGTTCTGGCCGCTTCATCGCGAAGTACACCGTCGCTTTCAGGAACCCCAGCTTGTTGCCTGTGTCGTGGCGCACGCCGTCAACTTCATAGGCGTAGATCGGCCGTGACTGCAGCAGCTTCCGCAAGCCATTGGTCAATTGAATCTCGCCCGACTTGTCTTTCGCGGTTTCGTGGAGGGCAGGGAAGATGTCGGGCGTGAGAATGTAGCGGCCGATGATGGCGAGGTCTGACGGCGCGTCCTCGCGGGCCGGCTTCTCGACCAGGTCGGTCACCCGGTAGACGCCCTTGCCAATGTCGGGCGCGGGCTCGCCCGCAATCACGCCGTAATTTGATACTTGGTCCATAGGCACCCGCTCAACAGCAAGCACCGGGCCACCCGCCTTCTCGAATACGCCAATCATCTGCGACAACGCCGGCGGCGTCGCGTCGATCACATCGTCGGCCAGGATCACGGCGAACGGTTCGTCGCCGATGATGGTTTCGGTGACCAGCACGGCATGTCCCAGACCGAGGGGTTCGCCCTGTCGGACGTACGAGACGTTGATCAGGTTCGAGATCTTGCGGACTTCTTCGGCGAGGTCCTTCTTGCCGCGGCTCTCGAGAAACGACTCCAGTTCCTTCGAGACATCGAAGTGATCTTCGATGGCGTTCTTGCCGCGGCCGGTGACCAGGATGATGTTGGGGACACCCGATTGGACGGCTTCTTCGACGCCGTATTGAATGGTCGGCTTGTCCACCAGTGGCAGCATTTCTTTGGGCTGCGCTTTTGTGGCCGGCAGGAAGCGTGTACCTAAACCTGCGGCGGGGAAGACGACCTTGCGAACGGCAGAGCTCATACCTATTAGAATAGTGCAGTTATGCTCGACCCCATTTATGTGCGCGACAACGTCGAGGCCGTGCAGCAGGGCCTTGGCAACCGCGGGCTCGATGCCAAAGCCGAGCTGCAACAACTGGCGACATTCGAGACGCAGCGGCGGCGCCTGATTCCTGCCATCGAAGGCCTGAAGCGCGAGCAGAACGCGACCGGCGATCAAGTGGCGCGCGCCAAGCGCCAGGGCGAGGCAGTGCAGCACCTCTACGAGGCGAGCAAGCAGCGCACCCAGAAGATCAAGCAGATGGAGGTGGAGCTTGATGCCGTCGAGCGCCAGCGCACGCTGATTCTCGAGACGCTGCCTAACCTGCCGCACGAAAGCGTCCCGGTTGGGAAGGGCGCCGACGACAACGTGGTGGTGCGCACGTGGGGTGAACCAACGGCGTTACCCTTCGAGCCGAAGGCGCACTGGGATCTCGGTCCGCAGCTCGGAATCATCGACTTCGAACGCGCGACCAAGATCTCGGGCTCACGCTTCGCCATCCTGATGGGCGCCGGCGCGCAGCTCGAACGCGCGCTGATCAACCTCATGTTGACGCTACACACGAATGAGCACGGTTACACCGAAGTGTTGCCGCCATTCCTGGTGTCGTCGACGACGCTCTACGGCACAGGGCAGTTACCGAAGTTCGAACCCGATCTATTCAAGATAGCGGGTGAGTGGGACCTCTACCTGATCCCGACCGCCGAGGTGCCGGTCACTAACCTGTATCGCGGTGAGATCCTCGACGGCCGCTTGCTGCCGCTGAAATACACGGCCTACACGCCGTGCTTCCGCAGTGAAGCCGGATCGTACGGCGCCGACGTGCGCGGCCTGATTCGGCAGCACCAGTTTGACAAGGTGGAACTCGTCAAGTTCGCGACGCCCGACACGTCGTATGACGAGCTGGAAAGCCTGACCGCGAATGCCGAACGCGTGCTGCAGTTGCTGGGCCTGCCATATCGCACAATGTTGCTATGCACGGGCGACATGGGTTTCTCGTCGTCCAAGACCTACGACATCGAGGTGTGGCTGCCCAGCCAGAAGGCGTATCGTGAGATTTCGTCGTGCTCGAACTGCGAAGGGTTCCAGGCCCGCCGCGCCAACATCAAGTTCCGGCCGGCCGGGACAGGGAAGGCCGAGCATGTGCACACGCTGAACGGCTCGGGCCTGGCGGTTGGGCGCACGCTGATCGCGATTCTGGAAAACTACCAGCAGGCCGATGGTTCCGTGCTGATTCCCGAAGCTCTGAGGCCATTCATGGGCGGCAAGGAACGGATAGAGGCTGTAAAATAGTTAGGTCGTTCTTGCGGAGAGATGGCTGAGTGGTCGATAGCGGCGGTCTTGAAAACCGTTGAACCTTCACGGGTTCCGGGGGTTCGAATCCCTCTCTCTCCGCCAACTCACTCGACTTCGTCTCGTTCGGGCGGAGAGAGAGGGAGTCGGGCTCAATGGCCGGCGCTGCGCGCCGTCAACAGTGCGAATCCCCGGTAATGAAGCACTCGCTCGACTTCGTCTTCGCTAGGCTTGTTACCGGGATCGCGCTCGGCTTCGCCTTCGCCACACAGGGTGCCAGATTTGTCACTCGGCTTCGCCATCACTCGTCATTTTGCCAGTTAGAGAAACCAGATGAAGAAACTCACGTTCGCGTCGCTGCTCTTGTGCGCCACTGTTGCGTGCGGCGGCTCCACTCCTAACTCTGAACCTACCGAAGGGGCTCCCATGGCGAGTACTGGCATTAACGAATTACAGATGGTCGATACCAAGGTGGGCACCGGTGCCGAAGCGGTCGCTGGTCGGGTGGTTCGCGTGCACTACACCGGCTGGCTGTTCGACGCGTCGAAGGCCGACAAGCGGGGCACAAAGTTCGACAGCTCGAAGGACCGGAACGAACCCTTCGAATTCCCGCTCGGCGGCGGCCAGGTCATTCCCGGCTGGGACAAGGGCTTCGCCGGCATGAAGGTGGGCGGCAACCGCGTGCTGACGATTCCGCCCGACATGGGTTATGGCGCGCGCGGCGCCGGCGGCGTGATTCCGCCAAACGCGACCTTGGTATTTGAGGTCGAGCTCCTCGAGGTCAAGTAGGCTTGAGGCTTAGTCCCAAGCCCTGTGAACTGTAAACATTTCGGCGTCTGCGGTGGTTGCAGTCTGCCCGGTGTTCTCTACGCCGAGCAGCTGCTCCTGAAGCAGGCCCGGCTGGCACGACTGCTTGGCATGCCAGTGCCGCCCCTCGTGCCATCCCCGCGAGAGGATCGGTTCCGCACCAAGGTTGCGTTCGTGTTCGGGCCCGAAGCGCAGGGCCGGGGGCTGGTGATGGGCCACTTCGCGCGCGGGTCAAAGCAGATTGTCCGGGTCGACGAATGCCCGGTGCACAGTGACCGCGGCAATCGGATTGCCTTTGCGCTGCGCGATCGGTTGATGCGTGCCCGCATTTACGGCGCTGGCGCGCAACGCAACGGACTCGTCCGGCACATTATTGTCCGCACCACAGAAGACGATCGCCAGGCCGTGGCCATGCTGGTGGTGACGCGCAACGACAAGGCGCTGCGGACACCCATTCGCGGCCTTCTCGCCTCTGAAGATCGGCCGGACGGCTTCTTCATCAACATTCACGAGCGGCCAGGGCCTTACATGGTGGGGTCGGAAACGATTCGCATCGACGGCCACAGTCATGTCAAGCAGGACGGGATTGTCGATACCTCGTTCCTCGTCTCGCCGACGGCGTTCTTCCAGACCAACGTCGGCGCCGCGCGCGAGGTCGTCAAACTGGTGATCGAGGGAGTCGGCGATGCCAGGCACGTTCTCGATTTATATGCCGGCAGCGGGCTGTTGTCGCTGCCGCTGGTCAAGGCCGGTGCCCGCGTGACGGCGGTGGAAGAGAATCGGCAGGCAATGAAAGATGCCGAAGCCAACATTCGCCTGAACCGAATTCCCGGCGGCCAGGTCAGGTTGATCACGTCCAGTGTCGAAGACGCGCTGCCGCGGGTGTCCAGGGATCCGTGGGACGCGGTGGTGCTTGATCCGCCGCGTCAAGGCTGCCCGCCCGACGTGCTGGATGCGGTGTTCAACCATCTCGCCCCGCCCCGGGCGGTCTATGTGTCCTGCAATCCGGAGGCGCTGGCGGCGGAGTTGCCGGTTATCCTCAATGCCGGCTACCGCGTGACGAGCATCCAGCCAGTAGACATGTTTCCCCACACCGACCACATTGAAACCGTGGTGGCCCTTTCGCGCGGATGAACCAGCTCACTAAGGGCGTGGTGATCGCGTCGACGCTGGTCGCGGCGTTGGTTGAGTTGTACCTCGCCACGAGTTTGGTCTACGCCCCGCTGCTGCCGATTGCGTTCGTGGGGTTTGTTGCGGCTTTGGTCGCCGGTGCCTGGTGGCCGGGCCCGGTGTCGGCGGCCCTGCTGGTGCTGCCCTACCTCGCGCGGGCAGCGGTTCTCTACGTGTTTGGTCGCGAGTTCGAGCCGGTCGAGATTGTCTGGGCACTGCCGCTTTTGGGCTTGGTGCTCTCCGGGCGCACCGCGTGGCAGTGGAGCTTTCCGTCGCGATTGCGCTGGCCACTGATCACGTGGTCGCTGATGATTGCCGTCTCGTGGCCGATCGTGTTCATGCGGGAACTGGACTTCGATGCCGCCGTTCTCTTCCTCTCGAACGCAGCCAATACCGGCATCGGGATAACCCCTTGGGAAGCGGGCACGGGCATCGCCTACTGGGTATTGGTGCACAACCTTGGCTTGCTCTGGTTCGATCGGCTATTCAGCTGGTACTCGGATGGCCAGATCGGGCCATTTAGAAACCGGGTGTTGATCCCGCTGCTTTTCGCGCTGGCTGCGTCCTGCGTTCTTGCGGTCTATCAGGGCTTCGTCGATCTTCGCTTTCTCAATCCTCACCTGTGGCCGCACATGAAACGCGCCAGCGGCGCACTGGGCGACGCCAACGTGTTCGGCATGATTGCCGCTCTGTGGGTAACCGGCGCCGTCCTGGTGGCGCGCACCTTGCCACAGCCGTGGGCCTTGCCCGTCGGCAGTGCCGGCGCCGCACTGGCAATGGCCGGGGTGTTTACCTCGGGCTCCCGTACCGCGCTCGGCGTGGCGGCCATCGGGCTGGCAGCGCTTGCGGTCCAGGGGTTCAAGACCTGGCGGCAGGCAGAGACGCGCCCATGGCTGACGGCGAGACGGTTGGTGATGATCGCGGTTGCGGCGGTCCTGCTGAGCGCAGCGGTCTTGGCCGTGACCCGGCGCGCGTCGATCACCACGGTGCTCGACCGCGGGACGCTGGGGTTTATCCCTGGAGTTGGTGATCGCGACATCGCGGCATCGATCCGTGATCTTTTATGGGAACGCAACGGCTACGGCCCGACGGCAGTGTCAATGGTCATGGACCACCCGTGGGCGGGCGTTGGTGTTGGCACCTTCAACACCCTGATCAACGACTTCTCGGTGTCGCGCAACGCCCGGCCGCTCGCGTCGGACAACGCCCAGAACTGGTATCGCCACCTGTTGGCAGAATTGGGGTTGCTGGGCAGCATTCCGTGGATGGCGTGGTGCGCGGTCTTCGTAATTACACTGTGTTCGCGAACCACCGGTGAGCGCGATCGATTCTCGATTGGCGCGCTCCGCGTCACCATAACCGGTTTCGGTTTGCTGTCGTTGATGGGCGTACCCGGGCAATCGTTGCCGGTTGCATTGACGTTCTGGACCTTCGCGTTCTGGCTTATGTCGCTGCAGGGCCTCGCGAAGGAGCCCACGACCCCGCTGGCCGGCCAGTCGTCCTTGTTCTGGGTGACCGCGTTAGTCCTGGTGAGTGCGCATGCCGTGGTCACGTTTGCTGACGCCCACGGCCAACTGCGGCCGCGCAATCGCGCCATCCGCTTTGGCTGGGACTACGCGCAGGGAATCGGCGATCTCGAACGTAGCACCGATGGAACGCCAGGCCGCCGCTGGACCGAGCGCCGTTCGATTGCCCAAGTGCGGG
>JANLWW010000123.1:0-11041 GCA_031364805.1 Acidobacteriota bacterium
CGTCAATGTGCTGTGCCTTGGCATTTCGCGCATCGACGGCATCGTCAAGGGCGCCGCGAAGGGCGCGGGCAACCCGGTGTTCTATGTCGGCGCCAGGACCGGCCGCGACGGCATTCACGGCGCGACGATGGCGTCGGCGGAGTTCGACGAGAAGTCGGCCGAGAAGCGTCCGGCGGTGCAGGTTGGTGATCCCTTCATGGAGAAGCTCCTGATGGAAGCCTGCCTCGAGGTGATGACGACCGGCGCGGTGCTCGGCATCCAGGACATGGGCGCGGCCGGCCTGTCTTGCGCAACCTCGGAGATGGGCTCGCGTGGCGGCCTGGGCATGACCATCGACGTGATGCACGTGCCACAGCGTGAGACCGGCATGACGCCCTACGAGATCATGCTGTCCGAATCGCAGGAGCGCATGCTGCTGGTGGTTGAGAAAGGCCGCGAGCACGAAGTGACCACGGTGTTCGAGAAGTGGGACTTGCACGCGGTGCAGGTTGGCGAAGTGATCGAAGGATCACGACTGAAGATTCACGAACGCGGCGTGCTGGTAGCCGATGTGCCAAATCGCGGGCTCACGGACGAAGCGCCGGTGTATCGACGGCCCATGACGGAGCCGCCGTGGCAAAAGGATGTCCAGCGGCTGTCGTTAAGCGAGCTCGGCGCGCCGGTCCCGGCGCAGGCTGCATTTGATCGGCTGCTGACCGTGCCCACGATTGCCAGTAAGCGCTGGGCCTACGGCCAGTTCGACCACAGCGTTGGCACCAACACCATTGCGCAGCCAGGTATGTCCGCGGCGGTGGTGCGCGTCAAGGGCACTGCTGCCGGATTGGCCGTGTCGGTCGATGGCAACGGCCGGTTCTGCTATCTCGATCCGCATCGTGGCGCCATGCTGGCGGTGGCCGAGGCCTCGCGCAACGTCGCGTGTGCCGGCGGCGAACCGATTGGCGGCACCAACAACCTGAATTTTGGCAATCCTGAGCGCCCCGAGATCATGTGGCAGCTGGGCGAGGCGGTCCGCGGCATTGGCGCGGCGTGCCGGGCCCTGGACATTCCCATCACCGGCGGCAACGTCAGCCTGTACAACGAAACCGAAGGCCGCGCGATCTTCCCGACCCCGGTTCTGGGCGTCGTCGGCCTGCTCGAAGATGCCACCAAGACGACCACGCGGACGTTCAAACGAGCGGACGCGTCGGTGGTATTGCTGGGCGATAATCTGGGAGAACTGGGCGGCAGTGAATACCTGGCCACCATGCACGGCAAGGTCGCCGGCCAGCCTCCGGCCCTGGACCTGCCGCGCGAGGCGGCGCTTCAGAAGCTGATCGTGAAACTGATTCGCGATGGGCTGGTCGATTCGGCGCACGACTGTTCCGAAGGCGGGCTTGCCATCACGCTGGCGGAGTGCACGTTCAACAGCGGTGGTATCGGTGTCACCGCTGACATCGAACTGAGCCGTGGTGACACGCCTTCAGGTTTGCCGGAACCGTGGCAGTCGAACGCGACGCTCTTCGGCGAATCGGCCACGCGTATCGTGGTGTCGGCGTCGGGTGATCGGCTCGACGCGGTTCTCGCAGCGGCGAAGGCCGCAGGCGTGACGGCGGCCGTGATTGGCAAGACCGGCGGAGACCGGATTCGGTTGAGCGCAGGTGGCACAGCGGCGGTCGATTCGGCCGTCACGGATGCCGAACAGGCGTGGGCGACGGCGATCGAACGAAGGATGAGTGGCAATGTTCGATAAGTTCCGTGACGAGTGCGGCGTGTTCGGCATTTACGGACACGCCGAAGCGTCGAAGCTGGCCTACCTCGGCCTCTACGCGCTGCAGCATCGCGGACAGGAAAGCGCTGGCATTGCCTCGGCCGATGGCGACCGCGTGCGGTTGGTTCGCCAGATGGGTTACGTCAACGAGATCTTCAACGAAGCGACCCTGGCGACGCTGACCGGGCCCATCGCGATTGGCCACACGCGCTATTCGACGGCGGGCGAGAGCAAGCTGTCTAACGCGCAACCCATCCTGATCGACTGCGTGCACGGCCAGGTCGGCATCTGCCACAACGGCAATATCGTCAATGCCAATGAAGTGCGCGACCGGCTGGTCCGCGCCGGCTCGATTTTCCAGACCAGCAGCGACACTGAAGTGGTGCTGCACTTGTATGCGCGGTCGCACGCGGGCTCGGTGGAAGACGCGCTGGTCGAATCGGTGACTCAGCTGACCGGAGCTTTCTCGTTCGCGCTGATCACCAAGGACAGCATGATCGCCGTGCGCGATCCGCACGGCTTCAGGCCGCTGGCGCTCGGCAAGCTTGATGACGCCTGGGTGGTCAGTTCTGAGACTTGTGCGCTCGACTTGATCGGCGCCACTTACGTCCGTGACGTCGAGCCTGGCGAAGTGTTGATCATTGGCCCGCATGGGCTGCGGTCGGTCAAGCCGTTTCCAAAGGCACAGCTGTCTCACTGCATCTTCGAGCATGTCTACTTTGCGCGGCCCGACAGCGAAGTGTTCGGGCAGAGCGTCAACGAGGTGCGCACCGATCTCGGGCGCGTGCTGGCGCGTGAGACTGGTGTCGATGCCGATGTCGTGGTGCCGATTCCCGACTCGGGCGTGTGCGCGGCGATCGGCTACTCGGAAGAGTCGAAGATTCCGCTGCGCATGGGGCTGATTCGCAATCACTACGTGGGCCGCACGTTCATTGAGCCGGCGCAGTCGATTCGACATTTCGGCGTCAAGGTGAAGCTGAATCCCGTGAAGAGCATCCTCGCGGGTAAGCGCGTGGTGCTGATAGATGACTCGCTGGTGCGCGGCACCACCAGCCGCAAGATCGTGAAGATGGTGCGCGCGTCTGGCGCAGCCGAGGTGCACCTGCGCATCAGTTGCCCGCCGACCATCTCGCCCTGCTTTTACGGCGTCGATACACCCCGCCGGCAGGAATTGATTGGCGCGACCCATACGCTGGAAGAAATTCGCAAGTACGTTGCCGCTGACACCATCGGCTACCTTAGCCTCGATGGCTTGTTGTCGTCGGTGAAGGGGCAAGGGGCGTCGTACTGCACGTCGTGCTACACCGGAAAGTATCCAGTCGCCTTCCCGCGCGATCACAACGGCTACCTCCAGCTGTCGCTGAAGCCACAGCCGCTTCCCGAAGAAGAGGCTGAAGCCGTTGGTTAGGCGCCACACCGGCTTCGTCCTCGCGATTCTGTTGACCGTTGCGGCTGCGTCCGCGCAGGAGCGCGGCCCGACTCCGGTCTCGCCCGAAGAGATTCGCCAGGCCATCGGCAAACTGGGCGACCTTGACTACGCCACGCGCATGGCCGCCGGCCGCACCATTCGTCGCGCCGCCTCGGCTCAGGTGGTGCCGGCGCTGCTGCAGACCGTGGCCGAGCACGCCGACGGCTACATCCGCTACAAGGCGTTGACGCTGCTCACCGGCTTCAGCGATCCGCGCACGGTGGATGCCATGCGCGAAGCCATGGTCTCGCCGAACGATCGGCTGCGTGAAGTGGCGTTCGCCTATTTCGAGCAGTTTCCCGATCCGGCGCTCGCCGTGAGAATGCTGGCCGCGCTTGACAAGGAAGAAGGCGAGTTCGTCCGCCCGGCGCTCATTCGCGCGCTGGCCGCCATTCACAAGGAGCCGAAGGTCAGTGACGCGTTGATTCGCGACGCTGGCCGCGGCGTCGATTTCTTTCGCAGCACGGTGATCGAGGCGCTTGGCGACTACCAGGTCACGATTGCGGTGCCCAAGATTATCGAGATCGCCAAGATCGACGGCCCGCTGCAGGACGATGCAGCGACGGCGCTTGGGAAGATTGGCGACCAGCGTTCGCTGGTCACGCTGGCGGAGTTGCAGCGCACCGCGTTGAAGGAGAACCAGCCGTCAATTGCCGCCGCGATCTGCCTGATGGGCACCAACTGTTCGTCGCACATTGGCTATCTCGAGAAGACGCTTGCCTATGCCGACACCTATCCCGGCTACC
This sequence comes from Acidobacteriota bacterium, assembly GCA_031364805.1. Lineage (GTDB taxonomy): Bacteria > Acidobacteriota > Vicinamibacteria > Vicinamibacterales > UBA2999 > 12-FULL-67-14b. Next base: position 3,962 of record JANLWW010000123.1, read on the forward strand.
AGGACCTGCTGCGGGGCGCAGCGGCTGGTCTCGGCAACATTGCCCGGCAAGGCAACGAAGTGGCGCTCGGCATCCTGTTCCGCGTCGGCATTCCGTCACAGGATCCGGTGCGCGCGCCGGTGACCCTGGCGTTGGGGCTGGTCGCTTTGCGCAACACGCCGTTGATGCTCAAGTCGCTCGAGTCGCACCCCGACCAAGCCGGCGCCGTCGGCATTTTGGCCGAGGCCTTCGACATGCTCGAAGAAGATCTCGAAGAAGAGCGCTTCTTCGTCGCCGTGCGCCGCACTTATTGGGCCGCGGCCGATGGCTCGGCGACCCGGAAGCTGTGCGAGCTGCTGATCAACAAACTGGATTTCTGATGGATTACAAATCGTCTGGCGTAGACATCGATGCAGGCAACGAGGCCGTCCGCCGCATCAAGCGGCTGGCGCAGTCGACTTTTACGCCGGGCGTGCTGTCGGAGATCGGATCATTTGGCGGCTTGTTCAAGCTCGATACCTCGGGGATGGCCGAGCCGGTGCTGGTCTCGAGCGCCGACGGCGTGGGTACCAAGCTCAAGGTCGCGTTCATGGCGAACGAGCACCGCACCATCGGCGTCGATCTCGTCAACCACTGCGTCAACGACATCCTCGTGCAGGGCGCGGTGCCGCTGTTTTTTCTCGACTACCTGGCGACCGGCAAGCTGTCACCGGACGTGGCCGAGCAGATTGTCCAGGGCCTGGCCCGCGCGTGCCAGGACAACGGCTGCGCCTTGCTGGGCGGCGAGACGGCAGAGATGCCGGGCTTCTACCATGACGGCGAGTACGACGTCGCCGGGTTCATTGTCGGGGTCGTCGATCGGCCGCACGTGATCGACGGCAAGTCGATTGCCGAGGGCGACGCGCTGCTCGGTCTGCCGTCGGCGGGCCTCCACACCAACGGCTACTCGCTCGCGCGCTCGATTGCGTTCGAGGAACTGAAGCTCACGGTCGACAGTCATGTGCCGGACCTGGGCGAGACCGTCGGTCAGGCGCTGTTGCGACCGCACCGCTCATACCTGCCGGTGATCAAGCCGCTGCTCGGCAAGGGCCTGATCAAAGGCATGGCCCACGTTACCGGCGGCGGCATTACCGACAACCTGCCGCGCGTGTTGCCCCCAGGCACGGCGGCCCGCGTCAATCGCGCATCGTGGCGGGTACCGGCGATTTTTCGCTGGCTGGGTGAGTCCGGCCGTGTCCCCGAATACGATCTCCGCCGAGCCTTCAACATGGGCATCGGCATGATCCTCGTGGTGGCCAAGGCCGATGTCGATGCCGTCCGCCAGGACCTGCTAAACGCTGGCGAAGCCAACAGCCTCGTGATTGGCGACATCATCCGCGGTGAACCTGGCGTCGAATACGTGTAGCATCTGCTGATGAAGCGCCGAGCCTTGCTGCAGTGGCTGGTGTCCGGGGCGGCCACGCTACCGCTGCTGCGGGTTGATCTCCGGGCCGATGAACTGAGCGCGGGTCACGTCTTCGTCCTGCGCGACGTCGCCGCCACCGTGTTGCCGTCGGCAATCGGCCCCAAGGGCCAGGACGAAGCCGTCGATAATTTCCTGCGCTGGTTGCGCGATTACAAACAAGGTGTCCCGTTATCGCACGGCTACGGCGAGCCACGCCTGGTGCGAACAGGACCGTCGCCCGCGCCCGGCTACGGCACTCAGGTCACGGCTCTTCAACAGGCGGCGACCGAGCGTGGCGGTCGCTTCGGGGCGTTGACGCTCAGTGATCGCCGAACCATTCTTGAGACCGCGTTCAAGTCCGCAGGGATCCAGAACCTGCCGGGGCGTCCCGACGGCAAGCATGTGGTTGCCGACCTGATGGCCCACTACTTTCGCAGCAGCGCGGCCAACGACCTCTGTTACAACGCGCGCATCGGCCGCAACACCTATCGCGCCATTCGCGTTACCACCGTGCGGCCGCGTCCGCTGGCAGGGCAGTAGTCATGGCGGTTCACGAGTCGGACATTTGCGTGATTGGCGGCGGCATCACTGCGGCGATGCTCGTCGAGCGGCTGACCGAACTCAAGCCCAATTTGCGCATCACGGTCGTCGAGGCCGGTCGCTCGATCTTCGATCGCGAGAACCGCGGCCAGTATCATCGCCGCGCGCTCGAGTACGGCGAGCATCCCTGGCACGACGATTTCATTGCTGACCAGCAGGCCAAGGGCATGATCTCCATGACCATGGCGGTTGGCGGCCAGGCGCTGCACTGGGGCGGAGCTTGCAATCGCTTCTCAGAAGAGGACCTGCGGCTGAAGTCGCTTTATGGCCTCGCGGATGACTGGCCGATCACCTGGAGCGAGCTCGAGCGCTACTACGTGGAAGCGGAACGGCAGCTGAACGTCGCTGGTGACACCAGCCCATATCCCCAGGATCGGCGCTCTGCGCCGTATCCGCAGCCGGCCATGCCGCTGTCGTACAACCTGCAGGTGCTGAAGAAGTGGGCCGAGCAGAGCGGCATGAAGTTTTCGCCGCTGCCCATGTCGAGAAATGTGACGGCGCCATTCGGCGGCCGTGGCGCGTGCGGACTTTATGACACCTGCGGCGATGTCTGTCCGACCGGCGCCCGCTATTCGCCTGACTACACGTATCAGCAGCTGATCGCCTCAAAGAGGGTCGCGCTCCACGACCGGATGCTGATCCGCCGCCTGATCGTGGACGAAGGCCGCTCGACGATTGCCGTGGCGCAGGGCTATCACCAGGATCGGCCCAACGAGGTGACTGAATACAGGGCGACGCAGTTCGTTTTGGCCTCGGGCCAGTGCTGGAGCCCGCACCTCTTGCTGCTGTCAACGAGCGCGCGCTTTCCCAACGGCATCGCCAATCGGTCTGGCCTGGTTGGCCGCTTCATGAACGGCCACAAGTTCATCTCCGCACAAGCGACCATTGATGAGGAGACGTTCCCTGGCCAGAACATGACGCACAGCCTGGTTTCGCGCGAGTACTTCCGCTGCGACACCGGTCAGGCGTTCGTCCGGCACGATACCCGCGTGTGGGAAAGTTCTGCGGGCAAGGAGCCGCGGCTGCGCGGCGCCGACGGCGGGCTGCTGCTCGGCGACCAACTGCTCAATGACTGGCGCGGTCGCGCGCTCAAGGGCAGTTCGGTCCGGCTGCGCACCTACTACGACTCCCACCCGTCGAAGGACAGCCGGCTATCGCTCGATCCGACGTCGAAGAACCGCTATGGCGACCCGATGCCGAGGATCGACCGCCAACTCGACGCCGCCGCCGAGTCGCGCGAGGCAGCGACCCTGTCGCACTGCACGGCGGTCTTCGAGCGCATGGCGCGCGCCAGCAACGGCCGCCTGACCGTCAAGCCGTCGGTGTCGAGCTACTGGGATCACCCGGCCGGCGGCTGCCGTATGGGAGCGGATCCGGCCACCAGCGTCTGCGACAGCTTCGGCCGCACGCACGATCACGAGAACCTGTTCGTGATCGGCGCGCCGACGCTGCCAACTGGCGGCTGCACGAACGGCACGCTCACCTTCGTGGCGCTCTCCTTACGGTCGGCGGTCAAGATCGCCGAATCGTGATGTGTTGACCACTCTCGATTCACCCGTCGCCGGGCGCCGACTCGGCGTCCTGATCTCGGGCCGCGGCTCGAACCTGAAAGCCATCATCGATGCCATTGGCGATGGGCGGCTCGACGCGTCGATCGCCCTCGTGATCTCCAACCAGGCCGACGCGCAGGGACTCGCTCATGCGCGACGGGCCGGCATTGAGACGCTGGTCTTGGTCCACAAAGCGTACTCTTCGCGCGAAGAGTACGACCGCGCCATGGTTCAGGAGCTCAATGGGCGTGGAGTCACCCTCGTGTGTCTGGCCGGATTCATGCGCCTGCTGAGTTCCGCTTTCGTCGATGCGTTCCCGGACCGCATTCTCAATATCCATCCCTCATTGCTGCCGAAATATCCGGGTCTGCACCCTCAACAACAGGCGCTCGACGACCGCGCGCCAGTTAGTGGCGCCACTGTTCATTTCGTGAACAAGGAGTTGGATGCCGGTCCGGTAGTGCTGCAGCGCGAGGTTCCGGTCGTGCCCGGCGATACCGCCGACACGCTGGCGGCGCGCATTCTGGAAGTGGAGCACAGCCTCTATCCCGAGGCGATTGGGCTGGTCTTGGACCGCAGCCCTTAGGCGGCGGGCCGAAGCGTCAAGACCGCGACGTCGGGGGGACAGTTGATGCGGACCGGAACATAGACGGTGCCGACGCCCTTGCTGACAAACAGAGAGGTGTTTTCCCTCGTGGCGTAGCCCGACAGCACTGGAAACTTGCGGCCCGCGATTGCCCCGACGGCGGGCACGATCACCTGGCCGCCATGCGTGTGTCCCGACAAGACCAGCTGCACGTCAAGCGCGGCTGCTTCGACCAGCCTGCGCGGATCGTGGGCCAGCAGGATGGTGGTGCCGCCGGTGCCCTTCAGCACCTCCGCAATTTCTCCCGGCGACCGGGTCCAGAAGCGGATTCCCGCGATATCGAGCCGCTCGCCGCGCACCGCAAGCGCGGTTCGTTGATCCTTCAACACCGTGAAGCCGCGCGCCGACAACGTTGCCGGCACCTCGCGCTCGTCATCGTGGTTGCCAAGCACCGCGAACGATCCGAACGGCGCGTGCGCAAGTGGGGCGAGCAACTCGGCGACCGGGCCGGCATAGGCTCGATCAAAAAAACTGATGTAGTCGCCTCCGAGCACGACGATGTCGGGGGCGGCCTCGTTGAGCACCGCCACCGCTCGCGCCACATCGTCCGCCGATACCACCGAACTGTGATGGACGTCGGTGATCATCCCGATGCGCAAGCCATCGAGGGCGGGCGGGAGCCCGCGCACCGCAATGTCGCGGACGATGCGGTCAATGTGGTGACGCTCGTAAGCGACACCATACGCGGCTACTCCGGTCAGCGCGCCCGCCGTGACAACGGTGACCGAACGGAGAAAGTCGCGGCGCGTCAGGGCCACGGCGTCAGTGTATGAGGAAAGTTGAAAGTTGAGAAGTTGGCAGTTGAAAGTTGGAGTGGGTAGTTTCAGTTGAACTTATAGTTATCAGTTATGGGCGTGTTCGAAGAGTTCGAGTGGCGGGGCATGGTTTCCGAGAAGACGGAGGGCGCGCGCGAGGCATTGGCCGCCGGACCCGTGACGGCCTATATCGGCTTCGACCCGACGGCGTCGAGCCTGCATGTGGGATCGCTGCTGACGGTGATGGGACTGGCCCGCCTGCAGCGCTTTGGCCACACGCCGATCGCCATCGTCGGCGGCGGCACCGGCATGATTGGCGATCCCAGCGGCAAGTCGCAGGAGCGCAACTTGCTGTCGAGCGAGCAGGTTGACCAGAACGTCATTGGCATTCGCGCGCAACTCGAGCGGTTCCTGGATTTCTCCGCCGTCCCGAACGCCGCTCGCATCGTTAACAACGCCGACTGGCTGGGCGCCATCGATGTGCTGTCGTTCCTGCGTGACGTGGGCAAGCATTTCACCGTCAACTACATGCTGCAGAAGGATTCGGTCAGCCGCCGCATCGAAAGCGAGGACGGTATTTCCTACACCGAGTTCAGCTACCTGATCCTGCAGTCGTATGATTTTCTCCAACTGTTCGACCGCCACAACTGCACGTTCCAGATGGGCGGCAGCGACCAGTGGGGCAACATCACGGCCGGGACCGACCTCATTCGCAAGGTCCGCGGCCAGAAAGCGCACGGCCTGGTCTGGCCGTTACTGAAGACCTCATCTGGAACGAAATTCGGCAAGACCGAAGCGGGCACCGTGTGGCTCGATCCCGAGCGCACGTCGCCGTTCCGCTTTTACCAGTTCTGGCTGAATACCGACGATCGCGATGTCATCAGTCACCTGAAACTGTTCACCTGGCTCGACCGCGAGACCGTCGATGCCATACAGAGAACCGTGACCGAGAAGCCCGAAGCGCGAGAGGCGCAGCGCACGCTTGCCCGCGAGGTCACGACGATGGTGCACGGCGCGACTGAGCTGGCGAGGGCGGAGCGCGCATCGGCGGTGCTCTTCGGCGGCCCCTTGGCAGATGCCTCGGTGGAAGACGTGTTGATGGTGTTCGCCGACGTGCCCGCGGTGACGTTGCCGCGTTCAGCGTTCGAGCCAGGGATTGCAGCGACAGAGCTCGCGGTGACAGCAGGCATCGCTGCGTCGAAGGGTGAGGCGGCGCGACTAATCAAGCAGGGCGGCCTGTCTGTGAACGATCGCAAGCTTACGGACGAGCGTGGAGTCATCACGTTCGACCAGGCGTTTGGCGGACAGCTCTTCGTGATTCGCAAGGGCCGTCGTCAGACGCATGTGGTGCGCATGGCGGATTAGGTTTTCGGGCCCGGACCAGTTAGACTAAGCCTCGGCGGGGTTGGAACCGATACCGCCATTCGCGACAGAAATCATCCTGTTGCGGGTGTTACGAACGTGGCAGTTGACAGGCCGGTAACGGTTCGCATACATTCATCAGACGCGCTTTACGCGATGTTCTCGGTCTAGAACGTCGTGGCTGCCTGGAAGGTCTCCTGGCTTCGCAAACACCAAACTGAGGACGGCCGCATTAACAATGGCTGGCTTCGGAGAGGCGCCCTCAAAAATCTTGGGGGAAAGCGAAAAAAGGATTGACACGATAGCAAGGCCGTCGTAAGCTCGCAAGGTTCCCCTAAAGGGCGCCGGGAAGTTATCGAAAGATAATTCGTCGGCTGGGAACTCGAAAAGACTGATTCGAAAGGGTTTACACCCTTGAATTCAGGACATCGCAGCCTTGGTTCTTTGAAAACTAGATAGAGCGTGCACACGCTTCAAGCCATGGAGCCTTCGGGTGTAAAAGCCTTAGGGTCGGTGGCGAGAAGCAAACCAGCCCGTCTTGAGTTGTCAGTCGGCGGTATGCGGAGTCCGAGCGCAAGCGAGGGTAACGTAGAACCGTCGAACACAATAAAGACAGAAACAACGCAGATTTAGAGAAGAGCAGGCAATCAAAGGCTCTCTCAAGCGAAATTAAACTTGAGAGTTTGATCCTGGCTCAGAATCAACGCTGGCGGCGTGCCTAACACATGCAAGTCGAACGCGACT
>JANLWW010000010.1:0-21752 GCA_031364805.1 Acidobacteriota bacterium
GCCTGCCGTGACGATCGACCGAAGGCGTGCGCTCAAAAGGTGCCAGGATGGAATGAAGTGGTGCGCGCTGGAGGATTCGAACCTCCGACCCCCGCCGTGTGAAGGCGGTGCTCTACCGCTGAGCCAAGCGCGCGACCAGACCAAAGATCATAGCACACACACTTGCCCCGTCAGACCGTCCCAAACAACCGATCACCGAAGTCTCCCAGCCCGGGGACGATGAACTTGTGGGCGTTCAACTCGCGGTCCACAACCGGCGTAAAAATCGGCACGCTCGGATAAGCCTTCTCGACTGCCGCGATGCCTTCGGGCGCGGCGACAATGCAGACCAGGCGTAAATGACGGGCGCCGGCCTTCGTCAGCACGTCGAGGGCGGCAACGGCACTGCCACCCGTAGCCAGCATGGGGTCGATCAACAAGACGTAGCTGCTTTGGATGTTCGGCGGAAGCTTGGCGTAGTACTGCGAGGCGACGGCGGTGCGTTCGTCCCGCTGCAGCCCGAGGTGGCCGACGCGCGCATTGGGCACTAGTTCCAGCATGCCGGGCAACATGCCGAGGCCGGCCCGCAGCACCGGCGCCATCACCACGTCGGCGGCAAGCCGGCGGCAGGGCGAGGGCCCGAGTGGCGTCTCAACGATGCCTTCCGACATGGGCACGTCGCGAAGCGCCTCGGCGCCGAGCAGCACGCTGATGCGATTGGCCAGTGCGCGAAAACGCTCGGGTGGCGTGCGCGCATCGCGCAGTTCGGCCAGGCAGTCGTGAACGAGTGGATGGGTGACCAGCTGCAGCACGGCGCAGAGAGCTTACACCGCAATTCAGGATTCACGTACAATTCAACCCGTATGCGCTTCCGCATTCTGGCCACCGGGCTGGCGCTGTTGCTGGCCACGCCGCTCGTTCGTCCCGTGCTGTCGGCCCAACCGGCCGCCGATGTCTCGCTGATCATTGCCAATGGCATCGTCATCACGGTGGACGGCAGCCGTCGCATCCTCAATCCGGGCTCGGTCGCGATCAACGGCACGCAGATCGTCGCCGTCGACACGCCGGCCGCCATCGCGGCGCGCTACCGCAGTGCCGACATCATGGACGCCTCCGGCAAGGTGGTGATGCCGGGCCTGATCAACACGCACACCCATGCCGCCATGGTCATGTTCCGCGGGCTTGGCAACGACCTGGCTCTCATGGACTGGCTGCAGAAGTACATCTTCCCAGCGGAGGCGAAGACCGTGTCTCCGGAGTTCGTCCGCATCGGTACGCGTCTGGCACTGCTCGAGATGATCCAATCGGGCACGACCACCTATGCCGACATGTATTACTTCGAAGAGGAAGTAGCGCGCGTGACCAAGGCGGCCGGCGTGCGCGGTGTGCTTGGGCAGACGGTGATCGAGTTTCCGGTGCCCGACGCCAGCACCCCCGCGGATGCGCTGAAGCGGACCGAGGCCTTCGCAAAGGAGTTCGCCCACGACGACTTGATCACGCCCTCGATCGCACCGCACGCGGTGTATACCCTCGACGCTGCCACGCTGACCGCGGCTAGCAACCTGGCCAAGAAGCTCAACATTCCGATCCAGATTCATCTGGCGGAGACGTCAGCCGAAATCGGCCTGTCCCAGGATCGCCACCAGCAGCGGCCCGTCGCGTTTCTCGACAGTTTGAAGTTTTGGGCTCCCATCACCATCGGTGCGCATGGCATCTGGATCAACCCGGAAGAGATCGCGCTGCTGAAGCAGCGCAACGTCGGCATTTCGAACAACCCGGAAAGCAACATGAAGCTCGCGAGCGGCACTGCGCCGGTCGTCGCCTACCGCCAGGCCGGCGTCAATGTCGGTCTCGGTACCGATGGCGCCGCCAGCAACAACGACCTGGACATGTTCGAAGCGATGCGCCAGGCCGCGTTCCAGCAGAAGCTGGTGTCGATGGACCCGCGGGTGATGAGCGCGCCTGAAGCGCTGGAACTGGCCACCATCGGCGGTGCCCGCGTGCTCGGTCAACAGGCGCGCATCGGTTCTCTTGAAGCCGGCAAGCGCGCCGACCTGATCGTTGTCGGCATGTCCCGCGCGCGGCAGACGCCGCTGTTCGACCCGGTTGCTCAGGTGGTCTATGCCTCAAGCGGCGACGATGTCGAGACCACCGTCGTCAACGGCAAAGTGCTGATGCGCGACCGCAGGGTCTTGACGATGGACGTGGCCGCGGTGCTGCGCGAGGCACGGGTCGCCGCGGAACGGGTCCGCAAGGCCGTGCCGCAATAGCGGCGCTACTCGAGGATGCCGATATAAGGCAGGTTGCGATATTGCTCGGCGTAATCCAGACCGTAGCCAACCACGAAGCGATCTTCGATGGTGAAGCCGATGTAATCGACCTTCACGTCGATCTTCCGACGCGACGGCTTGCTGAGCAGGCAGGCGGTGCGCAGCGAGCGCGGGCCGCGCGCCAGGAGAATCTCCTGGAGGTAATGCAGGGTAAGGCCGGTGTCGACGATGTCTTCCACGATGATGACGTCGCGGCCTTCGAGACCCGAGTCGAGGTCTTTCGAGAGCCGCACTTCGCCGGTGGAGCTGGTGCCGGCGCCGTAGCTGGAGCAGGCCATGAAGTCGATGGTGACGTGGCCCTCCATGACGCGAATCAGGTCGCCCAGGAAGAGAAACGCGCCCTTGAGGACGCAGACGAAATGCAGCTGGCCGGTGGGGAAATCCTGGCGGATTTCTCGCGCCAGGTCGGCAATGCGCGCGGACAGTTCGTCGTGATCGATCAAGACAGCGGGATTGGCACTCGACATGGCGGAAAAGACTAACACGAACGGGAATGCATGAAGGCGTTTGACATCATCACCGAGATCGACGCGCGCGGGCTGGAGATTGGTTCGAGCGTCACGCTCAAGGCGGGCGGGCACATCACGCCGCTGGCGGCCGACACGCTGAGCGCCAGGCGCGTGACCGTGCATCGCGGCGTTGCCGACGCCAGCCTCGATGGCCTGGCGCCGGTCGCGGCGGTCCGGTCGTTGGCCATCGGCAGCGACCACTCGGGTGTGGAGCTCAAAGCCGCCTTGCGCGACTACCTGCGACAGAAGGGTCTCAGCGTGCTCGATGTTGGCACCGACGGCCCGGACGCGGTGGACTACCCGGATATCGCCGCGCAGGTTGCCCGGCTGGTCGCGCGCAAGGAAGTGGATGCTGCCATCGTCATCGACGGGGCGGGCATCGGCTCGGCGATCGCCGCCAACAAGATTGACGGCGCCCGCGCGGCGATGTGCAACGACAAGACGCTGGCCCGCTATGCCCGCGCGCACAACGGCACCAACGTCCTCGCGCTCGGCGCCACCTTGATCTCCACCGACGAGGCCAAGGCCATCGTCGAGACCTGGCTGGGCACTCCGATGGCCGAGGCCCGCTACATTCGTCGCCTTGCCAAGATTCGCGCACTGGAGAAAACGCAGTGACCGATTATCGCCGGGTCATCGAACTGATTCTCGAGGAACTGACCAAGGCAGGCGCCGTCGCGCCGACGCGATGCGCCTGTCATGGCTTTACATTCGACTGCTGTCCCGATCGCGTCCGTCATGTGCTCGACGCCGGCGCGACCCGCCTGGGGCTGCATGCGGCCGATGGCGGTGCCCAGGGCCTGTCCGGCTTGATTGACCACACGTTGCTGAAGCCAGATGCGACGGCCAGGGAGATCGAGCAACTCTGCAAGGAAGCGGCTGAGTGGAAGTTCGCCACGGTATGCGTTAATCCGACCTGGGTGGCGCTGTCGGCGCAGCAGTTGCGCGGATCCGGCGTGGCGGTGTGCTCGGTGGTTGGATTTCCGCTCGGCGCCACCACGCCTGACGTCAAGCAGTTCGAGGCGCGGCGTGCGATCTTCGATGGCGCCTCCGAGATCGACATGGTCATCAACGTCGGCGCACTGAAGTCCGGCGACGTCCGGCTGGTCACCGACGACATCCGCGGCGTAGTGTCGGCTTGCCAGGCGGCGGGGGCCGGCAGCAAGGTGATTATCGAAACGGCGCTGCTGACTGACGAAGAGAAGATCACTGCCTGCACGCTGGCGAAGGCTGCGGGCGCCGACTTCGTGAAGACCTCCACCGGCTTTGGACCTGGCGGCGCCACCGCCGCCGATGTGGCGTTGATGCGTCGCATTGTCGGCGATGAGATGGGCGTGAAGGCCTCAGGCGGTGTGCGTGATCTCGAGCAGATGAAGGCCATGGTTGCGGCCGGCGCCACGCGTATTGGCGCCAGCGCCGGCGTCAGGATAGTGAAAGAGTCGCGGGGCGAGGCGGCGGCCGGGAAGGCGAGCGGCTACTGATGCGACTGATGTGCATGATCTTGCTGGCGCTGGCGGCGGCTGCCGCGCCCGCATCGGCGCAAGCGCCTGAGCGGCTGCCGTGGTTCGCCGTCGACCTGCACGGCGCCTGGGTGGGCCTGCCGAGCGCGGAAGGCTGGGTTCCGCCTGTCGCTGCCAGCACACCGCTCCCGGGGCGAGGGTGGGGCCTCGCCGGCGCCGCCACGGTGTATCCACTAAAGATCGGCGTGGCGACCCTGGGACTGGGCGTGGGGCTGGCGACCGGTCGCGGCAGCAGCGGTCCGCTGACCAGAACGACGGGCTCGGGCTCAACCGAGACGACCGTGCCGACCACGACGACGGTGACGACCAGGATTACCAGCGTGCTGCCGCAGTTGTCGATCAACTTCGGTCACCAACTGGGATGGAGCTACCTGAGCGCCGGCTACGGACGGTCGAAAGTAGCCAGCAGCTCAGAAGCCTTCGGCACCACCCTGGCGCAGACCGTGCCCGAGGCATGGAATGCCGCCATTAACTTTGGCGGCGGCGCGCGGTGGTTCATGAAACCCCGCCTGGGCGCTGGTTTCGACGTGCGTTTCACCAAGCTGGGCTCGCGCGCCGAGTCCGGCACCTTGCCCTCGGCCAAGCGGACGCAGATGATCACGCTCTCGGTCGGTATCTCGATTCAATAGGGTGAAGGCCTGGCGCGGGAGATAATTGAAACATGTCGAACTCCTCCGTGGTCGAGGCAGTCGGGGCGCGCCTCCAAGAGTCCGGGCTGCACGGCGCGCTCGAGTTCCTCAACTCCCGCACGCCGCACCGCTTCACGGGTGTCTATCGCTACGACGGGGATATGCTGCGCAACGAAGCGCTCTATGACCGGTTCTCGCCGGACGCCCTCCGCGGGGACGATGTGCCGATGCCGCTTGCCTATTGCGCGCTTGTGGGTGAGCGTGGCGAAGGCCTCGTGTTCGCGGACGGGCGCGAGGACCCGAATGTCGCGGGGAAGGTTGACACCGCCGTTATCTCGTACTGCGGTGCGCTGATGCGCGACGAGTCCGGACGTCCGTACGGGACCGTGTGCCACTTCGACCTGGATCGCTGCCAGCCGAATGTCTCGGAGCTCGAGCGGCTCGACGAGGTGACACCCCTGATCTACCGTTGGCTGCAGTCGGCAGGGCCGCCAGGCCGAAAGTGAGAGCACGTCGACAGTCGGCGCCGAGAAGGTGAAGCGGGAGACGGGGATCGAACCCGCGACACCGAGCTTGGGAAGCGCATTCAAGAGAAACCTTCTTGATTCGTGGTGTTGTCGCGCATGCGTTGATCGGGGCCGACGTCTCGCCACCTCAGCAGTCATCGCGCTTTCCCACCGTGGGAGGCAGCGACGTGGTAGGGTCATGATCGTTCTGCTTTTCTGAGTCCTAACCCCAGCCCCTTACGCGGGAATTGGCTGAGCAGCAGCCTCTTCAAAGCCCGCGCATCAAGCAAGCCCCGGCACCCCTCGACCAGGTTCGTATCCGGCTTCGTGGAAACACCATGCTCTTTGAGTTCATCACCCTGAACCGTGACGAGATCATCCGCCGCTGCCGCGCGAAGGTGGCCACGCGATCCCTGCCGCCGCCGAGCACCGCGGAGATCGACCACGGCGTGCCGTTATTTCTGGATCAGCTGGTGAACGCGCTGCGCCTGCGGCAGTCGTCCAGCGTCGAGATCAGCCAGACCGCGTTGCTGCACGGCCACGACCTGCTGCTGCAGGGTCTATCGATGTCGCAGGTGGTGCACGACTACGGCGACGTCTGCCAGTCGATCACCGAACTCGCCGTGGAGACGCATGCCCCAATCAGCACGGAAGACTTCGGCATGCTGAACGGTTGCCTCGACAGCGCGATCGCCGGTGCCGTCACGCAATACGGGCGCGAGCGCGACCAAGCCTCGCTCGAGTGCGAGACCGTGCGCGACAACGAGCGCCTCGGATTCTTCACCCACGAACTCAAGAACCTGCTGCACACGGCGCTGCTCGCGTTTGAAGTGGTCAAGTCTGGCAACGTCGGCGTCGCTGGCACGACCGGCACCGTGCTGCAGCGCAGCCTGCTGGGCGCGCGCGATCTCGTGGCCCGGGCGCTCGCCGAGACCAGGCTGACGCAAGGGATCCAAAATCGCGAGCCCTTTGTCGTTGCCAGCCTGATCGCCGAACTGACGCCGGCCGCGACCCTGGCGGCCAGCGGCCGGGGCATCACCCTGGTCGTTGAGCCGGTCGACGCTGACCTCGCGATCGAGGGCGACCGGCAGGTGTTGTCGGCCGTGCTGATGAACGTCCTGCAGAACGCCTGCAAGTTCACTCACCAGCAGACCACGGTGATCCTGCGCGTCGTCGCCACCGCCGAGCGGGTCCAGATCGAGATCGAGGACCAGTGCGGCGGACTGCCGAGCGGCGATGTCGACGGGCTGTTTCACCCATTCGAGCAGCGCAGCGCCAATCGGACCGGCCTCGGCCTGGGTCTGGCCTTCAGCCGGTGGGCCACCGAGGCGAACGGCGGCCGCATCACGGCGCGCAGCCTGCCTGGCGTGGGATGCGTCTTCACCGTGGACCTGCCGCGGTGCCCGGTCCCGGCACTCGCCACCGCGTAGTCTCGCCAACCCGGGAGCCACATGCCATTGATTGACAAGAGCCTCGCTGCGGAGATGAACACCGCCGCCAGGCACGCCGAGGAACTACTGACCACCGGGGCCCTGAAAAGCGCCATCTTCAACAGCGCCAACTTCTCGAGCATCGCCACCGACGCGAAAGGCGTCATCCAGATCTTCAACGTCGGCGCGGAACGCATGCTGGGCTACACGGCGGCCGAGGTGATGAACAAGATCACCCCGGCCGACATTTCTGATCCACAGGAACTGATCGCGCGCGCCAGGGCGCTCAGCGTCGAACTGGGAACCCCGATTACGCCCGGCTTCGAGGCCATGGTGTTCAAGGCCTCGCGCGGGATCGAGGACATCTACGAGCTGACCTATATCCGCCAGGATAGGAGCCGGTTTCCGGCGGTAGTCTCCGTCACGGCGCTGCGCGACGCGCAGGACGCCATCATCGGTTATCTGCTGATCGGCACCGACAACACCGCCCGCAAGCAGGCGGAAGAGGCGCTGCTCAAGGCGGGCGCCCTGCAGAGCGCGATTTTCAACAGCGCCAACTTCTCGAGCATCGCCACCGACGCGAAGGGCGTCATCCAGATCTTCAACGTCGGCGCGGAACGCATGCTGGGCTACGCGGCTACCGAAGTGATGAACAAGATCACGCCGGCGGACATTTCCGATCCGCAGGAACTGATCGCGCGCGCCAAGGCGCTCAGCGTCGAACTGGGAACCCCGATTACGCCCGGCTTCGAGGCCCTGGTGTTCAAGGCCTCGCGCGGGATCGAGGATATCTACGAGCTGACCTATATCCGCAAGGATAGGAGCCGGTTTCCGGCGGTGGTCTCCGTCACGGCGCTGCGCGACGCGCAGGACGCCATCATCGGTTACCTGCTGATCGGCACTGACAACACCGCCCGCAAGCAGGCGGAAGAGGAGCGGATGAAGCTCGATCAGCGGCTGCGCGATCAGCACTTCTACACCCGCTCGCTCATCGAGTCCAACATCGACGCGCTGATGACGACCGATCCACGCGGCATCATCACCGACGTCAACAAGCAGATGGAGGCCCTCACCGGGTGTACGCGGGACGAACTGATCGGCGCGCCATTCAAGAACTACTTCACCGATTCGGACCGGGCCGAGGCCGGCATCAACCGCGTGCTGACCGAAGGCAAGGTCACCAACTACGAGCTCACCGCGCGCGCCAGGGACGGCAAGAAGACCGTCGTGTCCTACAACGCGACCACCTTCCACGACCGTGACAGGAGCCTGCAAGGTGTGTTCGCCGCAGCGCGCGACGTGACGGAGTTGAAACACTTTGAGCAGACGCTCCGGGACAAGAACGCCGAGCTCGAAGCCGCCAGCCGCCTGAAGTCGGAATTCCTCGCCAACATGTCACACGAGCTGCGGACGCCGCTCAACGCCATCATGGGCTTTTCCGAGGTGCTCCGCGACGGCATGGTCGGCAAGATGAGCGATCGACAGCAGGTACTGGCGATCAAGATCTTCACGAGCGGCCAGCATCTGCTCGCCCTGATCAACGACATCCTTGACCTGTCCAAGGTCGAGGCCGGCAAGATGACGCTCGACCTCGAGCCGGTGCCGGTGGCGTCGCTGCTGGTGAACAGCCTGTCGATCATCAAGGAGAAAGCCGCGAGCCGCCACATCCATCTCAGCATGGAGGCCGTCAGCGACCTGGGCTCGATGCAGGTGGACGCGCGCAAGGTCAAGCAGATTGTCTACAACCTGCTGTCGAACGCGGTCAAGTTCAGCCACGAGGGCGGCCACGTGATGCTGCGCGCCGGCCGCGTCCCGGGCGCCGAGGCCGGCCGGGTGTCGGGCGCCCGGGTGAGCCGGACCTTCCCGGTGGCCGACGACTCGTTTGCGGAGTTTCTCGAGATCAGCGTCACCGACAGCGGCATTGGCATCTCGCCGGAGGGCCTGGCGCACCTGTTCGCGCCGTTCAGCCAGATCGACAGCGGCCTGGCGCGGAAATTCGAGGGTACGGGGCTCGGGTTGGCCATGGTCAAGCTCCTCGCCGAGTTGCACGGCGGCGCGGCGGCGGTGGAGAGCGCCGTCGGCGAGGGCTCATGCTTCACGGTCTGGTTGCCCATCCGCGCGCCGGAGGGCGCGATGACCGCACCGGCCAAGGCGCCCGAGCTCCCACGGGTCGAGGGATTGACCGCGCCGGGCGCCGCGCTGATGGTCGAAGACGACCTCAAGTCCGCCGACCTGATTCGCCTGCAGCTCGAGGCGGAAGGCTTCACCGTGCTGCACGCGATGTCGGCCGAATCCGCCCTGGTCCTGGCCGCGCAGCAGCCGCTGTCGCTGATCACCCTCGACATCATGCTGCCCGACATGGACGGCTGGGAATTCCTGACGCGGATCAAGCAGCTGCCCCTGCTCATGCGTGTCCCCGTCGTGATCATCTCGGTCGTCGCCGACCGGAACAAGGGGTTCGCGCTCGGCGCATCCGCGATCTTGCAGAAGCCCATGTCCCGGCAGGACTTGGCCGATGCCCTGGCGGACCTGGAGCTACTGCCGCTGACACCGGGCCGCGCGCTCAAGGTGCTGGTGATCGATAACGACCCCAACGCCGTTGAGTTGGTCGCCGTCCGCATTGAAGGACTGGCCAGCGTGCTGCGCGCGTTCGGCGGCGCCGAGGGTATTGCGACGGCGCGGCGGGAACTGCCGCACGTGATCGTGCTGGACTTGATGATGCCCGACGTCAACGGCTTCGACGTGGTCAAGGCGCTCAGCGAGCAACCAGATACGGCGCGCATCCCCGTCCTGATCGTCACCGCCAAGCAGATCACCGTCGGCGACCGTGACCAGCTGAATGGTTTCGTGGCCACGATCATGGAGAAGACCGAATTCAGCCGAGAGCGCTTCGTGACCGAGGTCCGGCGCGCGATGTCAGGCCGGCGGGTGACGGCCTAATGGCTCGAATCCTGGTCATCGAAGACAACGCCGACAACATGTTCCTCACGGCCATGCTGCTCGAATCCGCCGGCCACACAGTGCTCAGGGCCATCGATGCCGAGGCCGGCTTGACGCTGGCGCGCACCGAGTCTCCCGACCTGATCCTGATGGACATCCAGCTGCCGGGCATGGACGGCCTCGCCGCTACGGCGATCCTCAAGCAGGATCCGTCCACCCGCGCGGTGCCGGTCCTGGCATTGACCGCCCTCGCCATGAAAGGCGACGAAGAGCGCATTCGCGCCGCCGGCTGTGACGGATACATTGCCAAGCCAATCAGCATCCAGTCGTTCCTGGCGACCATCGCCGAGCAGGTGGCGTTGCTGGACGCCTGATCTCGGCGCGCCCGAGGGCACCTTGCGCGACGGCCAGGCCAGGTGCCGTCCAACGTGATCGTGGGTCTAGCTCAGCACGAATTCCGTGCGACAGCTCTCGTCGAGCAGCAGGCCGTCTGCCATGACCCAAATCTCGAGATTGCCTCCCGGCAGGGGCGCCTACGCCCGACGACGATTGCCCTCAGTTGAGCGACGACAACCTACTGAATCTGGTGGGGTTAGAAGGTGGAGCGGGAGACGGGGATCGAACCCGCGACATCGAGCTTGGGAAGCTCGCGTTCTACCGCTGAACTACTCCCGCCCAGCCAAATCATTCTAGCAGAGGAGCCCGCCGGGCCCTGCCCTCAACGAGCGCCGCCAGGCGTCAGCCCTTCGAGTGGCGACAGGCCACGAGCCCGACGAGAGCCCGAAGGCGCGAGCCCCACGCCGAGCGAAGCGAGGCGGCCTACCCTCGAATAATCCCGAGAATCTCGTCGCGCCGCTTTTCCATGAGCTCCGGCGTGAGGCCTTCGAGGTTCAAGCGGAGCAGCGGCTCGGTGTTCGATTGTCGGACGTTGAAGTGCCAATCGTCGAACTCGGCGGAAATCCCGTCGAGCATGTAGACGTGGCCCTTGGCATAAATCTTCGCGAGTTCCTGGATCTTCTGATCGGCAATGCCCATGTTGGCGACCTTGGTGTTGATCTCGCCAGAGATGAAGTACTTCTCGCGCAGTGGCTTCAGCAGGTCGCGCAGCGACATGCCCTTCTTGGACATCAAGTCCAGGATCATCAGGGCCGGGATGAACCCGTTGTCGGCGTAGAAGTTGTCGCGGAAGTAATAGTGGCCTGTCACTTCACCGCCGAACACCGCATCTTCCTCGCGCATGCGGCGCTTGATGAAGGCGTGGCCGACCCGGTTCATCAGCGCCTTACCCTGATAGCTGGCGACGATGTCCTTGACGGCGTAGCTGGCGCGGACGTCGTAGATCACGGTCTGGCCCGGCTGCTTCAACAGGAACGCCTCGGCCAGCAGCGCCGTGATGAAGTCGCCGGCAATGAACTCGCCGCTGCCGTCGATGAAGAACACGCGATCGGCGTCGCCGTCCCAGGCAATGCCGATGTCGGCTTTCTCGGCGATCACTCGCGCGGTGATGTCGCGGCGATTCTCTTCGATCAGCGGGTTCGCTTCATGGTTCGGGAACGTGCCGTCCACCTCGAAGCACAGCCGAGTGGTCTTGCACGGGAGCCGATCGAACAGCCGCGGCGCCACCAGGCCAGCGACGCCGCTGCCGGCATCGAGGACGACCTTGAACGGCTTGAGCGAGGCCTCGTCGACAAACGACAGCACGTGTTCGATGTAGCGGTCCATGATCTGGCGCGGCTCGACGCTGCCGGGCCTCGCTGGCGGCGCGGGAATGGCGCCGGCCATGATCATCTCCTTCATTTCCTTGATGCCGGCTTCGCCACTCAGGGGAAAGGCCTCGGCCCGCACCAGCTTGCAGCCGTTGTATTCGCCGGGATTGTGCGAGGCCGTGACCTGCGCGCCACCATCGAGGCCGTCGGCTGCCACGGCGTAGTACATCTGGTCGGTGCCCATCAGGCCGTAGTCATGGATCGTCCCGCCCTGCAGCACCGCGCCCTCGATGAAGGCCTGGGTCAGCGACGGCGACGACACCCGCATGTCGCGGGTCACCGCGTACGTGCCGGGTCCGAGGTAAGCGACGAACGCCCGGCCCAGCTGGTGAAACAGTTCTTCGGTGATCTCTGACGGATAGAGGCCGCGAACGTCGTAAGCCTTGAAGACAGTTGGGTTGATCATAGGGTGGTGTAGTCGGTCAACTGCGTCTTGTCGCCAATCACCGAGGCGGACTTCATCACCGCGTTCCGGCCGATGTGGCAATTGCGGCCGACGATCGGGCCGTGGACGACCGCACTCTGGCCAATCCGGGTATTCGGCCACACGATGGTGTTCTCGACGTCGGCGTCTTCTTCGACCAGCACCGAGCGGCCGAGCACCGTGTAAGGGCCAATGCGGGCGCCGCTTTTCACGTGCACGCCAGCATCGACGAAACAGGGGGCGACCAGCGTCGCGCCATCCTCGATTCGCGCCTCGGGCGAGACGATCGGCTGCGTGCGATCGGCAGTCGCGAACACGCCGCCGGCGAACTTGCCGTCGAACATGTCGTGGTGCACCTGGATGTACTTTTCCGGCGTGCCGATGTCGATCCAGTAACCGCGATCGACATAGGCGACAAACATGTCCTGCCGCTCGATCAGCGAGGGGAAGTAGGCCCGCTCAATCGAGTACGAGACGTCCTTCGGAATGCGATCGAACGTGTCCGGCTCGAGCACGTAAATGCCGGCGTTGATGGTGTTGCAGGTAATCTCGTCCGGATTCGGCTTTTCGAGGAACCGGCGCACGCGGCCATCGCTCTCGGTTTCCACCAGGCCGTAAGCCGTCGGATTGTCGACCGGCGTCAGCACGATGGTCGCCTTCGCCTTGCGCTCGCGATGCAGTTGCACGACGGCGTTGACGTCGACGCTGGTCATGACGTCGCCATTGAACACGACCAGTGTGTCGGTGACGTTCTGCGCGGCGTAGCGAACCGCGCCGCCAGTGCCAAGCGGCGCCGGTTCGACCACGTAGCGCAGGCGAACGCCGGTGCCAGTGCCGTCGCCGAAGACATCTTCGATCCGGCGCGGCTGGTAATTCAGGCTGAGAATAACCTCGTCAATCTCCGGGACCTGCTTGAGTTGGTCAATCTGGTAGTGGAGAAAGGCGCGGTCGAAGATCGGCACGACGGGCTTGGGCGTGTGGAGGGTGAGCGGCCGAAGCCGCGTGCCCTTGCCCCCAGCAAGAAGAATGGCCTTCATGACAAACTTCCATGTTACACGACCGAAGGGTAGAATGGCGGCGGTAGACATGAACCTGCCGAACAGCCTCACGGTCGCACGGATTTTCCTGGTGCCGGTGCTGGTATCGGTGCTCCTGACCAAATTCGAGGGCCGGTTGGTCGGCGGCCTGCCGGTCGAGTTGGTGGCCGCTGCCATCTTCGGTCTGGCTTCGCTCACCGACTGGCTCGACGGTTACCTCGCACGCCGCCGCAAGCAGGTAACCACCCTCGGCCAGATTCTCGATCCTCTCGCTGACAAGCTCCTCATTTCCGCCACGCTGGTTTCGCTCGTCCAACTCGGCCTGGCGTCGGCTTGGATGGTGGGCGTCATCATCGGCCGCGAGATTGCCGTCACCGGTTTGCGAAACCTTGCCTACTCGCGCGGGCTGTCGATGCCGGCCTCAGGACTCGGCAAGTTCAAGATGGCATCGCAGGTGATTGCCATCCTGCTCTTGATCCTGGGTTGGGAGCGCGTGCCGGCCTTGCTGGTGCTCGGGCAGGCCGCGATGTGGGTCGTGCTGCTGGCGGCCGTAGTGTCCGCAATCGACTACTACCAGGAATTCCAAAAGGCGATGGGCAGCCGCGTCGAGAAAGTGGCCGACTTCGAGACGGCGAAGTCGGCCCGAGAAAAGAAGATCAGTTAAGCGCCACCGGCGCTCCGCGCCCGGTGGCCGCGCGTGGTGGCTACCTGCGGGGCACCGCGACATCGCTGACACCCACCGCGTCCGTGGTGGTCACCAACAGCAGTTTCGCCGAGGTCGCCGATGGGTCGGTGACAATCGCCTCGCCAATGTGCACGAGCGGCTTACCGTCTTTGCGATCCCGATAAATCGCGTAACGGGCACCGACGGCCACGCCGTTCGCAGCGCCACGCGCAATCGAGAAGGTATCGCCGTCGGCGAACATCTGGCGGCCGTCCACGCCGGGGAGCACCGTGATGCGTTCGCTGAAATCCGGCACGAGCGCGGTGTCGTTTACGCCAGGGAGGGCGACTTCGACGTACGGCTCGAGGTAATCGTCCGGCTCGATCGCGTCGCACGAATAATCAATCTGCGCCATGGCATTCACGTCGTCGAGGGCCGTAATGGTGACCCACCCTGGCGTCCGGATGGGCAGATAGCCGCCTTCCTTCGGCAAGATCGCCTGCGATCCGACTGGCAGGCGGCGGACGAGGTAACGCTGGCCGATCGCGAGCCCATCTCCGGGCGTGCGGGCCACCACGGCGAGATCGCCACGGTTCATCGCGAGGCGCCGTTGGGCATGGTGCGCGCCCTTGATGCGAACAGTCGCGACCGGCATCGCCGGAACGAGAAGATCCGCGCACATCACGTGCGCGGGCAGGGTGGTGCGGCGCGCGAGGTTGGGAGTGGACTGGGCCCAAACCGGGCCCGCCGCCATGAGCGACATGGCGGTCAAGATTACGCTGATGCGCATTACTGCCTACTTTCCGGCGGGTGACCCGCCCTTGAGCTCCGCGACGCGTTTCTGCGTCAACTCGAGGTACTCACTTTTCTCGAATTCCCGGAGCAAGCGTTCATAGTAGGGGAGCGCTTCTGGCTTGGTTTCCGGCCTGCCGTCTCGATAGAGCGATTCGGCCAGATGATAATACACCGCGTCGCGGTTGGTGTAGGCGGGGTCGGTTTTCAGAATTTCACGGAAACGATCAATCGCGCCGGTATACCACTTCACGCGGAAGTAATAGAACCCCACGCGATAGTTGGCCTCGCTCAGGCGATCCCGGGCTTCGCGCTCAGACATGCGCGCATCTGCAATCAGGGGGCTGTTCGGGAACCGCTGCAGGAAAATTTCGATCTCCTTGATCGCGTCCTTGGTGGCCGACTGGTCGCGCTCGGGCGCCAGCATCTGCGCGGTGAACGAGCGGGCGAGCTGCAACTGCGCGTAGTCCGCTCGTCGATGCGTGGGGTAGAAGGTCAGGAACTCGCGGAACTCGTTCGCCGCGAGCAGCAACGATTCGGTCGTCTTCTCGCCGAGGTAAGTGTCGCCAAGTGCGAGCTTGGCGTCGGGCCGGTAGGGGCTCTGCGGATAATTGTCGACCAGGTTACGGAAGTACTCGCGGGCGTTCAGCCACTTCCGATCCTTGGCCGACTCGCTGCCGCGGTCAAACAGGAACTTATCTGCGTCTGCGGTGCCTGCCGGCAACATGGCCGTTTTCGCCGCGCATCCACCCGCAAGCGCGGTCACCAGAGCCAACGCCGTCACCAGTCGAATCCCACTCATGCTTTCGTCGCTTCCATCCAGCGCCACATGGCCCGAAGACCTTCTTCGAGTGTCACCGACGGCGCAAACGCCAGGTCTTGCCTGGCCCTCGTCGTGTCGGCGTAGGTGTCGCGCATATCGCCCTTCTGCGGGCCCTGTTGATCGATCGTGACCTTGCGGCCTGAGACGCGGGCTAACAGGTCAAAGACCTCCCGCAGGGAGACACGCGAACCCCCACCAATATTGTAGACGCGCCCGGGCACTCCGCGGACGGCTGCCGTGGCCGTGGCGGTGACGGCATCGGCTACGAAGGTAAAGTCGCGGGTCTGCAGGCCGTCGCCGAACTGGACCAGCGGCTGGCCGTCGAGAATGGCCGAAAAAAATCGGTGAAAGCCCATGTCGGGGCGCTGCCGCGGCCCGTAGACCGTGAAATAGCGCAGCGAAACGGCGGGCACGCCGTAGTTCACGAAGTACAGGTGGCACAGTTGTTCGGCCGCCAGCTTGGTCACGCCGTAGGGGGACACTGGCTGCGGCAGGGCAGTCTCGGTCATCGGAATGACGACATCATCACCGTAGACCGATGAACTCGACGCATAGACGAGCCGCTCGATCGGCCTGCTGACACACGCCTCGAGCAGTCGCTGCGTGGCATCGACGTTCAGGCCCGTGTAGACCGAGAACTCCTTGCCCCAGCTTCGCCGTACGCCAGCCTGGGCCGCCAGGTGGAACACGTGCGTGACGCCATCGAGCACAGAGTGGAGGTCAACGTCGCGCAGGTCACCCTCGACAAACTCGTAGCCGGCGCGACCGCGAAGATTCTCGAGGTTGCGCTCCTTGAGCGGCCGCGGGTAGAAATCGGTAAAGGCGTCGATGGCACGAACAGTCGCCCCCTGTTCGAGCAGCCGCTCGCTGAGCGTCGAGCCAATGAACCCCGCGCCGCCGGTAACCAGAGCTTTCATGCGAAGAAATCCTTCATGCGCGCCGGCAATCGTGCCGGGCGTTTCGATGGGCCAATGGTGGCGTGAATCGTCTGTCCCAAAGCCAGCAGCACGCCATCACCGCGCCGCAACACTTCGTAGTCAAACCGGATGCGCACCGGGGACAGCAGTTCTGCCCTGGTCCGAATCTCGAGCTCATCGTCATAGCGCGCACCTTGCTTGTACTCGCAGTGCGCTTCGATGACCGGCAGTTGAAACCCGTCCTCTTCCATGGCCCGGTAGGTCCATCCCGTCTCGCGCAACCAGTCGGTGCGGCCAATCTCGAACCAGACCAGGTAATTGGAGTGGTAAACCACCCCCATCTTGTCGGTCTCGGCATAGCGGACGCGCACGGGAGACGAAGTGATGCGGACGGAGGCGGTCACTGGCCGCCGCCGCGAGCGGCGCGCTCCGCGGCCCCCTTGAGCGCGCGCGCAGCCTTCTCAGCATCGGTCGTGCCGAAGATCGCGTTGCCGGCGACCAGCCAGTCGGCGCCGGCCGCCACCACCAATGCCACGGTATTCATGTCGACGCCGCCATCGACTTCGATCGGCGCGGTCGAATTACCGGCGCGATCGAGCAGCGCGCGCACGGCGCGGATCTTCGCCAGGCTTCTTGGAATGAACACCTGTCCACCGAATCCCGGGTTCACTGACATCACCAATACGAAGTCGACATCGGCCGCCACTTCTTCGATCGCCGACACCGGAGTTGAG
This sequence comes from Acidobacteriota bacterium, assembly GCA_031364805.1. Classification (GTDB taxonomy): domain Bacteria; phylum Acidobacteriota; class Vicinamibacteria; order Vicinamibacterales; family UBA2999; genus 12-FULL-67-14b. Next base: position 17,001 of record JANLWW010000010.1, read on the forward strand.
GGATTGAGCACCACGCCCGCCTTCGCGCCGAGCTTCTTGATCTGGCCGATGGTGCGGTGCAGATGCGGCAGCACCTCCACGTGCACCGAGACCAGGTCGGCGCCAGCATCGATAAACGGCTCGAGAAAGCGATCGGGATCCATGATCATCAGGTGGACATCAAGCGGCAGCTTGGTCGCCTTGCGCAACGACTTCACCACCGGCACGCCGATGGTGAGGTTGGGCACGAAGTGGCCGTCCATGACGTCGACGTGCACCTGGTCCGCACCACCGCGCGTGACGGCGTCGATGTCGCGGCCGAGCGCAGAGAAGTCGGCCGACAGAATGGATGGCGCCAGGCGAATCGTCAACGGCTGACCTCGAGAGCAATGGGATCGCCAGGGTGTACCTGGTATCCACCGGCGGGGGATTGACGGACGATCACCCCAGGCGGAATGGCGGAGGCGGATGACTGCGCGGTGATTGACACGCGGAAACCGCGAATGCGCATGACCTCGGCCGCGCGATCGCCGTTCAGGCCAATCAGGTCGGGCATCACGTAGGTCGCGCGATCTTCACCGCGATTCACCAGCAGGCGGATCTCGGCGGTCTGCGTTGACGCGGGCGGATCCTGTGCGACAACCACGTCAGGAGGATAGAGGGCCGAGCGGATTTCGGTGACCGCCCCAATCGACAAGCCGTCTTGCGCCACTCGAATCTCCGCGGATCGCTGCGTTTCGCCAAGCAGGCTCGGGGCCAGCGCGACATGCGCGCCACCGCTTAGCACGACACGCACGCTGCGCTGGCGGCGGGCCGCCGATCCGGAGGTGGGCTCCTGCTGCAACACATGTCCAGCCGGCACTTTCGGGTCGGGCCGCTTGACGGGATCCACGCGGAGTTGCAGATCGAGCGTTGACGCGAGGTTGGTGGCACTGGCCAACGACTGGCCGACCAGGTTGGGCACCGTCACCTGGCGCGCGCGAGCGGCGACACGCATGGCAAGGCCGGCAAACACGAGGAAGGTTCCGGCGAGGGCTCCTGCCAGCAGAAGAATCTTGCCGAAGCCCCAAACTCTAGTTCCGAGCGGCATGGACAACAGGCAATGGTACTACAGCGAGGTGCTCAAGTGATGCGGTGCTGGAGTGCGTAAGTGCTACCGAATGCGACGCTTAAGCGCGGCGTTCGAGCACCGACCCGAAGAAGGCCTCGAGACCGTCGCGGAAGGGCAGCGTCAAGTGCACCCGCGTCTCGACGAACCCACGCTGCGCCGCCAGGAAGGCGGCGACCACCCGCTGGTTTTCTTCAGGCTCGCTGGAACAAGTGCTGTACACGACCGTGCCGCCAGCGCGCACGAGCGGAGCCGTTCGCAACAGCAGTGCCAGCTGGGTTGCGGCCAAGGCCGGTAAGTCGCCCTCTGCCACGCGCCAGCGGATGTCAGGATCGCGGCGTACGGTGCCCAGCCCTGAACAGGGCGCGTCGATCAGGACCCGATCGAACGCGCCATCCACAAACGGCAACGCGCCAGACGACGGGACCTGCACGACGCGAGCGCGCGTGAGCCGGCACCGGCTTAAAGTGTCTGTCAGCACGCGAAGGCGATGGCGACGAACGTCGGTGGCGACCAGCAGCCCAGAGGCGCCGAGGTCGGCCGCCATGGCGACGGTCTTGCCACCGGGCGAGGCACACAGGTCGAGAATCCGGTCGCCGCGCTGCGCGCCGACCAGTTCGCCAATCAGCTGTGACGCTTCGTCCTGCACCAGGCAACGGCCCTCGCGAAAGGCCCGGGTGGCGAGCGCAGGTCCGTTGAGCACATGCAAACCGTGGGTGGCGTGGGTCGTAGCCTCCGTCTCCACGCCGTCGGACGCCAGCTCCTCCTGGAGCGCCTCGCGCGAGGCCTGCGCCCGATTGGGGACCAGGCACAGCACCGGCGCGCGATTGTTGAACTCGAGCCAGCGCTCCGTATCCTCGCTCCCGTGGCGGCCAAGCCATCGGGTGACCAGCCACTCGGGGTGCGAGTGCACGATGCTGAAGTACTTGGCCATGGCGCCCAGGTCCGATGCATCTTCCGGACGTTCCGGCCACGTCAGTTGCTGGCGATCGCGGTTAAGCGATCGCAGCACCGCATTCACCAGACCGGTCGCACTCGTCTTGCCGCCGCGGCGGGTGAGGTCAACCGCGTCGTTGATCACGGCCGATGAGGGCGTGCGGGTGAGGTACATCAACTGGAACGCACTCATGCGCAGGATCTCGCGCACCATGGCGTCGAGACGCCCGAGTGGGCGCGTCAGCCGCGAAGCCAGCTGGTGATCGACCGCGGCGCGCATGCGCAGGGTGCCCGTGACGATCTCGAGCAACAGGGCGCGATCGCGTTCATCGGTCAGCGGCTTGCGCACGCGGGCGACCGCCTCGCCCATGTCCAGCCGTTCTCCGTCAATCTGGCGAAGCGCATCGAGTGCGGCAAGACGCGCCGGGGCAATCATGGCGTGGAAAAGTGCGCGCCGGCTGCGAGCAGGCGCGTGGCCATGGCATCGCGCGCGCTCATGACGCGCTTGCCCTCGAGTTGCAGTTCGAGAATCTCAAGCGCGCCGTCACCGCACGCCACGTGCAGGCCGTCGCTCGCCGATGCGGCGAGCAGGGTTCCCGCGGCGGCCGTTGACGGCACGATCGAGAGCCTCGATCGATGCAGGATGAATCGGGTGCCCGCCAGAAAGGTATAAGCGTGCGGCCACGGCCACAGTCCGCGGACCAGGTTGTGGACGTCACGGGCCGGCCGCCGCCAGTCCACCAGGCCTTCAGCCTTGGTGAGCTTCGGCGCATAGGTCACCAGCGCTTCATCCTGTGTGGTTTCCTCGGCGCGTCCGTGCTCGAGGTCGTCCAGCGTGACCATCAGCCGCTCGGCCCCGCGCACTGCGAGCGTGGCTTCAACCATGGTCGTAGTGTCGTCGCCATTGATCGGCACTCGCACCTGCGACAGCATCGGCCCCGCATCGAGCGCCTTCACGACGCGCATGATCGTGACACCGGTTTCGGGATCGCCACCAATCACGGCGCGATGCACGGGCGAGGCGCCGCGATGACGCGGCAGCAACGAGGCATGGACGTTGATCAGGCCCAGACGCGGCGTCGCCAGCAGCCAGTCGGGCAGGATCTTACCGTATGCGGCGACCACGCCGATGTCGGCGTTCAGGGCGGTGAACGCGGCTTCGAACTGGTCGCGGGCCAGTCGCTCGGGCTGCAAAACGGGCAGGCCGAGCGCCACGGCGAGTCCCTTCACCGGCGCCTCGCTGATCTGCTGGCCGCGGCCGCGCGGACGATCGGGTTGCGTGATCACACCGGCCACCTGGTGAGGCGAATGCACCAGGCGCTCCAGGGTCGGAACCGCAAAGGCCGGCGTGCCAAAGAAGGCGACCCGCAACGCCATCTAGCGCCTCACCACTTGCCGGCTTTCGACAGTTTCTTGATCTTGCGCAGGATCAGGTCGCGCGAGATGCCGCGAAGGCGGTCGACAAACAGGCACGACTGCAAGTGGTCCATTTCGTGTTGGAGCGCGCGCGCCAGAAGGCCGGTGCCCTCGAGACGATGCTCGTCGCCACTGCGGTCGAGACCCTTGACGACGACGCGCTTGGGCCGTGCGACCGTCGCGGTGAAGCCCGGCACGCTGAGGCAGCCTTCCTCCTCGAGCTGCATGCCCTCGCGTTCGACGAACTCGGGGTTGATCATCACGGACAGGCCGGCGGGATCGCGGCCGACCGACAAGTCCACTACGAAGATCCGCAGCGACACGCCAATCTGTGGCGCGGCCAGACCAATGCCGGGCGCCGCATACATCGTCTCGATCATGTCGTCGATCAGTGCTTCGGTCTCCGCCGTGATGGCCGCGACCGGTTGGGCGGGCGCGGTCAGGATCGAGTCCCCGAGCCGCAGGATGGGACGAAGCACGACTCAGGCCCGGGCAGCTGAGGGGCGGCGCGACACCCGGCCGCGGATCTTGGCGTCAGCGCTCTTCACGCGCGAGAGCAGGTCAACCATGGAATCGCCGCCAAACCGATCGAGCACCGCGTCTGCGAGCACCAGCGCGACCATCGCCTCGGCTACTACTGCCGCCGCGGGCACCGCGCAGACGTCGCTGCGCTCGATCGCGGCGGGGGCTTCTTCGAGCGACGTCAGGTCAACCGAGCGCAGGGGCTTCATGAGCGTGGAGATGGGCTTCATGAAGCCGGTGACCCGCAGTTCCTCACCGTTGGTGACGCCGCCCTCGAGCCCGCCGGCACGATTGGTCGGCCGCTTGATCACGGGCAAGCCGGCTGCCGCCGCCGCCAGATCCGCGACGATTTCGTCGTGCACCTGGGAGCCGGGGCGGCGGGCGCCTTCGACGCCGTCGCCCACGGCCACGGCCTTGATTGCGGGGATCGACATCAGCGCCTGCGCCAGCCGTCCGTCAAGCTTGCGATCCCATTGCACGTAGCTGCCCAGGCCGACCGGGACATTGCGGGCGATCACTTCAAACGATCCGCCGAGGGTGTCGCCGGCTTCTTTCGCGGCATCGATCGCGGCGATCATTGCCTGCTCGAGCGCGCGGTCGATGCACCGAAGCGGCGCTTCGAGGTCCATGGCCAGGCACGCCTCAAAGGTGACGTGGGTGCGGGCCGGTACCGTCACTGCGCCGATGCCGGTGATGTGGCTGGTGAGGTCGCACCCGAGAGCCGCGAGCAGTTGACGCGCAAGCGCGCCGGCCGCCACGCGAGCGGCGGTCTCTCGCGCGCTGGCGCGCTC
>JANLWW010000013.1:0-5204 GCA_031364805.1 Acidobacteriota bacterium
GGGCTTCCCCTGAAAGGGTTCTTCCTCTTTGCACCGTTCGGGTTCGTCTGGCTCTATGCCGCCGCGGGCTTCTCGGCCGCACCGAAGGAACTGAGGCACCTGGCTCTGGGCGCGGCGTTACCATTTCTTGCTCTGAACTACGTGCAGAACCCCGAACGCGCCCTGTCTAACCTCTTCTTCATCATCGTCCCGCTGGCCGCCATCGCCCTCACCCGGGTGCCATTTGGCGTGGCCATGGCCGCGGTTGTCACGAATGGTTTGTTCACTGCCAAAGTCGGCTCTTCTACGGTGTGGCTGCCCTCGTCCCGGTGGCTGCTGGCTCCTGCTGCCGCCTCGGCGGTTTGGGTGTTCTGGGCTTTGCTTCGCTCGGACCGGGTCGCCTCCGACACCGAAGCCTGAGGTTGGATTCCCTCCGACTCTGCGGTGGGTACACCACTTGCAGTCCAGCACCATGGCCACACGGGCCGAGGAGGATTGGCGTTCATGGCGTTGCGTCTGCTGCAAATCGTCGTTTTGGTTCTGGCCGGCATCACTACGGCCGGCTGCGAGGTCATCGTGAACATCTTCCAGGCGGGCATATGGGTGGGTGTCATCCTGGTCGTGCTGGTCATCGGGGTGGTTGGCTTCATCGTCGGTAAGCTTCGCCGCTGACCCGCTGGTTGTGATCGCGGGCAGCGAGGCGTAGACTGGAAGAGTAGTTAGCGATTCTTCTCTCCTTGGGGGCGATCTGGCTTCGACGGGGGTGCGGGATTGCGGAACGCGTGCCGAGGCCCATGCACCTCGTAAATCCCGTGGAAAAACAACGTAACTGCGAACGCAGACTACGCTCTCGCCGCTTAATACCGGTGAGCGATCAACTTGAGAGTGCCTACGGCTCGGGATTGATCGTCATTTAGTAGGCTGGTTGCCACGTTCCGCCTTGAGGCGTGGCAGTGAGAAACATCGGGGATGGCGGCCGGGGCTTTTGGCTCCGTTTCTAACCGGTCGCGACACGAGAATGGAGACACGCACGTAGTGATCTGCGACGACGCGTTCTCGGACGCGGGTTCAACTCCCGCCGCCTCCACCACTTTTCCTGAGGAAAACGAGCAAATCAGCTCGTTTTTCCCGCCGCCTCCCAAATACCTCCACGGGATCGCTGCCGGCGCAGGCGCCTGACATAGCGCTGACTCGTCAAAAACACGCCAAATTCCTGAGCGGTTGGCGCTGCGTATCGATCATGCGGGCACATTCGGAATCACTTCTTCGGGTGCGTTCCCGCCGCCTCCAAGCACTATTGGGCCTCAGCGAACGCGACCATCGTGCCCACTGTGGGCATGGTCATGCCCGTATTAGGTTCAAGTTCAGGCCGCGAAATCCCATTAGAACGGGCCCAATTGGCCAGCGACCGACGCCCGACAACACGGCGCGAGGCGATGTTCGTCAATTACATATGTTCATTAATAATGAACATGATAGTATCCAGAACATGGTAGCGCCCGCCCGTCCGGCCACCCTCGCTCTATACCAGGCAGTTCTGCAGAAGTGGATGCCGAAGGCCATGATCCGTACGCCCGCGAAGCCTCTCGGCCGCTTTGACGGAGTGATTACGTGGACGGCGCCGAAGCGGACCGTTCGCTACCTTGTTGAAGAGAAACGGCATCTCCGCCACCAGGACATTGGCGTCGTCGTTGATCAGTTGAACCGACATCGGATGGGTCTGCCTCCCGACCACATTGGAGATCGGTTGCTGCTTCTCGCGCCGCACGTCCGCCAGCAACAAGCCGCGGTCTTGGAACGCGCCGACGTCGACTACCTCGATCTCGCGGGCAACGCTCACCTGCAAGCTCCGGGGTTGTTCGTTCACGTGGAAGGCCGCCAGCCACCCAAGCAACCAGCCCCAGCCCCAGGTCGACCGCAGAAAGGTTGGATCAAAGCGGTCATGGCCATTCTTATACGTCCCGAGCTCGCGACCGCGCCGTACCGCGTTCTTGCCGAGCAAGCCGATGTCGCCCTGGGTACCGTCGGCGGCTGTATGACCGACTTGGCTGCTCGAGGGCTCTTACTCGACGGCAAGGACGGTCGAAGAGTCGGTGACCGTCAGGCACTCGTCGCACTTTGGGTACAGGCCTACGTCGATGGACTTCGTCCCAAACTAAGAGAACGACGCCTTCAGGTTCGCGCTGACGCAAAGCAGGAGATCTGGCAGCGGTTGCGGACAGTGATGGGGGGAGAACCGTGGGCGCTCACTGGCGCTGATGCCGCCGAGCGGCGCACTCACTTCTTTCGAACAGACGAGACAGAGATCTACGCACCTCTCCGCGCGCTCGAGGACCGCGACACACAGAAGGCACTTGTCGCTCAGCCTGCTGCGCGCGGCGGCAATCTGTTGGTCATCGAACCACCAGGCCCGCTGGCAATGCCGGGCGAGCCCGATGGCGATTTTCCCGTTGCTCCAGATCTGCTGGCTTACGCTGAGCTCCGCTATCGCGGTACCGAACAGGCGCTGGAAGCAGCCGAGTTACTGTTGCCCAGGGTCCTGAACCATGCCACGAATTGATCCAAGCCTGATTCCCGTCGTAACCGATCTCGAGCGCGGGCTGCGCGAACTTGGAATTCCATTCGGTATCGTCGGCGCTCTGGTTCCAGAACTTCTTCTGGACACGCGACCGCGCCGGATGACCAACGACGCTGATGTGACCGTTACCGTCGCCGACCTCGCAGACTTCAACGCCCTCAAGGACCGCCTGGCTGCATATGGCTTCGCGCGAACGCGAGTGCCGCATCGGATGCAACATAGAGAAGGCGGGCTGATGGACCTTCTTCCATTCAGCACGACGCTCGCTCCCGATGGACTTCTACAACTCGAAGACGGTGTCGTCTTCAACATGGCCGGCTTCAGCCACGTCGTTCCCAACGCAGTGTCCACTCCAATCGAAGGAGGGCCGATTCTCCCGCTGGCGCCGTTGCCGCTCTACGCGCTGCTGAAACTTGTCGCGTTCAGCGACCGCAAGGCCGCCAAAGATCTCGGCGGTGTTCTTCACTGCCTGGAGCACTATCTCGAAGACGACGAGCAGAGGTACGGTGTTGACCACGACGGTGTGGGCGTGCCCTTCGAATACACCTGTGCCTACCTGCTTGGCGTCGATGGGCATCGATTTCTAGACGCCGGTCTGAGTACCGCAGTCCGAGCCGTCCTCGATCGATTCACTGAGCCAGCCTCCGACGTTGTCGGCATCGCGGCATCTGACAGAGGTCATGGCCTGATCGACGACGAGTCGCGAACTGCAATCTTCGAACTCTTCCGTTGGTATCGTCTCGGGACCGGCTTATAGCCTTGCCTCAGATCTGGCTCCACGGTCTCCGTCGTTTCTCGTGGAGGCGGCGGGAACTTGCCCGCGCGCCTGGACTTCGGGAACCTTACCTGCCGCCTCCATCATTTCTCCAGTTTGGAGGCGGCGGGAACCTCCTCAAATGCCGAGCGGCGGCGGGAATCATTTTGAACGATTCCCGCCGCCTCCAAAATGCCTCCAAGAAGTGGGTCGATCTCAGGAGATCTCCGAGCACGTGAGTGGAGTCAACAGGCAGCGGTAAACACCGCTGTATCAACGCGTTAACATCAGAAGTCGCACGCCATCAGCAAGTTACGAAAACCGCTGATTTCACTTTCAACTCCCGCCGCCTCCACCAACGTTCGCGCTTATTCAGGCGAAGGTTGCCCTCGTTGCGTCCAACGCGACAGAACTCAGATGTGTGGCGCCGCGTCGTCGCCCCCCCGCCCCTCAAGCTCAAGTGAATTTATCGCTTGCCACTAGATGACCTCACGGACATTAGTCTGCCCAGGGCCCGACTCAGACTCGAATCAACCACTGTCGAGATCGCCATAAGTTACTGATTTAAGGGACTTAACGGTCTCGTGTGTGGTTCCGACGTTTTGGGCATGACGAATGCTTAGTGACGTGGTGGAGTCGCCCCTTCTCCCGAGCGCTCCTAGGAGTTGAGTTCTGATGATGAAAAAAGCGTCGTGGTTTGTGTCGTCGATGATCGTTCTGACAGTTGTTATGTTCGCCGCGCCCGAAGAGGCGTTGGCCTGCCGCCTCGGTCTCGGCGACCGCGTCTGGTTCGACGCAAATCGAAACGGCATCCAAGACCCCGGAGAGCCCGGACTTAACGGCGTACGGGTGACGATCACGCCTGGCTACTACGCGGATGAACTAGATCCCACCAGCCTCGTGACGTCGATGCTCACGAGCACGTCCGCGGGCGGCGATGGCTATTACCTGTTTCGCCCGGTCAACTGTAACGTCAACTACACCGTCGCGGTGGATCCCACGACGGTACCGAACGGTTATGTAGCCACCTCGATCAGAGTGGGTGGGGACAGCAGCATCGACAGCGACAACCCAAATGGTGTCGCCGTGTTGCTGCCCAATATCGGAAGTGACTACAACAACCTGACCATCGACTTCGGCTACATTGCCCCCGCCTGCACCGGTGTGATTGGCAACCGCGTGTGGCACGACGCCAACAACAACGGGATCCAGGACGCCGGCGAAGGCAACTGGGCCGGCGCCGTAGTGACCCTGTCGCCCGGAGGCTCAGTGGCCACCGACGCGAACGGGCTGTATTCGTTCACTGGCCTGTGCGGCGGCACCTATCAGGTCTGCGCCGCGACGCCGCCCGGCTCGACACCCTCCCCGGCAAACCAGGGCGGCGACGATCAAGCCGACAGCGACGGGGTGGCCGGCTGCACCACGGTGACCCTGCCCTCGAGCAGCTCCGTCGACAACTCGAACGACTTCGGCTTCCACGTGCCGCCCGTCGCGAGCGCCGGAACCGGGACACCTGGTTACTGGAAGAACCATCCCGAAGCGTGGCCGGTGAGCTCCATCACCATCGGCGGCCGCGTGTATTCAAGGGAAGCCGCCATCGGCTGGATGACTGAGGGCGGAGACAAAACCCGAACCATGTTCATGCATCTGGTCTCAGCGAAGCTGAACCTGCTGATCGGCACGGAAGCCAGCTGCATCAGCGGCACGGTCGGATTGGCCGACGCGTGGATGGCGACCTACCCGGTTGGCTCAGGGGTCAAGGGTTCGAGTCTCGCATGGAAGAACGGCGAACCTCTCTCGGTGCAGCTCGACCGCTACAACAACGGAATGCTCTGCGCTCCTCACCGCGACTAATCGACATCACCCGGCGGCTCCACCGAGCCGTTTGACGTC
>JANLWW010000045.1:0-31182 GCA_031364805.1 Acidobacteriota bacterium
AGCGTGTTGGACGACTCGAGCAGCGACGAAGAGAACCAAGTCCACGGCAGGATGCCGCAGAACATAAACAGCGCGAACGGCTCCATGCCGGCCGGATGGCTCGACGGCAGCACCTTGGTGAAGACGAACGTGTAAATGAAGAGGAGGAGGGCCGGGTTGAAGAACGACCAGAAGAACCCGAGGACAGAACCGCGGTACCGCGCCTTGAGATCGCGGACGACCAGCGTCTGGATCAGCGCGCGATAGCGGCCGAGCTTCGCGAGACTACTAAACACCGCCTCTGCGGCTTTCCGCCTGCAGTTGCTGCATGATGCGGAGCAATGCGAGCCGCGAACGCTCGAAATCAATTTCGTGGGGCACGCCGCCCATTTGCTCTTCAGCCCGCTTCATCCCCGCTTCGGCGCGCGCCTGGTCGAGGTCCTCGGCGCGTTCAGCCACCTGCGCCAGGATCGACACCTTGTCGGGCAGCACTTCCACGAAGCCGATCGACACCAGCAAGCTATGCTTCTCGGCGCCCTGGCGGTACCACATCGAGCCGGTCCTGAGCGCGGTGAAGAACGGCGTGTGCCCGGGCAGCACGCCAAAATCGCCTTCGACACCCGGCAGTGACACGTAATCCACTTCCTTTGAAATGGCGTGATCCGGAGAGACGATGTGCAGAGTGAGCTTACTGGGTACAGCCATTTGCGCCTAAGACCTACTGCTTCAGTGTTTTCGCTTTCGCAATCGCTTCGTCGATCGTCCCGACCAGGTAAAACGCCTGTTCCGACAAGCCGTCGTGCTTGCCTTCCGCAATTTCCCTGAAGCCGCGGATGGTCTCTTCGATGGTGACGTACTTGCCTTCGAGGCCCGTGAACTGCGAGGCGACGAAGAACGGCTGCGACAGGAAGCGCTGAATCTTGCGCGCGCGCGAGACCGCCAGCTTGTCTTCTTCCGACAGCTCGTCGATACCGAGAATCGCGATGATGTCCTGCAGATCCTTGTAGCGCTGCAGAATCTGTTTCACCTGGCGGGCGACGTTGTAATGCTCATCACCGATCACGCGCGGGTCGAGAATGCGAGAAGACGAGGCGAGCGGATCGACCGCCGGGTAAATGCCGAGTTCGGCAATCTGCCGCGACAGGTTGGTGGTGGCATCCAGGTGGGCGAACGTCGTCGCCGGCGCCGGGTCGGTATAGTCGTCGGCGGGCACGTAAATGGCCTGCACCGAGGTAATCGAGCCCTTTTTGGTTGACGTGATGCGTTCCTGCAACGCGCCCATTTCCGACAGCAGCGTCGGCTGGTAACCGACGGCCGACGGCATGCGGCCGAGCAGCGCCGACACTTCGGAACCCGCCTGGGTGAAGCGGAAGATATTGTCAATGAACAGCAGCACGTCCTTGTTCTCGGCGTCGCGGAAGTACTCGGCAACGGTTAACGCCGACAGGCCGACGCGCAGGCGCGCTCCTGGCGGTTCCGTCATCTGGCCGTAAACCAGCGCGGCGCGGCTCTTCGACATGTCTTTCATGTCGATCACGCCCGATTCCTGAAATTCGAGCCACAGGTCGTTGCCTTCGCGGGTGCGTTCACCGACGCCCGCAAACACCGACACGCCGCCGTGTTTCATGGCGATGTTGTTGATCAACTCCATGATGATGACGGTCTTGCCGACGCCGGCGCCGCCGAACAGGCCGATCTTGCCGCCCTGCAGATACGGCTCGAGCAGGTCGATCACCTTGATGCCGGTCTCGAACATCTTCAGCTCGGTTGATTGCTGTTCGAGTGTCGGAGCCGGGCGGTGAATCGGCCAGTGCTCCTTCGACATGACCGGCCGATCAGGGAAGTCGACCGGCTCACCCAGCACGTTCAGCACGCGGCCGAGCGTTTCGGGACCGACCGGCACCGAGATCGGCGCGCCGGTGTCGATCACGCTCATGCCGCGCTGCAAGCCGTCAGTCGGCTTCATCGCGACGGTGCGCACGCGGCCTTCGCCCAGGTGCTGCTCGACCTCGGCGACGATGTCCACCTTCTCGCCACCTGACGAGCCATCGTCCACGATGCGTACGGCGTTGTAGATGGCCGGCAGGTGCCCGCCTTCGTACTCGACGTCGATGACGGGTCCGATGACCTGGATGACCTTGCCGACTTTTAGATCTGCTGCTGTAGTTGCCATAGTTGTCTCGTTCGGAGAGCGATGGCTTTAGCCGTCGCTGGACCGGCGAGGGCTGAAGCCCTCGCCCTCCGAAGGTCTACGTCGCTTGCGCTCCTGAAACCACTTCAATAATTTCCCGCGTGATGGCGGCCTGCCGCACCTTGTTCATATACAGGGTCAGGCGATCGACCATTTCTTTCGCGTTGCGTGTCGCGCTGTCCATCGACTGCATGCGCGCGGCATGCTCGGCGGCGGATGACTCGAGCAGCGCGCGATTCACCTGCACGGCGACGTGCATCGGCAGCAGCGTGTTCAACAGCTGCTCTGGACCCGGCTCGAACAGGTAGTCGGCAGCGGCCGTCGCTGAAGCTCCGTCGGTCGCACCCTCTGCTTCGTTCAAGCGAGGAATCGGCAGCAGCTTCTCGATCACCACACGCTGCGAAATCACCGACTTGAATTCGTTGTAGACCAGGTAAACCGAGCTCACGTCGGGTCCCAGGAACTCTTTGATCGCGGTGGACGCAATGGCCTGGGCATGCGACCACTTCACGTTCTGGAACAGCCCGACTTCTTCGTAGAGCACGTCAAAGCCGCGGCGAAGAAAAAAGTCGCGAGCCTTGCGGCCGACCAGCGCCATGGCGACATCGCGGCCATCGGGCGACTTCGGCTGGTCGATCGTGAACTGCAGTGCCGCCTTGGCGACGTTGGTGTTGAAGCTGCCGCACAAGCCGCGGTCCGCAGTAATCACGATAATCAGCGTGCGCGCCGCCAGCGGGTCGTCGTTCAGTAGCGGATGCGAAGCGTTGTCGGTGCGGGTGGCCAGGTTGTTGAAGACCCGAAGCATCTCTTGAGCATACGGACGGCTCTTGAGAATACGCTCCTGCGCGCGGCGCAGCTTCGACGAGGAGACCATCTTCATGGCCTTCGTGATCTGCTGCGTGGACTTGACCGCGCGGACGCGCCGACGAATGTCGAGGAGTGACGGCATCGATTAGGCCTTGGCCAGGCTGCCCTTGGTCGCTTCGAAGTGCGTGCCGAACTCTTTCAGCGCCGCATTCAAGTCGTTTTTCAGCGCATCGTCCAACTGCTTCTTCTCGCGAATCGCCTGCAGCAGGCCGTTGTGGCGGGTCTGCATGAACTTGACGAGTTCGTCTTGCGCGGCGCCGACGTCGGCTACGGCAATGCTGTCGAGAAAGCCGTTGACGCCGGCGTAGAGAATCGTCACCTGCTGCTCAACGGCCAGCGGTGCGTACTGCTTCTGCTTCAGTACTTCGACGAGACGCGCGCCCCGATTCAGCTGATTCTGCGTTGCCTTGTCGAGGTCGCTGCTGCCGAACTGCGCGAAGGCCGACAACTCGCGATATTGCGCAAGGTCGAGGCGCAGGGTGCCGGCGACCTGGCGCATCGCCTTGATCTGGGCCGAGCCGCCGACCCGCGACACCGAGTTACCGACGTTGATGGCCGGCCGCACGCCCTGGTTGAATAGGTCGGCTTCCAGGAAGATCTGGCCGTCGGTAATCGAGATGACGTTGGTCGGGATGTACGCCGACAAGTCGCCTGCCTGGGTCTCGATGATCGGCAAGGAGGTCAGCGAACCGCCGCCCAGCGTGTCGTTCAACTTCGCCGCTCTCTCCAGCAGACGCGAGTGCAGGTAGAAGACGTCGCCGGGGTACGCCTCGCGGCCGGGCGGACGGCGGAGCAGCAGCGAAATTTCACGATACGACTGCGCGTGCTTTGAGAGGTCGTCGTAAATCAGCAGCGCGTGACGGCCGCTGTCGCGGAAATACTCGCCCATTGCGGTCGCCGAATACGGGCTGATGTAAAGCATGGGCGCCGGGTCCGACGCGGTCGCGGCAACGACGATGGTGTAGCGCATCGCGTCGGCTTCTTCCAGCGTGCGCACGACCTGCGCCACCGTCGACTGCTTCTGGCCGATGGCGTTGTAGATACAAATGACGCCGGTGTCCTTCTGGTTCAGGATGGCGTCGAGGGCGACCGCGGTCTTGCCGGTCTGGCGGTCGCCGATGATCAACTCGCGCTGGCCGCGGCCGATCGGCACCATGCCGTCGATCGACTTGAGGCCGGTCTGCATCGGTTCGCGAACCGGCTGGCGGTCGACGACGCCGGGCGCAATGCGCTCGATCGGCGACAGGGTCTTGGTGAGAATCGGACCCTTGCCGTCAATCGGCTGGCCCAGTGCGTTAACGACCCGGCCGAGCATCTCCTCGCCGACCGGCACCGAGATGATACGGCCGGTGCGCTTGACGGGATCGCCTTCCTTGATCGCCGTGAAATCGCCCAGCAGCACCGTGCCGACGCTGTCTTCTTCAAGGTTGAGCGCGATGCCAAACACCCCGTGAGGGAATTCGAGCATTTCGCCCGCCATCGCGCGCTGGCAGCCATGAACTCGCGCGATGCCATCACCCACTGACATGACGGTGCCGGTTTCGGCCACATCCACCGCGACGGCAAAGCTGCCGATCTGCTCGCGGATGATCTTTGAAATTTCGTCGGCTTTTATGCTCATAAGTTCGCTGTTCGCTGTTCGCTGTTCGCGGAGCGCTTTGTTACTTCTCGACCAGTTGCTGCCGCATCCGCGTCAACTGCGTGCGGACGCTGCCGTCGTATACCGTGCTGCCAATCTTCGCGACGACGCCACCAAGCAACTCGGGGTCGACGCTTACTGACAGTTCGACCTGCTTGCCGGTTGCCTGGCCCAGGCTCTCGGCCAGTGCTTTCGTCTTATCGGGCGACAACGCCACCGCGCTCGTCACTTCCGCGCGAACAATATTCTGGTGCGCGAGCAAGCGTTCTTGATAGGCGATCGAGAGATCCGGAACGAGGTTGAGCTTCCGGCTCTCCGCCAGCAGCACCAGCAATTTCTTCACCGGCGCGCCCAGCGCCATCTTATCGGCGACGGCTTCCATCAAGGACTTGCGCGCGGCTTCAGTCACGCCGCTGCGGCCCGCGGCCTGTGCAAGCTCGGGGCTGTCACCGATCATGGTGACCAGGGCCTGCAGATCGCGATCGACCTGCGCCAGGTCGTTCTTTTCCTCGACCGCGACCTGGAACAGCGCCTTGGCGTAGCGGTTAGCCGATGTGCGTAGGGACATGATCGTGGTTCGCTTTTCGCTATTCGCTGTTGGCGGTTCGCTTGACCTGGTTCAAGTAGTTGTCAACGAGCCGGTCCTGGTCGGCAGCTGTTGTTTCTTTCTTGATGCGCTCGGTCGCCAGTGCCACCGACAAGTCGGCGGCGTGCTCGAGAATGTCTTTCTTGGCCAGGCGCACCTGCAGGTCGATCTCGCGCCGCGTCTGGTCGAGCAGGCGTTCGCGATCGGCCTCGGCGGCGGCGGCAATTCGCTTTTCTTCCGCGACAATATCGTCGGCGCCGCGCGTGCGTAGCGCGGTCAACTCGCCGGGCAGAGCTTGGAGCTTCTGTTCGATGGTGGCCAGCTGCGCGTTGGCGGCGGCCTTGAGCTCGGCGGCTTCGACCAGGTCCTTGCGAATTGTCGCGCTGCGAGTGGCGAGGTATTCCTTTAGCGGGCCGTTGCCGAAGTAGTAGATCACGCCGACGAAGATGATGAAGTTGGCGATTGGCCAGCCCAGGCCCAGGACCATGTCGGTGATGCTGTGCTCCCCGGCATGCTCACCTTCGGCTGCGTGCTCGGCTTCGACCGCGTGCTCGCCGGCCGGCTGCGCTGCAGGGGCATGTTCCTGTGCGAAAACCGGGGCCGCAAACGCAACGAAAACGGCGACCAGGATCGCCGTGGCGAGTTTGCGCTTTAATTCACAAGCGGCGAGGAATGTGGTCTGCACTGCTGTTCCTGCCTTGTTACTAGGAAGCCCGGCCGAGGACGCGAGTAACGATGGCGCCGGCCAGGTTGTTTGCGTCACGTTCGAGTGTTTCGCGTGCGGCTTGTGATTCCAGTTGCACGCGGGCGGTGGCAGTTTTCAGTTCCTGTTCGACCGTCGTACGCGTGGCGGCTAGCAGTGAGGCGCGCTTGTCGAGCGCAGCCTTGCGCATGTCGTCCATCTGGCCATAGACCTCGGCGCGCGCCGCGTTCAATGTTTGATCGTATTCAGCCGACGCCGCGGCGGCCTTCTGGGCGGCGGATTCGGCGAGTTCGCGCGCGCCCCGGACGGCATTGCTGCGCTGGTCGATGACCTGCAGGATTGGCTGGAACACCAAACTGTTCAACAGATAGGTGCACAGAAGCAGGAACGCGACGACCCAAAGGGTGGTGATGTCTGGTGTTAACAAACGTCTAAATGTATCACGGCACCGCGAACGCGGGCCACCCTCGACTCCGCTCACGGGAGCAGAAGACCGTTACCGTGCGGGCGAGACCGTCAAGCCAGCCGTCAATTTGGTTAAACGACAGAATCACCAAATTTTTAGCCGCGGACCGGTTTCTAATTCTGCTGTTCCCACGAAACAGGCCGGAACTCCCGCATTCTTGAGGGCCTCGACGACCTGATGGGCCTGAGCGGAGGCAACTGACAGGAACAGGCCGCCGGACGTCTGAGGGTCGAAGACCAGGTCCCTCAGCTCTGCCGCCACGTTCGGGCCGAATTCTATGCCGGCGGCGAAGTGTTCCCGGTTGGTGCCCATGCCGCCAGACTTGTTGGCCGCCACGATTGTCAGGATCCCGGGAATCAAGGGCAACGCCGCAGCTTCGAGGGTCAGCGTGACGTGACTCGCGGCGGCCATTTCTGATCCGTGGCCGGCCAATCCGAAGCCGGTAATGTCGGTGCACGCGTGCACGCCGTCGAGGTGTGCGATCGCTTCGGCGGCGGCCTTGTTGAGCGTCCGCATGGAGGCGATCGCGTGTTGCACGACGTCTTCAGGGGCCCGGCCGAACTTGATGGCGGTGCCGACAATGCCGGTGCCGAGTGGCTTGGTAAGAATCAGGCGATCGCCAGCCTTGGCGCCGGCGTTGGTGAGAATGCGCTCGGGATCCACAGAGCCGGTGACCGAATAGCCAAACTTGATCTCGCTATCCTGGACAGTGTGGCCGCCGAGCAGCGCGACGCCGGCTTCACGGAGCTTGTCGAAGCCGCCTCGGAAGATTTGGGCGATGTCTTCGGTGAGCAGGCCGTCCTGAGGGAACGCGGCGATCGCGAGCGCGGTCAGCGGGCGACCGCCCATCGCGTAAACGTCGCTCAGTGAGTTGGCCGCGGCGATCTGTCCGTAGAGATACGGATCGTCCACGATCGGTGTGAAAAAATCGACAGTCTGCACCAGCGCCGGACCACTCTCCCAGGCGAACACACCGGCATCGTCCGCAGTCCTGTAGTCAACCAGGATACGTGGGTCGGTTTGAACTGGTATGCCGCTCAGGACCTGAGCGAGCTCGCCCGCAGCGAGTTTGCTCGCTCAACCCGCGCAGCTGACCATCTCGGTCAGCCGGCGCCTCTGTTGTTGTGTCATTAGGTGATCCTTCTGGTCTTGGGGTCCTGGGGTCCTGGGGTCTTGGTTTTTCAAGACCTTAGGGCCTCCAGTCCTCAGGACCTGCTCGTCAGGTATTCGTAGATACGCTGGAGCTCCGTTTCGTTCGTGAAGCTGATCGCGATCGTCCCGCCCTTGCCGCGCCGTTTGATCTCGACCGGCGTGCCGAGCGACAAGCGTAACTGCTCTTCGGCCGCGCGGACGTGCACGTCTTTTTTCGCCGCTGGTTTCTTCTCGCCTTCGGGATTTTTTCGTCCCAGCTCACCCTTGACGAGCGCTTCGGTTTCGCGCACCGACAAGCCGCGCGAGACGACATCGCGCGCGAGGCGCCGTTGATCGCCGTCCGAAGGCAACGCAACTATGGCGCGCGCATGGCCCATGGATAAAGCGCCCGATGCGACGTTGGCGCGCACTTCGTCTGGAAGTTTCAGCAGGCGAAGGTAGTTGGCGACCGTCGCGCGGTCTTTGCCGACTTGCTCGGCAATGTCTTCCTGTTTGAGGTGAAACTCGTCCACGAGACGCTGGTAGCCGGCCGCAGCCTCCATCGGATTCAGGTCCTCGCGCTGGATGTTTTCGATCAGCGCCATCTCGAGCAGGCGTTTCTGGTCGCCGCTTGCGACATCCTTGACGACGATCGGAACCTTGGTGAGTTGGGCGCGTTGGGCAGCGCGCCAGCGGCGCTCGCCGGCGATGATCTGGTAGCGGTCGCGCGCGGTGCCGGTATTGGCGAGCTTGCGCACAATGATCGGCTGAATCACTCCGTTGGCGCGGATTGAACGCGCCAGGTCTTCCAGCTTCTCATCGTCCATCTGGCCGCGCGGCTGGTAGTGATTGGGCTCGAGCAGGTCAATATCAACGTCGAGCGAGGCGCGCGGAGTGGACAGCGCGTCACTCGCGTCGGGAATCAGCGCGCTCAGGCCTTTACCAAGTGCAGGTCGTTTTTCCATGTTCGCTATTCGCTATTGGCTATTCGCTCGGCGCGTTGTTCGCTGTTGTTCTCGAGCAGTTCGTTGGCAAACGAGAAGTAAGCTTCGGCACCGCGGGACTTTGCGTCGTAGGTCACAGCCGGCAAGCCGTGGCTGGGCGCCTCGGCTAGGCGCACGTTGCGTGGAATCACCGTGGTGTAGACCTTTTCTTTGAAGAACTCGCGGACGTCGCGGCCAACTTGTTGGCCCAGGTTGGTGCGATCGTCGTTCATGGTTAGCAGCACGCCTTCGATATCGAGCGCGGGATTGAGCGAGGCGCGCACGCGCCGCATGGTGCCAACAAGATCCGCCAGGCCCTCGAGAGCGAAGTACTCGCAGTGCAGTGGGATGAGCACGCGGTCGGCGGCCACCAGCGCGTTGAGCGTGAGCAGGCCGAGCGAGGGCGGCGAGTCGATGATGATGAAATCGAATCGCGCGCGCAGTGGGTCGAGCAAGCGTTGCAGCCGGCGCTCGCGATCCGGAAAAGAAATCAGTTCGATCTCCGCGCCGGCCAGTTCGCGATTGGCGGGCATCACCCAGAGGCGCTCGACGCTAGTCGGCAAGATGAATCGATTGGCGGATGGCGTGCGGTCCGCGTCAGCAGCGTCAACTGCAACCGTGGACGGGTCGGCGTCAACCTGCGTGAGGGCCTCGTAGACCGTCCCACCTTCGGCCCGCTCGCCTTTTTTGCCAATGCCGCTGGTCGCGTTGCCCTGCGGATCGCAATCAACAAGCAACACGTTGCGACCGGCAATCGCCAATGCGGCTGCGAGATTGATTGCCGTCGTGGTCTTGCCGACGCCGCCTTTCTGATTAGTGACGGCGATGATTTTTGCCATTATTGGTCGATAGCCCCATGTTGCTGGTCTCTCAGCGTGGAGCTAAAGATTAACCCACTCAGCGCCACAAATGAACACATAACCCCGATATCAGGCCTTAAGTCCCATGAATTCAAACCCGAGTCTTACTGAGTACGACGAGCTTGCTATGAAGGGCGTCGACGAGCGGGTAACTCGCCATCCATGCGAGAGGCGGGGGCGGTTCGGTTTCGACCGTGCTGCTGCCAGAGCCTCGAAACAGAAAGATTTTTCCGCCCGGGCGAAGGAACGCTTGCAGGGTCAACAGGGTTCGCGTCTCGATGCGGACTGCGCGCACCGAAACCAGGTCGAGCGCCTCGTGGAGTTCGGCACGCGGTAGTAATTCTTCGAAGCGTGCGGTTTCGACATCCGCATCGCGCAGTCCGAGTGTCCGGACCGCTTCTCGGAGGAACACTGCCTTCCGCATTTTCACCTCCACCATACGAACATGGAGGTTGGGGCTCGCGAGCTTGAGGGGGATGCAAGGGGACCCGCCACCGGAGCCGGCATCAAGCAACGTCCGCGCGTTCTCTGGGACGTAGCGAGCGGCGGCGACAGGCTCAATCAGCAAGCGATCGATAGCTTCGTCTTCACCAGCAGGCGTCAGCCGGAACGCTGTCAGGTTGATGGTTGCATTCCATTTGGTCAGGAGTTGGTAGTAGGTCTCAAGGCCCTCGACCAAGGGAGCGTCGAGGGAGATGTCGGCCGCCTTTGCCCGCCGCTTCAGCCGTTCACGGAACTCCCGATTCGCCACACTGCAGAGTATGGACCACGAGGGTCGTGATGGATCAACCGTGTCAAAATCGGTTTAAATATGCGCCGACCACGGCGACCGCCGCGGGAGTAACACCGGGAATGCGCTGCGCCTGGCCCAGGGTTTCGGGGCGTGTCTCCGAGAAGCGCTGGACCATTTCCTTAGAGAGTCCGGGGACGCGCTCGAAGGGAAATGCCTCAGGAATTCTTCGCCGCTCGGCGTTCTGGGCTCTCGTGACGGCTTGTTCCTGCCGTCTGAGGTAGCCTTCGTACTTCACCGTCGTCTGGACCGATGACACATCGAGCAGGTGGTCTTGTGGCGCGGTTTCGATCTCCACTGCTCCGCTGGCTATCAGGCTCTCAAGGGTCAACTCCGGACGCTTGAGGGCTTGGGCGGCCGGGACGCGCGCGCCTCCCTCTACCCTGACCCAGCTTCTTTGCAGCCGTTCAACATTGAGGTTGTACCTGGCTTGACGGCCGCAGAACCGTTCCCAACGCGCGTCATCCACCAAGCCAAGATCGCGGCCCTTTTTCGTCAGGCGCAGGTCGGCGTTGTCCGTGCGTAGCAAGAGCCGATACTCGGCCCGTGATGTGAACATCCGGTACGGCTCGAGACAGCCCTTGGTGACGAGGTCGTCAACCATGATCCCCAAGTAAGCCTCGTCTCGGCCAAGCAGCATCGGTGCCCCGCCGACCACGAATTGTGCGGCGTTGATGCCAGCGAGTAGGCCCTGGCCCGCGGCTTCTTCATAGCCAGAGGTGCCGTTGATCTGTCCCGCAAAGAAGAGTCCGGCAATGCGGCGGGTCTCGAGTGACGAGCGGAGCTCGGTGGGTTGGACAAAGTCGTATTCGACGGCATAGCCCGGCCTCAGCATTTCCGCCGATTCCAGGCCAGGCAGCGCGCGCACCAGTTGCTGCTGCGTCTCTGACGGCAGGCTCATCGAGAAGCCGTTCACGTAGATTTCTTCGACGTCCAATCCCTCGGGTTCGAGGTACAGCTGGTGGCGCTCGCGGTCGGGAAAACGCATCACCTTGTCCTCGAGCGACGGGCAGTAGCGCGGACCAATACCAGCGATCTGACCGTTGTACAGCGGTGAGGCGGCAATGTTGGCCCGGACCAAATCGTGAACCTGGTCGTTAGTATGCAAAAGGTGGCAGACGGCGGTGTTGACCGGCGGACCTGAGGCAGTGAACGAAAACGGGACCGGCTCAGAATCGCCGTGTTCCACGTGGAACACGCCTGATTTTACGCCGCTATCGAAGTCAATCGACTTGCGCGCCAGTCTTGGGGGCGTGCCTGTCTTGAGCCTACCCCACCGCATTCCAAGGCTCTTGATTGATTCGGCAAGATCGAGCGAGGGCGGCTCATCAGCCCTTCCAGCCGGACGTTGGTCCCTACCCACATGAATCAGGCCGTTCAGAAAGGTCCCGGTAGTGATGATGAGCGAACGGCAGTGGTAGACCGTTCCGTCTTCCAACGCCAAACCAATAACGCGCCCGGCGTCAAGAATGATCCGGCCGGCGCGGCCGATGATCCAGTGAATGTTCGGCTCGGCTTCGAGAGCGGCGCGCACCCAGGCCGAGTACCGAGGCTTATCAGCCTGGGCTCGCGGCGACCACACCGCCGGACCGCGGCTGCGGTTGAGAAGCTTGAATTGTATGCCTGTAGCGTCGATTGCACGGCCCATCAATCCGCCCAGCGCATCGATTTCTCGAACCAGATGGCCCTTGGCTGTCCCGCCTACGGCTGGGTTGCAGGGCATGTGAGCAACGGTTTCTCGACTGAGAGTGCACAACCCGACGCGCCGCCCTAACCGCGCCGCCGCCCAAGCCGCTTCGACGCCAGCGTGACCGGAGCCGATGACCATCACATCTAATTCGCTTATCATTTTTATCTAATCTATTACCTGTTCGCGAACGACAGGTCGCCTCCAGTTTCGCACGATGAGCACGTCCTCATGGACGAGGGTCAGTGCTCTGAGCTATTTCCCGATGCAGAAACGCTCGAAGATATGACGCAATAGATCGTCGCTCGTGCGGCGTCCCGTGATCTCCTGCAGGGCGTGGCCCGCCTCCTGGAGATCGAGCAGGGGAAACTCCTCCGACACCTCGCCCTCGAGTGCCGTGGTCGCGCGCAGCAGCGCGGCGCGCGCCTGTTCCAGGAGAACAGTGTGCCGCACGTTGGTCACGGCGGGTTGGTCGCGCCTTTCGGGCGGCCCTGGGTCGCCTCCACCGTTCAGTTCGGTCGCAATCGCGGCGATCAGATTGTTCAATCCGCCACCCGTGCGAGCGGAAATCGCAATCCCAGCTTCGGTAGCGGTTCTATGAGGGACGAGATCCGATTTATTCAACACTACGACGCGCGGTTGCGAGCTCGTCTCGGCGAGAATGCTGCGGTCTTCGTCAGTCATCTCGCGCGAACCGTCGAGCACCACCAGCACGAGATCGGCCACCTTCAGCGCCTCGCGTGTGCGAGTGACACCTTCCTGCTCCACCACGTCGCTCGTTTCTCGAACACCCGCGGTGTCGATGAGCGCCAGCGACAGGCCGCCAATATCCGCCCGCTCCGTCAACATGTCGCGGGTCGTGCCGGGAATCGCCGTGACGATGGCGCGGTTGGCGTTAAGCAGCGCGTTGAACAAACTCGACTTGCCAACGTTGGGGGCGCCGACAATCGCCACCTGTGCGCCCTCGCGGACCAGCCGGCCTCGGGCCGACTGCATCAGCAACTGCTCGATTCGCGCGATCACGACCGCCAGCGATGCGCGCGCTTCCGCAGGTCCGACGAAGTGATACCCCTCGTCCGGAAAGTCGAGCGAGGCTTCGAGTTTTGCGATCACATCAAACAGTTCGCTCTCGATGCCGCCGATCGCCTTCGTGAGCGTGCCCTCGAGCTGATCGAACGCTGCGCGAGCTTGCATTGGCGTGACCGCGTCGATCAGGTCTGCGACAGCCTCGGCCTGGATCAGATCAACCTTTCCGCTCAGAAACGCGCGAAGGGTGAACTCGCCCGGTTCGGCCAACCGCGCGCCGGCATCGATGGCGCGGCGGAGGAGAGCTGAAAGAATGACCGGGCTGCCGTGCGCGGAGATTTCGACGACGTCTTCACCCGTGTACGAGTGAGGGCAGGGAAAGAAGGTGATCACGACCTGGTCGGCGGTTCGGCTGATGCCGGACACGACATCTATCTTGGCAAAGGTCGCGTGACGGGCTTTGAAGGGCTTCTCGCGGCCGACCAGCTCGCCGGCCATTCGCGAAGCGTCAGGACCGCTGACGCGAATCACACCAAGACCCCCGCGTCCCGCAGGAGTGGCAATCGCAACAATGGTGTCAGAGGTGGAGAACATTCCGGGACCTGGATCCCGATCGCGTTATTTGACGGAAATGATCACCGTTTTTTCGAACGCGTCGCCAATACTTTCCGACGTCACCTTCTCGACTACGGCCACGGCGAGATGGACGATGCTGCGTTCGTACGGGTTGAGCGGGCCAATCTCCTGCGCCAGGCCGCTGTCCTTGGCCTTTCCAGCCAGGAACAACGCCATCTGTTTCAACTCATCGTCCTTGCCCTTGCGATAGCCCATGCAGTCGACCACCAGCCGGCGGCCTTCCGATGCCTCGTGCCGGTAAATGGCCGCGACGATGTGTTGAAGCGCGGCAAGGGCTTCACCCTGTTTGCGGGTAAGGACGTTGCCGTCTTCGCCGTTCAGGTTGATACGCACTCCGTCTGGCATCTCTTCGGCCGAGGCTTCGAGATCAAGGTCCATCGCGTCGACGACCTTCTGGACGAATTCGGTGATGTCGGCTGTCGCCATAATTTGTCTCTACTCCTGAGGCCAGCTATTTTGCAATGCGTCTCGCCGGCGCGCCAATCAAATAGTTAGTGGCGTACTGCTGGCCAATCGTCCAGACCGTGCTCACCAGCCAGTAAATAACCAGGCCGCTCGGGAACGACAGTGACATGAAGGTGAACATGATGGGCATGAACATCATGATTTTCTGCTGCGCCGGGTCCGCGGTGGTCGGCGTCATTTTTGTCTGCCAGAACTGCGCCGCGCCCATCAGGATTGGCGTGATGAAGAACGGATCGGGCGCCGACAGGTTGGTGATCCAGGCAAAGAAGTTCGCGCCGCGGATCTCGATCGCCACCGACAACATGGCGTAGAACGCAAACAGGAACGGCATGGTCAGCAGCATCGGCACACAGCCGCTGGCTGGGTTGACCCCCTTGGTCTTGTACAGCTCCATGACCTCGGTGTTCATTTTCTGGCGCTCGGGGTCGGTGATCTTGTACTTCGCGTAGCGATCCTGGATCGCCTTCATCTGCGGCTGCAGTTCCTGCATCTTCTTCATCGACACCACGCTCTTGTGGCGGAGCGGGAACATCGCGAGGTTGATGAGGATGGTGAGCACGACAATGGCCCAGCCCCAGTTGCCGACGAAGCCGTGCACCCACTGGAGCGCGCCGAGCAGCGGCACGGCCAGCCACGAGAACATGCCGAAGTGGATCGAGCGGGTGAGCTCGCCGTCGATGGCCTTGAGATCGTCAAACGCTTTCGGGCCGAGGAAGAACCGTGAGGATTCCTGCGGCGCCTGAAAGCGCACCGAATAGGTCATGTAGGTCGCAAACCGCGCCGGCTCGTTGGGAATAGGCACGTTGACCGGGGCATAGTCGATGCGGAACGGCACCGACGCCTGGTCGTTCAACAACAGCGAGGCGAAGTAGTGGTCCGACACGCCGGCATAACGGAATGGCCCTTCCTGCGACCCCGCCGCCGTGTGGGCCACGCGCTCGACCGAGCCGTCCTTATAGATCATGGGCTGCGCCGGCACGATGCTGTTCGGTGAGAAGAAAGAGGACGGCGGGCGGTGCGCAATCGCGTCGTCAAGGCCGGGGCCCCAGTGGATCACTGGATTGAGACGGGCCTGGCCCAGTTGCACCACGGTTTTGAACCCGACGAGATAGCCGCGTGGCTCGACCGAAAACGTCTTGGTCACGGTCAGGCCGTCCGACGCCGACATCTCGAACGTGATGGACTGGGCTGTCGCGGTGGCGTCTACGTCACCCGCCGCGCTCACCTTGTAGAGCCCGTTGTTGATTCGTTCGGTCACGGCCGGGTCGTCCACCACTAGCGAGAACGGCTTCACCGCGTCGGCGCCAATCGATTGCGGCACCAGGTCGAGCGGCGATCCGTTGTCGTTGCGGTACTCCTTCAACACCCAGTGCAGCAGGCGGCCACCACGGTTGGTGAACGTCGCGCGAACGGTCGTGGTCTCGACGACCACCTCGCGATCGGCGGTTTCGCCGACGGTCACGGTTGGCCCCACCTCCGCGCCTGGCGCTACGGTGGGTAAACCTGAGGGCGTGGTGTTACCCGCCACCGGCTTCTCCCCCGTGGCTCCCTGGATCAGCGCAGGAGTGGAAGGGGCGTTGGACGCCGGATTGATGGCCGCCATGCTTCCCGGTGCGGGGGCCGAGTTGCTACCGCCGGTCGCGACACTCGACGGAGCGGGCGTTGGTTCTGGCGGCATCACAAAGCGCTGAAAGAGAAACAGCACCAGGAATGACAGGGTTATCGCGATTAAGACTCTACGTTCCATTGGAAATTATGATCTCGTGATCTCGTGATCTGGTGATTTGGAGACTTAAGTGTGAGGGACCGGATCGTAGCCGTGGCCGCCGAACGGATGGCAGCGACAGAGCCGCCTGGTGCCCAGCCACCCGCCGCGGACGAAACCGTGGCGGGTGATCGACTCAGTCATGTAGTCGGCGCAGCCCGGCATGTAGCGGCAGCTACCGGCCCATAGCGGCGAGAACACAATCTTGTATACGCGAATCAGGGCGAGCGCGATGCGCGCCGGCCTGCTCACCTGGATTTCCTCGAGAGCAGTGAGAGATACTCAAGCTCGACGCGAGCATAGGGGGCCTCGAGCATTTCGCGACGGGGAATAACGACGACGTCTACCGCGCCTTCCGGCTTGTGATGCCGGAACAACTCGCGGGCAAGCCTTTTCACGCGGTTGCGCTCGACCGACGCCCCCATTTTCCTGGTAGCAGCAATCCCGAGACGCGCCGGTCCGGCCTCCCGAACCCTCGTGAACATCGTCATGAGCCGGCCGGACCGCTTGAAACCTGTCTTGTAAATGAGTTCGAAGTCGGCCCGCTTCCGAACGTGTTCCGACTTTCGGAAAGCGGGCATGGGATTGGCCCAGGCAGGTGTCGGACCTGCCTCTACTTCTCGTCTGAAACCGTGAGCCGCTTGCGGCCCTTGGCGCGGCGGCGCTTTAGAACCTGCCGGCCGTCCTTGGTTGCCATACGAACCAGGAAGCCGTGCGTTTTCGCTCGGCGCCTGTTATTCGGTTGAAACGTACGCTTGCCCTTCTTCGATCTCGCCATATTTCTCCTCGGTCGAACCTACGATTATTGTCCGCTAAGTCATTCCCTGTAAAGGCCGTTCCCCATGCTAGAGTGGGCCTTCGCTGGACCGCCTCCTCTGGAGATTTCCACACCTGTGGAAAAGCTTGTGGAAAAGCCCGGGAATCCGTAACAATAAGTCCTTTATAATCAATAGCTTGTAGTGATGCCCAGCACGACCATATGGGACCAGGTCCTGAGCCGTATCGAAGATCAGGTCGGGCGGCATAGCTTCTCGACCTGGTTCAAGCCGACCTCCCTGTTGGCGGACGCTGGGCAAACCCTTTCTGTACGGGTTCCTAACCTGTTGTTCGTGGAATGGCTGCCCAAGCACTACTCGGTAGTGCTGGCAGAGGCCATGCGCGAGGTGGGGCGCCCAGGTGCCAAACTGGTGTTCGTGCCGGATGCGGCAGCGGTGTCGAATGCGCCGCGGACTGGCTCAGGCGGCCACGCAGGTCAGGCCGATCGTAGTGCGGGCGGCCCGGCAAGGTCGACCGAAGGCGAGGGTCTGGCTTCGAGCGTGCAGGTGACGAGCAACGAGCCGGAGCCCTTGCGGGCGGGCAGCCTGATCCCCCGCTACACCTTCGACACCTTTATTGTCGGGCCCTCGAACCAGTTCGCGCACGCGGCCTGCCGCGCGGTGGCCGAAACGCCCTCTCGTTCTTACAACCCGCTGTTCATTCACGGCGGTGTGGGACTGGGCAAGACCCACTTGATGCACGCGATTGGCCACTACGTGGTCCAGCATCATCCCGGCCTGGTGCTCACCTACATTTCGTCAGAGCGGTTCATGAACGAAATGATCAACGCGGTGCGTTTCGATCGCATCCTCGACTTCCGTTCGCGTTATCGCAGTGTCGACGTGCTGCTCGTCGACGACATACAGTTTGTGTCAGGCAAAGAAGGCACGCAAAACGAGTTTTTTCACACCTTCAACGCGCTGCACGACGCCCAGAAACAAATCGTCATCAGCAGCGACCGTCCTCCCCATGAAATTCCCGCTCTGGAGGAGCGCCTGCGATCGCGCTTTGAGTGGGGTTTGATTGCCGACATCCAGTCTCCGGATCTCGAAACCAAGGTCGCGATTTTAAAGAAGAAGGCCGAAGGCGAAGCGCTGGTGTTGCCGGATCATGTGGCCATGTATATGGCCAACCGAATCAAGTCGAACATCCGCGAGCTTGAGGGCTCGCTGATTCGGTTGATCGCTTATGCCTCACTCACGGGCAAGCAGTTGACGATTGAACTGGCGCAAGACGTGCTGCGCAACGTGATTGACCATGATGAGAAGGCGGTCACGATCGAGCAGATCCAGAAGTTCGTCGCCGACTATTACCAGATGAAGCCGGCGGAGATTCGATCGCGCAACAACTCGAAGTCGGTAGCCATGCCGCGGCAGATTGCAATGTATCTCTGCAAGGCGCTGACGCACGCGTCATTGCCGGAGATCGGCCGCAGCTTTGGCGGAAAACACCACTCGACGGTGATTCACTCGATCAAGAAGATCGAGGAATTACGCAAGAACAACGTGGAATTCGACCACCAGGTGAAGAACCTGTTGGACCAGCTCAAGTAGTGCCGCCGGACCTTATCCACAGGCTCAACTGTGCATGGTTTGCGGATACCTGCGGATTGGGCGAAAGCCCCTGGTTGTCGCGTCCGACAACCCGCATGTTACCCACAGAAATATTCACAGTTTAAATATTTGATTTAAAAGGGTTTACGCCGACTGGAAATTTAGTAAACAGGACCTACTTCCTGTATACTTTATCGTCTTCGCCTTTTCCTTAATTATCAGAGGTACGCCGCGCTATGGAACTGGTCGCCAGGAAAGCCGATCTTGTGCGGGAACTGCAATTTTTCCAGCAGATCGTCGAGCGCAAGAACACGATTCCAATTCTGGCGAACGTACTGCTCGAAGCCACGGGCAACGAAGTGACGTTGCTTGCCACCGATCTTGAAGTCGCGCTGCGTAGCCGCTGCGAAGCCGCAGTCAACAAGCCCGGCTCGGTGACTCTGCCAGCGAAGAAGTTTTACGAAGTCGTGCGCTCGTTGCCGGACGGCGACGTGAACATCGAGACCGACAAGGGCGGCACCACCGTCAAGGTTTCCGGTGGACAGTTCAGTTCGAAAATGCCGACGCTTCCGCGCGAGGACTTCCCGAGCCTGCCCGAAGCCGGCGGCGGCGCGAAAGCCACCATCAAGGGCAAGTCGCTGGCCCAGATGGTCGCGAAGACGCAGTTTGCCATCACCGGCGAAGACACGCGTTACTACCTGAATGGCGCGCAGTTCGTGCTGCGGGCCGACAGCATGACGCTCGTCGCCACTGACGGTCACCGACTCGCCCTGGTCAACGTGAACCACGAAGGAGCCAAGGGCGACGACATCAAGGCCATCCTGCCGCGCAAGACGCTGGCTGAATTGGGACGCCTGCTGGCCGACGGCGACGTTGACGTTAATTACGAACGCGGTGAGAACCACTTGTTCTTTGAAATTGGTCCGCGACTGCTGATTTCACGGATGATCGACGGGCAGTTCCCCGCTTACGAAAAAGTCATTCCGAAGGGCAATGACAAGCACGTGGAGTTCGAGCGCGATCGGCTGACGCAAGCGGTGAAGCGCGTCGCAATTCTGTCGAACGAACGCTCACGCGCGGTGAAGATGATCCTCGACAAGGGCAAGGTCGAGGTGACGTCGAGCAGCCCGGAATTTGGTGAAGCGCGCGAGCCGATAGCCATCGAATACAACGGGCCTTCGCTCACCATTTGCTTTAACGCGCAGTACGTTCTCGACTTCCTCGCTGTGGTCGAAACTGACGTGGTGGCGCTCGAGCTCAAGGACGAAGTGAGCCAGGCCGTGATGAAGCCGGTTGGCGCCGACGGCTACGACTACACCTACGTGATTATGCCGATGCGCGTTTGAACCTAGCGTCCCCTAATAAATGTCCCAAACGGATCAACCTGAAAACCAGGCCGGCCTCGGCGGCGCGAACGGAAACGCCAGTAACGGCAACGCAGATTACGGCGCGGAAAGCATCAAGGTCCTTGAGGGCCTCGAAGCGGTCCGCAAGCGCCCAGCGATGTACATCGGCTCGACCGGGCCGGCGGGTCTGCATCACCTGGTCTACGAGATTGTCGACAACTCGATCGACGAAGCACTGGCCGGCTACTGCACCGAAGTCAACGTAACCATTCACCTCGACAACTCGGTCACCGTGATCGACAACGGCCGCGGCATTCCCACCGACATGCACGAGAGCGGCCGCCCCGCAGCCGAGATTGCGCTCACCGTGCTGCACGCCGGCGGCAAGTTCGATAACAGCAGCTACAAGGTTTCAGGTGGTCTGCACGGCGTCGGCGTGTCAGTCGTCAACGCGCTGTCGGAACGGCTCGAACTGGAGATCTGGCGCAACCACCAGACCCACCAGCAAAGTTACGAGCGCGGCAAGCCACAGAACGATCTGGTGGTCACCGGCACCACTCAACGCCGCGGCACCAAGGTTTCGTTCAAGCCCGACGTGCAGATCTTCGAGATCACCGAATACAGCTTCGACACGCTGGCCCAGCGCCTGCGCGAGCTGGCGTTCCTGAACGCCGGCCTTACCGTCACGCTGGACGATGAGCGCGAGAGCGGCAAGAACCATCGCTTTCACTACGATGGCGGCATCGTCTCGTTCGTTGAGCACCTGAACAAGAACAAGGGTGTGATCAACGAGAAGGCCGTGTTCATGCACGGCAACCGCGACGGCATTGACGCCGAGATCGCCATCCAGTGGAACGACGGCTACAACCCGCAGGAATTTTCGTTCGCTAACAACATCAACACCCATGAAGGTGGCACCCACCTCTCAGGGTTCCGCGCCGCGCTCACTCGCACGGTGAATGCCTACGCCAACAGCAACAACCTGGCAAAAGAACTGAAAGACGCGACCATCAGCGGCGACGACATCCGCGAAGGCATGACCGCGGTCATCAGCGTCAAGATTCCGAACCCGCAGTTCGAGGGCCAGACCAAGACCAAGCTCGGCAACACCGAGGTTAAGGGCATCGTTGAAGCGATCGTCAACGACAAGCTGGGTGCGTTCCTCGAAGAAAACCCGGGGCTCGCCAAAAAAATCGTCCAGAAGACCGTAGACGCTGCCAGGGCCCGCGACGCAGCCCGCAAGGCTCGCGACCTCGTTCGTCGCAAGGGCGCCCTCGACGGCCTGTCCCTGCCCGGTAAGCTGGCCGACTGTCAGGAGCGCGACCCCGCACAGGCCGAAATCTACATCGTCGAAGGCGAGTCGGCAGGTGGTTCAGCCAAGCAGGGCCGTGACCGGCGCTTCCAGGCCATTTTGCCGATCAAGGGCAAGATCCTGAATGTGGAGCGCGCGCGGCTCGACCGCATGCTGAGCTCAGACGAGATCAAGACGATGATTGCGGCGCTCGGCTGCGGCATTGGCACTGACGACTTCGACATCGACAAGCTGCGCTACCACCGCGTCATCATCATGACCGACGCCGATGTGGACGGCTCGCACATCCGGACGCTGCTGCTGACGTTTTTCTACCGTCAGATGCCCATGCTGGTGGATCGCGGACACATCTACATCGCGCAGCCGCCGCTGTTCCGCGCCAAGCGTGGCAAGTCGGAGACGTTCATCAAGGATGAACGCGCGCTTGAAAGCTTCCTGGTCCACCGTGCAGTTGAATCGCGAGCGGTGCGCTCGGCTGACGGCGTCGAATACACCGGCGCCGACCTCGAAAAGCTGCTGCACGGGATCATCGCCTACCGCAATGTGCTGTCGACGGTCGAACGCCGCGGCCATGCTCGCGACCTGGTTGAGGCGCTGCTCGACCGCGACGCCCGCGATCGCACGTTCTTCGAGCAACAGGCCGGCCTGCAGGGCCTTGCTGACCAGGTGACGACGCCCACTCGCGACGTCACGCTCGAGCGCGACGAAGAGCACAACACCTGGTCATTGCGCGTTGACGACCGCGCCACCGGCTATTCGCGCATCGACAAGATTGGTTACGAGTTCGTGACGTCGGGCGAGTACCGCACGCTCGCTGCGAGCTACGCCGAAATCAAGAACGTGGTTCGCGCCATGCGCAGCGGACCCGTCGAGGTCCGGACGATTGCCGGCGGCAAGGTCGAAGAGGTTGAGGAAACCGAAACGTCGGACCTGGGCCTGACCAGCGGCGAAAAAGATGCGCTCGGCGCGATTGGCTTGACGCCTGGCTCGACGCCGGTTCCCGGCTCCGCCACGAAGGGTGGACCGGTGGCCATCCGCTCGATCGACGAGTTCATCGAGCACTTCATCGCGCTCGGGCGCAAGGGCGTCGCCATTAACCGCTACAAGGGTCTCGGTGAAATGAATCCCGAGACGCTGTGGAGTACGACGATGAACCCGGACATCCGCACGCTGTTGCAGGTCCGCGCCGAAGACCACACCGAGGCGGATTCGATGTTCACCACGCTGATGGGCGACCAGGTCGAACCGCGGCGCAAGTTCATCGAAGACAACGCACTCGACGTCAAAAACCTCGACATTTAACCATCCATGTCCCAGACCGAGCAGTCACGTACGCCCGTCAACATCGAAGACGAGATGAAGCGCTCGTACCTGGATTACGCCATGAGCGTGATCATCGGGCGTGCGCTGCCAGACGTCCGCGACGGCCTGAAGCCAGCCCATCGTCGCGTGCTGTATGCAATGAGCCAGATGGGACTCGCTTCGAATCGCGCCTACCGCAAGTGCGCGAAGGTGATCGGCGAAGTCATCGGTAATTACCATCCGCACGGCGACCAGCCGGCCTACGACACGCTGGTGCGCCTGGCGCAGGACTTCAACATGCGCAAGACCCTGGTTGACGGCCAGGGCAACTTCGGTTCGGTTGACGGCGACCCGCCCGCCGCCTATCGATACACGGAAGCGCGGCTCGAGGCACTCGCCGAGAGCCTGATGCAGGACCTCGACAACGACACGGTCGACTACGTCCCCAACTTCGACGAGACGACGACCGAGCCCACGGTGTTTCCGGCGACGTATCCGAACCTGCTGGTCAACGGCTCGACCGGCATTGCCGTCGGCATGGCGACCAACATCCCGCCCCACAACCTGGGCGAGGTGATTGACGGCGTCATCTGGATCATCGAGAACACGCTGCTCGGTACCGGCACCCGCGAGTCGAAAGATTCGCCTGTCCAAAGCTGGTCGCGTGAGCAAAAGCTGAAGGAACTGATCAGGCTGATTCCCGGCCCCGACTTCCCCACCGGCGGCAGTATTGTCGGCAAGCGCGGCATTCACGAGGCCTACCTGACTGGCCGTGGCTCGATCCAGGTGCGCGCGAAGACCGAGATCGAAACCACCAAAAAGGGTGATCGCCAGCAGATCGTCGTCCACGAGATTCCCTATCAGCTGAATAAGACCCGGCTGCTGGAGCGGATCGCGGAACTGGTGCGCGACAAGGCGCTCGAAGGCATTTCCGACCTGCGCGATGAATCGGACCGCGACGGCATGCGGATCGTGATCGAGCTGAAGCGCGGCGAAGTCGGCGAGGTTGTGTTGAACAACCTTTACAAACAGACGCAGCTGCAGCAGTCGTTCGGGATCATCACCCTGGCCATTGTCGCGGGCCGGCCGAAGGTGTTGAACCTGCTCGAGGTCATCGAGCTCTTTATCGATTTCCGCCGCGAGGTGGTGCGCCGCCGCATTGAGTTCGAGTTGCGCAAGGCCGAGGCCCGCGCGCACATTCTCGATGGTCTCAAGATCGCGCTCGATCACCTGGATGCGGTCATTAAGCTGATTCGCGCATCGAAGAACCCGCCCGAAGCCAAGGCGGGCCTGGTCGAGCAGTTTGGCCTGTCCGAGATCCAGGCGCAGGCAATTCTCGACATGCAGCTCCAGCGCCTGACCGGCCTCGAGCGCGACAAGATCCTTGGCGAATTAGCAGACCTGACAGCGCTGATCGCCAAGCTCAAGAACATTCTCGCCAACCAGCCGCTGCTGCTCCAGATCATTCTCGACGAGTTGCGCGCGGTGAAGGCCAAGTTTGCCGATCCTCGCCGGACGATGCTGATCGAGGACGAGAGCGAGATCAGCATGATGGACCTGATCGCCGACGAGGACGTCGCGATCTCGGTCACCGATACCGGCTACATCAAGCGAACGCCGATCACCACCTATCGCACGCAGAACCGAGGCGGTAAGGGCCGCATCGGCATGCGCAAGCGCGACGAAGACGTGGTGAACCATCTGTTCGTCGCCTCGACGCACTCGTTCCTGGTGGTGTTTTCTGACCGTGGCCGCGCTTACTGGCTGAAGGTTCACGAGATCCCGGATGTCGGCGCCGACGGCCGCGGCAAGTCGGTGGCCAACCTGGTGCAGATGGAAGCCGGCGAGAAGATTGCCGCCATGCTCGCGATCAAGGAGTTCGACGACCAGCACTTCATTGTGATGGGCACCCGCAAGGGCACCATCAAGAAGACCGAGCTGTCGGCGTTCTCGAATCCCCGCGCGGGCGGCATTATCGCCATGGGCATCGACGAGGGCGACGAGGTGATCGACGTGCAGCTGTCCGATGGCCAGTGCGAGGTGTTCATCGGCACCAAGGGCGGCAAGGCGATCCGCTTTCCCGAGGGCGACGTGCGCGGCATGGGACGCACGGCCTTCGGCGTGCGCGGCATCCAGTTGCGCGAGGGCGACGAAGTAGTGGCCATGCAAGTGGCCAAGCCGGG
Source organism: Acidobacteriota bacterium (assembly GCA_031364805.1). GTDB lineage: Bacteria > Acidobacteriota > Vicinamibacteria > Vicinamibacterales > UBA2999 > 12-FULL-67-14b. Next base: position 24,287 of record JANLWW010000045.1, read on the forward strand.
CGGCACGCTGCTGACCGTGACCGAAAAGGGTTACGCCAAGAACACCAGGCTTGACGAGTATCGCGTCACCGGCCGCGGCGGCCTGGGCGTGAAAAACGTCGAGGTCACCGAGAAGAACGGTTCGGTCGTGGCAATTGCCCAGGTGCACGACAACGAAGAGCTTCTCGTGATCACCGAACAGGGCAAGATTCTGCGCACGCCGGCCAACGAGATCCGCACCATCGGCCGCGCCACGCAGGGAGTGCGGGTGATGGACCTGGAAGGCGAAGACAAGATCGTCTCGGTCGCGCTGGTCGTAAAGGCCGAAGCGATTCAGGCCAGTTCCGAGGCTGTCGACGAGGTTCCCAAGGCTCCCGATTCAGGAGAAACCGAATGACCCATTCGACTCGCTATGCTCGCTCAGGGCAGGCGCTGGCCGCCTGTCTGCTCGTCCCGGCGCTGATGATGGTGGTCGGCTGCTCGAAACCACCCGAGCAGCAGTTCCTCACGCAGTTTTTCCGCGCCGCCAAGGCTCGTGACAACACCACGGTGGGCCGCATGTCGGCGGTCGAGATCGATCCGCGCACGCAAGGCGCAGTCGACGACTTCTCGATTACCTCGATTGGCGAAGAAACCCGCACACCGCTGACGTTCACGCCGCTGCTCGAAGCCGCAGCTACGGCGCGCGAGACCGAGCAGGCCTTCCTCAAGACGAAAATCGAATACCAGAATGCCAACATCAAGGCGATCGAGGAAGTGCTCAAGATCGAGCAGTTGAACCCGACCGCCAAGCTCACACCCGCGCAGGAAGCCGTGCGCGTCGAATGGGCCAAGTGGCGCGAGGGCATCTCGTCGCACGCCAAGGCCACAGCCTCGGCCACCGCCGCCATCAAGTCGGCCACCGGCCTGGCCGAAGCGTCGCTGACCCAGCCCGGCCAGCCCGCGCTCGACCCGAAGACGTTCGCGGGCGAGACGATCAAAAAAGATGTAATTGTGGCAGCGACGATGAAGTCGCCCGATGGCGCGACCGCTCAGAAGACGCTGACCGTGACGATCGAGCGCGTGGCCGGTAATGGCCGCGAGGGCCGGCCGATTATTACCAAGATCGCGGGACTGTAGTCCCCGGAGGGCGGAGGCTTCGGCCTCCGCCCAGCCAGGCAGCCGACGCTATTTTCTTGCTGGCACCAGTCGCTTCAGTTCCTCGAACCAGTTCACGACCAGGTGGAGTTGCCGTGGCGCCGTCGGCGTGTCGCTCTTCACCATCAGAAACCGTTGGCCGTCCGGTGACACGTCGTAGAAGCGCATACCCGACACCAGGAAGCTGATCTCGTAGCGGCCCTCGAACAGCAGCCGCGGGCGCGAAGCGGTGAAGGCCGGCGCGAGGGTGACATCGACGACCATCATCTTCTCGCCCTGCTTGAAGAAGAGTTCACGGCCGTTGCGCGCCCACACGAGTTCCGTGCCGCCGTCGGTCGACACCTGGCGTGGTTCGCCCGGTCCGGGAAACGGCTGAACGTAGACCTCCTGGCGGCCAGTGCGATCGGACAAGTAAGCCAGATAGCGGCCATCAGGCGAGAAGCGAGCGCCCATTTCGTTGAATGGTGTGACCACCAATGGCTTCACCGTCCGCTCCCGGTCAAGTGCCAGGGTCCGGAGGTCGTACCCACTGGTCGGATTGGTTTCGTAGAAGGCAAGGGTCTTGCCATCCGGCGACCAGTCCGTGGGCACTTCATTGAACTCGCCAGTGGTGAGGCGTTCCGTCACTCCGCTACCATCGGCCAGCGCCCAGTAAATGTTCTGAACTGTGGCCGCTCGCCTCGATGCGAATGCGACTCGGCTCCCATCCGGTGTCCAGATCGGCGCGGCATTCAATGAACCGTCAGTGACCAGGCGATTCATCGTGCCGCGGTCAAGGTCGCCGACCCAGATTTCCTTGGGATTCAGTCCGTCGTACACCCCGGTCGCAACCCGGCGTCCATCCGGCGAGAGGCTGGGCAGGCCGTACGGCCGCTTGTCGAAATCGATCGTGGTGCTTCGGCCGGCACGATCGACCCACACGAACGTGCGTTCATTGACGGCACTGTTGGTCAGGTAGACGAGTGACCCGGAGGTTGAGAGAGCGAACTGACCGCCGTTGAGGCCACCGGCCATCACGCCGTCCATGACGCGTGCCGATTCGCCGACCACCGTCGGCCGCCCCGGATCGAAGGGCGCAGCGAAGATCGTCCCCGACGTGGAGTGGGCGTAGATCAGGTGGCCCGTCGTCGCGTACGCGGCGCAGCAGCCATCGGTGATGAGCCGTGTGACCTCGCCGGTCTCGAGCGAAACGACATCGACCGCGGGTCTGACCAGGCTCGATTCACTGTTGGTGAACACGACGGCCTTGCCGCCCGGCAAGAGGAGAGGTGCTCCGTGCAGCCCGGCGGCGCCCTGGCGCTCGGTGACCCGCAGTGGTGGCGCCCCGGCGGCCGACGTCTTCATCAAGCCGCGCAGGTCGGGCCCGAAAATAATCGTGTCGTCTGCACCCCACGAACCACCGGTCGGATTGGGCGCGTCGGCCAACGTCACCGGCGATCCCCCGGCCAACGATACCTTCTTCAACTTGCCGCCGGCGAAGAAACCAATCGAGCCGCCGTCGGGAGAAAAGAACGGCTGGCTGCCCTCTTCGGTGCCAGGAATGGCCGTAGCCTCGAATTGGTCCAGCGGCCGAAGGTATAACTTGTTCTTACCATCCGGATTGCCGGCAAACACCAGTCGCGTACCGTCCGGTGACAACGCGAACAGGTTGCCGAGGCGCGCCCCGCTGAACGCAAACTGCGGAAAGTCGATGAGCGCGCGCGACACCAGCCGCGTGACCGGGTTCGGCGCCGTCGTTCCGCGCGCAAGCAGCGCGACGGCGACGATGGCGGTCACTCCAAAGAGCGCCCATGGCACGGCCGACCACTTCTTGTGCGGAGCAACTGAAGAAGGCATCACCGTAGCTCGGGGTTCGAGCGCTTCTTCGAGATCCAGCCGCGCATCCGACGCATCGGCGAGCCGCCGCTTGCGATCCTTCTCCAGGCACCGGCGCAGCAGCCGGCGAATCGTCGCCGGTGTCTCGGCGGGCAGTGCCGTCCAATCGGGATCGGTCTTGAGCACCGCCGCCATGACGTGCGACACCGTCTCGCCGGTGAATACCTGGCGACCGGTCAGCATCTCCAGCAGCACGACCCCGAGGGCCCAGAGGTCGCTGCGCTTGTCCACCAGCTTGCCGGCAGCTTGCTCGGGGCTCATGTAGGAGGCCGTGCCGAGAATCATTCCGACCGCTGTCGCTTGCCCACCGTAGCCTTGGCGAAGATGGGTCATCGCCGGGGACGTGATCGTCGGCGAATTGGCGAGATGGCCGGCGGGACTGAAGTCCCGCCCTCCTGGCACGGCGTCCATGGCCTTCGCGAGACCGAAATCCAAGACCTTCACTGTGCCGTCGGCGCGGAGCTTGATGTTCGCGGGCTTCAGAGCGCGGTGAACTATCCCCTGTTCGTGCGCGGCCTCAAGGGCCTCGGCGATCTGCTTCGCAATCGGCAACGCTTCGTCGAGGGGAATGGCCCCGCGCGCGATCCGTTGCGAGAGATCCTCTCCTTCGACCAGCTCCATCACCAGGGCGTGCATGCCTGACGACTTCTCAAACCCGTAGATCGCGGCGATGTGGGGATGATTGAGCGATGCGAGCGTCTTGGCCTCGCGCTCGAAGCGCGCTAAGCGCTCGGGATCCGCGGCGAACGCATCGGGCAGGATCTTGATGGCGACCTGGCGGCCGAGCGTGGTGTCGGTGCCGCGCCACACCTGACCCATGCCGCCTTCACCGATTTGAGCTGTGATGTCGTAGACGCCGAGCCGGGAGCCGGGGGTGAGGGCCACAGGTGACGTGATTATATGGTGACCACGACGAGACATATACTACGGTCGAGCGCCCATCGTGAGTACCCAGTCCACGAGTCGAGTGCCGACACTGGCGGCCGCCTCCCGCGCCGTGGCGCGGCTGGTCGCCCGTCACGCAGACATTCAGGCGGCCTACATCTTTGGATCGGTGGCGCAGGGCCGTGCCAGGCCCGACAGCGACATCGACGTCGCCGTGCTGCTCGGCCGGCGCCTCCCCGATGCGCGTGCGCTCCGCTACCGGCTGGCGCTGGCGGGTGAGCTGGGGGCCGCCTTGCATCGCAACGACGTGCAGCTGGTCATCCTCAACGACGCCCCGCCGCTGCTGGCCCAACGCGTGCTCTCGCGTGGCGTGCTGGTCTTCCAGCGCTCCCGAGCCGCCCGCGTCCGCTTTCATGTGGCCACCGCGCGACGCTACGAGGACATGGTGCCGACGATGGAACGCTACGTCGAACGCCTGAAGCAGCACGTCAGGCAGGGACGCGCCGGTGGTTGATCGCTTCGTGGTCGCGGCGCGCTTAACCAAGATCCGCCAGTACGTGGCGTTGCTACGGAAGATTCACGGGCTGGCCGACGAGCGCCACTTCGTGAACGACCCGCTCATCTACGGGAACGCCGAACGGTACCTGCAACTGGCGATTCAGGCCGTGCTCGACATCAGCCATCACATCGTTGCCGATCGCAACCTGCCGCTGCCCGCCGACAGCCGGTCGCTGTTCGAGCTGCTGGCCCGCCAGAAGGTGATCTCAAAGGCGCTGTCGGTGAAGCTGGCGGCGATGGCCGGGTTTCGCAACATCCTGGTGCACGAGTACCTGGAGATCGATCGCCACCGGGTCTACCGGGCGCTGACGACGGATCTTCGCGACTTCGAGTCGTTCATCCGAGCGGTCACGCGGCTGTTGTGACGGCGCCTACTTCTTCGCTTCCGGATTCCAGTTCAGGATCAACGTGATCGGCGCGGCGATGGCGTCTGCCACCGGCTGGTTGATCAGGAACCCGCCGTCGCGCGCGACTGCGTACTGCGGCCGGTTCGTCGCGATGGTCCCGCCGTCCACGATGTGCGTCGGAAAGAGCGCTTTCGGCGTACCGGCCTCGAACGAGGCGCCAGAGGCGGTGACCGGCACGGCCATCATCGTCGCGTCGGGCGCCAGGAAGTAGAGTTCTTTGCCGTCGGCGCGCCAGCGCGGCGCTGCGCCTTCCGCGGTCGACACCTGCCACTTGGCCTCGCGGGTGAACCGCGCCAGGCGGTCCGCATCGTTGGCGAACGCCTCGGGCAGCACCTTGATGGCGACGTCACGATCGAGCTTCGTGTCGCGGGCCCGCCACACCTGGCCCATGCCGCCTTCGCCGAGTGGTGCGGTGATCTCGTAGACGCCGAGACGGGTAGCGGGAGTGATGGTCAAGGGTGGGCGCGATCCTACTGTTTACTGGCCCCGCTCGCTACGACCGCCTGACGCCGGCTCGCCTTCGTCCGACCAATTGAGAATGACGTTCAGTTGGCGTGGGACGGAACCTTCGTCGCGCCGAATCATCAGGAACCGTTTGCCATCGGGCGAGACGTCGTAGCCATACCTCAAGTAGTAGTTCGACCGGTCGAACAGCCGACGGGGAGCGCCGAAGGTCCCGTCTGATCGGACTGCCACGGCCACCACCGCGTCCCCTGTCAGGTAAAACAGTTCCGTGCCGTCGGGCGACCACATGGGCGTCGATCCGCCTCCGTCAGAGACCGCGATTCTGTTCGTTCCGGCGGGGTACGACTGCACGTAGACCTCACTTCGCCCCGAGTCGTCGGACGTATACGCCACCCAGCGCGGCCCGCCGGCTGCACTCGGGGAGAATCGGCCCCCTCCCTCGTTGAATGGCGTCACCCGCAGCGGCGAGGTCTTTCCGTCCGGAGACAGGGTCCAGAGGTCCAGACCGGTCTTCGGGTTGATTTCGTAGTACAGCAACGTCCCGTCGCGCGCCATTGAATCCGGGAACTGGTCGTAGGGCTGTTTGAGCAGCACGTCCGCGGGCCGCGATCCATCGGAGGGCTGTGAGTAGATATCCCAGTCCCCTCCACGATTGGAGCCGAACACAACTCGCGTAGCATCAGGGCTCCACAGCTGGTAGAAACTGCTTGCGTTCCCCGACGTCAGAGGGGCGCGAGTTCCGCGCTGCAAGTCATGAATCCAAAGGTTGAGGCCAACTCTGACAGCTGCCTTCATCCCGTCAGGCGACAGGCGTATCTGCCTGTACAAATCCTGACCCTTGCCGAGCGACTCGGCCTTTCCCTCCCGGTCGACCCACACCAGCGAGGTCTTGGCCGGGTTGGCAGCGGCGTAGACAGCGGTGCGGTTGTTCGAGATGGCCAGCCACCCCCGGGACTCGCGCTCAAATTCCGAGTACACGTTGGAAAGGACGGTTGTCGCGACGCTGGTAGGCGCGGGATGGGCGGCGTCAAACGGCGCAGCCACGACTCCCGCGCTCTGATCGACGACGAGGATGCGACCTGTGGACTCACGGGCAGGGTCGAAGAGTCCAGCCCCAAACAATAATGTCTTGGGCAACACCATGTCCCACCGGCGAGCCTCGAGTGAGAGCACCGCGCTTCCCACCGTTGACCCCCAGATCGTGAACAGCACACTGCGTCCTCCCGGAAGCGCCTGCGGAAAGACATGGGCATAGCCGTTGGCTGCGCCGTCCGGCTTGGTAAGCGATTCGGGCGTTCCGCCGCTGGCGGGAATCCGCAAGAGTCCGGAATTAATCGACGCCGCGTAGATGATGGTGTTGTCGTCGCTCCACGTTCCACCGAAGGGATAGGCCGCTTCGGCCAGCGGGATGGGAGCGCCCCCGCTGACTTCCGCCTTCTGAAGCCGCCCCTGGCCGAAGAAGGCCACCCACTTCCCATCGGGCGAGAAGAACGGTTGCAAGGCGCCGCTCGAACCAGCCACCACGCGCGCCTCAAACGAATTCAGATCGCGCAAGTACAGCTGCGGCGCATCCAGGCCTTGCTGCGTGAC
>JANLWW010000054.1:0-23791 GCA_031364805.1 Acidobacteriota bacterium
TCACGATCAATGACGGCGAGATCGTCGGCGAGGACAGCAGCAGCCGCCGAGAGCACGTGTTCCGGAACGACGGCAAGGGGCGATTCAACGACGTCACGCCGTCCTGGTGGCCCGCTCGCGAGAACGTCGGCGAGGACGACAACATGGTGGCGTTTCTCGACGCCGACTCCGACGGCGACGCCGACTTCGTGGTGGGCTCGCTCAGCGGGCCGGACCGGCTGCTCGTGAACGACGGCAAGGGCCATCTCACCGCGCGTCTCGATGTGTTCAGTGGCGCCGACACGCCGGGTACTCTCGGCATCGCACTGGCGGACCTCGACGGCGACGGCCGTCTGGACGTCGTGCAGGGGCAAGGCGAGCACAAGACCGCGACCGACGAGCGCGTGTTCTCGGGACGCGGGTTGCCGCGCGACACGGCGCCGCCCTCGATCACGCGCGTGCATGCGACCGTGCGCCAAGTTGGCGTTGTGCAGGTGCATGCCCGCGTGCACGACCGCAAGAGCCCGAGCCTGGCGACGGAATGGAAACGCGTGGTAGTGGAGTGGACGACACCGACCGGTGCGCGCGAAGTTCCCATGCGGTGGTACGGCGAGAACCTGTGGCAGGTGGAGTGGCCGGCGAGTATCGATCGCGCGGCGGCGTACCGCGTATGCGCGACCGATGCTGCAGGCAACTCGTCGTGTGGGTCGCCAGCCCCCTGACCGGGAGCCGCTGCCGCGGCTGCGAGTTGGGCTCAGTTCTGCTTTCGACCCGGCAGCGCGAACGCCATCAGCGACGCATCCGGCCCCGTGCTCGTTGCCACCAGTACGAACTGGCGCCCCGAACGTGAGCGGTAGGTCATCGGCGTTCCCGTCACGCGCCGCGTCGTCAGGGGCAACCTCCACAGTTCACGACCCGTCGCCAGGTCAAGAGCATGAAAGGCCAGGTCGTTGCCGCCAACAAACACCAGTCCGCTCGCCGTGCCAAGCACGCCCGCAGCCCCGGCGGCGCCAAGCTGATCGGGCAGCGCCACGCCCTTCAGTGCCGGGTGACTCCGCAGCAGCGGGTTGTCGCCGAAAGGCACGCGCCACGCGATGGTGCCTTTATTCAAATCGATCGCGACGATGTGGCCGTAGGGCGGCTTCAGCAGCGGCAGCGGCGGGAACGGGCGCCCGTCGGCGTCCTTGCCTTCCGGGATGAAGTTGGTTGACGCCGACAGATCGCCGGTGAGCTCCGCGTCGACCTCGGCGGCGCGGGGGTTCGCCGTCGATCGGTCGGGCCGAACAATCCGCGCGATGCTCGCCCCATTGGTGGTCTTGAAGACCAGCAGCCCGCTTCGGGCGTCGAACGTTGCCCCGCCCCAGTTGGCGCCGCCGATTGTGCCGGGCCTCATCACCGTGCCCACCATCGACGGCGGCGTGTAAAGCGCGCCGAGGCGGAACTTGCGGAGCTCAGCCTGCGCCTGCGCCTTCAACTCGGGCGTGAGATCGAAGGCGTCGTCGAGTGTCATGCCCTGCTCGCTGAACGGTGGCGGCGTGACCGGGAACGGCTGCGTCGGCCAGGCTTCCTCGCCCGCGACGTCGCTTGGCGGCACCGGCCGCTCCTCGATCGGCCACACCGGCACGCCCGTGACGCGATCGAAGACGAAGGCAAACCCCTGTTTGGTGAGCTGCACGACAGCGTCGATGCGCTTGCCGCCCACCGTGATCGTGACGAGGTTCGGCGGCGAGGCCGGGTCGTAGTCCCAGATGCCGTGGTGCGCAATCTGGAAGTGCCACTTGCGCTTGCCGGTTGCCGCATCGATGCAGACGAGCGATTCGCCGTAAAGCCCGGCGCCCTTCCGCGTGCCGCCGTAGAAGTCGTTACTCGGAGTGCCCACCGGCGCGTAGAGCAGGCCCCGCTCCGCGTCGAGCGACATCGGCGCCCAGGCGTTGGTGTGGCCGGTGACGCGTGTCGATCCTTCCTGCCACGTTTCGTGCCCAGGCTCGCCGCGCTGCGGGATGGTGTGGAAGCTCCACACTTGCTTGCCGGTCCGCGCGTCGAACGCGCGGATGTCGCCGGGCGGGTCGTTCTTGTAGACCAGGCGATCGCCGACGCCGTTCCCGAGAATGACGAGGTTCTTGTAGATGACCGGCGGCGACGTGTTCGTATAGTGCGTCCGATCAATCGGCCAGAGGAGCCCCCGGCTGAGATCCACGACGCCCTTCACACCGAATGTTTCCACCGGCTTCCCGGTCTCGGCGTCGAGGCAGATCAGCCGGTAGCGAGAGTTGAGGAAAAGCCGCAGCTTCCCGCCCTCGCGCCAGGCCGCGAGGCCGCGATGCACGAACCCGGTGCCGTTGGGCGGCGGCCCATCCGCGTACGCCCGCGGGTCGAACGCCCACTTCTGCTGCCCCGACTCGGCGTCGAGCGCGACGACGCGGTTGTACTGCGTCGAGACGTACAGCACGTTGTCGATCATCAGCGGAGTGTTCTGGAAATTGCCGGGTCGCGTGCCGAACTCTTCGATCGCCTTGTCCTCGGGCCGCCATTCCCAGGCCGTGACCAGGCTCGCGACGTTCGTGCCGTTGATGTCGGCCAGCGGCGAGAACTTCGTGCCGCCGGCGTCGCCGCCGTAGATCGGCCATTCCTGCATGGCCGGTTGCTGGGCGAGGGCCGTGGCGACCAGGGTCGCGACCAGCAGGAGTGACCACGCCGCGAATTGGGTGCGCATGGCCAGCCTCAGCGAACGGGTGCGGCGTCGTTGCGGTAGACGATGCCGCCTTTCATCACGAACCTGACGCGGCGGAGCGTCTCGATGTCCTGCAGCGGATTGCCGTCCACCGCGACCAGGTCGGCCTGCAGGCCGGGCGCGAGCGCGCCGATCCGGCTGTCAAGGCGCATCGACTCGGCGGCCAGCGAGGTCGCGCCGATGATGGCGTCCATCGGCGCCTGGCCGCCGTCCTTCACGCGCGTAACGATCTCGCGCGCATTCTGGCCGTGGCCGCCGGCGACGGCATCGGTGCCCATTGGCATTTTCACCTTCGCGGCGAGCGCCTTCTTGAACATCGGGTAGTTGGTCGGGATCGCTTTCTCCATGAAGGCGAACCCCTCCTCGGTGTAGTTGCCAATGCCGAGGAAGCGCGGCTTGTTCTCGACGTAATTCTGCAGCACCAGCCCGATGTTGGGATCGAAGTAGACGCCCTTGTCGGCCATCAGCTTCAGTGCTTCGTCGTTGACGAACGCGCCGTGCTCGATCTGGGTGCATCCGGCCTTGGCCCCGAGGATTGCCGCCTCGGCGCTCTGGGCGTGCACCATCGTGCGCAACCCCTGTGCCTTCGCCTCGTCGCACGCCGCCTGCAACTGCTCGAGCGTCATGGTCGGCGCCCCGCCGTCGCGAATGCTCCTGGAGGCGAAGATCTTGATGAAGTCCGCCCCGGCGGCCTTCTGCTTGACGACATAGGCCCGGAGCGCGGCGGGATCGCCCGTCCGCTCGTTCGCCGAGCCGAGCGACGACAAGATGCGCGGACCGGGCAGCACGCCGCGGTTGATCGCGTCCCTGAGATCCTTATCGGCGAGTGCGCCGGCGCTTTGGACGGTGGTGATCCCGTTGATGAGTGTCACCCACGCGTTCTCGGCGGCGAACAGCGCCATCTCGACGGGAGTCTCTCCCTCGTTACTGGCGCGGCCATCCTTGCCGAAGTGATAGCCGATGTGGACGTGCGTGTCGATCATCCCCGGCAGCAGCGTCGCGGTGCCGAGATCGTAGGTGACCGGCCCCGGGCGTTGGTCAAGCCGAACGATGCGGCCGCCAGCGATCTCGATGACGGCGTTCTGGAGCGTGGCGCCCCTGCCATCCAGCACGCGCGCGGCTCGCACGGTGACGGTTCCGGAAGGTTGTTGCGCCAACACCGGCTGACCCCCCGATGGAGGGCACACGGCCATCAGCGCGATCGCCAGCGGAGCGCGAAGGAAGTGTCGCATCACATCCCCCATCAGAACGAGATGCGCCCGCCCAGCCGGAGGAGCCGCCCCATGACGATAGACGAGGGACGCCCGAGCGAGGTGCCGAGCGTCTGCACGGCATTGGTCACGGCGTTGTTGTTGAACACGTTGAAGAGATCGAGCGTGGGCTCGATGCGGGTGCCGCCGGCCGCGAACGACTTCGCGATGCGCAGGTCAAGGAGGTTGACCCAGGGATACCGGAACTCACCGCGCTCGGCCACCTGGATGTTTTGCGTCACCTGCGTCAATCCCGGCACCACCGCCGTCGTCACCACGTAGATGCGCTGTTCCGGCAGGCCTGATGCCGAACGCAGGGAACCGGAGAGGCGGAAGCCGGCCGGCATGGTGTAGCTGAAGCCGCCGCGGATCTGGTACGGCGAGTCGAAGCCGATGTCGCCCTGGTTGTTGAGGCGGACGTTTGGATTGTTCAGGTCGCCGGCGTCCTGGTCCCCGAAGTTGTTCCCGATCGTTACCCCACCGAAGACGCTGAAGTTGTCGAAGCGCGTGTTGAACTGCACTTCGACGCCGTGGTACCGCTGCGACAGTTCGGGAATCGTCTTGAGGACGTTGCGCACCTGGCCGCGCGTGGCGGGGTCCTGGTTATAGACCGTGATCGGCTGGTTGGTCAGGGGGTTGTTGATCGTGACCGGGGTGTAGTTGTTCGGCTGCACCGCGTCGTTGACGGTGGTGTAGAGATCCCAGAACTTGCGGCCGAAGTAACCGAGCATCACCGACGTTCGGCTGCCGAACTGCCGCTGGACCGAGGCGGTGTACTCCCACTGGTACGGGCGCTTCAGGCCGGGTTCGACATTGCCCAGCGCCGGCTGCAGCGAGCCGGTGCAGCGCGAGAACGCGATCTCGTCGTTCTGGGCGCGCAGGTCGCCGCTGGTGTCCGTCCAGGGGCAGGTCTGGAAGGCGATGTTCTTGCCGTTGAGCGGCTGGATGATCGTGATGCCGGCCAGGCGGTCGTACTTGCTGAGGCCGCCCTTCACCGCCGTGCGGCCGTCGCCCAACACGTCCCACGCAATGCCAAAGCGCGGCGACAGCGTGTTCCAGTTCACGAGGTTCGGCTGCTCAGCGAATTCGCGGGCGGGCACCCAGCGGCCGGCAGCGGCGCTCTGCTGCGGGATCGACATCGTGAAGCGCTCGTAGCGCAGGCCCGGGTTGATGGTGACGCGCCCAAACGACCACGAGTCCTGCACGTAGAACCCGGTGTTCACGCCCGACTCCTTGTGGCCGCTCTGGTTGTTCACGAGCCGCACGGAGTTGGGCACGCCGTTACTGACGATCTGCACGATGTCCTGGCGGGTCTCGAACAGCTCCTCCGAGTAGCCGGTTCGTACCTGGAGGCCGACCTTGAAGTTGTGTGCGCCGGTCACGTACGACATGAAGCCGGCGTAGGTGTACATCCGTGCCGTGTTGGTGTCTTGCCTTGGCGAGACACCCGTGAAGTGCGAGCGAATCTGATCGAACGTGGCGACCGCATCGGCCGCCGTGTCGGGCTGGAACGAGAGGTTGTAGTTCACCGGCATGGTGAAGGCCGACACCTCGGTGAGCAGCCGGTTCGAGATGGGCGAGCTCCACTTCGCCTGGCCGATGTAGTTGAGGCCCGTGGTCTGGACGACCGACGAGATCGGTTCGTTGATGCTCGCGCCGATCCAGTTGTTGGGACGGTGGCCACGCCACTTGGCGCTGCGGTCGTAGTGAATCGTCAGCTTGTTCTTCTCGTTCAGCTTCCCGGTGAGGCGCAGCGTTCCGTCGGTGATGCGCTGGTCGTCGAGCGCCTGCCCACCGGTGGCGGTGAAGGTGTTACCCAGGTAGTTGTTGGCCGCCCAGCGCCGGAAGGTGCTGAAGAACCAGAGGCGGTCCTGCTTGATCGGCCCGCCGAGCGTGGCATTGAAGTCGTAGACCGTGTCGACGCGGTTCTGGGCGATGAACCCGAGCCCCACCAGCCGGTCGTCCAGGTTGTTGCTCTGCATCGAGTTATTCGCGCCGGTCACGAACAGGCCGCCGTGAAACTGGTTGCCGCCGTCGCGCGGGATCATGTTGATCTGCACGCCGCCGACTGGCGCTTCGGCGGGCAGCGAGCTGGTCTGGTAGCTGATTTCCTCCATCAGGCCGTCGTTGAAGTAGAAGCCCGTCTGGTTGCCACCAAACCCGATGTGCTGGATCTGCACGTTGTCGATCATGAACACGTTGTCGTTGTTCGACGAGCCGTGCACCTGCAGCGTGGGCTGTTGCATGATCTGCGTGCCGCCGACGTCCGGCGTGGCAGTGGTGACGCCGGCGATCAGCTGGCCCACCGCAAAGGGGTCCTTGCCGGTGGGAATCGTGTCGAGCACTTCGCGGCTCATCACCGCCTGCGACACCGAGTTGCGCACGTCCACGATCGGCGACGCACCCGACACCGTCACCGTTTCCTCGAGCTGGCCGACCGCGAGGTCGACGTTGACAGTGGCCGTGAACGACGCCCCCAGCCGAATGCCATCCCGGCGCACGGTGCGGAAGCCCGGCAGCGTGAAGGTCACGACGTAATCACCGGGCCTGAGGTCGGTGATCTGGAAGGTGCCGTTCGTGCCGCTGATGGTCGAGCGCGTGCCCTCGATCAGTGCGGGGCTGGTGGCTTCAACGGTGACGCCCGGCAAGACCCCGCCAGACGAGTCACGCACGACGCCAGCGATGCCGCTGACACTCTGCGCCAGCGCCGGAGCCGGCAACGCCGTCACACCCAAAGCCAGCATCACGCTGGCACATACCGACCATGTCAATTGCAGATACCGCATAACGCCTCCAGTGATCGTCCGAAACTCCGCGCATCATGGCTGAGGGCGTGGTGAGAGTCAACGCACGGCAACTCATCCGGTGAGCAGCTCGTCAAGTTCGGGGAACAGGACCTGCGGAAGCGACAACCGCGACCTGCACGCATCCGAGAAACCCGTGGCGTGTTCGAACCGATCGACCGTCGCCAGCGCCTCCTCCAGCGAGCTCTGCCGCCTTGCCTCGAACTCAACACAGCGGACCGAGCGTGACGGCGTTGAGGCCTGGTAATACACGACTTCGCAGTCCGGGAAGTACCACACCTCCAGTTCCTTGCGTAGCGAGCCGCTCCACACCACCCCCAGCAGGTTCATGAACGCGTCCACGTGCGACGCCTGTTGACCAGCCTGGTGCCCGAGGTCGAGATTTACTTCGACGCGGACTTCGGTGTCGGATTCGAGCGACTTGATCGTCAGGTGATGGAGCTCGGCATCGTAGCGATGCCGCATGAGGAAACGGCGCGCGCGGCCACCTTCCGTCAGGAAATAACGATCCTCGACGCCGATGGAGGTAGTCCTGATTGGGCCAAGCCCCTCGACCGACTGCCGGAAGCGCAGCAGGTCGAACTGCTCATCGACGATGAACTTGTGCTCGATCTCTTTGAATGGCAGCGCGTCTGTCGACACCACGGACTCCCTTGCTGGCTGCGGCGACCTCACAGCCACCGCTTGAATCGGCCAAACAGCCAGCGCCTGGCTTTCAGTCGCGACGGCAAATCGGCCACGACTTGCGGCGTGACCTCCGCGTTGTCCGGATGCCGGCGCAGCTCCGCGAAAATCTCGGCGGCCGGCCGCGTCGCCCGCGCATCACGGCTGGTCAGCATGGCCTCGGCCAGCCGATCGTGGGCCGCGTGCTCGAAGTTGTAGCTCCCGAACGCCACCCACTCGTCGTCTATCAGCACGATCTTCGAATGCTCGCCACGGCGATTCTCGTAAACGCGCACGCCGGCCTGCAAGAGGCGATTGTAATGGGCGGCGGCCGCGATCCAGGCGAGATCGGTCGCCGGCAGCGCGTCGCGATGCGAGTGGTAGACCTCAACCTGCACGCCTCGACGCGCCGCGTCAACCACGGCCGCCAGCAGGGGCTCAACCGGCTTGAAATAAAAGCTGGTGATCCAGATCGACCGGCGGGCGGCGGTGATGCGATTGATCAGGCCGTCGGTCACCAGATTGGGGCCGCGCCAGCCGAGTGGGCCGGCCATCCCCTGGGAACTGTTCGGGTTGCACAACCAGTAATCAAGCACGAGGTCTGCGCCGCCGACTTCCGCCACCTCATCCAGCTGACTGAGATGTGCTTGCTTCACGGCGCCGCCGATCTCACGGTAGCTCTCGAGCAAGGTCCGCACGACGGGGCCGCGCAGCGCAACGGCGTACTCGTTCCAGCCCTCGAAGGACGATCGGCTCATGTTGCTGCTGCCGAAGATGGCCTCACCCGCCTCCGATACCTGGATCTTGACGTGCTGGCCGCCGCCGAGCCACCGCTGCAAAGGCCGTCCGGGTTGGTAGGTCGTGACGACCGCTCCCGCGCGGCGCAGCTCGTCCAGCATGATGCGCAGGGCTGTCCTGTGATCGACCGACATCAGCGCGCCGCCCAGGCGCTGGCCGAACCCGTCGATCAGCAGATTCACCGCGACACCACGGCGCTGGGCCGCGGTCAGCTCGGCAAGCAGCCCGAGGCCGTACGGATCGTGCTCGACGTAGTAGGTGGACAGGTACAGGAACGACCGCGCCTCCCGCACCATCGCGAGGCGGCGCTCCCATTCGGCGCCACGATTCCACAGCGCCACGAGCGCGGAGGCGCTGGTCATCGCGCTACAGCCGGTAGCCGCCAGCCACGTCGATGTTGGCCCCGGTCACATACCGGGCGTCGAGCAAGTAATCAACTGCCTGTGAGACGTCGTTCAGCTCGCCGGCCCTGCCGAGTGGCACCGTGAGTCCGATTTGGTCGGGCGGCGGGAGGTCAACCGAGTTGTCGAGCTGCCCGGGCGACACCATGTTGACCCGGATGTTTCGCTCGGCATACGCGACCGCCAGCGACCTGGTCAGCGAGAGCAGGCCCGTCTTACTGACGTAATAGTCTGCACCGCGCACGTTGGCGCGAATGCCCTCGAGGCCGGCCATGCCGATGTTGATGATGTTGCCCTCAGCGCGCATCAGCGGGAGCGCATGAAAACAGCAATAGTAGGCACCCGAGAGGTTGGTCGCCAGCGTCGCATCCCACACCTCTGGGTTCAGGTGGGTGATGTCCTGCGGGTTGTAGTTGCCGACGTTGTTCACCAGCAAATCGACACGGCCTTCGATCCGCGCGATCTCCGCGAAGGCATCGGCGACCTGGGGCTCGACGCCCACGTCCACTGCCCGCGCCCGGGCGCCTCGCCCGGTGGCGGCGATCTGCTGCGCGAGCGCACGCGCCGCCTCTTCTGAGCTTCGGTACAGGATCACGACGTCGTAACCACGTGCCGCCAGCGTGGTGCACAGGTGCCGGCCAAGCCGGCGGGCGCCGCCAGTCACGACCGCAACAGGGGTCTGACTGCTCACGATCGGGCGCGCTCCACGCGGACGAATGCGCACGCGGCGGCCGGGACGGCGGCCGGCTTGCGGATCTCAAGTCGCACTCGCTGCACCCGCGGAAACCCGGCCAGCACCAGCGCCGTCGTCTCCTCGGCCATCGTCTCGATCAGCTGGAACCCCCGGCGCTCGGCAAGCTCAGTGACCTGGCTGGCCACGCCAGCGTAGTCAACAGCATCAGCAATCGCCTCGCCGGCCGCTGCCGCGGCGAAGTCGTAATCCATCTCGATATCCAGGATCACCGACTGGCGTGTCTCGCGCTCGTGCGGGTGAATGCCGACGATGCACTCCACCCGAAGACCCTGCAGGCCCGTGGTTCCGATCATGACGTGTTCTCCTTTACGCGGGTCTGCTGGCGACCCAGATCTGCTCGTGTGCCGTGGCGTCCGAGAACGGCGTGCGGGCGAAATCCCCGTAACACGATTCGATCTCGAATCCAGCTTCGGTGAGCAGGGCGCGCGCCTGCGACGGATCGAGCCAGCTGAGACTCAGCCGGCGATAACGTCTCTGGACCAGCGCGCCTTGCGTGTCGAGCTCATCCTCCCACGTCACCACCTTGATCGACTGCGACGCCTCATCCACCAGCGAGGTGACCCATAACAGCGTATCTGCTCCAGTCGCTGATTGGTACTCAGCACGCAGCTGCACCCGCCGCATGTGGTCGATCAGCATCGGCGTCATCAGGAAATCGTCGAAGACGAAGTGACCGCCAGGCCTGAGCTGGGAGAACACGTGTGCGATCGCGCGGCGCTTGTCGTCGAGCGTCACCAGGTGGCCCAGACTGTGGTACGGCAACGCGATCAGGCCAGCGGGTGCCTCGAGATGAAAGGAGCGGAAGTCGCCGTTGATCAGTGTCAGCCGGTCGAGCACGCCGGCGTCTTCGGCGCGGAGCCGGCAGCGTTCGAGCATCGCCCCTGAGAGATCGACGCCGATCACGGAGCGTCCCCGCGACGCGGCCGCGACCGCAATGCGGCCATCGCCGACGCCCAGCTCCACGACCGGGCCCGCCGCGTTGACGTAGGCGTCCACGTAGAACGCCAGGTTGGCCTGCGTCGAGGCAGCGGTGTCGGTCCACACCTGGTAGATGTCGGCGAAGCGGTCGTACTCGCTGGTAGAGCGCACCGAGCTAAGCCAGCTTGACTTTGGTGTTCGCGAGGCGCCGCGCGCCGCCGGCGGAAGCGAGAATGTTGGCGGTGATCATGTCGTTGACGATCCTAACGCGAGACGCCTACTGCCGGACGCGGCCCTTGAGGTCTGCCAGCCCGCCGTCGACCCCAATGACCTGGCCGGTGACCCACGCGCTGTCGGGACCGAGCAGCCAGTGCACGGCGCTGGCGATGTCCTCGGGCGTGCCGATTCGTCCGAGGGGGTGCATGGCGATTGAGGCCTTCAGCGCAGTCTCGTTCGTCGTGATGCTCCGGCTGAGCGGCGTGTCGACGAGCCCCGGCGCGACGGCATTAACCCGAATACCGGACGATGCGTAGCTCGCGGCCGCGGATCGCATCAATCCGATCACGCCAGCCTTGGCTGCGGCAATCGCTTCGTGATTGGGCAAACCGATCTGTGCCGCGGCCGAACTGATCAAGACGATCGACCCTCCGGTCTGGCGCATCACCAGCGCGGCCGCTCGCACGGTGGCGAAGGCGGAGACGAGATTGGTCGTGAGCACCTGGCTCAACTCGTCGGCGGTCGTCAGATGGGCGGGTTTCAGCAGGATCGAGCCCGCGCAGTTCAACACGCCGTCGAGACGTCCGTTGCGCGCGGCGGCCGCGCGCGCACACCGCTCGACGTCCTCGAAGCTGGTCGCGTCAGCCTGCACCACCTGCGCATCGAGGTCGGCGGCCAGGGCCTCGACTCGCGACGGGTCGCGTGCGGCGAGCACCAAGGTCGCCCCGTCGGCCGCGAGGCGGCGAGCCACGCTCGACCCTATCGCGCTACCGGCAGCAATGATGAGATAGGTCCGCTGCACGCCGTTACCGCCTCTGCGCCCGCGCGCGATTGTCAGATTCGCGGCCGAGCCGGCTAATCTCCGCAATCGTAAAGTAGAGGCCGAAGAGACAGAGCGTGCTTACGCCGAGGCCGACGAGGAAGATGCCCATACCAGACATCTCAACGGGCCTTTACCTGTGCGACCAGCGTACCGAACGCCAAGATCGAGGGCACCCAGATCCCCACGAACAGCCCTTCTTCGCGCTGACCGGAGAACCACAGATACACGGAGAACAGGAACGAAAGAAAGGCGGCAGTGATGAAGGCGTAGTCGCTACGGTGGAACACGTGGGTCTCCTTGGAAAGGTTTGGCTCGCTTGGGTACGACGCGGACCAAGGCGCCAAGGATTCGCTCATCCGTTCCAGGGACCGTTTCGCCGCGGTCGCGCGTCTCACCTGCTGCCAGCTGCAAATTCGCGAGCTCCACGGCACCATGTCCGGCTTTTACCGCGCGATCCGTCGTTTCCAACCAACGCCCGGGCGTCCCCCTGGCCGTTGGGTCGTCGTGTTCTACGACCAGCTGCGGCCGGAGCATCCGCTGCTGACGGGCCCGCCCGCCGACACTGGTGTGATCTACATCGAGTCGTCCGCCAAGCCCGCGCGTCGGCCCTATGCCAAGCAAAAGCTGGTGCTGCTGCTTTCGGCCATGCGTCACGATGCCGAGGCCCGCGGCCGCGCCGGACATCCCGTGCTGTACCACTACTCCGGCAAGTGGTACGACCGCGCGCTCACCGAGCTGCGCGAGCAGTTCTCACTGCCGCAAGTGGAGGCGCTCGCCCCGGCTGAGGCCGAAACGCGGGAGGCCGTCGCGGCATTGGACTGGCTGCACCTGCATCCCAACACCCTTTTTGCAACCGACACGGCGTTCTATGAGGGGGTGTTTCGCAAGCCGGGCGCGCGCCGGCTCGAAACCTTCTACCGCGCGGCACGCATGGCCACCGGACTGTTGATGGACGGCCGGCGTCCCGTGGGTGGGGTGTGGAGCCTCGACGCCGACAATCGCAAGACATGGCGCGGCGATCCACCGGCACCGGCACGGCCAGGCTCACCGGTGGACGACATCACGCGTGAGGTCATCGACCTGGTCAACAGCCGCTATCCCGATGCTCCCGGGACGACCGCGGGTTTCAATTGGCCCGTTACAGCAGGCGAGGCCAGCGCCACGGCGGATGCCTTCTTTGCCACGCGGCTGGCGTCGTTTGGACCATACGAAGATGCCATGGCCGACTCTGAGGCCGAGCTCTTCCACTCTGCGCTGTCGGCGTCGATCAACCTCGGACAACTCGATCCGCTGGCGCTCTGCCGGCGGGCGGAGGCCGCGTATCGCCAGGGCGACGTGCCGCTGGCCTCGGCGGAGGGCTTCATCCGGCAGATCCTCGGCTGGCGCGAGTTCATGCGGCATGTCTACGACGAACGCTGCTCGATGTATGCCGAGACCAACGCACTTGATGCGCGCCTGCCGCTGCCGGCGTGGTACTGGGGCCAGGCGTCGGGGATGCGCTGTCTCGATCACACTGTGCGCCAGGTGCTCGACACCGGCTACAGCCATCACATTACCCGACTGATGGTGCTGTGCAACGTGGCAACGCTACTGGGCGTGAGCCCGCAGGCGCTCAATGACTGGTTCTGGACGACCTATGTGGATGCCTACGAGTGGGTCGTGACGCCGAACGTCGTCGGCATGGGCACGTATGCCGATGGCGGCGTGTGCGCAACGAAGCCCTACATCTCGTCGGGAAAGTACCTGCAGCGCATGGGGCCCAGCGTGTGCGCGGGCTGCCAGTTCGATCCCGGCCTTACCACCGGCGCCACGGCGTGCCCGCTCAATCATCTGTACTGGGACTTCCTCGAGCGGCAGCGCGACCGGTTGCGGGCGAATGTCCGCATGGCGATCCCACTGGCGGCGTTGAAGCGCCTGGCGCCGGCAGTCATGGACGACCACCGCACACAGGCGGCCCTGTGGCGCGACCGCGCACTCCGCGCCTAGGTTGCCGCGTAGACGACGAGAAAAAGGTTGAGACAGAAGAAGGCGAATGCCGGAAGAATGGCGGCAATCGGGTCACGAATCTTCAGGCGCGTGATCATCCCAGCCACCATGAGTGCCGCCAGGCCTGCGGCGGACAGTAACAGGAGGGGCCGGGAGCGGTAACCCGCCAGCAGTCCGAGGCTTCCCGCCAGCTGAAGAACGCCGGTAAGCAGCCGAAATCGGGTCAGACCATAGCGCTCAAACTCCCCGACCATCCGGCCCGAGAAGAGGCAAAGCATGCCGTACCAGGCGAAGGACACCATCGAAACGCCATGTGCGATTGAGAAGATCACTTGCGCGTTGTTCATCGGATCAGCGAAGCTTGGCTCTTCTTCAACATTCTCACATCCAGAGAACGGAAACCTATGAATACCGTCGTGATGGTGCTTCAAGTGATCGTCGCACTCGGCTTGTTGAATGTGTGGCTGCTGCGATTCAGTCAAGGCACGAAATACCGTGGCGGCAGCGCCCGCACGATGCTGGAGGAGTTCGCCGCCTATGGACTGCCGGCGTGGTTCGCCTATCTGATCGGGGCGCTCAAGGTGGGGTCGGCGATCGCCCTGCTGGCCGGGCTCTGGCTGCCTGCGCTGGTGTTTCCGGCCGCGGCGCTGGTGTGCGTGCTGATGGTGGGAGCGCTTGCCATGCACCTGAAGATCAGCGACCCGCCCAGCAAGTCGCTGCCCGCGCTTGCCATGTTGGCGATGGCGCTTACGATCTGCTGGGGCTCGCTGCCCTGAGAAGCCCGGATCGACGCTTTACGTCACGCGATGATGTCGTGCAGGACGTTGCCTGACACGTCGGTCAGCCGGAAATCCCGACCGCTGTATTGATAGGTCAGCTTGGTGTGGTCGATGCCCATCAAGTGCAGGATGGTCGCGTGCAGGTCGTGCACATGCACCGGCTTCTCAATCGCCTTGAACCCGAAGTCGTCTGTGGCGCCGTAGGTGAGCCCGCCCTTCACGCCGCCGCCAGCCAGCCACATGCTGAATCCGAACGGGTTGTGATCGCGGCCCGACTGCACCGACATGCCTCCCACTTCCACCACTGGTGTGCGGCCGAATTCCGAACCACACACGACCAGTGTGTCTTTCAACAATCCGCGTGACTTCAGGTCCTTGATCACGGCTGCGTACGGCTGGTCCGAATCCCTGGCGTTCTTGCGATGCTGCTGAATGTCGGAGTGCGCATCCCAGGGATCGCCCTTGGCGTAGTAGACCTGCACCATTCGCACACCGCGCTCGACCAGCCGCACCGCCATCAGGCAACCACGCGCGGTGCTGCCAGGGCCATACAGTTCCAGCGTCGCCTGGCTTTCCTTGCGGATGTCGAACACCTCGGGCGCCTCGGTCTGCATCCGGTAGGCGGTCTCCATCGAGCTAATCGCGCCTTCGAGTTGTGGATCGGCCGGAGCGCTGCCGCGCTGCATGGCGTCCAGTGACGCCAGCAGATCGAGCTCGCGACGCTGCTCGGCCAGCGTGAACGACTTGTTGTGAATGAACGACACCAGCTTCTTCGGGTCGAAATCCTTGCCGACAATCTGGTCGGGCCGCTCCACCTTGCTGGGAATGAACGTGCCCTGGTGCACGGCGGGCAGGAAAGCGCCGTTCCAGAGGGGCGGGCCCACGGTGGTCGGCACGTCGGGGCACAGCACCACGTAGCCGGGCAGGTTCTTGTTCTCGGTGCCCAGGCCGTAGGTCAACCACGAGCCAATCGATGGCCGCCCGACCTGGATGTGGCCGGTGTTCATCATCAGCATCGACGGTTCGTGGTTGGGAATGTCGGTGTGCATCGAGCGGATCATGCAGAGGTCGTCGGCGCACCCGCCAACGTGCGGAAACAGCTCGCTGACATCGAGGCCGCTCTGGCCATATTTCTTGAACGTGAACGGCGAGCGCATCAACGATCCGGTCTTGCGTTCGGTGGCCACCGTGCCGCCGGGCAGCGGCTGGCCGTGGTACTTGTCGAGCATCGGCTTGGGGTCGAAGCTGTCAACCTGCGACAAGCCGCCGTTCATGAACAGGAAGATCACGTGCTTGGCGCGCGCGGGATGATGCAGGCCCTTGGCGAGCGCCCGTGCCGCCGGCTTGCCTTGATCGAGGCCGGCAGCCGCGATCGACTTGCCAATCATGCTGGCGAACGCCAGCATGCCGAAGCCGTTGCCCATGCGGCATAACGCTTCGCGACGGGTGAGGGGCGGACGCGAATGATGTGACATATCAGCTTACGAACAGGAACTCGTTCGAACTCATCAGGATCTTTACATAGCGGCCGAAGGTTGAAACCGGCAGCATCTTCTTCTTGTCGGCGTCCGAGGGCTTGGCGCCGGGCACTACGCCCGCCATCATGCCGTCGGCGGGCGGCCCGGCATCGGCGGTGGCCGGCTCGGCAGCGTCCTTGGTGGCATCTTTTTCGGCGGCATCCTTGTCGGGCGGCAACTTGGCCTTGGCGCGGCGCTCTTCGTACTGCTTCAGCGCCTCGGCCTGCAGAAAGTCGCGGCCGGCCTTGGTTTCATCAGCGGTTGGCGCGCGGCCAAACAGCGTGCGATACACCTTCTGAATTCTCGCCGCGTCATCCGCCTCGTCTGCCACCTGCTCGGCCAGCCGCTCGGCGTGTTGCTGCATGAAGTCGCTGTTCATGAAGAACAGTCGCTGCAGCGGCACGCTGGTCGAGAAGCGATGCTCGGCGGTCTGGCTCGGGCTGGGGAAGTCGAACAACTGCAGGAACTCATCCAGCTTGTAGCGGCTGACCTTGCCGTACACCGTGCGGCGGTCGGCGAGCGGCGTCAGCGTCACCGAAGGGCCGCCGACCCGCAGGTCGATCGCGCCCGAGACAAACAAAATGGCATCGCGAATCTGCTCGGCGCTCATGCGATGACGGTTGGCGCGCCAGTACAGGCGATTGCCGCTGTCCTTCGCAAACGCCGCGGCCTGCGTGCCGGCGCTTAGTTGGTAGACCGCGCTTGCCATGATCTCCTTGTGCAGCGCTTTCGTGGACATGCCGTGATCGACGAAATACTGCGCCAGGTAATCGAGCAACTCGGGATGCGTGGGCTTTTCGCCGTTCACGCCGAAGTTGCTTGGCGTGTTCACCAGGCCGGTGCCGAAGTGTTCCTTCCACACGCGATTCACCATCACGCGCAGCGCCATTGGCTGCTTGGTAATGGTGCGCGCCAGCTCCAGGCGTCCGCTCCCCTTCGAGAAAGTGATCCGCTCGGGACTCATCACCGACAGGAATCCGCGCGGCACCGTGTCGCCCAGCCGGGTCGGGCTGCCGCGCAGGTGAACCTTCAGGTCCACTGGCTTCTCGACGTCTTTCACGCCGTGCACGTAGGCGAACTTCTCCGGCAGCGCCTTCTCCATGGCCTCGACGTCTTTGCGCAGGGCTTCGATCAAGGCGCGACGGTCGCCACCGAGCCGCTGCTCCAGCCCCCATCCCGTAAAGCGCAGCAAGCCCGGACGCGACGGCTTGCCCGGGGCATCGTCCGGGTCCAGATTTGACGAGAAGACATCGCCCCAGAGCGTCGTGCGGTCCACCGCCATGCTGCGCAGTTCGAGACCACAGCCGGGGCAGAAGTCGTCGTTGGTGATGAACTCGTTGGGCAGGTTGGCCGGCTCCTTGGGTTTCGCCGTCGGGAGCGCGCGCGCCTTGATGATGTCGTTCTCTTTCTTGACCTCGCGCGCCTCGAGCACCACGCCGATCAGCAAGTCCTGGAAGGCGTCGGCCAGCGTGGCCGCCTCTTTGGCAGTGCCGCCTTTCGCCACCATGGCTTGCCAGTCCTTGAGGAACGGATAGAAGACCGGCTTCTTCTGGAGGAACGCAAGCCAGCGGTCAAACAGCTCGTAGTCGAGCTTCTCCTTCTCGACGATGTTTTGTTTGTCCTTCTTGGGCTCGCCGATGACCTGCCAGGCCGCCTTCATGTAGGTGGCCGATTGAAAGGCGAGCGTCTCGGCAAGCTGACGCGCTTCGGCCGCGGTGTACTCGCTCAGCATCTCGCGCTTCAGTTTCAGCGCCTTCTCTTTGGCCTTGTAGTCGTCCACGACGGCCTTCGGGGCGAGCGGATACTCGGTGTACTCGGTATTGAGGAACACGCCGGCGAGGCCGTAGTAGTCCTTGGTCGGGATCGGATCGTACTTGTGGTCGTGGCAGCGGGCGCAGCCGACGGTGAAGCCGAGAAAGCCACGGCTCACGGCGTCAACTCGATCGTGTCGCTCATCCGCGCGCGTGATCTCGACCGCGCCGTTGTCGTAGTACCAGGGCCCGAGACCGAGGAAACCCAGGGCCGGCAGGTGTCGAACACGGTCGGGGCCTTCGAGCAGATCCCCGGCGAGCTGCGCCGTCACAAATTGGTCGTACGGCAGATCCTCGTTGAACGCGCGAATCACCCAGTCGCGATAGAGGTGAGCGTTGGGATAGGGATTGAAGCCGCGGCCCATCGGGTCGAGGCTGCGGTAGTCGTCTTCGCCGTAGCGCGCCACGTCCAGCCACATGCGGCCCCACGTTTCGCCGTACCGCGGCGAGGCCAGCAGGCGATCCACCACCTTCTCGAATGCGTCGGCCGAGGTGTCGGCGAGAAACGCATCGACTTCCTCCGGCGTGGGCGGCAGGCCCGTGAGGTCGAGCGTGGCGCGACGAAGCAGCGTCAGCTGGTCGGCAGGCGCCACCGGCGCCAGGCCCTCGCGCTCGAGGCGCGCCAGCACGAAGCGGTCGATGTCATTGCGCGGCCAGGCAGCGTTCTGCACCGCCGGCGCAATCGGCTTCTTGATCGGCTGGAACGCCCAGAAGCCACGATGCTCGGCGGTGATCGGGCGTTCGTGCGACGCGACTGGGGCCGGCGCGTCATCCGCTGCGGGCCACGCGGCACCCGCGCGAATCCACTCGGCAAGAGCGTCGATGTCGGCGGCCGGCAGCTTGGCGCGTCCGCGCGGCATCTTCGGAAAGCCCTCCGCGTGCTGAACCACCTTGAGCAGTGCGCTCTTGTCGGGATCGCCGGGCACCATCGCCGGTCCGGTCTCCCCACCGCGTAGCAGTCCGGCGCGCGAATCCACGCGCAAACCGGCCATGGCCGATTCGCTGTGGCAGGCAAAGCAGTTGGCTGCCAGCAGCGGGCGAATCCGGGTTTCGAACAAGTCAGTGCTTTGAGCGACGGCCGCGGGTGTGGCCGGCGCCGGTGCTTGCCCGGCGGCGAGCGCGGCGCCCACCAGCATCACCGCCGCCACGACCATCACCGCGGTGAAGCGGCCACGCTGAGACAGGTATGACGGCATCGGGCATTAAGTATGATGCCTTCGCATGATTCGGCAAGTCGTTTTCACGCAGTTGCTCAGTCTTACCCTTGCTGCCCAAGTATTCGCGCAGCCGGCAGCCCCGGTGGCGCGTCCCCCTGCCGACCTCCGGCTTTCGCGCCTGACCCCCGATGCGGTGATTCCCGTTGCCCTGGGCTCGGGATCGATCGAGTCCGACGACGGCGTCTGGGTGCCCAATCGCGCGGCAGGTTCGGTGCTTCGCATCGACGCGAAAGACAACCAGACGGGCGCGCCGGTGACGTTGGGCACAGAGCCTTGCGCATCGCTGACCGTCGCCTTCGACAGTGTGTGGGTGCCGCTCTGCGGCGACGGTACGATCGCACGCCTGGATCCCAAGGGTCCGAAAGTGACCGCGACCCTCAAGACCAAGGTGGCCGCCGGCGATGGCCGCACCGCAAGCGCCGTCGGCAGCGTGTGGGTGGTCAGCGATCGCAAGGGCGTGCTGTCGCGGATTGATCCCGACACCAACACCGCCGTGGCCGAGGTTTATGTCGCGGCCGGCGCCAACGCGGTGGTCTTCGGCGACGATGCGTTGTGGGTGACGAGTGATGGCGATGCCGCAAAAGGCCGGCTCACTCGCGTGAACCCGTACAATAACGGCGTCATCGAGGTGATCGAGGTTGGACCAAACCCCGGACGCCTGGCCGTGGGCGAGGGCGGTGTGTGGACGCTGAACCGCGGCAAGGGCAGTGACGGCGGAACCGTGACGCGCGTTGATCCAGCCACCAACAAGGTAGTGGCCACCATCACCATTGGCGACGCCGCATCAGGAGAAATTGCCGCTGGCCTTGGATCGGTGTGGATTAGCGCACCAGGCGTGCCGTTGATCCGGATCGATCCGCGCACCAATCGCGCCGTCCAGCGCTTCACCGGCGAGGGCGGCGGCGCAGTGCTGGTCGCGCACGGCTCGCTCTGGATTGCCGCCGGGCCACAACTGACGTGGAGACTCGACCCCGCGCTCGTCTCGGCAATCCGCCCTTGATCCTCGTAAACTGCGCTGATTCCGGAGAACCTATGGCCACCGACCACAAGACCACGCAAGGCAAGAGCATCATGCCCAGCCTCACCGTCAACGACCTCAAGGCGAGCGAGGCTTTCTTCACCGGCCTCGGCTTCGAGATCGAAGACCGCTGGGAAGACGGCGGCAAGCTGATGGGCCTGATGATCAAGGCGGGCAGGCCCGCCTCGGGCTCAGCCAGGACGATGGCAAGAAGGGCATGGACCGGGTGAAGGGCGTCGGCGTGCGGTTGTACATCGAGGCCGACGGCGACATCGACGCCATTGCCGCGCGCGCCAAGGCCGCTGGCGTGACGCTGCAGAGCGAACCGAAAGATACCGAATGGGGCACGCGCGCCTTTGACGTCACCGAGCCGAGCGGTTTCTTGATGACGATTGCGTCGCCCACGAAGAAGAAATAGCGTCGCGCTACTTGAAGAGATCGCCGGCGAGGTACTTGAGGCCGGTGTCGCACGCTACGGTCGCCACCACCTTGCCGGGCCCGAGTTCGCGCGCCAGGTCGAGGGCGGCCACCAGGTTCATGCCGGTTGACGTGCCGGCGAACAGTCCTTCTTCCTTGGCGGCGCGCCTCGCCATGGCGCGTCCGGCGCTCTCGTCGATCACGCGCACTTCGTCGTAGGTGCCCTTGACCAGGTGTGGCGGCCAGAACCCGGCCGCCGTGCCTTCCACGCGATGGGCCCCGGCCTTGCCAGTGGTGAGAAAGGGCGAAGTCGATGGTTCGAGCGCGATGATCCGAGGCGAGCCGCCGGCTTCTTTTAGCGCCCTCGACACGCCCACCAGCATGCCGGCGGTGCCAACCATGCCGACGAACGCGTCAACCGTGCCGGCTTGCTCGGCCAGCTCGCGGCCGATGTTGGCGTAGCCGTCGATGGCGTCGGCGTTGTTGAACTGGTCGGTCCAGAACGTGTTGGGCTCCTGCGTCAGCTCCTTGATACGCGCCTTGAAGCGATCGAACAGCGCCACGTCACCTTGCCGCCATCGCTCGCGACCATCTCGAGGTCGGCGCCGAACGCCCGCATGGTGTCGAGCTTCTCGGCCGCGAATGCATCCGACGCCAGCGGATGAAAGGCGTAACCCTTCATTGCGCACACCATGGCCAGCGACGAACCCGTGCTGCCCCCGGTGTATTCCACCACCCGCATTCCGGCCTTCAAGGTGCCGCGCCGCTCGGCGCCCTCGATCATGGCGACCGCCATGCGGTCCTTGTACGAACCCGTGGGGTTGAAATACTCCAGCTTGACCACCACTTCGGCGGCGCCGGGCGCGACCAGGCGCTGCAGCCGCACGAGCGGCGTTCGGCCAATGGCGTGGAGGACGGAATCAACAGCAGCCGGAGAAGACATGCCGGATTGTGGATCGGCTCCGCTAGACTACACAACGCATGACCTATCACTGGAGAATCGGTGTCGCATTCGTGGGCCTGGCGTGTGGACTGGGTCTGGCGGTGCTGGTCGGCGCGCAGGCGCCCGACCGCGGCTGGCCCATGCACGGCGGCGTGGACAACATCCGCTACTCACCGCTGACGCAGGTCAACAAGTCGAACGTTGGCCAACTCAAGGTCGCCTGGACCTACGATTCGCGCGACGCGTTCCCCAACTCCGAGATGCAAAGCCACCCGGTGGTGGTGGACGGCACGCTCTACGTCACTACGCCCAGCATGAAAGTGGCGGCGGTGGATGCCGCGACCGGCCAGGAGCGCTGGACGTTCAACCTCGCGCCGGCCGGCGCCCCGCGCGCGCGATCCCGTCACCGCGGCGTCACGGTTCACCAGGACCGCGTGTTCGCCACCTATCGCAACTTTCTCTACGCGCTCGATCGCGCTACCGGCAAGCCCATCGCCACGTTCGGCAGCGACGGCCGCATCGACCTGCGCGAGGGACTCGGCCTGCCGGTCGAGCGCGCCAGCGTCAGTGCCAGCACGCCCGGCTCGATCTTCGAGGATCTGATCATCTTCGGCAGCAGCGTTCCGGAGACGCTGCCGGGCACTCCGGGACACATCCGCGCCTTCGACATCCGTACCGGCAAGTTGCGATGGATCTTCCACACCATCCCGCAGCCGGGCGAGTTCGGATCGGAGACCTGGCCCAAGGGGCCAACCCTCTCTGGCGGCGCCAACGCGTGGGCCGGCGTCACCGTTGACCAGGGCAACGCCATGGTCTTCGCGGCCACCGGCTCCGCGTCGTTCGACTGGTATGGGGTCAATCGCCACGGCGATAACCTGTTCGCCAATTCGGTGCTCGCGCTCGACGCCCGCACCGGCAAGCGCGTCTGGCACTACCAGATCATCAAGCACGACCTGTGGGATTGGGACATGCCCACGGCACCCAACCTCGTCACCGTGACGCGCAACGGCAAGCCGGTGCAGGCAGTCGCGCAGCTCACCAAGCACGGCTACGTCTTCGTCCTGGATCGCAAGACCGGAACGCCGCTGTTCCCGGTCGAGGAACGGCGGGCGCCGGAATCGAGCATCGACGGTGAGCAGGCCGCGGCGCGGCAGCGTCATCCCTTGGCGCCCCCACCATTCACGCGCCAGCAGATGACCCAGTCGATGATCACGACGCGCACGCCAGCCGCCCATGCCGCGGTGCTCGCGCAGTTCACGGAGTTGACCAGCGGTCCACTCTTTACGCCCCCCACTAGTGGCCTGATCGTGTTTCCCGGCGTCGATGGCGGTGCCGAGTGGGGCGGCGGCGCGTTCGACCCCGACACCGGGCTGCTCTACGTCAACGCCAACGAAATGCCGTGGATCATGCGGCTGATCCCCAACACCGACACCGCGCTCTACGGCAGCAAGTGCGCGTCGTGCCACCGGTCGGATCGCACCGGGGGGCCGCAGGCGCCGTCGCTGGTCGAGGTCGGCAAGCGGATGTCGCGCGATGAGATTGCCGGCATCATCCGTACGGGCACTGGCCGCATGCCGGGCTTTCCCGACATGGGTGCCAAGAACATCGGCGATGTGGTCGAGTTTCTCGTCACCGGCAAGGATCAGGCGAGCGACCCGGCCATTGCCAACGATCCCAATCGCTTGAAGTATCGCAACGACGGCGAGGTACTGTGGCGCGATCCGGATGGCTACCCGCCGATCACGCCGCCGTGGGGCACATTGAGCGCGCTCGATCTCAACGCCGGCACCATGAAGTGGCAGAAACCGTTTGGCGAGTATCCGGAACTGGTGGCCAAGGGGCTGAAGGACACCGGCAGCGACAACTACGGCGGGCCGGTCGTCACGGCGGGCGGCCTGCTGTTCATTGCCGCCACCAACTTCGACAAGAAGTTGCGCGCCTTCGACAAGTTGACCGGCGAGTTGTTGTGGGAGACCGTGCTGCCGTTTGCCGGCAGCGCCACACCTTCGACGTACATGCAAAACGGGAAGCAGTACCTCGTCATCGCCTGCGGCGGCGGCAAGAACGGCGCCCCCTCGGGCAGCACCATCGTCGCGTTTGCCCTGCCGTAGCAGCACGCCAGCACCCCGGCACCGAGTAGTATCTGCCCATGCAGCTGACCACCCTCGACTGGGTGATCGTCCTTGTCTCCCTCTCGCTCTCGTTCGCACCCGCGATCTACTTGATGCGCCGTGCGGGCTCCAGCACCACCGAGTTCTTCACCTCGGGCCGCGCCGCGCCGTGGTGGCTGATCGGCGGCTCGATGGTGGCCACCACTTTCAGCACCGATACGCCCAACCTTGTCACCAACCTGGTGCGCGAGAACGGCGTCGCCAACAACTGGGTGTGGTGGGCGTTCCTGCTCACCGGCATGAGCACGGTATTTTTCTACGCGCGCATGTGGCGCCGCTCTGGCGTGCTGACCGATCTCGAGTTTTACGAGATCCGCTACGCCGGCAAACCCGCCGCGATGGTTCGCGGCTTCCGCGCGGTCTATCTCGGCCTGTTCTTCAACATCGTCATCATGGCCACCGTCAACCTGGCGGCGGCGAAGATCGCCAACGTGCTGCTTGGCTGGCCGATGTCGCAGACGCTGTGGGTGTGCGCGATCATCAACGTCGCGTTCGCGTCGATCGCCGGATTGTGGGGCGTGCTGGTGACCGACATGTTCCAGTTCGTCATTGCCATGGTCGCATCGGTGGCGGCGGCGTACTTCGCGCTGCAGCA
>JANLWW010000099.1:0-28367 GCA_031364805.1 Acidobacteriota bacterium
ACCCAGTCCTGCGCCGCCTTCAGGTTGGGCGACCCGGTCAGGCGCGGACCGTAGACGTCGGTCAGGAAGTGCAGGGTGCGCAGAATCTGGGAGTTGTCCGTCGCTTCGCGGCGAATCTTCCACTGGATGTCGCGATCGATCTTCTCCTGCGCTGTTGGCGTGGTGCTCGACAGTGCGGCAAGAACGAAGGTCAGGGCAAAAGTGGTGTAGCGCATGCGAGGCATTCTACAATCGATGGGTGATGCAGATCGCGAAACCCGCCATCCTGAAGCCGGGCGTTACGCTCGATACCTTGCCCGTGCCGCGTCCAGCCGATCTCGCGGGAGGCGACGCCAGCCGGACCATCAGCGGCAAGGCCCTGATCATCTGGGATCCGAAGAACCCGACGAAGAAACTTGACGCGATCGACACGGACCAGATCACCCCGGCGGCTGACTGTGTGTCCGAAAGCCTGGAGACACTGGACGAGCGCTGGAAGGTGGGTTCGTTCCGCTACCTGATGCCCGGCTTCCGCGCCCGCGTCCACCGCGGCGAGACGTTCGTGGTGGCGGGCGATCGCTTCGCCATCGGCAGCTCGCGCGAGATGTCGCCGGCCGGCCTGAAGGCCATCGCTGATGAAGTCGGCCTCGAGATGGTGATCATCTGCGGCAACAACATGGGCGACATCTTCCGCCGCAACTCGTTCAACCTGGGCCTGCACGTGGTGCAGAGTGCGGAGGCGGTGGCCGACGCGAAGGACGATGACGAGTTCAGCTACGAAACCGGCTCGCGCCAGGTGGTCAATGTCACGCAAGGCAAGACCTACACACCGGTGCCACTGAGCGCGAAAGAAGATGAGATCCGGCAGAGCGGCGGCATCTTCGCGGTCGGCCGCCGAGAATTCCGCGCGTCGGTCGAGCGCCGGCCCGAGGTCGTGTTTCCCGACGCCGCCATGGCGAAGCGGATGTCAACCACCGCGCAGATTGTCTGGGCGCACCGCGTTGACAAGGATGCCGAGGTCGCTCCGGGTGCCACGCTGCGCGTCTATGCGGACTTATTACCCGCCTCCGACGGCACTGCGCCGTTCTCCATCCACACCTTCAACCAGATCACCGGCGGCAACTCGGTCTTCCCGCGCCAGGCCGCGGTCGCCAACGATCACTTCGTCTTCACCGGCAAGGCCGACGATGACAAGCAGACGGGCATTGGGCGGCAGTTCGCTGCGTTTCACGACATCAAGAAGCCGTACTACGCCACGCCTGGCGACGGCATCTTTCATTTCTATTTTCCAGAGCAGGGCCTTGTGCTGCCGGGTCAGTTTATTCCCGGCGCCGACTCGCACAGCCGCGCATATGGTGCCTACGGTGCCGTCGGCATGGGCGTGGGATCGACGACGCTCGGCTTCGGCTGGTCCACCGGCTACATCTACTTCACCATGGCGAATGAGCGGCGTGTCACCTTCCGCGGCAAGCTCAGTCCGTGGGTGACCGGCAAGGACATCGTGCTGGAGTTGCTGCGCCGCTGGGGCGCCAGGCAGTCGCAGGGCATGTCGGTGGAGCTGGTCGATGCTGACCGGCAGTTGCCGATCGCGTTCCGTAACACCATCGCCAACATGATGGCGGAAGCCGAGGCGCTGAACGGCATCTTCGCGCCTGACGACATTACCTATGCCTGGTACAAGGCGAAGGGGATGAACGAGCTGCCGTATCCGCAGTTTGGTTGCGGGCCCGATGCGACGTTCGAGATCGACGAAGAGCTGGTGCTGAACGAGATCACGCCGATGATCGCCAAGCCCTTCAGTCCTGGTAACGCGTTCCCGGCTGAAGAGGTCGCGCGTGAACGCATTGAGTTCGACAAGGCGATGATCGGCTCGTGCACCAACGGTAGCTATGACGATCTGCTCTCCGCGGCACTCGTGCTCGTCGCCGCGCGCGCCAAGGGGTTGACCAAAGTGCAGAAAGAGCTGGTGGTGTTCCCGGGATCCGGCGGCGTCAAGCTGCTGATCGAGCGTCCCGATCCGCGGCTGGGCGGCGAATCGATCGCCGATGTCTTCCGCGGCGTCGGCGGCCAGATCCGCGCATCGTGGTGCGGTCCCTGCTTCGGGCAGGGCAGCGATGCGCTCGAGAAGGGCCAGCGCGCGATCACGTCGTTCAACCGCAACTGGCAAAACCGCATGGGCCTCGGCGGCGAAGGTTACCTGGCATCGCCGTCGGTCGTTGCCGCGTCGGCCCTGGCCGGCTACATGGCGCCGCCGAGCGAGCTCGGTTTGCTGTGGGATGCTGAAAAGTACGGAGTATAAAGGCCTGGGGGCTTGGGGGCCTCCAAGCCCCCTGTTACTTTCCCACCCCCGCGGCAAACTCTTCTAACGTGAAGAAACTATTGCCGCTGCTGTTGCTCGTGTTCGTCCCCGCGCTCGACGCTCGTCAGGCGACCCCGCAGTCCGTCGTTGACGAACTGCTTGCCGCCGACCGCGCATTTTCAGTGGCCAGTAGCAATTCGGACGTGGTGAACGGCCTGTCGGCGATGTTCAGCGACGACATCGTGCTGACCTACGCCGGCGGCATCGCGTCTGGTAAGGCGGCCGCGGTCGAGGCGCTCCAGCAGAACAAGGCCAACGCCGGCGCTCGCATCGAGTGGACGCCGTTTCGCGCCGCCATCTCCGGCGACGGCCGCCATGGCTTCACGGCCGGCTTCATGACCCTGCGCACCGCCGACGGCAAGCAATCGCCGCTCAAGTACCTCGCGTATTGGGAGAGGCAGGTGGCCGGTTGGCGCGTGCTTGCCTACAAGCGCGGCGGTGCCAAGGCTGTGCCGCCGCTGACGCCGATGGCGAATGTGCTGCCCGCAAAACTGGTGGCGGGTGCGAAGGACGCATCGCTCGTCGAGCGATATCGCAAGAGCCTGGCCGACGCCGAGACGGCGTTTTCAGACGAGGCGCAGAAGATTGGGACGGGCCCGGCCTTCACGTTGTTCGGCAGCCCTGATGCCCTCAACCTTGGCGGCCCCGATATGCCCACGTTCGTGATCGGTAACCAGGCGATTGGCGAGGCCGTCGGTGGTGGCGAGCCGCCGAACGGCAGTCGCGTTCGCTGGGGTCCCGACGTCAAGACCATCGTCGCCGCCAGCGGCGATTTCGGCGTCACCATCGGCCACATCGTTCCCAACGCCCTTGGAACTGACGGCAAGCCGCAGCCAGGCCGTCCGTTCTTCACCATCTGGCACCGCACGAGCATCACCGCTCCGTGGCGCTATATCGCGGAGTAGTTACTTCGGGGCGCGGATGTAGACGTCCCGGACGAGGGCGTAAGTCTGCGCCCCCCGCATGGAGTAGCCGTGCTGTACGGCGACGGTGGTCTCCACGGTCATCTCCGTACCGGCGGGGTTCAACGAGCGGGACG
This sequence comes from Acidobacteriota bacterium, assembly GCA_031364805.1. GTDB lineage: Bacteria > Acidobacteriota > Vicinamibacteria > Vicinamibacterales > UBA2999 > 12-FULL-67-14b. The sequence goes on from JANLWW010000099.1 coordinate 3,378, forward strand.
CGCGAATGGAAACGGTCTGGCCTTGAACGTTGCCGGCCTCTTCGGTGATCAGCTTTGGGCTATTCCAGTACGCGCGTCGCGTCCCGGCGCCGATTACGCTGGGGCCGTCCTGGCGTGCATCGATCACGTAGTTGGTGACCTCCGACTTGCCGCCGCGCACGGCTTCAATAGTGAGCGTGGTATCGGTCTGGCTCAGGGCCAGGGTGATCGGTCCGGGCTCCTGTTCGGCGGTGACCGACTGACTTCGAATGCGGTCCATGGTCCACGAACCGAGAAAATCCAGCTTTGCGGGAGTTGTCGGTTGTGCCAGCAGGGCGAACACGAACGCGATCGGTAGGGCAGAGGTCATGGCGCACTCCTCGTGACTTCGGAGCATACCAGCGCATGGCGCCGGCAAAGCCGAGCTGGCTAGTAGAAAGGAACAGGAGCTTGCTGCGCGTCAGGCCGAACGAAAATGCGGCTCGCAGCGAACGGGAAAGTTCACGGAATTCGCAACGAAACACAGGTGGTGCGCCCGCTCGTGCAGCCCCGCGGCGAGCGTGGCATCACTGCCTGGCTGAAGCGTCACTTCCGGCCGCAACACGACCTCAGTGAAGTGCCCACCCGTCTCTTTTACTTCGACCATGGTCCCCGTCGCGTCATCGACGTACGCCGTCACGACGACGCCGGCCTCAGCGCAGAGATGTAAGTACCACAGCATGTGGCACGACGACAGCGACATGACCAGGAGCTCTTCGGGGTTGTATCGCATGGCATCGCCGCGAAAGGCCGGGTCCGACGAACCCGGAATCACAGGCTTTCCCGGCACCGAGTACTCGTGCGTCCGTTGGTATCCGCGATAGTCAGCCGTTCCCGTACCGGTGTTGCCGGTCCAGGCCATGCGAATGGGGTATCTGTGCGACCTGTCGGCCATGCCTAATTATCCAGCCAAGCCCCCAAGCCCCCAAACTCCATAAGCCGTGAGCTAAGCTATCGGGCGTGCGTCGAGTTTTCACGCCGGTCATGTTGCTGATGCTGGGCACGGTTACCGCCCTGGCGCAGCCGTCCCCGCTGCAGACATTACTGGCACGGTCTGCCGCCGATTTTCCCGGCAGGGCCGGCATCTGGGTCAAACACCTCACCACGGGCGAAGCGGCCGGTGTGCGCGACGGCGAGCTGTTCAACAGCGCCAGCGTGATCAAGATCCCGGTGCTGGTGCTCGCGTTCCAGATGGCGGAACGTGGCGAGCTCAAGCTGGACGAACGCATCACCATCAGGAAAGAAGACCTCCGCGGTGGCTCCGGCATCTTCCGCTACCACGATGCCGGCTTGCAGCCAACCTTTCGCGACGTGTTGCTGCAGATGGTGATCACGAGCGACAACACCGCGACTGACCTCGCGATTGCCAAGGTGGGCGGCGTGGCCCGCGTCAACGCGGGGCTCAAGGAGCAGGGCTACGCTGACGGCCTGCGGCTGACGCAGACGACCGGTGATCTGTTCGCGAAGTACAACGCGCTCGGGCCAACCGACGATCGCAACAGCAAGACCAACGGCGATCGGGCCTACTGGCTGGGCGAAATCACCGCCAGGGCCACCGGCCAGATGCTCGAAGCGATCGAGAAAAAGACCATCGCCACCGCGGCCAGCTGTGACGACATGCTTCGGATGTTGCGCGCGCAACAGGCGGGGCAGCGGCGGCTGAATCACTTCATCTCGGTGCCGGTCGCGCACAAGACCGGCGACTTCCCGCCGGTGCTGGCCAACGACGTCGGCATCGTCTACGCGCGCTCCGGACCGATCGTCGTGTCCTTCCTCGGCAACGCGATTACCGGCAATTACGGCGAAGCAGAGGATCGCATCGGCCGCTTTGCGCAGCAGCTAGTGGAGTACTTCGACAAATGACACTTCTTCAGGCTCGCTCTGCTCGTGGGGCTTGGCCCTTCGGGCCTCGTAAGGCTCGGCGCTTTGCGCCTCGTGGGGGCTGGGGGGCGCTCATCTCTGCGTTCTGCCTCTCATCGGCCATCGTGGCGCAGGCGCAGGAGCCACCGCTGTGGCCCGGCGCGAAATACGACCCGGCCATTCCCACCATCAAGCAGGTGCTGGGGTATGACCACGGTGAGGTGATTACGCCGCCCGAAGGGATTGCGCAGTATCTCCAGGCGTTGCAGAAGGCCGCGCCGACCCGCTCGCGGCTGGTCGAGTACGCGCGCTCGTGGGAAGGCCGGCCGCTGTGGCTGTTGGTGATTGGTAGCGCCGATCGCATCGCCAGGCTGGACCAGGTAAAGGCCGACCTGCGGCGCTTTGCCGATCCTCGTAACGTCGCGCCGGCGGAGTCCGAGCGTCTGGCCAGGGAACTCCCCGTGGTGGTGTGGCTTGTCCACGGCGTCCACGGCAACGAGATCTCGTCGGCTGACGCGGCCCTGGCCGAGGCGTACCACCTGCTGGCCTCACAGGGCGATGCCGGTATCGACGCGGTCACGCGCGATGCGCTGGTGCTGATTGATCCGATGCAGAACCCCGACGGCCGCGCGCGGTTCGTGTTCCAGAACCTGCTGGGTCGCGCCAGTTCGCCCGATGCCGCGCCTTACAGCGCCGAGCACGACGAGCCATGGCCGGGAGGCCGCGTTAATCACTACCTGTTCGACATGAACCGCGACTGGTTCGCGCAGTCGCAGCCCGAAACCCGTGGCCGCATCAAGATTGGCCTCGAGTACGTGCCGCAGGTCACCGTTGACCTGCACGAACAGGGCGGTGATAACGCGTACTATTTCGCGCCGCCGGCCGACCCGCTCAACCCGCACATCACCAAGAGCCAGATCGCCTCGTGGGAGTTGATTGGCCGCGCCAATGCCGCTCGCTTCGATGAGCGCGGCTGGGCTTATTACATCCGCGAGGTCTACGACGCCTTCTATCCGGGCTACGGCGATTCGTGGCCGACGTTCCAGGGCTCGATCGGCATGACCTACGAGCAGGCGTCGGCGCGTGGCCTGTCGTTCGCTCGCAGCGACGGCGACACGCTGACTTATCGCGACGGCGTGATGCACCATTTCAACGCCGCCATCACCACCGCGATCACCGCGGCACGCAATCGCGAGCGGATGATGCGCGATTACCTGGAGTACCGTCGTAGCGCAGTGGCCGAGGGCGAGAAAGGGCCGATCCGTGAATACCTGATCGTGCCCGGGCACGATCCGTCACGGGCCGACTTGCTGGCCCGCAATCTGGCGACGCAGGGTATTGAGGTGCGCCGCGCCGAGGAATCGATCAAGCTCGCATCACGATCCCTGCCGGCCGGCACCTACATCGTCTCAAACGCCCAGCCGACCGCGCGCATGCTGCGCAACCTGCTCGATCCGAAGACCGAGCAGCCAGCCGAGTTCATCCGCAAGCAGGAAGAGCGGCGCAAGATGCGCCTCAACGATCAGATCTACGACATCACGGCGTGGAACCTGCCCATGCTGTTCGACGTCGAGCTTGTCACCAGCCCAGCCGCCATCGGCGTCAAGAGCTCGATGGTGCCGTCGCAGTACGACGCGCAGATGCCGGCCAGGGCGCTCGCCGTGGCGAAGGTTGGCTACCTGATGCCGTGGGGATCGGGAGCGGCCGCCCTGTCGGCCGATGCCCTCAAGCAGGGCCTGCGCATTCGCAGCGTGGGCGGCGCCTTCACGCACAATGGCCGGCGCTACCCGATTGGCACCGCGTTCTTCCGCACCATCGAGAATCCCGCCGACCTGAACGCGAAGCTCTCGGCACTTGCACTTCGCCACAGCGTTGAGCTGGTCGCGATCGATTCATCGTGGGTAGACGAGGGCACCTCGCTCGGCAGCAACGACGTGCAGGCGCTCAAGGCGCCGAAGGTGCTGCTGGTGTGGGACACCCCGACCAGCACCTTGTCGGCGGGCTGGACGCGCTACACGCTCGAGCGCCGCTTTGGCCAGAACGTGACCGCAGTGCGCACCAGCTCGCTCGCCCGCGCCAATTTCAATGACTACGACGTGATGGTGATGCCGTCTGGCAACTTTACCGGCACCATCAACGATGCGGTCCTGAACCGCATGAAGGACTGGCTGCGCAGCGGCGGCACCCTGGTGACCATGGCCGAGGCGACGCGCTGGGCGACCGGCGCCAGTGTCGGACTGCTGGAAACGACCGGCCTCCTGAAAGACGGCAAACCCGACGTGCCTTCCCCGGCTGGTGGGGCGGGTGGGGCGGCGGGTGCGGGTGCGGCCGCACCGAAGCCAGGCGAAGCTTTTGATTACGACAAGGCGATTCAGCCCGAGCGTGAACGTCCGGCATCGCAGCCCGGTGCCATCCTGCACGTGACCCTCGACACCAACCACTGGCTGACGGCCGGCAACGACGGCGAAACCCAAGTCATGATCGAGGGCAACCGCGTGTTCGCGCCGCTCAAGCTCAACAACGGTCGCAACGTCGGCATCTACGGCACCAAGGACAAGCTGATTGCCTCGGGCCTGATCTGGCCCGAAGCGCAAGACATCCTCGTGCAGAAGGCGTTCCTGATGCACCAGCCCTTCGGTCAGGGCCACGTGATTGGCTTTGCCGAGGATCCGAACTATCGGGCGTTTACCGAGTCAACCATGCTGCTATTCATCAATGCCGTGCTGTTAGGGCCAGGTTATTAGGCGGGACTGAAGTCCCGCCCTCCTGGCACCAATTAGGGGAATGAATCTATGAGAACAACCAACCTGCGCAACCGTGCCTGGCCTTTGAAAGCATTGGCTTCTCTGTGTCTCTGCGCCTCGCTCGCCATGTACGTGACGGTCACGGCGCCCGCCTTCGCCCAGGCTACGGCGGCCAGGCAGGCGCCGTACTTTCCGCCAGCCGGCACGTGGGCGAAGAAGACGCCGGCGGAGTTGGGCATGGACCCGGCCAAGCTCGCCGAGGCGGTCACCTACGCACAGTCGCGTGAGTCGAGCCGCGCGATGGACTTTTCCGACCAGGAGAAGATCTTCGGTTCCCTGCTCGGCTCGGTTCCCACCAAGCGCGCGAAGACCAACGGCGTCGTCATCTACAAGGGCTACGTGGTCGCCGAGTTCGGCGATACGACGTGGGCCGACCCCACCTATTCGGTGGCGAAGAGCATGATGTCGACGGTGGCCGGCATCGCCGTGCGCGACAGTAAGATCACCAACCTCGACGCCACCGTGGGCGCCACGGTGAAAGACGGCGGCTACGACTCGCCGCGCAACGCGCAAGTCACCTGGAAGATGCACCTGCAGCAGGAGACCGAGTGGGAAGGCGACATGTTCGGCAAGAAAGACGACTTCGTCGGCGCCGAGGCGTTCGGCGACGGCGAGCGCAAGCCGCGCGAGTTGAAGCGTCCCGGCACCTTCTACGAATACAACGACGTGCGCATCAATCGCCTCGGCATGTCGTTGCTGCAGACCTTCCGCAAGCCGGTGCCGGAAGTGTTTCGTGATGAGGTGATGGACGTGATCGGCGCCTCGAACTCGTGGAAGTGGGTGCCGTACCACAACAGCTACGTCACCATCGACGGCAAGAAGATGCCGTCGGTGAGCGGCGGCACGCGCTGGGGCGGCGGCGTCTGGATCAACTCGTGGGACATGGCGCGCTTTGGTTACCTGTGGCTGCGCGGCGGCAAGTGGGGCGACAAGCAGATCCTGCCGCCGGACTACGTGAAGGCGGCGGTCGCGCCGAGCGCGAACGGCCCGGACTACGGATACCTGTGGTGGTTGAACCGGTCGGGCAAGAACTATCCGGGCCTGCCGGCGAACGTCTATGGCGCACGCGGCGCGGGCAGCAACACGATCTTGATCTCACCGGATCACGAGCTGGTAGTGGTCTGGCGCTGGCACGCCGGCAACGAGGGGGAGTTCGCCAAGCGCGTGATTGCCGCGATCAAGTAGAGGCGGGTCTCCCACCTTCGCGCCCGGCGCTTCGGTGGACAAGTCAGACCCGCCCGGCATCGACTAGGCACCGCGCGAGTTGACCAGCGCGGCGCGCATCGCATCGACCAGCGTGAAGCCCAGTCGGCGAGCTTTTCGATAGGTCCGGACGAAGGACAGCCATCGTTTGATCATCGGTTTCGCCGGGTAGTATACGACTTTAGAGGATGAGGTGGGGTTGGCGGACTGAGCCGTGCCGGAGCGGCAGTGCTCTCGACCGCGCCGCCCACGCGCGTGGCGTTATCGCTGGCTATTTCACGTCCAGTTGTTCGATGGTCGCGGTCGAGGGCTGCCGGGTTTTCTGCAGCCCCGCCGCGACCTTCTCGGCCGCCTTCATCACGCGCAGCACGTTCAGCCCCAGGATCTTCTTGATGTCGTCGTCGGAGTAACCGCGCTTCAGCAGCTCCGCGGTGAGATCGGGGTACTTCGAGACATCCTCCAACCCCTGCACGACCTGTGTGATGCCGTCGAAGTCGCCGCCCAGACCAATGTGGTCGATGCCGGCGACCTTGCGGATGTGATCGATGTGATCGGCAACCTGCGAGAGCGTAGCCTTCGGTGCCGTCCCCTCGAGCTTCTTGGCGTCGTGGTCGGCGACCGCCTGCGAGATGAAGCCGGGCACGAACGTCACCATCACGACGCCGCCGTTCTTGGCGGTGAGCCGCAGGACATCGTCGGGCACGTTGCGCGGCACGTTGCAGAGCGCCTTCGCCGATGAATGCGAGAAGATCACCGGCGCTTCGCTGACTCTGAGCGCGTCTTCCATGGTCCCGGGCGAAACGTGGCTGAGATCCACCAGCATGCCCAACCGGTTCATCTCTCGAATCACCTCCTCGCCGAATCTCGACAGGCCGCCGAGCACCGCGGTGTCGGTGCTGGCATCGGCCCACGCCAGGTTGGCGGAGTGGGTAATCGTCATGTAGCGCGCGCCGAGCGCATAGAACATGCGCAGGGTCGCCAGCGAGTTGTCGATCGAATGCCCGCCCTCCATGCCAATCAGTGAGCCAATGCGACCAGCCTTGAACGACCGCTCGACGTCGGCAGCGGTGTAGGCCATCTCGAAAGTCTCGGGCCACTGCCTCGTCATGCGGTGCACGATGTCGATCTGCTCGAGCGTGGCGCGCACCGCCTCCTTGCCCTGCATGGTTGACGGCACGTAGACCGACCAGAACTGTCCACCGACGCCGCCCTGACGCAGCCGCGGGATGTCGGTCATCAATGCCGGCACCGCCTTTGAGATCTCGGCCTTGCTGAAGTCTCGGCCGGGATCGAGACCCCGCAGCGCCCACGGGTAGTCGTTGTGGCCGTCGATCAGCGGCGTTTGCTTGTGCAGCGCCCTGGCCCGGGTCAGCAGATCACCTTGCGCGATGATGCCGGAACCGAGGGTCACTGCCGCCACCGCCACGAGACCGAACCGGACCAGATGTCGCTGCATGGCGACATCCTGACATAGCTCTCGATCAAATGCGAAGCAGCGTGTCGCGCAGAACGCGCGACTGAATGCGGCTGACCGACAGTGCCTGACCGTTCGACATTTGCACCTGGTAGGTGCCGCCGGGCATTGGGCTGACCTTCTGGATTTGGTCCACGGCTGCCAGGGTGCCGCGACTCAGGCGAACGAAGCGTCGCGGGTCCAGCCGAGACTCGAGCGCGTGCAGACGATAGGAAATCGTGAAGCGCTCGTTAGCGGCCGTGGTCAAGTGCAGCAATTCGCCATCGGCCACCACCGAGACAATCTGGCGAACCGGCAGGATCACCGTCTCGTCGCGGCGGCGCACGGGAATGCGTTCGAGGAACGTTCGCCTGGTCGCGGCCTCGCGAGCGGCCGATGCGGCGGTCAGCCCGTTGGCGCGCTCCGAGGCGGCGGTCGCGGCACGGGTGCGCGCGCGATCGAGCGTGGTCGCCAGGCGCTCGCGTTCCACCGGCTTGAGCAGGTAATCGATCGCGTTCAGCTCGAACGCCTGCACGGCAAACTCGTCGTACGCCGTGACGAAGGCAATCGACGGCGTGGCGCCGGCCTTGACCAGCCGTGCGACATCGAGCCCACCAGCCTCGGGCATGTTGAGATCGAGCAACGCCAGATCGGGCTTCTGCGCTTCGATCAGCGCGATGGCGTCGGTTCCGTTCGCGGCCTCGCCCACCACCTCGACGTCGGGAAACGTCTCGAGCAGGTTGATCAGAAACCGCCGGGCCGGCCGTTCATCGTCGGCCAGTACGACCCGCAACAGCTTGGGCATCGTGATCATCCTCGCTCATTCCAGCCGCTTCGACGAGCGGGATTACCAATTCCGCAACCGTGCCTCGCCCCGGCGCGGCGGCGAGGGTCAGCGTGGCGCCGCCGCCGTAGTGTCCGGTCAGGCGGCGGCGCACGTTGTCGACGCCGACCTGGTCCACTTTCCCGCCGGGCGTGACGTGCGACAGATCGGCGGGTCCATCCTGCAGCTGTAGTGGGGCGCCGGTATTGCGCACCGCTACATGTAATCGCTCAATGCCAGCGGATGAGTCCAGGTGCGCCGTCACTTCCACGTCGCCGCCCGTCGTGCTCGGCGCCACGCCATGCTTGATGGCGTTCTCCACCAGCGGCTGGATGACCAGCGCTGGAATGCGCAGCCGTCGCAGTGACTGCGGCACGTCAATGCGGACACGCAATCGCTCTTCGAACCGTTCGTGCTCGATCCGCAGGTAATGCTCGACCAGTTCGATTTCCCGCCCCAGCGTGGTGAAGTCGCCTTCAGACCGCAACACGCCGCGCAACAATGCCGTGAGCTGCATCAAGGTATTCATGGCGCGCGGTGGCGCCGATTCAATCAAGTAACCGATGGTGGTCAGGGCGTTGAAGAGGAAATGCGGGTTGACCTGCGCTCGCAGAGCTTTGAGCTCGGCTTCGGCGGTCAGCTTCTGCATCTCTTCCTCGCGCAGCTGAACTTCGTAGCGCTCGTTGGTCAGCCTGATCTGATCGATGCGGCGCGCCGCGGTCGTGACCACGGTCTCGACCAGCGCCAGGTCGTCCGACAGCAATCGGCGTCCACCCGTCAGTTCACCGACGTTCACCACGTAGCGAGGGAAGTCGGTAGTCGGGACGATGGCCTGGGTCTTGGACGATTCTGAACCGGCCGGAGCGCCGTCTTCCACCCACCACACGCGGTGCGCATCGAGGGCCGGCGCCAGCCGCTGCGCTACCGTGTCGAGCACGCCATCAATGGAGTCTTGCGATTGCAGGGCCTGGCCGATGTCGGCGCCAAGCGCCGCGTAGTCCATGCGGCCCAGCAGGGACTGGTCAACGAAGCGGATGATCCGGCGATTGAGCCAGGGCGACACGATCGAGGTGGCGACCCATAGCGCCATCAGGACGCCGGCAGCCAGCGGCCCGGCCGGCACCATGGTCGCCAGGCTATAGCCCGCAAAGGCGATGGCGACGAGCGCAATCAACGTGAGCGCTCGCTTCAGGAACAGGTCGGCGAGCGCGAAGCGATAGTCTTGGTAAAGGATCGCGAATGCCAGTGGAATGGCGGCGTGGTGGCCGATCAATTCCACGGCCCAGCCATCGGCCGCGGCGTGAAAGCGGCCCAGGTGCGACGCCGAGACGGCGAACAACGCCAGCGCCAGCACCCACAGGACGCGCTGACCATTGGCCTGTGTGCGCGTGAGCACACCGAGCGCGAGAATGATCAGTCCGTAGCAGACAGTGAGGATCAAGAACGCGAGCGACGACGGTTCCGGATCGCCGGTGAACACGGTCTGCAGGTGCAGTCCGGATGCCACGATGCTGCAGCCGTAAGCGATGACCGTGAGGACGATGCCGCGCGGGAGCGCGCGGGCGACGGAGTGGACCACCACGGCGGCGAGCAAGCCTAGCGCCGGGAATGACATGGCCCACAGGCCGATCGACTCGTTGAAGTAACCGAGCTTGGGCAGGGCATAGGCGGCAAGCTCGCCGAGGTTCCAGGCCAGGCCGAGTACCGCGGTGGCAAGGGGCAGGAAGTTGCCGCCTGGTGAGCCGCGCAGGACCAGCGCCAGCAACATGGCGTAGAGCGCCGTGCCGGTGACGAAGCCGACGAGATTGAGGACTTCCGCCGCGTTCGGCGCGATCACTCCACGATTTTAGTCAAGGTGTCAGGGTGACGAGCGAACGAATTGCCCAAGCACCGCGTAGTGATCGGAGCCGAAACGTTCGTCCAGCCGGCGCGCACGGGCCTGCCAGCCACCAGTCAGCCGGAAGAACAGGTAATCGAGCCGGCCCATCAGGTGCGTGCGGCGCCGGTCTTCCGAGGCCAGGCTGGTCGACCATCCGCGGGCCTGGTCGTAGGCGCTCTCGCCATCGCCGCCCCGGACGGTGTTGAAATCGCCGCCCAGCACGACCCCGACTGTTCCTGCTGGCGGCGTGAACGGCGGGGTGGCGAGCAGCTCGAGAATGGAGCGCACCTGTCCGTCGCGAGGGTTTTGAAAAATCCATAGCGATCGTGGCGAGCTTACCGGATCGAGGTGAGCGCTCAGCAGGAGAAGCTGCTCGACGCCACTTTTCGTCCGCACCTTAATCGAGGCACCAACCGTCACGCGCCGCTGTCGCGCGAGTGGTAGCTCGAGTGCGCGAAGATCGAGCAACGGTTCGGTGGAGAAGATCGCGCTGCCGCGGTCTTCGCTCATCTCGCGGCCGTTGCGCATCGATGGCACGTACCACAGGGACAGCCCCAGCGACCGTGCCGTGGCGCGGGCGTCGGGGCCATAGGGATCGCGAGGCAGGATCCCGAACGCCGTCCGGGCGTGGTCCGGGAATGCCGGGACGTCGGCACCGCGCCGATAGGTTTCCTGGATCAACAGCACGAAGTGGTTGACCGCGCGCCCAGATGTCAGGGCACCGGATCGTAGCGAGCGGACGAGTTCTTCGAGCCGGCCTTCTGCCAGATGGGCGTTCCAGGTCACGACCGCCAGCTCGTCGAGCGACGGCGGGGACAGTTGGGGCGCGACGGCCGGTGATGCCATCAGGATCGGCGGACCCACCGCCCGGCACCAGCGATCGAGCTCGGCAGCATCGCTCGCGCTGCCTTGGTGCCAGGAGATCGGCTGCCCATCCAGCCCGGCGGGCCGCGCAAGGCAGGGTGCGTTTTCGTTCTCAAGTTCGGCAGCACCACCGCTGCCGCAGGAAAGGGCCAGGCATGCGCACGCAACGGCAAGCGAGAAAGTGCGCATTCGCTACAATAGCCTTGCATGTCGCGTACCACTGACGTCACCAAGCTCTCTGGTCTCGCCGCCCGCTTCGGCGCGTTTGTCGCGGAGCGCAATCCGTTCGCCCTCACGTATGCGCTCGACGCCTTCGAGGCGGCCGGGGTGGGCGCGATCAAGACGAAGGACGCGGTGAAGCTTGACGCAGTGCGCGTCCCATTCCGACGCGCGCTCGCCAAGTCGCTCTACGACCAGATCGCCGCACCGGAAGGAATCGCCGAGACGACCCCGGGCACGACCGCCATCAAGCGCCTCGAGCTCGCCCGCGCCGAAGTGGTGGAAGCGTGCGACGGTTTCTTGCGCCGTGCCGCCATCGAAGCCTCGCTGACCAGGGCCGAGCGCCGCGAAATTCTCAAGGGCATGTGCCTGACCCGCAGCGTCGACAACCGCCTGAAGCAGTTTTTCATGGGCGGCGAGGTTCGCTGGGGCGAGATGGCCTTCCAGGGCAAGGGCTTCCGGTCGCTCGGGCAAGAAGCGATCTACGCCGGTGCGATTCGCCTGCATCGTGGTGCGGGGTATCAGAAACCTGATGGCAGCTGGGGTGGCGACGTGATCGCTCCCGTGATTCGCGATCTCGGCATGACGCTCGCCATGCGTCACGATGAAGAAGCAGTGGCGATGGTGCTGCGCGCGCAGATGGGCAAATCGGGTCCGCCGATGGACGGCAAGGACCTGCACACTGGCGATTTCGACTGGGGCGTGCTGCCGGCGGCGGCGCCGCTGGCGGTCGGCTCGCTCACCATGGCGGGCATGGCCATGGCGTTCTCGCTCGAGAAGTGCGACCGCATTGCGCTGTCGTTCATCGGCGAGGGCGGCTCGTCACTGGGCGAGTGGCATGAGGCGATCAACACCTGCGCGGCGGCGCGGCTGCCTGCCATTTTCTGCCTGCAGAACAATCAAACGGCGCTCTCGACACCGGTCCGCGACAACTCTGCCACCCGTGTGTTTGCCGACAAGGCGGCGGGCTATGGCATTCCCGGGCTGACCATCGATGGCACCGACCCAGACGAGGTCGCCGCGACCTTCACCTGGGCCGCCGAGCGTGCCCGCGCGGGCGAGGGGCCCACGTTGATCGAAGTCGTCGCCATGCGGATGTGCGGCCACGCGCACCACGACGACATGCTGTACCTCGGCAAGGATCAGCCGCCCTCGTGGGAGTATCACCAGCTGTTCGACACCGGCTATGCGAACCGCGAACAGTATGAGTATTGGTCCAAGCGCGATCCGATCCCGATGTACGCGCGCCGGCTCGAGGCCGAAGGCGTGATCAAGGTTGGCGACCTCGACGAGATGAAGGCCTGGGCCGACGCGCTGGTCGATCGCCAGGCACAGCTGATCATCCAGGCGCCGTGGCCTCGTGGTGAAATGGCCGGTGTCGGCGTCCACTGTGACGAAGCGCCGCGCGAGCGCGTGGAGTGGCTCGAACCGGAGCGTCGCCTCGCCGTGCCGTCGGCGGCGGCGTTGCCGCCGCTGGTGCCGGGCCTGCCGTTCGACAAGAAGGGCAACACCTTGCTCGAGGCCGTCATGCTGGGCGTCGGCGATGCCCTCAAGGCCGACCCGCGCGTGTTCGTCTACGGCGAGGATGTCGGCGGCCAATACGGCAACGCGTTTCTGCTACTGCGCCCGCTGCTCAAGGACTTCGGCGACCGCATTCGCAATTCGCCGCTGTCCGAAGGCGCGGTGCTGGGTGTCTGCGTCGGAGCGGCGTTGGCCGGCCAGCGGCCAATTGGCGAAATGCAGTTCAACGATTTCGTCGCGACCGGCTTCAATCAACTGGTCAATAACGCGGCGAAAATTCGCTATCGCTGGGGCGGCAGCGTGCCGATGGTCGTGCGCATGCCGTGGGGCGGCCTTCGCCATGCCGGCCCGTACCATAGCCAGAACACCGAGCCGTGGTTCTATCGCACACCCGGCTTGAAGATCGTCGTGCCGTCGACGCCCGAGGACGCGCGTGCCCTGATGGCAGCGGCGGTTGCCGATCCCGATCCGGTGTTGTTCTACGAGCACATTGCGCTCTATCGCGATCCCCGCATCAAGCAGGCGTTGCCGTCTGAAGCGCCGGCAGCCATGGAGATTGGCAAGGCCGCGCTGCGGCGGGCCGGTTCCGACCTCGTGATGATCTCCTACGGCGCCTATGTCCATCACTGCCTGCGTGTCGCCGAACAGTTATCGGCCGAGGGCATTGAAGCCGCGGTGCTCGACCTGCGGAGCCTGGCGCCGCTCGATCGTGACGCGATCCTGGCGGTCACCCGGCACTGCAATCGCGTGCTGATCGTGCATGAGGACTCGCGCACCGGCGGCATTGGCGAAAGCCTGGCAGCGATCATCCAGGAAGAGGCCTTCGAAGCGCTCGATGCGCCGATCCGCATCTTGGGCGCGCTCGATACCCCGGTGCCGTACTCGCCGCCCCTCGAGGAAGTGTTCCTGGTCAGCGAGCGAGAGATCCAGGTGGCAGCAAAGTTATTGGTCAGTTACTAAAGTCGAGCTCGATCCAGCGTGATCCCGCGCTAGGATTACCAGTCAGAGGTCCCCATGATTCGCGCCCGTATTCTTGCATCTCTCCTGGTGGTGGCTGCGGCCACTGCGTCCGTCCGCGCCGACGTCCGCACCGATCAACGAGTCAGGTTCCAGCTGGGCGGCGCCATTGGCAAGCTGGTCAACATGTTCGGTGGCAAGGGCGCGCGCGAGGGCGTGACGTCGATCGTCGCCGTCAAGGGCAACCGCAAGGCGACCATGTCCGATTCGACCGGACAGATCATCGACCTCTCCGAGGAGAAGATCTACGACCTCGACATGAAGAAGAAGACCTACCAGGTCACCACCTTCGCCGAGCTGCGCAAGCAGATGGCAGAGGCGAAGCGCGAGGCCGAGAAGAGCGCCCGCGAACAGGCGCGCGAGGCGGGCGAGCCGTCGAAGCCGGCGGAGAAGGACCCCAACGCCACGGAAGTGGAAGTCGACTTCGACGTGAAGAGCACGTCGGAGACGCGCACCATCAACAGCTTCAACACCACCAAGAGCGTGGTCACCGTCACCGTCCGCGAAAAAGGCAAGACCCTCGATCAGTCAGGCGGCCTGGTGATGACGACCGACCTGTGGATGACGCCCAGTGCCCCATCAACCAAGGACCTGACCGACTTCGACATGCGCTACGCGCAGAAACTCTATGGCCCCATGGTGGCCGGCGCGTCGGCGCAGGACATGGCGATGGCCATGGCCATGTATCCGCAGATGAAGCCCGCCCTCGACAAGATGCGCGCGGAAGGCGGCAAGCTTTCGGGCACCGCGATTCTGACCGAGGTCAAGATGGAGTCGGTGCCGCCCGGCACCGCGAACCAGACGGCCGCGGCGCCGCCACCGCCCGAGGAACCGAAAAAGCGCGGTTTCGGCGGCATGCTCGGCGGCCTGAAGAAGATGGCTGAGAACGCGGAAAAGAGCAACGGCCGTAAACCCGAGCGCGCCGTCATCATGACGACGTCAATCGAGATGCTGAAGTTGACGACCGACGTCGATGCGGCGTCGGTCGCGCTGCCCGCGGGCTTTACGCAGTCGAAGTAGGCCGGCGCCTACTTCTTCTTGCCGGTGAAGTCGGCCTGGCCCATGCCGAAGTCGAGCATGCCCTTGATGGTGTCGCCGTCGACCTCGCCGTTGACTTTGATCTCGAGCGGGCCATCCGGACCGGCAATGCTGAACCCCAGGGTCAGCGTCTTGCCCTTTAACGTGCCCTTCACCTCGGCGGCGCCCTGGGGCGTGTCGATGGTGCCGGTGACGTTATCGCCGTCCTGCTTGAGGGTGGCGGTTGCCGCGATCGCACCCTGAGGTCCGTTGATGTTCAGGTCCCAGCCGCCGGCCACCGAACCTTGCGCCTGCGGCGCCATTCCCAGCACGAACGCGAACACGACGACAAGCGAAAGAACTCGAATCATGGAAGCCTCCAGAAAGAAACCGTGAGAAGAGAGTAACAGATCAGTCGGCGCGGGCCGGTGGCAGTTACTTGCGCGCCGCCGGCGTCAATGTAGTCTCGCGCTTCTCGCCGCCGCGCAGGTAGGCCACCTTCGCCGGCTGGCCAATCTTCAGCAACTCCAGCGCGTAGGTGTAGTCGTAGATGTTGGTGATCGACTGGCCGGCAATCTCGACGATCACATCGCCCTTCGCGAGCCCGGCCTGTTCCGCCGGACCACCGCCGATCACGCCGCCCAGCAGCAGGCCCTTCACGTCCGACGCGTAGTCGGGAATGGTGCCGGTGAACAAGCGCAGGCCGGCGCGGCCGCCGGTGTCGGTCTTCTGTTCCACCTTGGTGAACTGTGGCGCATCGGCCGAGTCCATCAGGCGCTTGACGACGCCCGACGCGAGCTCGCCGACGCGGACGAGATCCTCGTAGTTAATCTTGTCGGACGTGTCGCTGGGCTTGTGGTACTCCTGGTGCGCGCCGGTGAAGAAGGTCAGGCACGCAACACCTGCGGTATTGAAACTGCCGACATCGGTCGGCTGGTAGGGATCTTCCTGCAACACCAGGTCGAAGCCCGCGGCGACATTGGCCTGCTCGAGCAGCTTCGGCCACATGGCGCTAGTGCCGGTCGCCTGCACCGTCAACTTGTTGTCTGCCACGCGGCCGACCATGTCGAAGTTCAGGTACGCGGCCATGGTGTCGAGCGGGAAGGGCGGCTTGGTGACGAAGGCGTTCGAGCCGAGCAAGCCGAGCTCTTCGCCCGACCAGAAGGCAAGCAGCAGGTTGCGCTTGCGCGGCTGCTTGCTGAACGCCTCGCCGATGGCCAGCACGGTAGCCGAGCCCGACGCGTTGTCGTCGGCGCCATGATGAATCTGGTTCGCGTCATCCTTGCCGGCCAGCGAACCGCCGGTGGTGCCGCGACCGAGGTGATCGTAGTGGGCGCCAACGGCAATCCACGGCTTGGCCACGCCGGTCACCGCGGTCGTCGCGGGAAGATAGGCGACCACGTTATTGCCGGTCTGCTGCTGGCGGACGACGTTGGCCTTCAACGAGACGGTGAGTCCTGGAATGGCGAAGCCGGCGACGTGCGGATTGCCGCTGTCGAACTCCTTCTGGACGGCGTCGATCGACTTGCCGGCCGCTGCCATGATGGGAGCGAACGCCTCGCCACTGAGGCTGGCGGCGACCAGCCCAGAGCCCGCGATCGCGGTATCAAAACTCATCGGCACCACCCCCCCCGCATTGGGCGAACGCGGTCCGGTAATCACCAACATGCCCTTGGCGCCGCGCTGGCGTGCCGCCTGGGCCTTGTAGCGGAGGTCGGCATAACGCGCGAGAATACCGCGCGTCTTTTGATCGGCGTCTTCCGGAAAATAACGCAAGACGACCACGATCTTGTCCTTCACGTCGAGACCGGCGTAGCTGTCGTAGCCGAAATTCTGCGCCTCGGGTACCACGAGACCATAGCCGGCAAACACCACCGAGCCCGATGCTTCCGCGGTGTCGGAGAACGACAATGCCTGAACGGTGGCGGCACCAGAGAAATTCTGCGGGCTCGCGCCGGTGGTGGTCACCGTGAGTGTCGTGCCGCCATCTTTCGAGCCGGCCGTAAACGTGAACGGCATGCGGAAGTCGGTCATGCCGGGCAGCGGCTTGGCGCCCATCCGCTTCAATTCGCTGATGAGGTAATCGGCCGCGAGCTTCTCACCAGGCGAGCCGGTAAGCCGGCCCTCGAATTTGTCGGACGCCAGCGTTTCGACCTGGGTTTTCGTTCGCGACTGCACGGCAGTCGCGGTCTGCGCGTGGGGCGTGGCAACCACCAGTGTCGTTGCGACAGCACCGAGAACGAGGCGGAGTGTGATTGGCATGATGGGTCTCTGTCCGCCGGGACTAAAGTCCCGGCCTCCTGGCACTACTTGTTGTTGGACGGCTTGCGCGACGGCGCCGCCTTCAGCGCCGCCATCGCGGCCTCGTGATTCCACTGCGCCAGGTAAATCTGCCCGGCCGAGCCCACGCCGCCGGCGCGGCTCGACGTAAACGCCATTTGGGTGCCGTCCGGCGATGGCACCGGCAGCCCGTCAAAGCCATCGGAGTAGGTGATGCGGACCGGTTCCTTCGCTCCCGACTTGTCGACCATGAACACTTCGAAGTTCTCAAAGCCGAGCTTGTTCGACGCGAACACGAAGTACTCACCAGACGGATGCTCGTACGGCGCCCAGCTCATGGCGCCAAAGTCGGTGATCTGCTTCTTCTCGCTGCCATCCGGCTTCATCGTCCAGACATTCGCGATCAAGCCGTTCTCGTCGAAGTGGCGCCAGACGATGCGTCCGTCTTTGGTGAAGAAAGTGCCGCCGTCGTAGCCGTTCCACTCGGTCAGGCGCTTCTGCTCGGAGCCGTCGGCCTTCATGATGTAGACCTCGGCAAAGTACGAGGCATCGAGCTCGAGTTGCTTCTGTTCGGCCGCCGACAACGTGCGGTTGTAGGCATCGCGCATCGACGAGAACACGATCCACTGGCCGTCAGGGGAGTAGCCGCCCTCGGCGTCGTAGCCCTTGGCGTTGGTCAGGCGCTTCATGCCGCCGGTCTTCTCGCTGTAAGCGAAAATATCCATCTCGGCGTCGTAATCCCACGCATAGCGCCGTTGCTTGCCCGACGCGCGGAAGGCGAGCTCCTCATCCTGGTACTGCTTCGACTTGGGATCGAGGTGCGTCGAGCCGAACATGATCTCGTCGCTGCCGGGCCGGAAGAATGCGCACGTTGTCTTGCCGATGCCGGGCGAGATGCGCTTGGTATCGCCGGTGGCGAAATCGAGCACGAAAATCTGGTAGAAGGGGTTGGCCGGATCGCGTTCGCTCTGGAACACCAGCTTTTTCCCATCGGGTGCCCAATAGCCCTCGCCGGCGCGCTTGCCTTCGACGGTCAGGCGGCGAACCCGGCTCAGGAACGACCGTTCTTCCGATGGCGCCTGGGTCGCGACCGGGACGGTCGACCCCAGCAACACCGCGGCCGCGCACACCGACAGCGCGGTAATCACTCTATTCGTCAAGACGTCAGGCATTTGGTCCCCATTAACCGGAGCCCTTCATTCTACCCCTCACTTCATCTGCACGGTGACCTCGGTCGGCTTGCCGGCCGCCACCGTGATCTTCTGCGGCGCGCTCTTCAGCGACTCGTGCCAGATGCGCAGTTCGTAGGTGCCCGGCGGGACGTTGTCGAGCGAGAACCGCCCATCGGCCCCGGTCATCCCCGCCAGGTCGTCGGTCACGACCACCCAGCCGCGCATCCACGGGTGCGTGTTACAGCTCAATCGCACCGTGCCGGCGTTGCCAATCGACTTCGTGACCGTCAGGCCGGCGATCGGCAGCGCCACGTTGAACAGCGTGCGTCCGTTCTCGAGCTGTGCGTTGGTGGTGTGAAGAATCGGATCCTTGCTGGTGGTCTTGACGTTGGCCTTGGACCGCACAATCTGCACGCGAGGCGCGAAGGCGCACTTGTCGTTGGTGATCGTGGTCTCGGCCACCGCGGTTCCCTTGACACCCGTGAGTACGACGACCGCGTTGGCAAGCCGTCCCTGGCCATCAACGACGATCGCTGCGTCTGGCAATTCAGTGCCGCAGATCTTTTGATCGATCGTCACGCGCACGGGCGCGAGCCCCCTGGCTGTGGTCGTGATCGTCCCGGTGACGCTACCGGTCTGCGCGAACGTAGTGGTCGCTAGCGACGCGCACGCAATGGTTCCAAGAATTCCCAGAGCAAATAACCGACCCATGTAACAACCTTTTCGCCGCGGTACTTGACCGGAATGGAGACGCCGAGCGATGCGGCAAGCGCGCCCGTGCCGGTGAGGCCCTTGCGAACCTGAGGGGTGATCCACACTTCCCGATTCTCGCCGTTCAGCTCTAAGCCAAGGGTCCAAGTATTGGGCGCGGCGCTGGTGTCGCGCCCGACGTACGCGTTGTAGAGATACTCGCGTTCAACCAGCGAATCGACTGGCAACTCGACTTTGCCCTGCGCCTGGACGTACCAGTCGCCCACCATTGCGCCGGCGGCGACATACGGCTCGAACACGACTGTGCCCTTGCCAAATCCTTTGTACAACTCTCCGGTCGGCAGCGTCGCTTCGAGACCGAACGACACTATGCGCGGCGCCGTCCTACTGGCGTAAGCGGCGTACTTGATGGCCACCGCCACATCACCGATCTCGGTGTCGCGCGATGTCTGAAAATCCCAGTTGTAGAACGGGATGCCGACTTCGTACATCGCTCGCCGGCCGATCCGCCGTTCGTAGACCACCTTCAGACTGACGTCGGTAGCTGACGCCGAACCCGGCTCGGTTTCGTGGCTGACGACCGGCAGCAGCAGGAACTCGTTCTCGGGAAATGCCTTCTCGGTGATGATCGGCCGCGGAAAATTATTGTTGCCGCTGGGCCAGCCCGTCTCTTTACAGAAACCGCGCATGTGCGCGACGAACGCGGAGATCTGCGCGGCGCTCAGCGAATCTTCGAAGCCCGGCATTTCCGGCGACAGGCCGACACCCGGTCCGCCCTTGGCGATGGCGCGTTCCCAATCGGCATCGGGTTCCGGCGTGGTCACCTTGCAGTCGGTGAAGTCCATCGGTTCGACGGCGATGGTCGGCTCCTTGACCTTGCCGCTGCCGTCGTCAGCATGGCAGCGCGCGCACCATGCGCCCCACATCTCTGGAATGGTTGTGGGTTGAGCGATGGCCTGGCTACCTAGGGCCAGCGCGGTGACAAGAAGGAAGGCACTCAACCACCAGACTATGCCGTATGGCACTGAGAATTGCCAAAGATGAGACGTAATCGCAGGGGCAGCCGCGAACCGTTCATGGCCTCGAAACGACCACTCATTGGCCTGCAAGCCTCGCCAGGTGGCAACTAATGGCGACGTGGCGATCATCTTGGTACGCTTGACTGGTCATGTTCCGTCACCACTTCGCCCTTGTGGCCACTGCCTTCATCGTCTTGGCACTATTCGCGACCCCAACGGCCGCTCAAACGGGCACCACCTTGAGCGGCAAGGTGACCCAGGGCGAGAACAACCAGCCAATGGCGGGCGCGCTGATCGTGATCGACGAACTCCGCCGTGAGACCACGGCCGGCGAGGACGGCAGTTACACCTTCAACAACGTGCCGCCCGGTCAGTACCACGTCGGCGTCCGCGCTGAGGGTTACAGCACCAAGCGCACTGAAGTGACCGTTGCCGCAACACCGGCGACGCTCAACCTTGCCGTCGACTTCGATCTGCATTTCGCGGAGGTGTTGTCGGTCAGCCCGAACGCTCGCCCTCAGTTCGAGTCGTATCAGCCGACGACGGTGCTGGATGGGCAGGAGCTGACCAAGAACCTCGAAGCGACGATCGGCGCGACCTTGTCGGAGTCGCCTGGCGTGGCGTTACGAGAGTTCGGTCCCGGGCCGGCACGTCCCATCATCCGTGGTTTGGACGGCGACCGCGTTGCCGTGCTTGAAGACGGCCAGCGAATGGGCGACCTGTCGAGTCAGTCTGGCGATCACTCGGTACCGACCAATCCGGCAGCCGCCCGCAAGATCGAGGTGGTCCGCGGACCGGCCACGTTGCTCTACGGCGCCAACGCGATTGGCGGACTCGTCAACGTGATCACCGACTCGATCCCGAATGAGAAGACCCAGGGCGCTTCCGGTAATTTCACCTTTAACGCTGGCAGCAACGGTGGTGCGGGCGGCGCCGCCGGCGACATTCACGTCGGCAATGGCAAGTTCGCGTTGCACTTCGGCGGCGCTGGCAATCGTGCCGGCAACTACCAGACCCCCGAGGGTGAAGTCGAGAATTCGCAGTCGCGCGCGGCGATGGGGCAGGTCGGCGCGTCGTGGACCGGCGAGAAGTCGTACGTCGGCGCCAGTTATGGCTACGACGACTCGAAGTACGGCATCCCGGTGGTGGAAGAGGGAACCGTCAGCCTGACGCCAAAGCGGCATTCGTTCAGTGCCCGCGCCGGCGGCAAGAACCTCGATGGCTGGCTCCAGTCGTATCGCGCCACCCTGGGTGTTCGGCAATACGAGCATTCCGAACTCGCAGGCCAGGAAGTCGGCACCACCTTCCACAACGACACCCTCGAGGGCGAGGTGCTGTTGTCGCACAAGCGCGTCGGCCGGCTGGTGGGCAGCTTCGGCGGCTGGTTCATGAATCGCGCGTTCGAGGCGATCGGCGCCGAGGCGCTGTCGCCGCCGGTTGACCAATCGGCGTTCGCCGGCTTTCTCTACGAGGAAGTGGAATCGCCGCACGCGACGCTGCAGTTCGGCGGCCGGCTTGATCACACCAGTTACGAACCTCAGGGCGGCCTGCGCGCGCGCGACTTCACCGAGTTTTCAGGTTCGGTTGGATTGCTGCTGAAGCCGCAGGCGGCCAACGACAACTTCGTGGTGGCGTTGAACCTCGCTCGCGCGGCTCGCTATCCCGCACTCGAGGAGCTCTACTACTTCGGTCCGCACCCGGGCAACCTGGCGTTTGAGATCGGCAACGACGACCTTGAGGCGGAGCACGCACTTGGCTTCGACGTTTCGCTGCGCGGCCGCGGTCGGCGCTTCGAGGCCGAAGTCAGCCTGTTCCGTAACGACATCAGCAACTACATCTTCCGGCAGCCCACGGGCGAGATCGAGGACGAGTTTCCGGTGGTACAGAACGTGGCCGCCGACAGCGTGCTGATGGGTTTAGAGGCGCACGTCGACGTGAAATTGACGAGCGAGCTCACCGCCGAGATCACCTACGACTTGGTGCGAGGAGAGTTGAAGGATTCCGGCGATCCCCTGCCGCGCATTCCCCCCTCGCGTGTGCTCACTGGCCTGACTTACCAGAAGAGCGCGTTTCAGGTGGGCGGTAGCCTGCAGGCGGTCTCTGATCAGAGGCGGGTATTTGGCGAGGAGACGCCGACCGACAGCTACGTAACTGCGAAGTTCTTCGCCTCGTATTCATTTGACCGCGGTGGCGTGCTGAACACCATCACCGCGCGGCTCGACAACGCGACCGACAAGTCGTACCGCAATCACCTGAACTACCTGAAGGACGTGCTGCCGGAAGTGGGCCGCAGCTTCAAGCTGGTTTACGTGCTGGGATTCTAGGCGCGCCCCGGCTGCACGACCCGCAACCGGTGTTCCCGTGCAGCAGTGGCAAGGCGTTCATCGTAGGTGATGAATTCCACCTCGTCGTCTATGGCGAGTGCGGTCGCCAGGTGAATGGCGTCAAGCGAGCGCAACGTCGCCGCTCCGATCTGGCCGGCGTCTTCACGAATCTCGGCATCGAGGTTCAGCAGGAAGAACCCGCGCATCGCCTCTGACGCTTCCGAACCCACCGCCCGCAAGCGCCGCAGCGCGCGCAGCACTTCAACTTCGGCCAGCACCGAGGTCGAGGCCTCGAGCTCGGGATCGCCCAAGTAGTCGATCAGCGCCTGCGATTCGGGCTCGAGGTGGATCAGCTTCACGATCGCCGACGAATCGAAATACGCGACCCTCACAGACGTTCTTCACGAAGCTCGGCGATCACGTCCTCGCTGGGTGGCGCGCCAGCCAGTCCCGGCGTGGCGGGCGGCAGGTCTCGCAACGAGCGCGTTGGCGCCTGAGCGCGGCCTTCGCCGGCCATCCGCTCGAGCGTGGTCAGCTGGGCAGCGGGCAATGGCGCCAGCACGGCCACCACGTGGCCGTATTCCGTGACGCTGAGCGTTTCGCCCCGCTTCACCCGCTCGAGATACACCGACAGGTTCTGTCTGAGCTCGCGCACCCCAACGGTGTCGGGACCGCGCGAGGTGGTTTCGAGGCTCATCATGTAGCACAGTGTAGCACACGGCGGGTTGCCCCTGGCAAGAGGCAACCCGCCGTGTGGTTGTCGTCGGCTAGAAGCGGTACTTCATGCCCAGGCGGAACACGCGCGGCGCAATGATGTCCGTGGGAGCCAGATACGTCGACCCGTTGCGGTTGGTCTGATCATAGATGGTGTTGGTATTCAGCGAGTTGAAGAGGTCGATGGTCCCTTCAATCGACTGGTTCCCGAAGGTCTTGAAGCGCTTCGAGAGCCGGTTGTCCCAAATCTTCGTCCACTCGTAGCGGCCCGCCTGCGACTCCACGCGAATCGCGATGTTGGTGTTGTTGGCATCGCGAATCTGCACTTCGCGGAAGTACGGTTCGCCGCTCTGCGAGAGAAACGACGAGGCAAACATCAGGCCCCAGGGCAGCTGGTAGCTGCCGCTCACGCGCATCGAGTAATTCCACGACGACTGCGCGAACTGGAAATTCTGGACGCCGTAATTGTTCCCCGTCGTAATTCCCGGTCCGTACAATGCCTCGTTCGGGTTGCGCGGAGCGTTATCGCGCAGGTCACGGTAGTCAGCGTCGAACGACACCAGGAACGAGTAGTTGTTCGACAACTGCTTATTCAGCGTCGTGCCGAACGCATGATAGCGATTGTTGCCGGTGGCCTGCACCCGCCGCTCGATGTTCTGGCCGAACGTCGGGTAGGTGCTCGGCACTGAGTAGACGACCAGGGTTTTATCGTCGGCCGTCCCCGTGACGTTATCGCGGCCGGGATCGATGCCCGTCCGGGTCACGGTGTAAGCCTCGTACGGCAGCGCCAGGTTGATGGCCATGTTGCTGTTGCCATCGATCTTGCGCACGTAGTTGAATTGCAGCGTCAGCGCCCGGCTCAGACCGAGGTCCAGACCAGCCGTGTACTCGTCCACGAACGGACCCTTGAGATCGGGATCGATCGAGCGATTGGTGCCGCCGCCAGCGGTCGAGGTGAGGTTGGCCGCGACCGGGACGTAGGGGATGCGCCCGTCCCAGTTCGAGTAGGTGCGGGTGATGATCGCGTTGGAGTTGACATCGGCGCCACCAGGCCCAGGATTCGCGGAGGCGCCAGAGCTGCCGCCGACGTAGCGGCCGTAGCTGGTACGGACCGCCACTCGGCCTTCACCGGTCAGGTCGTAGACCGCCGAAATGCGCGGCACCAGCGTCTGGTAGATCGGGAAGTTGCCCTCACCCTTGTATTCGAAGATGTTCTTGGTGGCAAACGGGCCCGAGCCGGGATTGCCTTGTTCGGGCAGGAAGCTCGAGTAGCGATCGAAGCGCAAGCCGAGGTTCAGCGTGAGCTTTCGGCTGACGGTGATCTTGTCGTTGATGTACGCCGAGTTGTACCACTCGCCCGACGCCGTCGTGTTCGGGTAATCGTAGACCAGCACCGAGTCAGGCCGGGTAAAGCAGCCGTCGTAGTTGGCGGTCTCGTTACAGCCGGCGTCGCCAGTCACGCTGCGATAGCGGTACTGCTGCTGGTTCGGGTAACCGATGTTCTGGGTCGACTGGAGGTTACGCCACCCGAGGTAGCCCGACTTCAACTCGTGGTTGCGGCCCCAGAAGTTCGCGAAGTACGCAAACGTGGCGCCGTATTGCCACCGCCGCGGCGTGCGGTCGGTTTCGAGGAAGGACCCGCGGACGGCGGTCGTGGCCAGGTCGCTCTTGCGCACGTCCGTCGTCCATGGCACGTCGGGCCACCAGTAGCCGCCACGCTGCAGGCTGGCGTCAAAGGTCGCACGCGAAGACAGGATCGACAGGTACTTGAACGACGGTCCCACCAGCGACCACGAGTCCTGGTTCTGCGTCGATTCGAGCGGCACGAAACGGCTCGCCGTGCGGTACGGCTGCCACTTGCGCCCGACCTGGAACATGCCCTCGAACTTGTTGTTCTTGGTCATCTGGTAGGTGACCTTGCCGGTCGGATCCTGCAGCTTGGTATAGAACTCCACCTGTTGGCGATCGGCCAGGCTGATGAAGCCGGGAATCAGGTTGCCAGAAGAGGCGTCGCGATGGCTGGCATAAAACCAGAGGCGATCCTTGAGGATCGGTCCGCCGATTTCGCCGTAGAAGTCCTTGTAGCTCGTGA
>JANLWW010000125.1:0-26581 GCA_031364805.1 Acidobacteriota bacterium
CCTATTGTTTAGCCGTCGTTGTCGGCGCGGTGTACTGCACTTCTTTCGCCTTCATCGGCTCTGCGCCGTCGCCGGCGTTCACCATCACGCGGAGGCCAACCTTCAGGTCTGACTGCGCGCCCTTGCCCTTGCCACGCTTGA
Organism: Acidobacteriota bacterium; assembly: GCA_031364805.1. Taxonomy (GTDB): domain Bacteria; phylum Acidobacteriota; class Vicinamibacteria; order Vicinamibacterales; family UBA2999; genus 12-FULL-67-14b. The sequence continues at coordinate 142 of JANLWW010000125.1, forward strand.
ACGTGGTGAGCGGGGTCACGGTGAAGACGGCGTCCTTGCCCTCTGTGGTTTTCATCGACACCTTGTTGCCGTCGACAGCAGTGATGGTGCCCATCAGCTTGTGCTCGTGGCCCGGGTGCGCGAAGGTCGCGGCGGGAGCCAGCACGGCCAGAACGAGGGCGGCTAACAACAGGTTGTTCATAGGGCTAGGGTAACAGATCTCCGCGCCAGGTCGAGAACCGCCGCGGCCGTCCATCCGGCCGCCCGCAAGTCGCGAATACCGGTATCGCCGTCCGACTTGCTGAGCTTTTCGGCGGCCGATTTCATCACCAGCCCGTGGTGCGCGAACCGGGGCATCGATCTGCGCCCGAGCAACCGCGCCAATCGCAGCTGCCGGCCGGTGGACGCCAGCAGGTCAGCTCCGCGAATGACGTCGGTGATCTGCTGGACGTGGTCGTCCACGGTCACGGCGAACTGGTAGGTCCAATTGCCCAGTCGATCGCGCAGCAGCAAGTCGCCGCACTGAGCCGACGGCTCTTGCACCTGCGGCCCGCAGATCTCATCGAAGAACGACTCCGTGCCCGGCTCGATCTTCACTCGCCAGCCCACATCGTCGGTCAGCGCGATGTCCCGATCCCGGCAGGTGTTGCCATAGGGGATCTCGGTTCCCGGATCTCGGATCTCGGATGCTGACGCAAGCTCGGCCCGTGTGCACGTGCATCCGTACACGAGTTCCCTGTCAATCAGTGATTGGAGGGCCTTGCGATACACCCCATCGCGCTCACTCTGCCTGACCAGCGCGCCATCGTGGTTGAAGCCCAGCCAGGCCAGGTCCTCCAGGATCGCGGCCTCGTACTCTGGCCGCGCGCGCTGGCGGTCGTGGTCCTCAATGCGAAGCAGGACGCGACCGCCGCGATCGTGCGCGGCGCGCCACACCTGGAGGGCGTTCACCACGTGGCCGAGGTGCAGGAAGCCGGAGGGCGCAGGCGCGAACCGTGTAATCACGAGACCACCTGAGGATAACCCGACGCCGCTCGACGCCGCATTTGCGCCGTTCGATGCCTGCCGCCCAACCGTGGGCCGCGCGAATGGCGTATAAACCACTAGCGCGATGATCTTCGTCAGCCTGATTTCGCTGTTCGTCTACCTGTTCGGCGCCTATGCCTATGGCGCGGCGACGGTGCTCGGCTTCCGCGAGGCATCGCCGGTCTGGAATCGCCGCGATGCCTCTCGCCAGCCGCAGCTGGACGACGCGCCGCTGGCGATCATCGTCATCAGCACCATCTGGTTCATCCTGCACACGCTGATCGAGTTCCGCAATCTCACCGGCAACACCGATCGCGGCTGGCTCGATATCGCCACCTTCATGGTCTATGCGTTCCCGCCGGTGATCATGCAGACCGTGTATCAGGAAACCACCTGCGAGGGCGAGCCGCCGCCGCGGATTTACCGGCAGCTGCTGATTGGCATGTTCGTGTTGTCGCCGCTGGTTGGCGCCGTCACGATCGCCGCGATCTTCGGCGCCATCAACTTGCCGATCGACATCGGCCCGCTGGTCGGCGCCTCGATTGGTTCACTCTTCATCCTCGCCAGCATCTACTCCACCGCCATCATGCTGCGACGGAAGGCGCGCGGGTCGTCGCCGGATCGGCGGCAGTTGCGCACGGTGATGCTCGTCCTGTACGCGTCGCTCGGCCTGGTGTTCACGGCGATGATTTTCCTCGACCAACAACGGCTGGCAGGCGCCATTCTCGAGCGCGTTGCGCGCGCGTCGCCGATCTATTTCCTGGTGGCGTCGATCTACTTCGAGAACCGCTTCGCCTTCTACGACCTGGTGGTGAAGCGGGCGTTGTTGCTGCTGATGAGCATCGCGACCCTGGGCGTGATGTTCGCACTGGCGCTGCCCTGGCTCGAACGGCTGCCGGCAGGGGCGGCGCGGCCGTGGCTGTTCGCGGTGGCGCTGACGCCAGTGGCGATGATCATGCCGTGGCTGCACGCGCGCATGGAGCGGTACCTCGACCGCATCTGGCTGGGCCGCGAGTTCACGCCGGTTGAGGCGGTCAAGCATGTGCTCGCCGCCATGCAGCCGGCGACCGACGAGCAGATGCTGCTGCGCACGGCGGAGTCGACCCTCAGCGAAATTTTCGGCGCCCGCATCGCGGTGCTGATTGGCGCCCAGGCGCCGCCGCCCGGCCTGGCGATCGAATCGGAAGTCGAGATGCCGAGCCCGCTGTCGGACCAGGCGGTCCGCATCGCGGTGCTGCGCATGCCCGGCATGCGGCGGATCCTGAGCGAGGATCTCGCCCTGCTCCGCTCGCTGGCCGGCGTCCTCGGCTTCATGCTCGAGAACCTGCGGCTGCAGCGCAAGCGGCAGGAACAAGACTTGATCGCACAGGACCTGCGGCTGCAGTCGAGCAAGTCGGAACTGAAGGCCCTGCGCGCGCAGATCAACCCGCACTTCCTGTTCAACGCGCTCAACGCAATTGCGTCGCTGATTCATACCGACCCGGCACGCGCCGACGAAGCGGTGGAGCAACTGGCCGAGGTCTTCCGCTACACGCTCCGCCGGTCCGATTCGGAATGGGCACCGCTCGACCAGGAGCTGACGTTCGCCCGCGCCTACCTCGACGTCGAGCAGGCGCGCTTCGGCCAGCGGCTGTCGTGCAGCCTCGATTCGGATCACCAGGCGCCGGCACCCCACATTCCGTCGATGCTGCTGCAAACGTTGCTCGAGAACGCGGTAAAACACGGCGTATCGCAATCGCGTGAAGCGGGCCGCATTGACGTGATCGTTCGCACCACCAGCGGCCAGGTCGCCATCGAGGTGCGCAACACGGGGCCGGGCGCGGCCGCGCCAGGCCGCCACCTGCGCGAGGGCGAGGGCTTTGGCCTGCACAGTGTTCGCGAGCGGTTAAAGGGCCACTTCGGTGATGGCGCGACGTTCTCTCTCACGCGCGATGAAGCCGCGGGCGTCACCATTGCCCGCATCACCATGCCGAATGTCAGGATGGCGGCATGATTCGCGTCGTGCTCGTCGACGACGAGCCGCCCGCGCGCGTGCGGATGCGGCAACTGCTCGATGCCGCCGGCGGCGTGGTCGTGGTCGGCGAAGCCGGCAGTGCCATCGAGGCCAGGGACATTATTCGCGACACCCGGCCCGACCTGCTGTTTCTCGACGTCGAGATGCCGGAAGTCAGGGGCACGGCTCTTGCCGCCTCGTTACCAGAGCCACGTCCCTACATCGTGTTCGCCACTGCGTTCGAAAGCTACGCGCTCGACGCCATCGCGGTTGACGCCACCGACTACCTGCTGAAGCCGGTGTCGCGAGTAAAGCTGGCCGCCACGCTGGAACGCGTGCGCGCGCGGCTGGCCCGGCAGTCGGATCTCGAACGCGATGTTCGGGCCGGGTCCGCTGTGCAGTCGCAGATGTGGCCCGGCTCGTTGCCGGTGATGCCCGGATTTGACTGTGCCGCCGCGTCATTGCCGGCGCGCGGCGTCGGCGGCGACTTCTACGATGCCTTCGCCCTTGGCGGTTCGTCGTGGGCGTTGTTGCTGGGCGACGCCTCGGGCAAGGGCGTGGCGGCGGGGCTGGTCGCATCGGCAGTACAGGCCCGCGTGCATACGGCCGCGCGCTTGGCGAACCTCGCGCCGGCGGCCTTGATGGCGGCGGTCGATCGGGATCTTTACGCCACGACCGACGGCGCGCGTTACGCCACGGCCATCTACGCGAGCCTCGACGCAGACAGCCGGCGGCTGACCCTGGTGAACGCCGGACACCCGGCAGTGTTGCTCGCCAGCGGGTCGTCGCTGACACGGCTCGGTGCGTCAGGCCCGGCGCTGGGATTGCTCGAAGCCGGACGATTTTCGGCTCACGAGGTCGCTCTCGATCCAGGTTCACTGCTGGTCGCCTATACCGACGGCGTCAGCGAGGCGCGCGGCCCGGACGACCAGGAATTTGGCGAGGGCCGCTTGGAACAGCTGCTCGCCGGCAGCCACCACCTGCCGGCTGCTCAGGTGTGTTCCGGTATTCTCGACGCGGTGCAACGCCATCGCGGGACGCGCCAGGATCAGGACGATGTGACGGTATTGGTGGTGAGGGCCCTTCGGCCGGGCTCAGGGCAGGCGAGATGATTCGAACGCTCCTGATAGACGATGAGCAGCCGGCCCGCGAGCGGTTGCGGCAATTGCTCGCCGCGCACCCCGATGTAGAAGTAGTCGGCGAGGCCGAAGATGGCATCGAAGCGGCGGAGAAGATTGCCGAGTTGACGCCCGACCTGGTGTTGCTCGACATTCAGATGCCAGGCGCCAGCGGTCTCGACGTCGCCGCGTCGCTCGGCAGGCCGCGGCCAGCAGTCATTTTCTGCACCGCCTTCGACCAGTATGCAGTGGACGCATTCGAGCTGTCGGCGATCGATTACCTGCTGAAACCGGTCAACCGCGCCCGCCTCGCCGCTGCGCTCGACCGCGTGCGCGCGACCACACAGCCGAAGGGACGCGATCGCGCCATTGACGAGCTGTCGCAAGCCACCGGCCTGTCGCCCACTCGTTTTCTCGCCCGCCGCGGTGCCCGGTTCCGCGTCGTCCCCGTCCAGGACGTGGTCGCGTTCACGTTTGTCGATGGCGTCACGCATGTGATCACCCAGACCGAACAACTGACCATGCAGCCGACCCTGGCCGCCCTGGCGCGGCGGCTCGATGCCTCGACATTTTTCCAGGTCTCCCGCACCGCGATCATCCACCTCGATGCCGTGCGCGAGGCCAAGCCGTTTGCCGATGGCACCGGTGAGATCACGCTCGCCAGCGGCACCACCATGCTGGTGGCGCGCCGGCGGTGGCGCGCCTTGCTCGAGAAGCTTGAGGCGTGAGCACCGGGCTCGGGCTGCGCCCTGGTCGGGCTCGGCTCCGCCTTCGTGGGGCTCGCTTCGCTCGTGGGGCAGGGCTTTCGATATAATCCACACATGATTTCGCGCCGCGACTTGCTGCTTCAACTTGGAATAGCGGGCGCCATCGCTCGCGTGGCCCCTGCGGATCTGTTCGCGCAGGCGCCGTCCGCCGGGCAACGGTTTGGCAAGGAGAAGCTGCTCGTCCGCTCGCTCCGTCCACCTGATTTCGAGACGCCGGTCGCGCTGCTCGACTCGTTCATCACCCCCAACGATCTCTTCTACGTGCGGTCGCACCTGCCGGTGCCGGCGCAGCTCGATGCCGCGACGTGGGCGCTGAAGATTGGTGGCGAAGTCAACTCGCCGCTGTCGTTGTCGGTCGACGAGATCAAGAAGCTGCCCGCGGTGACCGTCACGGTGACGCTCGAGTGCGCCGGGAACGGCCGTTCGTTCTTCCAGCCGGCAGTGGCCGGTATTCAGTGGGAGAAAGGCGCGGTCAGCACCGCCCGGTTCACCGGCGCGCGCCTGTCCGACGTGTTGAAGCGCGCGGGCGTGAAGACGACCGGCAAGAACGTCGAGATGCACGCCGCCGATCGTCCGCTGGGCTCGATGCCGGCGTTCGTGCGGCAGGTGCCGATGGCCAAAGCCATGCACCCCGACACGATTGTCGCCTACGACATGAACGGCCAGCCGATTCCCGCCGTTCACGGCTTTCCTCTTCGCGCGATCGTGCCCGGATGGGAAGGCGCGTATTCGGTGAAGTGGCTGAATGCGTTGAACGTGCTCGACAAGGATTCCGACAGCTTCTGGGTGGCCACCGGCTACCGCTTCCCGAACCGACGCGTGGCGCCGGGCGCGGCCGTGGATGCCAAGGACATGCTGCCGCTCACGGGCCTGGTCGTGAAGTCGCTGATCACCACCCCCGCGGCCGGCGCGTCGTTCGCACCCGGCAAGGTCTCGGTCGGCGGCTTCGCCTGGGCCGGTGAGAACGACATCGCCAAGGTGGACGTCTCAGTCGATAACGGCGCCACGTGGGCACCGGCGCGGCTGGTCGGCGAACAGGCGAAGTACACCTGGCGGCGCTTCGAGCACACCTTTACGGTCAGCTCACCACAGTCGGTGTTGATCCTGTCACGCGCGACCGACTCCAAGGGCACCATGCAGCCGGCGGTGTCGCAGTGGAATCCGTCGGGTTACCTCTGGAACCAGTACGACGACGTCCGGGTCGAGGTGAAGGGTGTTTAGGGGCTTGGGGGCTTGGGGACTTGGGGGCTTGGCGACCTGCCTGCTGGGAGGCCAGTTGGTGGTTGCGCAAACGCTGCCGGCCGGCGCCGGCGCCGACGTCCTGAAGCAGCGCTGTGTCAGCTGCCACGAAAGCGACATCATCACGTCGCAGCGACTTTCGCTGACTGGCTGGACGCGCTCGGTGGACAAGATGGTCCGCTGGGGCGCCTCCGTGACGCCGGCCGAGCGCGAGGTGCTGCAGCCCTACCTGGCCGCGCACTTTGCTCCCAGGCCAGCGGCGTCGCATGCACCGAGCGATGCTGGCGGCGCGTCCTACCAGCGAGCATGCCTGACCTGCCACGAAGCCGACATTATCGAACAGCAGAAGCTGTCGCGCACCGGCTGGACGCGATCGGTCGAGAAGATGATGCGCTGGGGCGCCACCGTCAGCGCGACCGAGAAGGAACCGCTGATCGATTACCTCGTGTCGCGCTACGGCCCACGGTAGGTTCCGCGTGCTGATCGGTCTCGCGGCCGTCGTCGCGCTCTTCACCATCCTCTGGCTGGTCTCGCTCGCCCTCCGCAATTCGAGCATCGTCGACATCTGGTGGGGACCGGCGATCCTGCTGATTGGGATCGCCTATTTCGTGTCCGACGAGAGCGCAGTGTCTCGCGGCCGTCTAATCCTCGCGCTGGTCTCGATCTGGGCGCTTCGGTTAGCCGCCCACATCGGCGCGCGGAACATCGGCCACGGCGAAGACTTCCGCTACGCTGCCTGGCGCACCCAAAACCCAGGAACGTGGTGGATCAGGAGCTATTTCAAGGTGTTCCTGCTGCAGGGTGTGATCGCCTGGATCGTCGCGCTGCCCTTGTATTACGCGATCACCTCGGATGCGCCGCTTCAGTTCACGATCTGGGATCAGGCCGGCGCGCTGGTGTTCGCCTTCGGATTCCTGTTCGAAGGCATCGGCGACGAGCAGCTACGCCGCTTCAAGGCCAATCCCGCCAACAAGGGCCGCGTGATGAATTGCGGTCTGTGGCGCTACACGCGCCATCCCAACTACTTTGGCGAAGCAGTGCTGTGGTGGGGGCTGGGGCTGATCGGCGCGGCTACGCCGGGCGGATGGATCGGGCTGATCGGTCCAGCGATCATCACCTTCCTGCTGATCCGGGTCTCGGGCGTGGCGATGCTTGAGAAGACACTGAAAGAGACCAAGCCCGGCTACGCCGACTACATCGCCCGCACGCCGGCGTTCTTCCCCCGGCTTCCGCGCTAGTGCTCAGCGGGCGAGACCCCGCCGCGACGTTTGATACACTGCGAAGCCGGTGGTAGAAACCTCGGCTTCGCAGCGCTCCCCTCGCTGGCTCCTTCCGCTTCTTCTCCTGCTCTTCTTTGGCTCGGGCGTCTGCGCGCTCGTCTACCAGGTGATGTGGCTGCGCTTGCTCGCGCTGGTGTTCGGCGTCACGGTGTATGCCGCCAGCACGGTGCTCGCCGGGTTCATGGCGGGACTCGGTCTGGGCAGCTTCGTGGCCGGGCGGCTGGCCGCCCGCATCACGCGGCCGTTGGCTGCGTTCGGCATAGCGGAAGCGCTCGTCGGCATCACGGCGTTTGTGTCGCCGGTCGTCCTCGACGCCCTGACCCGCGTCTGGGTGTCGATTCACCCGTCGCTGCCCGACTCGCTCGCTGCAATCACGGTCATTCGCTTTGTCGTCGCTTTTCTTGTCTTGATCGTGCCGACCTCGCTGATGGGAGCGACCTTGCCGCTCGTGATCAAGTCGGCAGTCGCGCGCGAAGACCGCATTGGTGGACGCATCGGCTTGCTTTACGCGATCAACACTACCGGCGCCATCGTCGGCGCGCTGGTCGCCGGTTTCTACCTGATCTCCGAAGTGGGGGTCGAGCTGTCGTTCCGGATGGCAGCGATTGGCAACATCGCCATCGGTGTCGTGGCACTGATCGCGGCGTATGCCATGCCGCAGCAAGTCGCTGAACGGCGCGGCTCGGCTGTAGACGCGCGTCACCGGCCCGACCAGCCCGACCTGTTTTCAATTACCCCCGGCCAACGTCAGATCGTGCTGTGGACCTTCTTCGTCTCGGGTGTGATGTCGCTGGCGCTCGAGATCATCTGGTTCCGCATGCTGGTGGTGTTCCTGCGCCCCACCGCCTACGCCTTCACCATCATGCTGGCATGCGTGCTGGGCGGCATTGCGCTTGGCAGCGCGCTGGCGGCGCCCGTGCTGCGCATGCGCGGCCGCTGGCTGCCGGTGTTGGCGGTGATCCAGGCGTTGATCGGCGTGGCCGCCGTGCTGTCGTTTAATGCGCTGACGCGCAGCCAGGCCGCGATTGATGTCGCGACGCCATGGTTCGCCTCGCTTGGCTTGAACACTTATCTCGCGCCGCTGGTGGCCTCGAGCCTGGTCGCAATGTTGCCCACTACGCTGCTGCTTGGGCTGGCGTTTCCGATTGGTCTGTCGGTGTGGGCTGGCGATGACACCAGCGACGACACCAGCCGCCGCGTCGGCGCGTTCTACTCCCTGAACGTGTTGGGCGCCATTCTCGGTTCGGTGCTGGCCGGCTTTGTGCTGTTGCCCGCGATTGGCACCCGCAACAGCCTGATCGCCGTATCCGCGCTGGCAACCATGTCGAGCATCGCGCTGGCCTGGTCACAACGGACCACTCGGCCGTCGTTCGCGTATGCCGTCGCCGGTCTCGCACCGGTGCTGTTTGGGCTTGGCGCGTTCTACTCGATCGATCCGTTTGAGGTCGCCTTCGAACGCTTCCACCGGCGCGAAACACTGGTGTGGCGGCAAGAGGGCGTCCAGACCACGGTGGCGGTCCACGACCGTGGCGGCAATCCGCCGATGCGTGTGATGTTTCTGGACGGCAATCATCAAGCGAACAACTCGGCCGGCACGGCCTTCGTCCACCACCGCATCGGCGCATTGCCCGTCATGCTCCATCCGGCGCCGACCACGGCTCTGGTGATCGGCCTTGGCGGCGGCGCGACGCCGGCGGCCGTCGCCCGCTACAACGTTGACGTTGATGTGGTCGAACTGTCGGCAGCCGTGGTGGCTGGTTCCGCGTTCTTCAAGGACATCAACTTCGACCTGCTGTCTCGGCCCAACGTGCACCTGAAGGTCGACGATGGGCGGAACTTCATGATGATGGGCCGCAAGAAATACGACGTGATCACGGCCGATATCATCCTGCCGCGTCACGCCGGCGCGGGAGCCCTGTACTCGAAGGAGTACTACGAGCTGGTGCGCGATTCGTTGGCCGAGGGCGGCCTGGCCATGCAGTGGAACGGCGGCGATTCGCAGACGGAATACAAGTTGCTGTTGCGAACTTTCGTGTCGGTGTTTCCGTACACCACGTTGTGGGCCGACGGCGGTTTGATGCTGGGCAGCACGAAGCCGTTCACCCTGAGCCAAAGCGCGTACGAGGCCAGGCGACGGACGTTCGAGTTGTTCAACTGGGACCTGGCGACGCTGAAGCGGATTTACTCGGCTGGTCCCGACGAGGTGCGGGCATTCCTGGGCGACGGGCCGATACTGACGGACGACAAGCCGGTGATCGAATACTTCCTCTCGCTGCCGAAGAACGACGCACCGGGAGGCTACACCGGGCCGCGCGGCGTGTTTGAAAAGATTCTGACGCCGTAGGGCGCCGCCTGAGGCGGCGCTGGGGCTCGGCGCTTACGCGCCTTGTGGGGCTCGAGCCTTTGGCTCTCGTGGGGATCCCAAGCTCGACACACCTTCCACCGCATCGTCACGCCGATACCTATCCATCAGGCCGTTCAGCGGGGCGGCTACTTGTCTAACTTTCAACTCCAGTTCGTCATACTGCGCGGGTGTGAGATCCCGAGGCGGTGAGCCGCGTGTAGGCCATACCCGACTTCCGCCAGTGACGCCGACGCGATGCTCAGGAAGTGGAATTTCTCTTTCCGGTACTGCCGTGCAAATCCCTCCACAATGTTCGCAGGAACTGAGTACGCCGCCCGGCGGAGCTGTGAAGAAAGTTCGTACCGTTCCGCGGTTGGGAAGACTTCGCGGGTCAACCGATGTACGACGATGAAGAGGTCGTCAGCGCGTTGCCAGGCGATCAGCGTGTGGTGTTTCAGCATTCCGGGCGTGGCAGCAATTCGGGTGCCACGCTGGGGTCGGCGCTACGCGCCTCGTGGGGCTTGCGCCTACGGCGCTCGTGGGGGTCGGGCCTTCGGCCCTCCCTAGGAACTAGCGTGCCTGATTCAATCGAAGCTCTCGAAGAAAGTAGAATCAAGGGTGTCGGTGGTTGATGGCCTCAGCGGCGGGAGAGTCGTCTCGTCAGGTTCTTGACCGGCAACCTTAGTCTTCGAAAACGTCGCGACAACTTGGCGGAAGATCCGCTGAGCGTCTGCATCGGAAACAGGCAGTGCCGCGCGCCACTTCTCTGTCAGGGCCCACACCCCTCGCTTGGAGGCATCCATGAAGCCGCCCTTGGAAGTGAAGAGATACAGCGCCAAAAATAGACCAGACCTTTATGAACTGCGAACCCTCCGAGGCGCGTGAGCGCCAAGTCCCACGAGCGGCGTAGCCGCGAGCCCGACAAGGCGCGGAGCGCCGAGCCCCACGAGCGGCTTTAGCCGCGAGCCCTACGAGGGCCGAAGGCCCGAGCCCCAGAAGCGCGCGCAGCGCGCGACGCCTACCCGCCCGCAGTGACCACGATCGCCTCGCACGGGCTGGCCCCCACACGCGTATACGAGTGCGGCTGCGAGGCATCGAAGTAGATCGAATCGCCCTCGTCCAGTTCGTGCTGCCCGGCCCCGAGCTTCAGCATCAAGACGCCCTTCAACACGTGGATGAACTCTGCTCCGGCGTGTTCATGTGCTCGCAGCCGGGCTGGCGCCGCAAACTTCACCCAGTAGGTATTGAGCTTACGCTCGGTCGCCGTGAAGTCGAGGCACTCGAACTCCCACGCGACGTCACGGCCACCGAGACGTTCACTGAAACGACTTCGTTCGGCCCGGCGAACGATGCCAAAGGCCTTGCGCGCGGCCGAGGCGGTGAAAAAGTGATCCAGGCCGACGCCGAACACCAGGGCAATACGCAGCAGCGTGGGCAGCGTCGGAAACAGGACGCCGCGCTCCACCTTCGAGATCATGGCGGCCGACAGGCCGGTGTGGCGGCCCAGCTCGACCAGTCCCATCTTCTTCTTGAGGCGAAGCGCGCGCAGCTTCGGGCCGACCGCGTATTCGCGCAGCCCGGCGGTCAGAGTGGCCGACATCATTTAACTATTAGTTAAACATAGTGCCTCAATGCGAACAATCAGTAAAACCACTTCGGGCCCGGCTGCACCGCGCGGCCTTGGGCCGCCGTCGTAAGAGGCATGTCGCGGAGTTCGAGTAGCCGCGGATCATTTCAACGGAATTTTGAAGGAGAGTTCGATGAACGCGTTTGCAAAGAAGCTGATGGCGGGCGCCGCGGTGGCGACCCTGGTGTTGTCGATGGGCGGCTCGGTTCGCGCACAGGGCAAGGACATTGTTGACACCGCCGTGGGCGCGGGCCAGTTCAAGACCCTGGCGGCGGCACTTCAGGCGGCCGGCCTGATCGAAACCCTCAAGGGTAAGGGACCGTTCACGGTGTTCGCGCCGACCGACGCGGCGTTCGCGAAGCTGCCAGCCGGTACGGTCGAGAGCCTGCTGAAGCCCGAGAACAAGGCCAAGCTGACGGCCATCCTGACCTACCACGTGGTCGCCGGCAAGGTGATGGCAGCCGACGTCGTCAAGGTGACGAGCGCCAAGACTGTCCAGGGCGGTGCCGTGGCGGTGAAGGTGAACGGCGGCAAGGTGATGATTGACGCCGCCAACGTGGTGACGACCGACATCGCGGCATCGAATGGCGTCATCCACGTCATCGACACCGTCTTGATGCCGAAGTAAGGTCAGAATGGTGTGAGCGTAAACGCTTTGCCGGCGCGATAAAGGGCGATCCGCTCGCGGATTGAGGCTTTAAGCGTCGGCAGGTTGGCGGGCGTGGCCGATTCGGCCTCGCTCGCCAGTCGCACGGCATCCTCAAATAACCCTAGCGCTGCGTGGCACGCGGCCAAGGCATCAAGCCCGGCGGCGGCGCGACCAGTGGCCGCGACAATCCGCTCGGCAAGGCGCCTGGCAGCTTCGGGACGCCGCGCCATTGACTCGGGGTGTGCCACCAACAGCCAGACCACTGGCGCCATTCCCATCAGCAAGTCGGGCTTTTGCTCAAGGGCGATCGCCACTTGCGAGAGCGCAGCGTCGGTATCGGTGGTGCCGGCCAGGACCAACGCCAGATTTGCGTGGGCGTCAGCGTTCTTCCAATCAGCGCCCACGGCACGCTCGAACCCTGCCCGCGCTTCAGCGACACGTCCCTCTTTCAACAGCAACGCGGCAAGGTTGTTGTGGGCGGCCGAGTAGGCCGGTTCGCGAGCCAGAGCTTGCTCGTAACGCTCCCTCGCCTCGCCGGCACGTCCCACGGCTTCGAGCGCCACGCCTTCATTGAACCAGGCCGCCGCCGATTCCGGGCGTAACGCCCTGACGGCAGCAAAATGGACCAATGCCTTGCCCGGGTAGCCGATCGACAAATACAAGGCGGCTGCGTCGTTGCGCAGGTTCACGTGGTTTGGTTCCCGCTGCAACAACAGTTCGCTGCCGACGGCGTCTTCGGTCTGCATCTTCAGTCCGGTCTCTTGCCGCAGTCGCGCACGGTCTTGGTCGGTGCGGGTCAGTACCTGGATCCACAGGTCGGCCATCTCATCGCTCGAACGCCATCCCCAGGTCGCGCGGGCCGGCGGCCGGTCGGGATTTCTCGGATTAGCCTCGGAGTTGTCGAACACGTATTCGACCGCCAGCCGCGTGCCGGCGGGCAACCAGAACGGATCGGCGTAGCTGTAACGATCCTGCCAGTTCATGTCCCAGTCGGTGATGCGGACGAGCGCGCGTCGGGTGCCATCAGGAAGGGTGGCCCAGGCGTCCATCGAACGCGCACGGTAGTGGGCGTGCGGCTGCACCGCCCTCACTTCGACGTCCACCGGCAGCACGAACGAGTCGATCACGGTGTGGCGGGTGGCGCCGGCCGGCACATCAACGTCTTGCCGGCCCAGACGGATTGCCGTCGGCGTCGTCGCCGATGGAGCGGCACCAAAATACAAGCCGATGACCGGGGCGACTTCCTCAGCTTTCCCCGACGGTCTGAGATGCAGTTGCACCACGAGGTCGGCACCGCGCTCGAGGCGCCAGGCCAGAGCCTCGGACAGCACAGGCGCGGTCTGGCCCGGCGTCCAACCCAGGAAGTGACCATCAGGAAAGTCGGCTGAGCGCGCGATCATTCCTTCGTAGCCCGGCAGCGGGTCTGCTTCGTCCAGGACCCGCGACGCGCTGGAAGCATCCACACGAATATTGGCGTGGTGCACGGCGCGATTGCCTGGCCGGAAGTAGATACCTTGCACGAAGCGCGCAGTGGAGATCGGAACCGGCACGGAAAACACCCGGAAGACGTCCGGGCCATCGGCGCGCAGCGTGTAGGGTGTGACGCGTACGATCAGGTCGGGCGGGCGACTGCCCCAGCCGGCCGACGCGTCGCCCGGGGGCAAGTCCGGTTGAACACTGCCGGCCCCGGTGTCAGACCGAGTGCCGTGCGGCGTGCCATCAGCCACCCACTGCGCCAGGGTTGCAATCTCGTCGTCTCTCAGGCGGCGCGCTCCGGTGAACTCGCCGAAGCCCGGTGCCGGTTTCCACGGCGGCATGTAGCGGCTTTTGGTAGCAACGACGATCATCGAGGCGCGACGCCGGACCTCGTCAAATGAGGCGAGACTGAACGGGCCGTCGCCGCCCTTCACGTGGCAACCGCCGCACCGCGCGGCGATGATGGGGGCCACGTCGCGAGTGTAGGTCACCGGGTGCGAGGTCGGCTGCGCCCACGCCTGCGCCGTCATCAACACGACGACCGCAACGGCGGCCGCTATCGCGCAGACAGGTCGGAACCGCATGAGCGGCGAGTATATAGTGCGCAAACAATCCTTGACGGACCGGTGTCCCGGCGCTATGTTCGCCCCGACCTATTCATAGCGAGCGTTCGCTGGCTTTATCCGTTCGGGCACCACAACAACACGGCTTGCTCAATTGAACGTTGCAGGAGGACCCATGCGAAAGCTCGCACTCGGGGTGGCGATGGCCACCCTGTTCGTTGCCACGCCCGTGCTCGCCCAATCCAGCGGCATCGCCGGAATCGTTCGCGATGCGAGCGGCGGCGTGTTGCCAGGAGTTACCGTTGAAGCCGCCAGTCCGGCGCTGATTGAACGGGCGCGCGTCGTGGCAACCGACTCGCAGGGTCGCTACAACATTATTGATTTGCGGCCCGGCACCTATTCGGTCACGTTCTCGCTGACCGGATTTTCGACGGTGCGTCGTGCTGAAATCCAGTTGCCGGCCACTTTCACGGCAACCGTGAACGCGGACCTGAAAGTCGGGACCCTGGAAGAAACCATCACGGTGACCGGCGAAAGTCCGCTGGTCGACACGCAGAACGTAGTGAAACGGCAAGTCGTTGGGCAGGACGTGATTGCCTCGATGCCGACCTCCAAGAACTGGTCGACCCTGGGCGTGATGACCGTCGGCGTATTCAGCAACCAGAATGACGTCGGCGGTTCAGCCGGCGAACACCAGAATCAGCTCAAGGCGCACGGCGGCTCCTTCAACGACCGCATCGTCCAGTTGGACGGTTTGATGATCGCCAACATGGCGTGCAATTACGCGTGCACAGGCCTGTCAACCAACGACGCCTCAACCCAGGAGCTCAGCTACGAGTTCGGCGCCATCTCGGCGGAAGTCGCCGGCGGCGGCGTCAGGGTCAACATCATTCCCCGTGAGGGCGGGAACCTGTTCAGTGGCTCTGCGTTTGCCAACTTCGCCAACGCCGGTTTCCAGGGCAGTAACGTCGACGATGCGCTGCGGGCGCAGGGCGTGACGACCGCCGACAGCATCGAGCGAATTTACGACACCAGCTTCGCCTTCGGCGGCCCGCTCAAGAAAGACAAGCTGTGGTTCTGGACGGCGCATCGCTTCTGGGGCTACGAGCAGATCCGGACCAACACCTTCTATGAGGGCAACCCCAACGACTTCGTGTTCGACCCCGATCGCAGCAAGCCAGGAACCGAAACGCAGAAGAACGGCAGCCTCGACCTGCGGATGACATGGCAGATGAGCCCGAAGAACAAGCTCTCGGCCTATTACAACTACGCCCCGCGCCGCACCGAGCACTGGACGCTGGTCAGCACCATTCAACCGGATGCCTCACAGCTGCAGAACCTGCCGATCAATCATTTCGAGACGCTGACGTTCCGATCGACCCTGTCGTCGCGGCTGTTGTTCGAGGCGGCGGCGGGCAACATGACCGAGATCTGGACGCGCGAGCCGGTTGAGGATTCAACCACGTCAAGGGGCTATCCGGTGACCGAGCAGACCACCGGGATCAACTTCCGCGCGTATTCGGCGACCTTCTCGCGCAACTACACGTCGCTGCGTTCGTATCGCTCGGCGCTGTCGTACGTGACCGGCTCGCACGCGTTCCGGCTCGGGTTCACGCTTCAGGAAGGCCCGGCGGTGACCGATGTCTACACCAGCCACGACACCGCGCTGACGGTCCGCAACGGGGTGCCGTTCCAGGTGACGGTTCGCACCACGCCTTACACTGCGCGTGAACGGCTGGTCGCCGACCTGGGCATCTATCTGCAAGACACGTGGACGATCAATCGGCTGACGGCCAACCTCGGCGTGCGGTGGGATTATCTGAATAACAAGGTTGAGAAGCAGACTGCCGAGGGCGGCACGTGGATTGGTCCGCGCAGCTTCGATGAACTGACCAACGTCCCAAACTACAAAGACATCGCGCCGCGGCTGGGCCTGGCTTACGACCTGTTCGGCAACGGCAAGACGGCAGTCAAGGCGACACTGAGCCGCTATGTGGTTCCGAGTACCGTTGGCGTGGCGCGCCAGCTGAATCCCTTCAATACCTCGGTCAACAACACCACGCGCAGTTGGACCGACACCAACAACGACGGCGTTCCTCAGGTATCGGAACTGGGACCACTCGCCAACAACGCCTTCGGCTCGGTCAATGTCGCGACCCGCTTCGATCCCGATTCGATCCAAGGATTCGGCAAGCGCCGCAACAACTGGGAATTCTCCACCAGCATTACGCAGGAACTGATGTCGCGACTGTCGGTCGATGTCGCCTACTATCGCCGTGCGCAGGGCAACTTCACGGTCACCGACAACCTCGACGTCACGCCGGCAGATTTTCAACCGTACTGCGTGACCGCCCCGCGGGACCCGCGGCTGCCCGATGGCGGCGGGCAGCAAATTTGCGGCCTCTACGACATCGTTCCCGCCAAGTTCGGTGTCGCGACCAATAACCTCGTGACCCGCGTCGACAAGCTCGACGTGAAGCAGGAAGAGGTGTTCGACGGCGTCGACGTGGCGTTCAGCGCCCGGATGGGCCGCGGCGTGTTTCTCAATGGCGGCGTGGCGGTCGGCCGCACGCGGTTCAATCAATGCGACGCATTTGTCGATAATCCGGCCGAACAGTTCGGCCTCACGGGTTCGGCCTTTTCGTACTGCGACTTCACCTCGGGTGTGCTCACACAGGCCAAGCTGAACGGGTCGTATACCCTGCCCTGGCAGGACCTTCAGATTGGCGGCGTGGTGCAGAACCTGCCCGGGCAGCAGATTCTGGCGCAGTGGAACATCACGCAGGCTGAGGCCGCTACCAACCTGGGGCGGCCGCTCTCAGGCGGTGCTAATACCTCGCGCGTCGTGCCGCTCGTGAAGCCGGGCACCATGTTCACACCACGACGGACGCAGATTGATCTCAGGATCTCGAAGCCGTTCCGACTCGGCGGCACGAGGCGCTTGCAGGTTATGGCCGACGTTTTCAACCTGACCAACTCGAACGCCTCGGTGGGCGCGACCTCCAACGCCGGCGAGCCGCCGGCCTCGCTGATCACGACGTTCGGCTCGGCCTGGCTGCGCCCGCTGAACGTGCTGCAAGCGCGTTACGTGAAGTTTGGCGCGCAACTGAATTTCTGAAACCAACGATGCCTCGGGGCGGGCGCGCGGTCATGCCGCGGCCCACCCTTACGGCGGTCCCTGGCTGGCGTCCAAATTGCAACAGACGAGGCGCATGTGTTCACTGCGCCTCGTCCTCGTCCCTCTCTTTTGCCTTCTTACGCTCACTGCGTGTGGCGATGACCCGGGGAATGGGGCAACTCTCGCGAGGACGCAGTCAGCTTCGCAGGCCAAGACGACGCCGGAGGCTGAGGTGGTCGCCGCCGTCGATCAGGTGCTCGCGGCAGGCCAACTCGAAGGCACCAAGTGGAGCAATTTGGGTGATGTGGTCGCCGACCTCCGAGCTGTTTATTCAGAGCAGGCCGACCGACTGGTGTGGTTCGACCTGACGGCTCCGGTGGCCAGATTAGCACCCGCATTAGCCGCAATTGCCCGGGCCGGCGACTACGGGCTGGACCCTGCAGACTACGACGCGGCAATGCTTGCCGGACAATGGCCGGGAATCAAGGCCGGCACTGCCTCGGCCCGCGACCGCGCAACCTTCGACCTGATGGTCAGCGTTGCTGCGGCGCGGATGACGAGGGCGGTGCATGCCGGACGGGTCGATCCGGCCACCATGAACTGGAACTACGCCGCGGCGGCCAAGAGCACCGATATCGCTGGTTCGCTGCGCCGCGCAAGCGCCGACAACGATCTTGGCGCCGTGCTTGATTCGCTCGAGCCGAAGTTCGCCCACTACCAGCGCGCCAAACAGAAACTTGCCCTCTATAAGGCCACCGCCCTTCAGGGTGAACCGGCCGCCGTGCCCGAACTGGCGAGGGGCCAGACCAAGATCGCGCCCGGTAAGCCCTGGGCCGGCGTGCCCCAGCTCGTCACACGATTGACCGCTACCGGTGACCTGACGGCCGATTCAGCCGCAACATCTACCACACTGCCCGCGCCCGCCGCCG
The DNA here is from genome assembly GCA_031364805.1 of Acidobacteriota bacterium. Lineage (GTDB taxonomy): Bacteria > Acidobacteriota > Vicinamibacteria > Vicinamibacterales > UBA2999 > 12-FULL-67-14b. The sequence continues at coordinate 18,250 of JANLWW010000125.1, forward strand.
GGCCGACCGCAGCCACCGCGACGCCCCAGCCAGCCGTGCCTGTTTACGGTGGTGCGTTGGTAGACGCGGTCAAGCGCTTCCAGGATCGTCACGGCCTCGAGGCCGACGGCGTCATTGGCGCCTCCACCATCAAGGCCCTGAACGTGCCGTTGGCAAGGCGAGTCCGGCAGATCGAGTTGGCCATGGAGCGCGGACGCTGGCTGCCGGACAACAGCGACCGGCCCAATGTGTTCGTCAACGTCGCACTGTTCCGGATGTGGGCGACCGATCCGAAAAGCGGCGAAGAACCGTTGCGCATGAATGTCGTCGTCGGCAAGGCGCTCAACACGCAGACGCCGATCTTCGTCGACCAGATGGAATATGTGGTTTTCCGACCCTACTGGAACCCGCCGCCTAGCATCATCACCGGCGAGATCATTCCGGCGCTGCGGAAAGACCCGTCCTACCTCGATCGCCAGAACATGGCGATCGTCGCAAGTGGTGCCGACGATGCCGCGTCCCTGCCGGCAAGCGAAACCAACATTGCCAAGGTGTCGTCGGGTAAGTTGTTCGTGCGCCAGCGGCCAGGGCCGTCGAACTCGTTGGGCCTTGCCAAGTTCATCTTCCCGAACTCCGAGAACGTTTACATGCACGGCACTCCCGCCCAGCAGCTGTTCTCGCGGACACGCCGCGACTTCAGCCACGGTTGCATCAGGCTGGAGGACCCGGCGCGCTTCGCCGAATGGGTCTTGCGACTGGATCCGACGTGGACCCGCGAGCGCATTGACGCGGCCATGCAGGGTGACAAGACCATGCAGGTCAACCTCAAGGAGAAGCTCGCCGTGGTCGTGTTCTACGACACCGTCCACGTCAACTCGGAGCAGGTGGTGTTCTTCGTCGACGACATTTACGGTCACGACAAGTCGCTGGACGCGGCCCTGCTGCGGGGGTATCCGTTTGCGGCGGCTCGGCGGTTGACCACCTCGTAGGGCTCGACGCTTTGCCGCTCGTAGGGGCTGGTTTCGCGAAATAGAGATTGCACGAGGGACGCAGCCCCGAGCCCGATGAGACGCGAACGTCGAACCCCACGAGCGCCATCGGCGCGAGCCCCACGAGGGCCGAAAGCCCTCGCCTGTGGACTACAATTCCCTGATATGCCCGTCGCCGCCCCCGCACTCGACCAGGCCCGCACCACGCTCGACGCGTGGGTTCGTGAACTGATGCAATGGCATTTCTCTCCTGAAACCGGCTGCACCTATTGGCTCGACTGGGCTGACAAGGCCGGCTGGGATCCGCGCAAGGAGATTTCGTCGTACCACGACCTCGACAAGTTCGGCGATTTCCAGGACGAGTCGCTGCGCGGCGGTCCGGTGCGCCGATGGGTGCCGAAAGCGTACCAGGACAAACCGATCTACACGTTTGAAACCGGCGGCAGCACGGGCGTGCCCAAGTCTCGTATCAACATCAACGACTTCCGCATCGACTACGAGCAGTTCAGCACGACTTTGCCTGACGACAAGTTTCCCAAGGGCGCCGACTGGCTGCACATTGGCCCGAGCGGCCCGCGGCGCCTGCGGCTGGCGATCGAGCACCTCGCCCAACATCGCGGCGGCATCTGCTTCATGGTTGACCTCGACCCGCGCTGGGTCATCAAGCTGATCAAGATGGGCGAGATGGAGATGATGGAGCTCTACAAGCGCCACGTCATTGACCAGGCGCTGACCCTGCTCAAGGCGCACGACGGCATCAAGTGCCTGTTCACCACACCGAAGCTGCTCGAGGCACTGTGCGAGCGTATCTCGCTCAAGAAGGCGGGCATCACTGGCGTGTTCTGCGGCGGCACTGAAATGACGCCGCAGTTCCATCGCTTCGCGGTCGAGGAATTGATGGAAGGCGCGCACTTCGCACCCACCTACGGCAACACGCTGATGGGCCTCGGGCCAAGCAAGCCGCCCACCAAGGATGACAACTGGGCGATTATCTACTACCCGCCGGCGCCGCGCGCGATGATCGAGGTCGTCGATCCCGACCATCCCACCAGGCTGGTCGAGTACGGCAAGACCGGCCGGGTGCGGCTGACTACTCTCACCAAGGAATTCTTCATGCCGCGCTTTCTCGAACGCGACGAGTGCGAACGCGAAGCGCCGTGTGAGCAGTACCCGTGGGACGGCGTCAGGAATGTCCGCCCCTTCTCCCGCTTCCAAAAATCAGTGGTCGAGGGTGTCTATTAGTCGCGAGTCGAACCGCGAACACCGAATAGCGAACAGCGAACAGCGAACACCATGCTTCACTTACCAATCTTGAGATGGGGGCAGCCCTACCGCAGCGTCAACCAGGTGGTGACGCCGCACTTCCGCACGCGCGAGCCGTTCGTCTCGATGAGCCAGGCCAACGTCGGCCTGATTCGCCGCGACCTGCTGCGCCAGGGCGAGGCCCGCGCCAAGCTGCAGGCGATTCCCTATGCGGAACTGGTCGCCATGGCGGGACGTGCCGCAGAGCATTTCCTCAACGACACACTGCCGCTCGATCCCGACAGCGGCACCATGCAGTCGCCGCAGGATTACATTGAACAGGTGTCGGCTACCACCGGCGCGCCGTTCAGTAACGTCAAGCGCAACATGCTGAAGGTGCACGGCGTGCTCAGCAAGGTGAGCGAGGTCCTTGCCGGCCTGACGCGCGGCCTTGACTTGACCGTGCTCGACGAAGGCTACGGGGTCGTCAATGGCCAGATGCTCAGCTTCTTCGCCCGTGGCGATGCCATGGGCGTGGTGCTGCCGAGCAACTCGCCCGGCGTGCATTCGCTGTGGGCGCCGGCCACGGTGCTGAAGATGCCGCTGGTGCTGAAGCCCGGAAGCGCCGAGCCGTGGACGCCGCTCCGCATGATCTACGCCTGGGTGAAGGCGGGCGCTCCCGCCGAGGTCTTCGCCTACTACCCGACCGACCACGCCGGCGGCAACGAGATCCTGCGCTCCACTGGTCGCGGCATGGTGTTCGGCGACGTCGGCTCGACCAAGCGCTGGAAGGCCGAGGGCCGCGTGGAAGTGCACGGTCCTGGCTACAGCAAGGTAGTGATCGGCCCCGACCTCGCGGACCAATGGGAACAGTACATCGATGTCATCGCGGAATCGATTTCCAACAACGGCGGCCGCTCGTGCGTGAACGCGTCTGGCGTCTGGGTGACCAGGCACGGCGACAAGATTGCTGATGCGCTCGCGACGCGCCTGTCGCGCGTGACCCCGCGGGCATCGGCTGACCCCGAGGCGGTGCTCGCACCGTTCGCGGATCCGGATACCGCTCGCCGCATCTCGTCGATGATCGACGCCGACCTGACCGGCGAAAGCGGCACGGCACGGGACGCGTCGGCTGCCGTGCGCGATGCTGATCGCGTCGCCTCGGCGCATGGCGGCAATTACCTGCTGCCGACCATTGTCCGCTGCGATGTCACGCATCCGCTCGCCAATCGCGAGTTCCTGTTTCCGTTCGCGAGCGTCGTCGAAGTGCCGGCCGCGGACCTGCCTGACTGCCTGGGGCCGTCGCTGGTGGTCACCTGCATCTCGAACGACCCGTCGTTCCGCGCGCGGTTTGTCGCCTCTCCGCATGTGGATCGCCTGAACTTCGGTCCACTGTCGACGACCCAGATCGGGTGGGACCAGCCACACGAGGGCAACCTGTTCGAGCACCTTTATGCGAGGCGGGCCATTCAGCGCCTCGCGTAGTTCTTTCGACTAGCGAATGGCGAACCGCGAATCGCGTTCATGCGCATTCTGTCCCTGACCGCTGGCGCCGCCTCCATGTATTGCGGCAGCTGCCTGCGCGACAACGCGCTGGCCGCGCGGTTAATCAAGCACGGGCACGACGTCACGCTGCTGCCGTTCTACACGCCGACGCTCACCGACGAAGAGAACGTCAGCCGGCACCAACAGGTGTTCTTTGGCGGCATCAGCGTCTTCCTGGAACAGCACTCGGCCATGTTTCGCAAGGCGCCCCGCTTTGTCAGCCGCATGCTCGACGCGCCCGGCGTGATCAAGGCGTTCACCAGCGGATCGATCTCAGTGGATCCGAAACAATTGGGTGCGCTCACGGTATCCACGCTACAGGGCGAACACGGACACCAGAAGTCGGAGATCGAGAAGCTGCTCGAGTTCCTGCGCGACGAGCCCCGGCCTGAGATTACCAACATCCCCTACACGCTGCTGATTGGCCTGGCAGCGCCGCTCAAGCGCGCGCTCGGCTGCCCGATCGTGATGACGCTGCAAGGCGAAGACCTGTTTCTCGACGCGCTGCCTGAACCTTATCGGTCCGAGGCACTGGCACTGGTACGCGCGCGGGTGGCAGACGTCGATCTCTTCATTGCGGTTAGCGAGTACTACGCCCGCTTCATGCAGGACTACCTGGCTATTCCGGCGCACAAGATGCGCGTCGCCAGGCTGGGCGTGAACGTGGATGACCTGACCGAGACGAAGCGAACGCGCACCGCTCCGTTTACCGTCGGCTTCTTCGCGCGCATCGCGCCGGAGAAAGGCCTGCACAATCTCGCCGACGCGTACCGCATCCTCAGGACCGAGAAAGGCCTGCCACCGTCTCGGCTGATCGCGGCCGGATACCTGCCACCAGAACATCGCCCGTACCTAGAGGGGATCGGCGCGAGGCTCGCCGCTGCCGGGCTTGGTGACGAGTTCGTCTACCGCGGCACGGTTGAACGCGCCAAGAAGGTGGCGTTCTTCCACGACCTCGACGTCTTCTCGGTGCCGACCGACTATGTTGAGCCCAAGGGTCTGTACCTGCTCGAAGCCATGGCGTGCGGTGTGCCGGTGGTGCAGCCGAACCACGGCGCGTTCCCCGAGATGATCGCGCGCACCGGTGGCGGCCTGCTCGCGGCGTCTGCCGCCGGCGCCGACATCGCGGCTACGCTCTACGACCTCTGGCGCGATCCCGCGCGGGCGGCCGGGTTGGGCCGAAGCGGCGCGACGGGCGTACGCGCCCACTACACGACCGATCATATGGCTCGCGAAGTGCTCACGGCGTATCAGTCGGCCATAGCCGGCGAGTCGGGCCCCGGCTCACCTCGAAAGTCCGAATGATCGCTCTGGACCAGGCGCCCCCTCGGGACGAGTGAGGTGAAAGCCCGCCGACCTTATGGTCGAGACGAACTCTTCGGTGGCGCCCGACGCGATCTCGACGGTCACGTCGACGTCGGTGGTCAGTCGCGGACGGCCCCAGATGGTCACCGCCTGCGCGCCGAAGAGATACCACCGGCAGCCAACGCGGACGAGGGCTGCCGACAACGCGCCGAGTAGCTCAGCGGGCCCGGACCCGGACGTCACCAAGGGCCTTCGATATGCGACGGTGGGTCTCGAAATCTTCTGCGCGACCCGCGCGGTCGGCCCAGTCTGGGCGAACGTGACGGGCATACTGCCGTAACTGGTCGGCGCAGCGGAGCGCTTCACCAGCCTCAAGGTCGCGGCGTATGTGAAACGACCGATCACATGGCGCGCGAAGCCGCTCGGTAGCGATGGACGACGGCCGACTTCAAAGAAGCGACCGGCGTGACCCCTTGCTCTTCGGGACCGAGTGCCTGGAGTTGTACGCGATCGCCGCGCGCAGCAAGGCTTTGAGCGCCGGCCTGTCAATCGGATCGTCCTCGAAAAAGTCGATCGCTCGCCAGGTGCCGCCCGTCAGGCCCGCGTTGAAGAGCTTCTTGGGGTCGGCGAGCCGGGCGCCGTGGAAGAACTGCAGCTTCACCTTGTCCTTGTGAGGGTTGGCGAGGACGTACATCCCGGCGTGCGACCAGACGGGAGTGCCCATCCACTTCCATTCTTCGATCACCTCGGGATCGACCGCGCGAATGAGCGCGCGAATCTCCGCCAGCCGCTCGCCCCGCCAATCGCCGGTCTCCGCGATCAGCTGATCGATCCGCCGGGACGACTTCGGGGCAACTCCAGCCGGTTTCCTGGTCATCTTCGCCGGTGCCTTCTTCGCTGACCTGGTGGCCATGGTGTTCACTCCCCAAACCTCGTCGCCGCGCGGTCGTGGCGCGGTCCGTATTACTTGCATAGCCGCAGCCCTGCCGGCTGATCCCGATGCTACTCTTTAGCTTCGGATGCTCGAAGCCACCCACCTCTCGAAATCCTACCCCTCCCCCGCCGGCGACCTCGTCGTCTTGACGGATGTCTCGCTTACGCTGTCGCCAGGCGACTCGGCGTGCGTGATGGGGCCGTCGGGATCGGGCAAGAGTACGTTGCTCTACATTCTTGGCGGCCTGGAGCCGCCGACGAGCGGCGGTGTTCGCCTTGATGGCAAGGATCCCTACACCCTGAAACCGGAAGGGCTCGCGGCGTTCCGCAACCGCGAGATCGGCTTCGTGCTGCAGGACCACTGCCTGCTCCCGCAGTGCACCGTACTCGAGAACGTGCTGGTCCCGACGCTGGTCGGCGAAGCCGACAAGGACGCGCCAGAACGGGCGCGGACGTTGCTAGCGCAGGTGGGATTGTCAGATCGACTGGATCACCTGCCCTCGGCGCTGTCAGGCGGAGAGAAGCAACGCGCCGCCATCGCCCGCGCGCTGGTGCGGCAGCCACGCCTGATCCTGTGCGACGAGCCGACAGGCAACCTTGATGCTGAAACCGCGCAGGTCGTCGCCGATCTGATCCTGCGGCTGCACGCGCAACAACACACCATGCTGCTGGTGGTGACCCACAGTGAAGCGCTCGGCGCCAGGTTCGAACGGCGCTGGTCGATGAGCCGGGGCGCCCTGACGGTCTGATCCGTGCCTAACCACAGCCCAAGCCCCAGGCCCCAAGTCGCAAGCCGCTCGCTGACCCGCGCGAGCCTGCGCTTTTACGCCGCCACACACGTCATGGTCGTCCTGGGCGTCGCCGTGGCCGTCGCCGTGCTGGCCGGCGCCCTGCTGGTCGGCGCCTCGGTCCGTGACAGCTTGAAGCAGCTCGCGCTCGGTCGCTTGGGAGCGACCGATGTCATCGTCACCTCCCCAACGTTCTTTCGCTCCGCGCTGGCCGATGCGTTGCTGACCAGGTCCACGCAGCCACAGCAGACGCCGCTCGGCGCACGGGTCGATGCCTATCGCGTGGTTCGCTCGGCCGCCCCGCTTGTCGTGTTCGGCGGCGCCGTCGTGCATGACGAATCGAAGCAGACCGCCGGCAAGGTAATGGTCTACGGCATCGACGAACGCTTCGGCCGCTTTCACGGCATCGAGGGGTTCAGTGTGACCGGGCGTGAAGCCCTGATCAGCGCCGCGCTCGCGCGGGAGGTTGGTGCCAAGGCGGGCGACTCGATCACGCTGCGCATCGCAAAACCCAGCGATATTCCGCTGTCCACGCTCCAGGGCCGCCGCGAAACCACCGGCGAACGCATTCGCGTGACCGTGGTGCGGGTCCTGGACGATGCGGCGCTCGGCGAGTTTTCGCTGGCGCCGTCGCAGGGGCCGGTGTTTGCGGTGTATCTGCCGATGGGACGCCTGCAACGCGACCTGGGACTGGGCGATCGCGCCAACACGATCCTGATCGCGTTGAACGATGCGTCGGAAGTGGACCCCGCCAAACTGGTGAGCGACCTGATTACGCCGGCCGCCGCGCTCGACGATCTCGGCCTGCGCGTGCGCGCGGCCAAGTCGGGCGCCACGTTGGTAGAGACGCGAGCAGGACTCCTCACCGACGATCTGGTCACCACCATCGAAGACCTCGCCGCCCGGGACCAGCGGATGTTGGTGCCGGCGCTGACCTATGTCGCAAACTCGATCCGAATCGGTGACCGCGAGGTTCCCTACTCCACTGTTTCGGCGGTCGATCTCGATGGCTATAACCGCATGCTGGGAGCGGTGGGGCCGTCAGGAAACCCAGCCGCCGAGCCACCCATGGCGCCAGAGTTTTCAGGCCACGCGCCGATCTGGCTGAACGAGTGGGCGGCCACCGACCTGAAGGCCCGCATTGGCGACGAGGTGACGCTCGAATACTTCTTGTGGTCTGACGAAGACGGACTGGCGACGTCGAGCGCCAAGTTCACGCTGGTCGGCGTCTCGCCCATGACCGGCATCGGCGCCGACCCGACGCTGACGCCCGACTACCCCGGCATCAGCGACGCCGCCGACATGACATCGTGGGACCCGCCATTTCCGGTGGAACTGAAGCGCATCCGCCCGCACGACGAGGATTACTGGGACCGCTACCGCGCGGCACCAAAGGCAATCATCTCGCTCGCCGAGGGCCAGCGGCTGTGGGGCTCGCGCTACGGTCGCGTGTCATCCATCCGCCTGTCAGGCAGCCAACCGGTGGCGGCCCAGAGCATTTCCCCTGCCTCCGCTGGTTTCACCGCCCGCGCGGTCCGCCGCGAGGCACTC
>JANLWW010000138.1:0-10667 GCA_031364805.1 Acidobacteriota bacterium
GCCGATGACGTCTTCCGTGAGGCTCGGGCGCGGATCTAGTCGGTGCAGTTCGAGCGCTACATCGGCATCGACTACTCTGGCGCGGAAGTCGCCACCGCCAGCCTCAAAGGCCTTCGCGTTTACACGGCCGACCGGTCCGCGCCGCCGGTGGAAGTGCCACCGCCGCCCAGTCCGCGGAAGTACTGGTCCCGTCGCGAGATAGCCATGTGGCTCCTAGACCGCCTGTCTGAGGATCGCCCCACCATCGTCGGCATCGACCACGGGTTCTCGTTCCCAATGGCCTACTTCAAGAAACACGGACTGCGCCACGACTGGCCCGCGTTCCTCGACGACTTCTGCCTTCACTGGCCAACCGACGGCGATCACATCTACGTGGACTTCGTCCGCGACGGCGCCGACGGCAATGGCGCGGCACGCAACGGGAACACGCGCTGGAAACGCCTCACCGAAACGCGCGCCGGCTCGGCCAAGTCGGTGTTTCACTTCGATGTGCCGGGTTCGGTCGCCAAGTCCACGCACTCGGGCCTGCCGTGGCTGCGCTACATCCGCCAGCGCGTGACCCGGCCGCTGCACTTCTGGCCATTCGATGGCTGGGACATCCCGTCCGGCTCCTCCGCGATTATGGAGGTCTACCCGCGCCTGTGGAACCGGACGTATCCAGCTGACGGACGCAACCCCGACCAGCACGACGCCTGGGTGGTGGCCGAGTGGATGCGCACCGCCGACGCCAACGGCGCCCTGGCATCCGCACTGCACCCCGCGCTGGATGTCGACGATCGCAAGCTGGCGGAGATTGAAGGGTGGATCCTGGGAGTGGGCTGAAACCAGCGTCGCCGGATTCGCCAGGGGTGAATGCTGGTATCACGATGATACCGTTATCGGGAGGCACCGTACCATGGCCAACGTACTAGTCCGCGACCTCGACGACGACGTGCTGAAGCAACTGAAGGTCGCGGCCAAAGCCAACGGCCGATCGCTGCAGGCCGAGATCCACGACGTGCTGCGCCGCGCCAACACACGCAACCTGGCAGAGACGCGCCGCCTCTCGTCCAAATGGCTGAAACGGCTGGCGCATTCTGAACACTCAGACAGCGCCGCCTTGATTCGCGAGGACCGGGACGCGCGGTGAGCGTCTTCGTCGTCGATGCCAGCCTCGTGGTGAAGTGGTTCGTGTCAGAAGTGCATTCGGTGGCCGCCCGCACGTGGCTCGACGCCACCTACCTGACCCTCGCCGTCCGTCTCGAGACGCAGGTCATGACGGGCGACGTCAGATTTGCGCGGAAGCTGGCGGAGCACCCACTGCTCGCGCAGCATGTGCGATCCGTGACGGACTTCGTCTCCGAGTAAGCCCCACCTCCGCCACGGCTGCGGAGAGCAAGGGTCAGTCTAGATTACGGCTCGAATCCACGCGCCCGCATGAACGCCGCGTATTTCGCGCGCTGTTGCTCGGCAGCCGCCTTCAGCTCTGGCAACTTCTGGTAGAACTCCTCTTGCTGGAGGCGGCGGTAGTTTTCAATAGCCGTCAGCCGGTCCTGCCGTCGTTCCTGTTCGGCCTCGAATGCGTCGAACAAGACGCCAGCGGGATCCCCGCGAACCTCGATCTCAAGCGCCGTCAAACGCTCGTCCAGTTGTTTGACCAACTTCTGTGTGTCCGCGCACGTTGTGCAAATCTGCGGGTCTCTTGAATCGCTCATGGTTCACCCGTCCGAAGAACCGAACCTAAGCCTTCGGCTTTCGCTTCTTGGTCCGGAATTCCTCGGGAAGCTCCGTCGGATTGGGCTTCAGCCCCTTTGACCTGAGAAACGCGTTCGAGCAGGCATGCGTTCGACCTCATCGACGAAGCTACCATCGTCGAGGACGACGGCGTTCGACCGAAGATCGCGGTGGAATGAATTAGGTCAGACGACGGTGCGACAGCGGCATGGACCCGCGGAAACACACTGGAGTTTTCAAGAAAGCGGCGACGCTTACGGTGCGCCTCATGAGCTCATCTCATCGCCTTTCTTGAAAAGCCCAGTGTGTTTCCGCTAACACCTGTCATGCCATACGCAAGTAGCGTATAAGTGTCAATGGAAGCCGTCTCGGAGGGAAGAGCTTGAGCAAGAAGCGAACCGTGTTCGCCGGCTACCTCCGCACGAACGTTCGTACGCTGGAGAACTGGGAGCAGGGCCGAGCGAAACCAAATGCCCAGGCCGCGCTGCTGATCAAGCTGGTCAAGCGGTTTCCGGACACGGTTGAGAGACTCGCGGCCATCTGAGGCCTGCGCCTACGGCGCGTGTCACTAGCGGGATTCCGCGCACAGCCTTCACGGCAGTTGCTGCGTACTTCATCGAGCGGTGGGTGGCAGATCTTTCGTCTTGCCGCTCCGCTCGAGACGATGGCATTTGTCGTTTCGTGATCAGCAGCCGCATCGGTTCGACCGCGCTCAGGTTTGCCGACGCCGCGGACGGCGGTTATACTCGTGGTATGAAAACGGCGGTTTCCATCCCGGACGATGTGTTTGATCGAGCGGAACGACTGGCCAAGCGGGGCCGCCGATCGCGCAGCGAGGTCTATAGCTCGGCATTGCGGGAGTATGTTGCGCGTCACGCACCCGAGGAGGTCACAGACACCATGAACCGCGTTTGCGCCGAGGTCAACGACGGTTTGGATCCGTTCGTCGCCGCCGTGGGCCGCCGAGTGCTAGAGAAATCGAAATGGTGATTTCCCAGGGCGAAGTGTGGTGGACCGAGCTTCCATCGCCCAAGGGATCTGGGCCGGGCTTCCGGCGCCCAGTGGTCGTGGTTCAGGGTGATGCGCTCAACCGAAGCCGCATCGCCACGGTTGTCTGCGTTCCGTTGACCAGTAACTTGAAATGGGCAGACGCGCCTGGAAACGTTGCTCTGCCGTCCCAGTCCACAAGCTTGCCGACAGACTCTGTCGCCAACGTGTCGCAGGTTGTCACGCTAGATAAGTTGTTCCTGTCGGAGCGCGTCGGCAAGCTGTCGCGAGCCAGAGTTGACTTGGTGCTGTCGGGTATCGATGTCGTGCTCGGGCGATGATGCTCCGCGGCCTTCGGAATGACCTCGCCTGACACAGCCGCCGGTTATGCTGATGCCCGATGAAGCTCGACGCCGGCGCCCTCGTCATCTCTCCCTCCGACCTCTCCAGCTTCCTCTCCTGTCGCCATAAGGCCGGCCTCGACCTGGCCGTGGCCCACAAGGTGCTCTCCCGGCCCGCATCCACTAACCCCTACGCGGCCATCCTGCAGAAGCACGGCGAAGAGCACGAGCTGGCTTACGTGGATACGCTGCGCGCCGAAGGGCTGAACGTTGTGGATGCGGACAAAGACGGCGCGCGCACCGTTGAGGCGATGCGTGCCGGCGCGGAGGTCATTGTTCAAGCGCGGTTGGAAGGTGAGCGCATCGCGGGGTATGCCGACATCCTGAGGCGTGTGGAGATGCCGAGCGCGCTCGCCAGATGGTCGTACGAAGCGCACGACACCAAGCTAGCGCGCGAGACCAAGGGCGGCACCATCCTTCAGCTCTCCGCCTACTCCGACATGCTCGGCTCGATGCAGGGCCTGGTGCCTGATTGGTTCGCCGTTGTCACTCCGGTCGGCGTTGAGCGCTACCGCGTGGCTGACTTTGCCGCCTACTACCGCATGGTGCGCCGGTCGCTGACTCAGGAACTGTCGACGGGGCACGAGGCGCTGATCGCAGAGCACTATCCCGAACCCGTTGATGCCTGCCAGGTGTGCGGCTGGGCAGCGCGATGCGAGGGGCGGCGGCGCCAGGACGATCATCTCTCCTACATCGCCGGCTCCGGCCGCAGCCATCGCGTCGAGCTGGTCGCGCAGGGCGTGCCCACGCTGACGGCGGCCGCGACCATGGCCGTGCCGGTGACGTTCAAGCCGGCACGCGGGGCGCGCGAAACCTACAACCGCCTCGGTGATCAGGCGCGCGTGCAGCATCAGCAGCGCACCGAGAAGCGCCCCATCGTCGAGATGCTGCCGATTGATGAGGGTGCGGGGCTGCGGCGTTTGCCCCCGCCATCACCCGGCGATCTGTTTCTGGATCTGGAAGGGGCGGCGTTCGCGAGAGAAGGGGGACGCGAATACCTGTTCGGTGTGTGGAATGTCGATGGTTATCGCGCGTGGTGGGCCGTGGATGACGCGCAGGAGAAGACGGCGTTCGAAGAGGTGATGGATGTCATCACCGCGATGGTGCAAGCCGATCCTGGGACGCACGTCTACCACTTCAATCATTACGAGACGACGGCGTTCAAGAAGTTGGCCGGGCGCTACGTGACGCGCGTTGAGGCGCTCGACGAGCTGTTGCGCAACGAACGCTTCGTCGACTTATACCCCATCGTTCGACAGGCCGTGCGTGCAGGAGTCGAGAGCTATTCCATCAAGCAGTTGGAGCAGTACTACGCCTTCACCCGCAACGTGGCCTTGGCCAACGTGCGCGAACCGCTGTTGGCGGTGGAGATGGCGCTCGAGAGCAAGGCGGTGGACGCGCTCGCGCACGAGATTCGCGACGCCGTGCAAGGCTACAACGAAGACGACTGCCGCTCGACGCAGGCGCTCCGAGATTGGCTGGAACAACTGCGAACGGCGGCACTCGCCGCCGGGGCGGATGTGCCGCGGCCGCAAGTGAAGGCCAAAGAGGCTAACGAGAAGGCGCCCGCCCTGCAGCAGCGCGCCGACGCTGTGCGCGCGCGAATTCTGTCGTCCATTCCCGCTGACGCATCGGCACCCTCGCATCCGGACCACGCGCAGTGGCTGATGGCCTATCTCGTCGACTGGCACCGGCGTGAGATCAACGCCGAATGGTGGGAGTACTTCCGATTGCGCGACCTGCCAGAAGAAGATCTGTTTGACGAACGCAAGGCCGTAGCCGGGCTGCAGTTCATGGCGCATCTCGGACGGTTCATGGGCAAGAACGGCAAGCCGACGAGCTCCAGGGTTGACCGCTATAGCTATCCGCCGCAGGACATCGAAATAGAAGAGGACGACAAGCTGAAGCTGCAGGTGGATGAACCGTTTGGCGAAGTGCTGGCTCACGGTCGTGAGAAGCGCACGCTGGATGTGAAGAAGGGCAAGGCGGCGTTCGACGTGCATCCGGCCGCGGCGTTTGAATTCGCCGCGTTTCCGACTGACGTACAGCAGGAGTCGGTGCTGAGGATGGCGGAATCGAACGACCCGGCCAGCGCCGACATGTGCGGTATGCAGTTGCTGCACGGCCGCGCACCGCGGCTGTTGGCAGGCGCCTTTGCCCGTCGTGATGGCGAAGCGGAACAGGACTTCGCCCTTCGCATCACCGCGGATCTTGATCGCACCACGCTGGCAATTCAGGGACCGCCAGGAGCCGGCAAGACCCATGTCGGTGCGCAGATGATCCTGGCGCTCGTGCGCGCCGGCAAGAAGGTGGGTGTCACCGCCCACAGCCACAAGGTCATTCGCAACCTACTGGAGGAGGTGGTTGCTCAGGCGGGTAAAGCAGGTGGGGCGGGTGGGGTCAGGGTCGGCCAGAAGCCGAAAGAGGTAAGCGGCGAGCCCGGGCCCATCGCCGAGTTCGCGGACAACGGACCCGCCTTGTCGGCGATCGCTGGCCGAGAGGTCGAGGTGCTCGGCGGCACGTCATGGATGTGGGCGCGCGACGAGTATCGCGAGGCAGTGGACGTGCTGTTCGTGGACGAAGCCGGGCAAATGTCATTGGCCAATGTCCTTGCCGTCTCGCATGCGGCCAACAGCCTGGTGCTGCTCGGCGATCCGCAGCAGCTTGCGCAGCCGTCGAAGGGCAGCCATCCCGATGGAGTCGGCGTGTCTGCGCTGGATCATGTGCTCGCCGGCCACGAGACGATGCCGGCCGAGCGGGGGGTCTTCCTGCCGACGACGTGGCGGATGTCGCCGTCGCTAACGGCGTTCACGTCGGAGCTGTTCTACGAGGGAAAGCTGACGGCAAAGCCTGGATTGGAGCATCAGGTGCTCGCCGGCATTGCGGCCCTGGCCGGCTCGAAGTTCTGGATGGTTCCCGTCGAGCACGACGGCTGTCGGAGTGCATCGGACGAAGAAGTGGCAGCCGTCGTCTCTCTGGTTGAACGCTTGCTCGCGCCTGGATCCATGTGGATCGACGAGTTCGGCAAGGAAAGGCAACTCGCCGCGGCAGACATCCGCATCGTCGCGCCGTTCAACGCGCAGGTGAATCGCATCGCGGAGAAGATCGGCGATGTCCAGGTCGGTACCGTCGACAAGTTCCAGGGTCAGACGTGCGCGGTCGTCATCTATTCCATGGCGACGTCCCGGCCCGAGGATGCGCCGCGAGGAATGGAGTTTCTCTACAGCCTGAACCGCCTGAACGTGGCCACGTCACGAGCGCGCTGCGCGGTGTTCCTGGTGGCATCGCCGCGGCTGTTTGAACCCGAATGTCGAACGCCGCGGCAGATGCAGTTAGCAAACGCGCTGTGCCGCTACCGCGAGATGGCCGGCTGGTCAGTAGGGCCCTGTCCCCAATCATCCCAAACTGTGATTTCCGTGACCTGACCCCAGGCGTAAGACGCCCGCGCATACTAGGCAAGAACCTCCGCGTGCCGACGTTGCTGGAACTACCGTAGCCCTGCTCTACCGGGCGCGAGCCGTCGTTGTTCGAGAACCCTGAGGCGCCTCTCCTGGTTCTTGATCAAGAGGTCATGCGGCGACCATTTCGCAGCCCACTTCTTGTCGAGTTCCTTGATTTGCTCGGAGAGCTGCCTCAGGCCGCCTTCAGAGCCTTCGCCCAGCCTTTTGATATCGTCGCGAATCTGCTCAAGCATCAACTTAGTCGCGTCGTTCTCGTTGTCGTAGGGCATCACAGCACGTCCTCGGCACCGAGAACCTGCTAATGCCGGGCCAGCAGGAATTAGCGGAGATTCCCAACGATCGTGCGTTCGTTGCTCGAGGGCATTGCAGAGATTGCGTACGAACGGGGCGATCCGCACAGCAGAAACTGCGTCCGAGTACACCTCCCGCAGATGCGAGTTCTTGACGGCACGCTCAAGGACACGCCACGCTCGCGGCTCTCGCAGAAATGACAGTGACGGTGGCTTTCAGGCCAGCACGCGGATCGCGCGACACCTACGGCCGCCTGCGTCAGCAGGCGCGCGTGCAGCATCATGGGGGCGCGCGAGGAGTTCGCGACCGCGGACATGCTGTTCGTGGACGAAGCCGGCCACATCTCGCTGGCCAAGGTGCTCGCGGTGCGCAAGCCGCCAACAGCCTGGTGCTGCTCGGTGACCCACGTCAGCTCGATCAGCCCGAGAAGGCGAGCCATCCTGATGGTGTCGGCGTCTCGGCTCTGCAGCACGTTTTCGGCGAGCATGAAACCACACGGCCGTGGTCGCGCTCGTCGAGCAACTGCTCGCGCCGGGCTCACTGTGGATCAACGACAAGGGCGAGGCTCAGCAACTGACAGGGACAAACCTGCGCCGTGGTCATCTACTCGATGGCGACGTCTCGCCCCGAAGATGCGCCGAGAGGAATGGAGTGCCTCTCTAGCCTGAATCGCCTGAACGTGGCTACGTCACGAGCGCGATGCGCGGTGTTTCTGGTCGCCTCACCAAGGCTGTTCGAGCCGGAGTGCCGAACGCCGCGCCAGATGCGGCTGGCGAACGCACTGTGCCGGTTTGGGGAGATGCATTCACTTTGAACGCCCCGAGCTCTGTCCCCAATCATCCCAAACTGTGATTTTCTTGACCTGACCCCAATCATCCCAATCATCCCTGCGTAGGCAGCGGGGGCGGGGGATCGACCGAGGTCAACGCCGACTTCGGCTGCACCGCTGTCGGATCCTTGACTGCAAACTCCTCGGGCTTTGGCTTGACTCCGTGCCGCGCTGCCCACACCCGCGTGAACTCGGCGCCGAACAGTACGATCTGGCACGAGTAGTACACCCACAACAACAGGATCATCATCGACCCTGCCGCACCGTAACTCGAGGCGACGGCGCTCTGGCCGAGGTAGAAGCCAATCACCTGTTGACCCACGGTGAACAGACCAGCCGTCACCAGCGCGCCCGTGGCCACGTCGCGCCACCGCAGGCGCACGTCGGGCAAGAAGCGAAACAGCAGCGCGAACAGCCCCGTGGTCACCACGATCGAGATCAGCGTGTTGAGGATGCTCCAGAGCGTGGCGTTGGTTGGCGACAGGTTGAACAGCCAGGCGTTCAGCGCGGCCAGGGCTGCGGTCACCGTCAGCGACACCAGCAGCAGGAAGCCGATCGCGACGACCAGGCCGAACGAACGCAGCCGATCGATGACAAAGGCGTAGAGGTGTCCGCTTGGCCGCGGCTTTACGCGCCAGATGGTGTTGAGCGCCACCTGCAGCTCGAGAAAGGCCCCGGTCGCGGCGATCAGGAACGCCGTGCCGCCGAACAAGGTCGCCAATACGCCCGAGCGGCGCTCGCTGGCGGCTTCGAGCAGGCCCTCCACTGCCAGCGCGCCTTCGCGGCCGACCAGGTGATCGAGCTGGCCGACGATTTCCCCGCGCACTGCCTCGGGACCGAACACCATGCCCGCGATGGCTGTGGCCATCAGCAGGATCGGTGCGATCGCGAACAGCGTGTAGTACGCCAGCGATGCGCCAAGCCGCGTGCAGTCATCGTCCCACCAGGCCCGGGCCGCGCCCCTGAAGGTCCGCGAGATGATCGGTTCGCGCATGCGCCTTGAGTATGACCCACGGGCCGACCTCAACCGTAGGCGATTGTGGACGATTCTCTGCACGCGCACCGTTACAGTGGTCATGGGACCTCACATGGATGACGCGTCGAACTCGTTGAAGTCGTGGGTCACGTTCGCCGGCAGCGTGCTGATCATTGGCGTGCTGTATTGGGCGCAGGCGGTGCTGGTGCCGATTGCCCTCGCCCTCTTGCTGTCGTTCGTCCTGGCGCCACCAGTCACGTGGCTCGAGCGCTGGTTGGGCCGCGTGATGGCCGTGCTGTTGGTGGTCACGCTGGTATTCGTGGTGCTGGGACTCGCAGGCTGGGGCCTGGCGCGGCAAATGAATGGCCTCGCCGACGACCTGCCCACCTATCGCGTCAACATGCTCTCCAAGATCGCCGACGTGCGCGGCGCCGGCAAGGGCGGCACCGTCGAGAAACTGCAGGAGACGATCGAAGAGATTAAGACCGACATCAACAAGCCCGATCCGCCCCCCCGCGGAGCCCAGCGGCCGGTGGTCGTGGAAGCCGCTCCGGTTAAAGAGTCGTCTGCCTTCGCGTGGCTTGCTCCCATCCTGGGACCGCTCGGCACCTTCGGCCTGGTGGTCGCATTCGTCATCTTCATGCTGCTCGAACGCCGCGACTTGCGCGATCGGTTGATCGGGCTGATCGGCCACGGCCGGCTGACCGTCACCACCAAGGCGTTCGACGAAGCAAGCACTCGGGTCAGCAAGCAGTTGCTGATGCAGTCGCTGGTCAATGGCGTCTACGGCGTCGCCGCTGCCACCGGGTTGTATTTCCTCGGCGTGCCATACCCGCTGGTCTGGGGCGCACTGGGCGGCGCCTTGCGCTTCATCCCCTACCTGGGACCCGTGCTCGGCGCCGGCGCGCCGATTGTGGTCAGCCTTGCCGCGCTCCCGGGCTGGACCGATCCCCTGTGGGTCATGGGCCTGTTCCTGGTGCTCGAGCTGTTCACCAACATGGTGCTCGAAACCGTCCTGTATGCGGGTGCCGCAGGTGTCTCGCAGGTTGCGCTGCTGGTCTCGCTCGCCTTCTGGACCTGGCTGTGGGGACCGCTCGGCCTGCTGATGGCGACGCCGCTCACGGTGTGCTTCGTCGTACTCGGCAAGCACGTGCCTGGCCTGTCGTTTGTCGGCACGCTGATGGCCGACACGCCACCGCTTGCGCCCGAGTACGGCTACTACCAGCGTCTGCTGGCTCGTGATCCGGGCGAGGCGGCCGAACTGATCGAGCGCCACATCAAGAACGAACCATGGGGATCGGTCTACGACGCGCTGCTGATGCCGGCCCTCAACTACGCCGAACGCGATCGATTGGAACAGCGCTTGTCGCCAGATGAAGAACTTGCGGTGATCGAGACGACCCGTGAACTGCTGACCGATGCCTCGGAGTCGATGCGACGGCAGCAACCGGCGGTTGACCCGGCGGTTGAGTCGGCGGAGCAGGCGCTCACCGCACCCGGCCCGCGCCAGCCATTGCGCGTGCTGGGCCACGCCGCCAACGGACCGGCCGACGAACTGGCGTTAGCCATGCTCTCGCAGGCCATCGACGACCTGCCGGTCGTTATCGAGATGACCAACGGGCGGCTGCTCGCTTCAGAACTGGTGTCGTTAGTGCAGACACAAGGCGTCTCGGTGATCTGTCTAGCCGACCTGCCGCCCAGCCCGCCGACGAAGACGCGCTACCTGGTGAAGCGGCTGCATTCGGCGCTGCCCGACTTGCGGATACTGGTGGGGCGCTGGAGCCCGCCGGGACTGGCCGACGAAAGCACGCAGGTGCTGCGCGAGGCCGGCGCCACGCTGGTGGCGACGACCATCGTCGAGACCAGGGAATACTTGAGCGGGTTGGTCGAGATCCCGCGCTTGCCGCCGCCTGATCAGTTGGGGTCTGATCAGTTGGGGTCAGGTCAAGAAAATCACAGTTAGGGATAATTGGGGACTGACCCCAATCATCCCTTTGTGTGATTTTCTT
>JANLWW010000187.1:0-24245 GCA_031364805.1 Acidobacteriota bacterium
TACCCGGGCAGCCGCGAGATCGAGCGCCGCATCAAGAGCCTGGTTCGTTGGAACGCCATGGCCATGGTGGTGCGCGCCAATCGCGTCGAAGACGGCATTGGCGGACACATCTCGACGTTTGCCTCGTCTGCCACCCTGTACGAGGTCGCGTATAACCACTTTTTCCGCGGCCGCGACAACGGCAACGAGGGCGACGTGGTGTTCTTCCAGGGCCACGGTTCTCCCGGCATCTACGCCCGCGCATTCCTTGAAGGCCGGTTGTCGAACGAACAGCTGGTGAACTTCCGCCGCGAGTTCGCGGAGGGCGGCGGTCTCTCGTCATACCCGCATCCCTGGCTGATGCCCGACTTCTGGGAATTCCCAACGGTGTCGATGGGGCTGGGGCCGATCATGGCCATCTACCAGGCGCGCTTCAACCGCTACCTCGAAGATCGCGGCCTGAAGCCGAAGACCGATGCCAAGGTGTGGGCGTTCCTCGGCGACGGCGAGACCGACGAGCCCGAGTCGCTTGGCGCCATCACGCTGGCCTCGCGCGAGAAGCTCGACAACCTGATCTTCGTCGTCAACTGCAACCTGCAGCGCCTCGATGGCCCGGTGCGCGGCAACGGCCAGATCATCCAGGAACTCGAAGCCATCTTCCGCGGTGCGGGCTGGAACGTGATCAAGTGCATTTGGGGCTCGGAATGGGACGCCCTGCTGCAGAAGGATACCGACGGCCTACTCGTGAAGCGCATGGGCGAGATCGTTGACGGCGAGTACCAGAAATACGCGGTGGAAAGCGGCGCTTACGTCCGCAAGCACTTCTGGGGCGCCGACCCGCGCCTGCTCGAGATGGTCAAGCACTTATCGGATGAGCAGCTGAAGAAGCTGACGCTCGGCGGCCACGATCCCGAAAAGGTGTTCAACGCGTTCAAGCGCGCCACCGAGACCAAGGGCGTGCCGACGCTCGTCCTCGCTCGCACCATCAAGGGCTATGGCGTCGGCGAGTCGGGTGAAGGCAAGAACATCAGCCATCAGCAGAAGAAGCTCAACGACGACGAGGTGAAGGCGTTCCGCACGCGTTTCGGCATCCCGATTTCGGATGACGACGTCAAGGATGCGCCGTTCTACCGTCCGGCGCCCGATAGCGTCGAGATGAAGTACATCCAGGAGCGCCGCGCCGCCCTGAACGGTCCCGTGCCCAAGCGGGTCGTCCGCACCGAGCCGATGACCACCGATCTCACCGAAGCGTTCGACGAGTTCCACCAAGGCACGGCGGAGCGCAAGGCGTCGACCACGATGGTGTTCGTGAAGATGCTGTCAAAGCTGCTCAAGGATGAAAAGATTGGCAAGTTTGTGGTGCCGATCGTGCCAGACGAGGCGCGCACCTTCGGCATGGAAGCGCTGTTCCGCCAGGTCGGCATCTATGCCCACAGCGGCCAGCTTTACGAGCCGGTCGACCGCGACACGCTGCTCTATTACAAGGAAGAATCGGACGGCCAGATCCTCGAAGAGGGCATCAACGAGGCCGGCTCGATGTCGTCGTTCATCGCCGCGGGCACCTCGTATGCCACGCACGGGATCAACATGATTCCGTTCTTCATTTTTTACTCGATGTTTGGTTTCCAGCGGGTCGGCGACCTGATCTGGGCCGGTGCCGACATGCGGATGAAGGGCTTCGTGATGGGCGGCACCGCCGGCCGCACGACGCTGAACGGCGAGGGCCTGCAGCATGAAGACGGCCAGAGCCATGTGTTGGCGCTGCCGGTCCCGACCTGCCAGTCGTACGATCCGGCGTTTGCCTACGAACTTGCCGTGATTATCGCAGACGGCATCAGGCGCATGTATCAGGAGCAGGAAGACATTTTTTACTACCTGACCGTGATGAACGAGCAGTACCAGCACCCGGCAATGCCCGAGGGCGCGCAGGAAGGCATTCTCAAGGGAATGTATGTTTGCAAGCCGAGCAGCAAGCCGAAGGCGAAGCTGCGCGCGCAGTTGTTCGGCAGCGGCACCATCCTGCTGCAGGCGCTCGAAGCGCAGAAGATCCTCGAGGAGAAGTACAACGTCGGCGCCGACGTGTGGAGTGTCACGAGCTACGTGAACCTGTACCGCGACGGCCACGCCTGCGACCGTTGGAACCGGCTGCACCCGACCGAGGCGCCGCGCGTGCCGTACGTGACGCAGATGACCAAGGACGCGCCCGGCGTGTTCGTGGCGGCTTCGGATTATCTCAAGACGCTGCCGGATGCGATCGACCGCTGGCTGCCACGTCCGTTGCAGGCGCTCGGCACCGACGGCTTTGGCCGCAGTGACTCGCGCGCCGCGCTCCGCAACTTCTTCGAGGTCGACGCTCGCTTCATCGTGCTGGCGACGCTGCACGCGCTGATGCAGGACAAGCAGATCGAGCCCAAGGTCGTGGCTCAGGCAATCAAGGACCTCGGCATCGACGCCGAGAAGTCGAACCCGGCGGTGAGCTAAACGTGGCCGATTTCATTCTCCCGAATCTCGGTGATGGCGTCGCCCAGGGCGACGTCCTCAAGGTGCTGGTCAAGGTTGGCGACATGGTCGCAATCGATCAGGCGGTGGTTGAACTCGAAACGGACAAGGCCACCATCGAAGTGCCGTCCGACGTCGCCGGTAAGGTCAAGGAAATCAAAGCCAAGGCCGGCGACAAGGTGAAGCCGGGCCAGGTCGTTCTGGTGCTTGAGGGGGCGGGTGAGGCTGGTCAGGTGGGTGGGGCGGCGAAGGCTGCTGCTCCGGTGGCAGCCCCTGAGGCCCCTGAGGCATCCAAAGCACCCGAGGCACCTCAGGCACCCAAGGCACCTGAGTCGATCGCCGAGCGCTCCAAGGTCGTAGATATTGCCGCCGGCCGTCCGGCTCCTGCTGCGGCGCCCACACCAGGGCCAATGGCGACGTCGATCGTGACCGCCGCTCCGGCAGCACCTTCGGTTCGCCGTCTCGCCCGCGAGATCGGCGTCGACGTTAGCCAGGTCAGCGGTACGGGGCCTGGTGGACGCATCACGCAAGACGATGTGAAGGAATTCGCGAAGCGGGTGATGAACAGCTTCGGCAGCGGCGGCCAGGCGGCTGCGGCTTCGCGCCCGGCCGGCGGTGGTTCGGCGTTGCCCGACTTCTCGAAGTGGGGCGAAGTCGAGCGCAAGGCCATGTCGGGCATTCGCCGCAAGACGGCGGAGCACCTGAGCCACGCCTGGAACACCATTCCGCACGTCACCCAGTTCGACAAGGCCGACATTACCGGCCTCGAGGCCATGCGCAAGAAGTATCGCGGTGAAGCCGAGAAGGCCGGTGGCAACCTCACCGTGACCGCGGTCGCCGCCAAGGTGATCGCGACCGCGCTCAAGGCGTTCCCCCAGTTCAACGCGTCGGTCGATGCGGCGGGCGAGGCGATTGTCTACAAGAAGTACATCAACGTCGGCATTGCCGTGGACACCGAGAACGGATTGCTGGTGCCGGTGATCCGCAACGCCGATCAGAAGAATCTGATCCAGTTGTCGGTCGAGATCAATGGGCTCGCCGAGAAGGCCAAGGCCCGCAAGCTGACGCTCGACGAGATGTCGGGCGGATCGATGTCGATCTCGAATCTGGGCGGCATTGGCGGCACGGCGTTCACGCCGATCGTCAACTGGCCGGAAGTCGCCATTCTCGGCATCTCGCGCGGCGGCTTCGAGCCGGTGTGGAACGGCACGGCGTTCGAGCCGCGGCAAATGCTGCCGCTGTCGCTCAGCTACGTCCATCGCCTGATCGATGGCGCCGATGCGATTCGCTTCCTGCGCTGGGTCGCGGAAGCGCTCGAGAATCCGTTCACGCTCGCGCTGCGCGGATAGAACGGACTTGAGGGCTTGGGGACCTGGGGACTTGGAAAGCCCCCAAGCCCCCAAGCCCCCAAGCCCCCAGGACCCCCCATATGTCTTCACACATTGCAGTAATCGGCGCCGGCCCTGGCGGCTACGCGGCGGCGTTCTATGCCGCCGACCTCGGGCTGAAGGTCACCCTCATCGACAACGAGAAGAACCCGGGCGGCGTGTGCCTGTATCGCGGTTGCATTCCGTCCAAGGCCTTGTTGCACGTCGCCAAGGTTCTCGACGAAGCAAAGCACGCCGTGGACTGGGGCGTCGAATTCGCCGCGCCGAAGATCGACATCAACAAGGTTCGCGATTACAAGAACCGCGTCGTCGAGAAGCTGACCAGCGGCACCGGCCAGGTGTCGAAGTTCCGCAAGGTCAATTACATCCAGGGCTGGGCGACGATCGTCGACGCCAAGACCATCAGCGTGAAGAAGGCGGATGGCGGGGACGAGACCGTCAGCGTTGACTACATGATCCTGGCGACCGGCTCGACGCCGACCAAGATTCCGTCGCTGTCGATCGACTCGCCACGGGTGCTCGATTCCACGACCGCACTCGACCTGCCGGAACTCCCAAAGACGATGCTCGTCGTCGGCGGGGGCTATATCGGGCTGGAACTCGGGTCCGTCTATGCGGCGCTTGGCACGAAGGTGTCGGTCGTCGAGATGACGCCTGGCCTGTTGCCCGGAGCCGATCGCGACCTGGTGAAGATCCTGGCGCAGCGGGTCGAGAAGATTTACGACAAGATCATGCTCTCGACCAAGGTCACCTCGGTCACTGACGTTCGGAGCGCGGGGGCTTCAGCCCCCGCGGGTGTCAAGGTGACCTTCGAAGGCGAAGGCGCGCCCAAGGAAGCGACCTACGACTACGTGCTGTTCGCCATCGGCCGTCGTCCCAACGCGACGATTGGCGGATTGAACAAGACGCAGGTCAAGGTTGACGCCAAGGGCTTCATCGAGACCGACGGACAGCGCCGAACGGCCGAGCCGACCATCTTCGCGATTGGCGATGTCGCGGGTGAGCCGATGCTGGCGCACAAGGCATCGCACGAAGCGCGCGTCGCCGTGGAAGCCATCGAAGGGCACAAGGCCGTGTTTGAACCGGCGGCGATTCCTGCCGTCGTGTTCACCGATCCTGAAATTGCGTGGGCAGGTCTGACCGAAGCCGATGCCGAGAAGCAGGGCATCAAGGTCGAGGTCGCGAAGTTCCCGTGGCCCGCATCGGGCCGCGCGATTGCGATCGATCGCACCGATGGCCTGACCAAGCTGCTGATTGATCCGGCAACCGAACGCATCCTCGGCGTCGGCATTGTCGGATCGGGAGCGGGCGAGCTGATCGCCGAGGGCGTGCTGGCCATCGAGATGGGTGCGACCGCGTCGGACGTGAAGCTCACCATCCACGCGCATCCGACGTTGTCGGAGACGGTGATGGAAGCCGCCGAGATGTTCTTCGGGCAGGCGACGCACGTCTACAAGCCGAAGCGGAAGTCCTAGTGTCGTAGAGGCGGGTCTTCAGACCCGCCAGCGCGGCGGATCTGGCGATCTCGAGATCTGGTGATCTCGAGATTTAGCCGCCACCATTAGCGCGAGCGCAGCCACTCCTGCCATAACTGGCAATACCCACCAGCCTGGTCGCCGGAAGTTGGCGACGCCGACAAGCATGGCGACACGGCCATCCATGGCGAGCATCGCAAACCACGCCACGCCCCACCACACGAACGCGCGCATCACGGTGGGCTGGAGCACGCCCGCCAGGTTCCAGCCGATGATCCCGAACAGGGCAGCCAGGACCGGCAGGCTCGATCGCTGCAGCCGTTGCCACGGCGTGGGCATCGGGCGATCGACGCGCTGGGTCTCGGCCCACGCGAGAAACTTCTCGTAACTCGCCCGGCGCGCTTCTAGTGTTGATGGCTCGGCCAGCTGCCGGCGGACCGAGCCGGGGTATTGATAGCGGCCGGCGCGATCGTTGGCGACCGCCCGCTGGTAGGTCCGTTCGTTCTGTTCCGCGGTGAGCTGGTAGTTTTCGGGCGCCGGGAGCGTGACGATCGCAGCTGCGGCGAGCAGGGAGCCCGTCGTCACCCACCGGATCGCGGTGCGACTCGTGATGCGCGGATCACGACGCAGCAGGAACAGGGCGGGGAGCAGGGCCGTTGCGAAGGCGGTGACCAGCGCGCTGTGCAGCGCGATCTCCAACAGGACGTCGGGCGGAAAGTCAGCCGGGGTGCGGGCGGCGACGATGGCCATCTCGGACGCGATGCCGAGGCCGACGGCGGCGGCGAGTGCGAGCAGGCTGTATTTCCACATGCCGGTGTCCTCCGTGAGCGCGTGACGCAGTCCGCAAGCGAGCAGGGTTCGCGCAAAGGCCGACAGGCCGCTGACGACGACGATGGTGCGCGTGACGGGGGAGTGCGCCGCGGCGTCGCGCCGTTCGCGGCTCCAGTCGGCGAGCAAGGGTTCGAACACGTTGCGGCGGCGATCGGCACCGCAGACGAACTCGGCCACCGCCAACAGTCGCGCGGTCATCGCGCGTGCCGGCGCCGGTCGCGCCACTCGTCGATGTGCAGCAACCCGGCCAGCAGGATGGCCAGCAGATATTGCACGTCCGTGCCCCAGAACCTGTCGAGCAGCCGAATGCCCAGCGCGAGCCTGATGGGATAGGCGGCGAGCATCCATGTGCTTGCCAGCATGGCTATTGTGAGCCAGGACTTGACCAACAGGTTGTACTTCGGCCACTCACGGCTGCGCGCGTCGCTCAGCCGCCACCCCATGAACGCCACGATCAATGGCATGGTGGCCGCACCGAGCCGCGCCGGCCACGACTGGCTGGCAACAACGGCGAGCAGGATCGCGCTGGCGATCGTCCACCGAAGGGCCAGGGCGCGGGCGGCGTATCGAGGGAGCTCGGTGCTTCGCTGAAGGCGGATCACCACCGGCAGCAGCGCGAACGGCAGCGAGTCGATCACCGCCACACCTTCGATGTAGCCCCGTCGTCCGAACGCCTGCTGCAGCGAGAAGCCGAGGGCGCCGAACACGACCGCCCTGACAAGGACGTCGAACATCACGGCCGGCGGCGTTTGCACCGCAAGCAAGCGGGGAAGGGCCGCCACGCCGTTGGTCAGGAATGAGATTCGCCAGCGAAGATTGGTCCAGAACGGCGAGTCCGACACCCTCGATTCGCCCTGCCAGTCGGCGACTAGCGGCTCGAACACGCCGGCAACGATCGCGGGCGAGAACCACAATCGCGCGAAGGCGAGCAGGCGAGTGCCGGGCAGCGAGGTGGCCGAAGGGGCGTGTCTCATGCCGCGCGTTGGCGCCACCATATGCCGGTCCGGGTGGTGGCCGCAAGCAGAGCGAGCGCCATCACCGGCCCGAAGCCCGGCACGAGGATCGGTTCGAGCGCCGCGCCGACCGTCATCACCGTGAAGAAGGCGAAGGTTGCCGCAATCGCCAGCAGGCACGACTTCACCACGGGCCAGGAGCGCTTGCGCGGGCGGCTCAGTGCTCGCCATCGCAGCCACGCCAACAGCGCCGGCAGCACCGCCAGCGTCAGGCGCATGTTGAGTTCGCGTACGCGGGGTGTTCCGTTCAGTGCGGGGGTGTTCGTCGCATCGCCCACGATCAGCTCGGCGGTCGTCATCTCGCGCAGGCCTCGAGGGACGACGGTCGGGTGACCGTTGACGTGGGACGCGGCCTCGTTTCGGAAATGTTGGTTGGCCGCGGGCGTGACCCAACCTTGCCCGACCGCGACAACACAAACCGCCACCACGACCAGCATGATCGCACCGCGACGATCCGCGGCGGCGGGCTCCTCACTGTTCCGGCGCATGGCGTCAATGGCCGGAAGAATCGCGAACGGCAGCATCAACGTGAGATGTGCAGGCAGCAACAGCCAGAGCAACGCCAGCGGCCAGCCCTCCTGCGCGAAAGGCACTAAGAGCAGGATGGCCGTGGCGAACCAGAAGGTTCCAGCGACGATGAGCAGGCGGGCGCGGAGCGTGCCTGACGTCAACGCCACGCGAGGTGCCGTCATCATGAGCGCCGTTGCAAATGCGACGCGGCCCTTGACATTGATCCAGCGGCGCTCCGCCAGCGTGGCCTCACTCCATTGGCGCTGCCAGTCAGCGACCAGCGGCTCGAACACGCTCGATACAGTGGATAGCGGAAACCAACGGCGCGCGAACTCCAACAGTCGAGTGCCAGGCATCATCAGATCCCCTGTGGTTCCGCGTTGGCGGCAAAAGACGACTCAGCGGCCTGCCAGGCGGCAAGTACGCGCATCGCCAACCCAGTGGGGCGATACAGACGGCGGGGCAGGCCAATCGCGCCCTCGGGCATGGCCTCCTGACGCGACTCCAGATAACCCTTCTCCTGCATCCGCCCGAGGGTCACGTAGACGGTGCCGCGCTTCAGGCGACCGCCCGATTCTTCGACCATTTGCAGGCCAAACAGCTCGCCCTGGCGGGCCAGCAGTTCGACAATCAGGCGCTCGGCGGTCGAAAACTTCGGAAGGACCTCGTTCACGCCATTGATTATCGATCTTACATAAAGTAAGTCAAGATGAAAGTTCGTCCCGCCCTGGCCTATACTCCTGCCCAGTGACGCGGCCTCTTACAATCTCGCTATTGGTTTGCCTGCTCGGCGTTTCGGTTGATGCCGGGCAGCAGTCGCCCAAACCCCTGCCACTGGCACCGGTCGCTTCGCACGCCATCGCCAAGACGCCGGCCGCCCAGGCCGAGTTCGTGACGCAGTACTGCGCCACCTGCCACAGCGAACGGGGCAAGGCTGGCGGCCTGTCGTTGGCCGCATGGGACAGCAAGAGCGCGACCGAACATCGCGACGTTACTGAGAAGATGATCCACAAGCTGCGCGCCGGCATGATGCCGCCGAGCGGTGCAAAGCGCCCGGCGGCGGCCGCGTTGACGCAGTTCGTCGGCGCCCTCGAGTCGCGGATGGACGCGATCGCCGCCGCGGATCCGGATCCCGGCCGGCGTCCGTTCCAGCGCCTGAACCGCGCCGAGTACGCGCGCGAGATCAAATACCTTTTGGGCCTCGATGTCGACGTCACCGCGTTCCTGCCGGCTGACACCATCAGCGACGGCTTCGACAACGTCGCCGACGTGCAGACGTTCTCGCCGACGTTGATGGAGGGCTACCTGCGCGCGGCCAGCCGCATTGCCATGCTGGCGGTGGGCGACCCCGAAAGCACCGCGACGCAGGCGACCTTCAAGCTGCCGAAGACGGCGTCACAGATGGAGCGGGTCGAGGGTGCGCCGCGCGGCACGCGTGGCGGGATCTCGGTGGAGCACATCTTCCCGGCCGACGGCGAGTACGTGTTCAGCCTCGACTTCTTCGCGGAGCCGCTCGGGTTCCTGTTTGGCAACACCGTCACTGGTGAGCAGATCGAAGTGTCGGTCGACGGCGCCCGGCTCGCGGTGTTTACCCTCGACCCGAAGATGAGCGAAGAGAAGACCGGCCTTACCGTCAAGACAGCGCCGCTCAGCGTCAAGGCGGGCCCGCATCGCGTGACCGCGGCCTTCATTCAGCGCTACGAAGGCTTGATCAATGACCTGATCGCGCCGATTGACCACACCATGGCCGATACCGAGATCGGGACCGCCTTTGGCATCACCACGTTGCCGCATTTGCGCAGCCTTAGCGTGGTCGGTCCACACAAAGTGACCGGCGTATCCGACACGCCCAGCCGGCGCGCGGTGTTCTCGTGCCGGCCGATGTCGGCGGTCGATGAAGACGTGTGCGCAGCGCAGATTGTGCGCGGTCTGGCCACCCAGGCGTTCCGGCGGCCGGTCGCCGAGAAGGATCTCGCGCGGCTGATGTCGTTCTACGCGCGCGGCCGCAAGGAGAAGAACTTCGAGTTCGGCATCACCAAGGCCCTCGAAGCCGTGCTCGCCAGCCCGCAGTTCCTGCTGCGCGTCGAAGAGCAGCCTGCTCGCCTCACGACGTCTAATTACCGCTTGGCCGACTACGAGATAGCGTCGCGGCTGTCATTCTTCCTGTGGGGAACAGGGCCAGACGCGGAACTGATGAAGCTCGCTGGCCGCAGTGGCCTGAGCCTGCCCGGTGCGATGACCCGGCAAGCCAGGCGCATGCTGGCGTCGCCGCGCGCCGATGCACTGTCAACGCGCTTCGCGTCGCAGTGGCTGCGCCTGCAGGACCTGGAACGCGTCATTCCCGATCCGATTCTGTATCCCTATTCGGACCAGACCTTGTCGCTGGCCCTGAAGAAGGAAACCGAGCTGTTCTTCGACAGCCTGGTGCGCGAAGATCGCAGCGTGCTCGACTTGCTCACGGCCGACTACACGTTCGCCAACGAGCGGGTCGCGCGCCACTACGGCATTTCCAACGTCACCGGTCCAGCGTTCCGCCGGGTCACGGTCCCCGAGGATCGCCGCGGTATTCTTGGCCACGGCAGCGTGCTGACGTTGACTTCGATTGCCGATCGCACGTCGCCCGTGATGCGGGGCAAATGGGTGATGGAAGTTCTGCTCGGTTCGCCGCCGCCACCCCCACCGCCCAATGTGCCCGCCCTGGAAGAGACCAAGGGCACCACCGATGCGGGCCGCGCGTTCTCCGTCCGCGAACGCATGGAGCAGCACCGCAGCAATCCGGCCTGTACCTCATGTCATAAGGTGATCGACCCGCTCGGCCTCGCGCTCGAGCCGTTTGACGCCACCGGCAAATGGCGCGTGAAGGATGGCGGCACGGCCGTCGATGCCTCAGGGGTGCTCTATGACGGCACCTCGATCAACGGGCCGGCGGGCTTGCGAGCGGCGTTACTCCGTCACCAGGACGCGTTTCTCCTGAGCTTCACCCGCAGCCTGATGACCTACGCGCTGGGCCGGCGCGTCGAGGCCACCGACATGCCGGCCGTGCGAAAGATCATCCGCAGTGCCGCAGCGCAGGACTATCGCATGAGCGCGTTCGTCAACGGCGTCATCCATTCGAGCGCTTTCCAGATGGCGCGCATGCCGGCCGCCGAGACGGTTACGACGGCCGGCAGCGAGAAGTAATCAGTCAAACGCGAACAGCGAACAGCGAAGAGCGAACAGCGAGCCCCATATGTTCATGACCCGTCAGCATCTCTCTCGGCGCGCCGTCCTCAAGGGGATGGGCGCCACTGTCGCCTTGCCGTTTCTCGATGCGATGACACCGGCCGGGACGCTGGTCGCCCAAGGCGCCAAGCGACCGGTTCGACTGATTGCGATGGAGATGGTGCACGGCGCCGCCGGCAGCACCGCCTTTGGCATCAAGAACAATTTCTGGGCGCCGGCGCAGGTGGGGAGCGCCTTCGACCTCGCCCCGACCGCGATGAAGTCGCTCGAGCCGTATCGTGATTACCTGACCGTGGTCAGCAACACCGACGCGCGTAACGCCGAAGCTTTTGCCGCGCCCGAGATTGGCGCCGACCACTTTCGCACCGCGGCCGTGTTCCTGACCCAGTCGAAGCCCAAGCAGACCCAGGGCTCGGACGTCTTTGCCGGCACGTCGTCCGACCAGATCTATGCGCAGACCTCGGGCCAGGCCACGCCGATTCCATCGATGCAACTGTGCATCGAGAACGTCGATCAGGCCGGCGGCTGCTCCTACAACTACTCGTGCGTCTACACCGACACCATCAGCTGGGCGTCGCCGAGCGACCCGCTGCCGATGATTCGCGACCCGCGCGCGGTATTCGATCAATTGTTCGGCGTCGGCGCCACCCCCGAGGCGCGCCGGGCCCGGCGCAAGGATGATCAGAGCATTCTCGACTGGGTCTCCGAGTCGGTCGCCGACCTGCGCAAGCGGCTCGGTCCCGCGGATCGGGCCCGGCTGGCCGACTACCTGGACGATGTGCGTGAGATTGAGCGGCGCATCCAGAGGGTCGAGAGCGCCAACCAGATCGGCGAGCCGCGTGAACTGCCGGGCGCGCCCGTCGGCGTGCCTGATTCGTTCGAGGAACACGTCAAGCTGATGTTCGACCTGCAGGCAGTGGCCTTCGCCGCCGATACCACTCGGATCTTCTCGTTCAAGTTCAGCCGCGACGTCTCGAACCGCGTGTTCCCCGGCAGCGGCTCGACCGCCGCGTTCCACACCGGCTCGCACCATCTCGATCGCGACGAGCGCATCACCGACTTCCAGAAGATCAACAGCTATCACGTGAGCCTGGTGCCGTACCTGCTGGCCAAGCTCAAGGCCATTCCCGATGGTGACGGCAACGTGCTAGATAACTCGCTCATCATCTACGGCTCGGCGATGGGCAACTCGAACCTGCACAACCACAAGCGCTGCCCGCTGTTCTTTGCCGGCCACGCCGGCGGTGCGCTGAAGGGCAATCGCCACGTGCGCGCCGAGGACGGCACGCCGATGGCCAATGCGATGCTGACGACGCTGCAAGGGCTTGGCGTAGAGATCAGCCAGTTCGGCGACAGCACGGCGGCACTCGACCTCAACGCGGTGAAGTCATGACACACAGGCGTGCGGCTTGCGGCCTGCGGCTGGCAGCCGTCCTGATTGCGACGGTCGTCATTGCCGGTGAGATCGCCCTTAACGCCAGTGCGACGGTTGCTGATGCGGCGAAGTCTGGCGATGCAGTCGCGGTTAAAGCGCTCCTCAAGCAAGGCGTGGACGTGAACGCCGCCCAAGGCGACGGCATGACCGCGCTGCACTGGGCCGCCACCAACGGCGACGTCGCAATCACGCAAATGTTGTTGGCGGCCGGCGCGAACGTGCGCGCAACGACGAGGCTTGGCGGCACGACCCCGCTGCACCTGGCGACGCAGTCGGGGCAGGCACAGGTGGCCGCGGCGCTGATCGCGGCTGGTGCGGAACCCAACCTTGCGACCGCGACCGGGGCCACGCCGCTGATGCTGGCGGCTCGCTCGGGTAGTCCAGAAACCGTCACGCGACTGGTCGAAGTCGGCGCGGACCTCAACGCAAAGGAGAAGACCTACGGCCAGACCGCGCTGATGGTCGCCGCCGGCCTCGATCGCGCCGACGTGGTCCGGCTGCTGTTAGCGAAGGGTGCTGATTGGAAGATCGCGTCGGCCGTGACCGACGTGAAAGCCATGACGGCGCCGATCGACGGGGAAGGCCGCGGCGGTCCGGCGGCCGGGGCCCCGGCACCTCGCGTCGACGTGGCCGGCGTCACGCGCGGCTATCGATACAACGAGCTCATCGGCGCGCAGGGTGGGCTCACCGCGTTGCACTTCGCCGTGCGGCAGGGGAGTGCCAACTCCGTCCGCGCGCTAGCCGAAGGGGGCGTCGATCTCAATGCCCCGAGCCCAGGCGATCGGGCCACGCCGTTGCTGGTCGCGCTCATCAACGGCCACTTCGATGTCGCGGCCTATCTCGTCGACAAGGGCGCCAACCCGAACCTGGTGAGCGAAGCGGGCGTGTCGCCGCTCTATGCGACGTTGAACGTGCAGTGGGCGCCGATTGCGGCCTACCCGCAGCCGCGTGCGCACCTGCAGCAGTCGCGTGGTTACCTGGACGTGATCAAGCTGTTGCTCGACAAGGGCGCCGATCCCAACGCCCGCGTCAGCCGCAAGGTGTGGTACTCCGGCTACAACTTCGATCAGTCAGGGGTGGATGAAGTGGGCGCGACGCCGTTCTGGCGCGCCGCCTACGCTGCCGATGTCGCGGCCATGAAGCTGCTGGTGTCGTACGGCGCCGATCCGTTCATCCCGACCACCAAGCTGTTCTCGCGGCGTGGTCCCGAAGACCCGGCCGCCGGCGTCGACAAGTCGGGATTGCCCGTGCTGCCGATTGGTGGCCCTGGCGCCTCGCCGTTACTGGCGGCGGCTGGTCCTGGCTATTCCACCGGCTTTGCGGGCAACTCGCATCACCACTCGCCGAGCGGCATGCTGCCGGCGGTGAAGTATCTGGTCGAAGAGCTCGGCTTCAACGTGAACGTCGTCGATCAGGATGGCAACACTGTTGTGCACAACGCCGCGGCGCGAGGCGATACCGAAATGGTGCGCTACCTGGCGTCGAAGGGCGCGGATGTGAAGCGCTACAACCGCAGCGGCCAGACCACCATCGACGTGGCCAACGGGCCGGTGCAGCGCACGCAGCCGTATCCCGAGACCATCAAGTTGCTCGAGAGCCTCGGCGCGGTCAACAATCACAAATGCGTCACGTGTTAGGAACCGACGCAGCCGGGAACTGAAACGGGTCGGGAAGTGACACACATCGGGAGAGTTACTCTTGACGGGAACCAAAAGGAACAAGACATGAGACGAGCAATTGTGTTGGGGATGATCATTGCCATCGGCGGGTTGGCGTCATTGAGCGCGCAGCCGGCGGCCGATGCGCCGAAGGTGGTTGAAGTCGAAAAGGTGAAGGACAACCTGTTTGTCCTGCGGGGCGGTGGTGGCAACACCGCCGTGTTCGTGACGGCGGACGGCGTGACGGTCGTCGACGCCAAGAACCCGGGCTGGGGGGCGCCAATTCTGGCCAAGATCAAGGAGCTGACGCCGAAGCCCGTGACCAGGCTGATCAACACGCACACGCATGGCGACCATGTCAGCGGCAACGTGGAGTTCCCGGCGACCATCGACGTGGTGGCCCAGGAGAACACCAAGGCCAACATGGAGAAGATGCCGATCTTCAAGGAACACAACAATGCCGGCATGGCCAAGCGGACGTTCAAGGACAAGCTGACGATCGGCAAGGGTGCCGATCAGATCGATCTGTACTACTTCGGCCCGGGGCACACCAACGGCGATGCCTTCGTGGTCTTCCCGGCGCTTCGCACCATGCACTCCGGCGACATCTTCGCCGGCAAGGGTGTGCCGCTGGTCGACTCGAACAACGGTGGCAGTATGCGGCACTACGGTGACACCCTGCTCAAGGCCCACGACGGCATCAAGAATGTCGATGCCATCATCAACGGCCACACGCCGGCGCAGACGACCTGGGCGGACCTGAAGGAGTTCTCGGACTTCAACAAGGACCTGGTTGGCTGGATGCAGGCGGGCCTCAAGGCCGGCAAGACGCCCGAGCAACTGGCCGCCGAGTGGAAGCTGCCCGAGAAGTACAAGGGCTACTCCGGCACCGTCAGCGCGATGATGGGCGGCATGGTCGGCCGCATCCAGACCCTGCAGAAGGAAATGAAGTAGTTATGCTGGCCACAGTCTGTCCTCAGCCAGCTGCGCCAGAAGGACAGACAGTGGCCAGATCTCGATGCCATCTGGCGTCTTGAGGCGCTGCGCTCCCAGGTAAACCAGCACCCGTCGCCGCACGCGCGGCAGCTCGCCAATCGCCTGCAACCCGGACAGCATGGTGCGATCGAAGCGCGTGGATGACGTGACTTCGATAGCGAGGAAGTCACGCCCCCGCCGCAGCAGGAAGTCGACTTCGGTCAGGCGAGCCTGGGCCGGTGCCCAATAGCTGATCTCGTCAAACAATGCCGCGCCGCGATTGTGCGCGCGCAGCACTGTGAACAGCCAGCCCTCGAGCAATGGCCCTTTCTCGTCGGCACTGACTGCATCCAAATGACGTCGGGCCGCGCGGACCAGGCCGGGGTCGACCCAGTAGAGCTTGGGATGACTCCGTTCGCGGACTCGCAACCGCGCCTCGTAGGCAGGCAGCCGCGTCGCGACCAGCGTGTCTTCGAGAATGCCCAGATAGCCGTCGATGGTCGTCCGCGACGTCGCTGAGTCGCGCGCTAATCCGGAGACGTTGACGGTCTGGCCGTGACACAGCGCTGCGACCGGTAGAAACCGCAGGAACGCGGGCAGGTTGCGGGCCAGCGCCTTGGCGCGGATTTCTTCGCGCAGGTAGAGCTGCACGTAGGCATCGAGTGCGGCGCGGGGGTCGGCCGCCTGCCAGACCACGGGGATGCTGCCAAACCGCAACACCCGGGCCAGGTCGAAGTCGCGCCCGAGTTCGCTCGGCACGAGTGGCCACATCGTTGCGAGCACGGCGCGTCCGGCCAGCAGGTTGCTGCCGGCGGTCTTGAGCCGCCGGGCGCTCGAGCCAACAGCACAAAGCGGCGGCGGGTCGACTCGATCGCTCGATGCACTTCGTTCAGCAGTGCCGGGAACAAAATGACGGCGAGCAATGCAGGCCGCATCCAGAACCTGCAGAAGAAAATGAAGTAATCGGGTTGCTACTTCGCCAGGCCCGCCATCAGGGCCTGGGCGATCTGCCCGATCAGCACTTCGGCGGCGTTGTCGGGCGAGTAGTCAATCGCCGGCAGGTCGTCGATGGAGATCGCCATGGCGATGCGTCCGCCCTTGGTGTAGGCAATGCCGACGTCACTGCGCAACCGATCGAGTGCGCCCGACTTGCTGGCCACTTCCACGTCGGCGCCGGTGCGGCGGCCAATGCCGGTCTTGAACTGCTGACGCATCAGGATGTCGAGCACGTCCTGTGACGCCTCGGCACTGACCACCTTGCCCCGCGTCAGCAGGTCGAGCAGCGTCACCATTTCGCGCGGCGTGGACGACCCGATGCCGAAGGCGTCGTTGCCTGGGAGGCGGCCGGCCCGGCTCCAGCCCTCGGCGGGTTTCAGCTGGGTGCCGTCGCCACGGATCTTTCGCATCGATCGGGTGGCCGTGAGCCCGATGGTGTCGAGGTAGTCGTTCACCGCATCGGCGGTGATGTGGTCGAGCACCAGGTTGGTGGCCATGTTGTCGCTGACCACGATCATCAACACCGCCAGGTCGCGCATCGTCAGGCGCGCCCCCGGGGCCAACTCCTGAATCACGCCCGAGCCCGAGACGCGGCTCTCGGCCGTCAGCGGCACGGCTGTCATCCACGACACCTTGCCGGCGGCCACCAGCGACTCGAGCGCACAGATAATGGGCAGCTTGATGGTGCTGGCAGTGCGGACGCGGGTATCGGCCTCGATGCCGAATGCGCGCCCGGTCTCGAGGTTGCGCGCGTAGATACTGACCCGGCCGGCGAAACCCTTAGTCAGGACGGCAATGCGATCGGCCAGCGGGTCGGCGGCCGCCGCGGGCGCGACGACCAACAGGGTCAGGCAAGCAGCGATCAGGGATTTCATGTGGGCATTCTAGACTGCCCGCGAGTCGAACCGATCGGGCGTGTCGACGTGCCCGGCCGACCGTTTCCCTATCCGCCGTCCCGACGCGGCTGCGGTTGCTGCGCTCAATTATCTGAGCGTGATCGTCAACTGGCCGGGGTTGATTTCCAAGTCGGTGCCATCCGAGACGGGCGCAAAGCCTCCTCAAGAGTGACCATGGTCGTTGACCATGGTAGGATTCCGCATGGACGAAATCGCGGTTTCGAAGTTCAAGGCCACCTGCCTGGCCGCCCTTGACCGCGTCCGGGCGACCGGGCGGCCACTGCGGGTCACGCGGTTCGGCAAGCCGCTGGCTGACGTGGTGCCGCCACGCGCGGCCGCCCCAGGTCCATCGTGGCTGGGCGCCATGCGCGGCCGTGGTCGCCTGCACGACGACCTGATCGCGCCGGCGGAGGACACCTCGGCGTGGCAGGCGCTCCGGTGAACCTGTTGCTCGACACGCATATCTGGCTGTGGAGCCTGCTCGAACCGGAACGGCTGTCGCCGGCCGTGGCCGCGAACCTGACGGCCGACTCCGCGCGTCGATGGCTGTCACCAATCAGCGTGTGGGAGGCGCATCTGCTGATCGAGCGCCGACGCTTATGGGTGGACGGCGACGCGACCCGCTGGATTCGCGAGGCCCTCGCGGCGGCCCCCATCGACGAAGCGCCGCTGACCACCGAGGTCGCGCTGGCCAGCCGCGCACTCAAGACCAAACACCGCGATCCTGCCGATCGCTTTCTGGTCGCGACGGCCCAAGTGTTTGAGCTGACCCTGGTGACCGCCGACCGAGCGCTGTTCGCTATTCCCGGCGTGCGCGTGCTCAAGAATCAGCGCCGCCGCCCGGCCACAGGATCTCTCCCGTGAGTTCAACATCGAGGTGGCGCTCGGCCTCGGCCGCCGTCGGTGAGCGAGCTAGCGACGCGTGGATGCTTCGTTCGCGAGTCGAACGGCGTCAGCTTGTTCGTGCGCGTGGTAGGAACTGCGGACCAGCGGGCCGGATTCGACATGGACGAAGCCCAGGCCGAGGGCAATGCGCTTCAACTCGCGGAATTCGTCCGGGGTGTAATACCGCGTCATCACCGCGTGGTCGTTCGAGGGTCTCAGGTACTGGCCCAACGTCAGGATCGAGACGCCGACATCGCGCAGGTCCTTGAACACTTGCACCACTTCGTCGTGCTCCTCGCCCAATCCCATCATCATGCCGGTCTTGGTCGGAATGCCCGGCGCGAACTTGCGCGCGCGGTCGAGCAACTCGAGCGTGCGCGCGTACTTGCCGCCTGAGCGGACGGCGCGGTACAAGCGCGGCACCGTCTCGGTGTTGTGGTTCAGCACGTCGGGCTTGGCGTCGAGGACGATCTCCAGCGGCCCGGCCTCGCCCTTGAAGTCGGGGATCAGCACTTCGACACGGCATTCCGGCAGGCGAGTCTTGATCTCGCGAATGGTCTCCGCGAAGATGCCGGCGCCGCCGTCCGGCTGATCGTCGCGGTCAACCGAGGTGATGACGGCGTATTTCAGCCCCATTTTCTCGACCGCTTCACCAACGCGCCGCGGTTCGTCGATGTCGAGCGTTGCCGGCCGGCCGTGGGCAACCGCGCAGTAGGTACAGGCGCGCGTGCAGACGTCGCCCAGGATCATAAAAGTCGCCGTGCCGTGATGCCAGCACTCGCCGATGTTGGGGCAGTGCGCGTCCTCGCAGACCGTGTTGAGCTTGAGGTCGCGCATGATGCCGCGCAGGCGCAGGTAGTTCTCGGACCCCGGGGCGCGGACCTTGAGCCATTCCGGCTTGGGTTCTCTAGTCTTGACGAAATGCAGCGGGGCTTCGACCATCTGCTTTCCAGTGTAACTGAAAGGGGGAAGGGTTACAGTTTGCCGATGGAAAACCTGGCGATCACGTGGTTGGGCCACTCCTCGTTTCGTGTCCGGACCCCCGGAGGGAAAGAGATTGTGTTCGACCCGTGGTTTACTGGTAACCCGTCGTTCCCCGAGGCGGCGCGACCAGCCAAGGCCGATTTAATCCTCGTGTCGCACGGCCACTTTGACCACATCACCGATGCCGCGGCGCTCGCCAAGTCGACGGGAGCTACGGTGGTAGGAATCTGGGAGATCTACCGTTACCTGGGCACCAAGGGCGTGCAGAACCTCGAGCCCATGAACAAGGGCGGCACCATCACGGTCCAGGGACTGCGGATCACCATGACCGACGCGCGGCACAGCAGCAGTTTCGAGGACAACGGGGTGGTCTACCTCGGTTCGGCAGCGGGCTTTGTGGTGAAGCTCGAGAATGGGCAGACGCTGTACTACGCCGGTGACACGTCGCTGTTCGGCGACATGAAGATCATTGCCGAACTCTATCAACCCGACATTGCGTTCCTGCCGATTGGCGATCGCTTCACGATGGGTCCAGATACGGCCGCCATCGCGGCAAAGTGGCTGGGCGTCAAGCAAGTCGTGCCGATGCACTGCGAGACTTTCCCGCAACTCACCGGCACGCCGGATCAACTCGAGCAACACCTGGCCGGGTCGGGCATCGAAGTGTTGAAGCTGAAACCGGGAGAGACCGCCGAATAGCGAATAGCGAACCGCAAACGACGCTATTTGCTCTTCGCCGTTCGCAAGAGGCCACCGACCAGGTAGTCGGCGAACGCGTCGCCAATCTGGTCGGACGTGGCTGGGCCTTCGGGATCGAACCACTTCGGGATCCAGTTGACGGCGCCCATCATCGCGAACTCGATCAGCTTGGGATCGCCCGGCTTGAAGATGTCCTGGTCGATGCCCTGCTGAATGATGGCCCGCACGCCCTGATCGAACCGGTCGCGCTTGGCGATCACGCGTTTGAACAGAACCGGGGATAGCGCTTCGGGATCGAGCGTCAACGCCGTGCCGTGTAGCTCGTCGAGAATGAGGTGCACGAACGCGAGCACCAGCTTGCGCAGCTTGAGTTCAGCGCTCGAGGTCTCGGCCTGCACGTCGGTCATCAATGCCAGTAACATGTCCAGCGAGTACTCGTGGCAGGCGAACAGAATCTCTTCCTTGTTCTTGAAGTAGTAGTAGAGATTGCCCTTGGTCATCTCAAGGGCCGACGCAATCTCATCCACGCTGGCGCCGTGATACCCGCGACGGCGAAATGCCGCCGCTGCGCTCTTCAAAATTTCGATCCGGCGGTCCGACGCGGATGCGGTCTTGGCCATGGTCCATCTAGGATACATTTGAACGAGCGTTTAAGAACGTAGTAAACTTCGTGTGTGGAACACACCGCGACGGCTCCCTCGGTCAATTTCGAAACCTCTCCCGACCAGTACAAGCACTGGAAGCTGACGGTCGACGGCAACGTTGCAACGCTGGCCATGGACGTCCGCGAAGACGCCGGCCTGCGGCCTGACGACTACAAGCTGAAGCTCAATTCTTACGACCTGGGCGTTGACATTGAACTCGCCGACGTATTGCAGCGCCTGCGCTTTGAACATCCCGAAGCCCACGCCGTCGTGCTCACCAGCCTGAAGCCGCGCATTTTCTGCGCCGGCGCCAACATCTTCATGCTCGGCACGTCCAGCCACGCCTTCAAGGTGAACTTCTGCAAGTTCACCAACGAGACGCGCCTGGGCATGGAAGACATGAGTGCCAATAGCGGGATCAAGTTTATGGCGGCCGTCAACGGTATTTGTGCCGGCGGTGGTTACGAGCTCGCCCTGGCCTGCGACGAAATCCTCCTGGTTGACGACGGCAGTGCATCGGTGGGGCTTCCGGAAACACCGCTCCTGGGTGTGCTGCCAGGTACCGGCGGATTGACCCGCGTCGTTGACAAGCGCAAAGTGCGGCGCGACCTTGCGGACGACTTCAGCACGCTGACCGAGGGTGTGCGCGGCAAGCGCGCCGTCGAAGGCCGCTTCGTTGATGCGGTGTTTCCCACCAGCAAATTCCAGGAAGCGGTCGCCAAGCGTGCCCAGGAACTGGCGGCGAAGTCGGATCGGCCAGACTCGGGTCCTGGCATCACGCTCGGCTCGCTGTCGCCCGCACTCGACGGCGACCGCATTCAATACAAGTACGTGACCGGCGCGATCGATCGTGCCAAGCGCCTTTGTGAGTTGACAATCAGTGCGCCTGACTCGCCGCAGCCCACCAACGGCGATGAGTATTTGAAGGCCGGCGATCAGGCGTGGGCCATTCGGGCGTTCCGCGAACTGGATGATGCGCTGCTGCGGCTTCGCCTCAACGAGCCCGAGATTGGCACGGTGGTCCTACGCACGACCGGGGATCCCAAAGCAGTACTGGCGGTGGACGCGTCGCTCGACGCCAACAAAACGCACTGGCTCGTGCGCGAGATCATCAGCCTGATTCGCCGCACGCTGAAGCGGGTTGACCTGACTTCGCGCAGCTTCTTTGCGCTGATCGAGCCTGGCAGTGCCTTTGCCGGCACGTTGTTCGAACTCGCGCTGGCGGCCGATCGCGTCTACATGCTCGATCACCCGGACGACGCCAACACCATCCAGTTGTCGCCGCTGAACGGCGGCGCCTACCCGATGAGCAACGGGCTGACACGGTTGCAGGTGCGCTTCCTGGGCGAACCGGAGTCGGTGGGTGAGGCCCTGTCGCACGACGGCCCGCTCGACGCACAAGCGTCGCTGGCCGCCGGCCTCGTGTTCTCGGCGCCCGACGACATCGACTGGGACGACGAGGTGCGGATGGCGCTCGAGGCGCGCGCGGCGTTTTCGCCGGACGCGTTGACGGGGATGGAGGCGAACCTTCGCTTCGCCGGTCCCGAGACGATGGAAACCAAGATTTTCGGCCGCCTCACGGCGTGGCAGAACTGGATCTTCCAGCGGCCCAACGCCGTCGGCGAACGCGGCGCGCTAATGACCTATGGCCGCGAAGGCCGTCCGACCTTTGATTTCAAGCGGACTTAACGGATCCAAACGTCGAGGTGTGACGTCACAAGGCAACGCCCATGATTTCAGCCGAACGCATTCCCAACAACGTTGACCTGGCCGGCAACAAGAAGCTGCAGCGGGCGCTGGAGCACTGGCAGCCTGCCTATCTCGACTGGTGGCGCGACATGGGGCCGCCCGGCTTCCAGGACAGCCACCTGGTCTACCTGCGCACTGCCACCAGCGTGGACGCGGCTGGTTGGGCGCACTTCGACTTCGTGAGGCTGCCTGAGTACCGGTGGGGCATTTTTCTCGCCGAGCCCGTCCCCGATCGCCGAATTGGTTTTGGCGACTTCAAGGGCCAGCCGGTGTGGCAGGAAGTGCCGGGCGAGTTCCGCAATCAACTGCGCCGCCTGATCGTCATCCAGGGCGACACCGAGCCCGCCAGTGTCGAACAGCAGCGTTCGCTCGGCGCGCACTGCCCGAGCCTGTACGACCTGCGCAACCTGTTCCAGGTCAATGTCGAAGAAGGCCGGCACCTGTGGGCCATGGTCTACCTGTTGCACTCGTACTTCGGCCGCGACGGCCGGGAAGAAGCCGAGGCGCTGCTCGAGCGCCGCAGCGGCAACGACGACACGCCGCGCATGCTCGAGGCGTTCAACGAACCGATCGACACCTGGCTCGATTTCTTTGCCTTCACCATGTTTACCGATCGCGACGGCAAGTCTCAGCTGCTCTCGCTGTCGGAAAGCTCGCTCGATCCGCTGGCGCGGACGACCAAGTTCATGCTCACCGAAGAGGCGCACCACATGTTCGTCGGCGAGAGCGGCCTGGCCCGCATTCTCGAGCGCACCTGCCAGTTGCTGCGTGCCACCGGCTTCTCGGGTGACGTGCGCAAGGAAGGCGGCATCGACCTGCCGCTGATCCAGAAGTTCGTCAACTTCTGGTTCAGCCAGAGCCTCGACCTGCACGGCAGCGAAGTGTCGAGCAACGCCGCCGCCTATTTCTCCAACGGACTCAAGGGCCGCGCCGAGGAAGACAAGTTTGACGACGACCACATCCTGGCCGGCAACATGTACGTGCTCGACCTGATGGATGACAGTGGCCTGATCATTCGCGAAGAAGTGCCCATGCGCAACGCGCTCAACGAAGTGCTGCGCGACTGGTATGTCGGCGATTGCCAGGCCGGCGTGGACCGCTGGAACAAGCGCGTGCTCGCAGCGCACGGCATGTCGGAACGCATCACGCTGCCGTCGCGCAAGTTCAACCGCAAGGTCGGCGTCTATGCCGCCAAGCAGTTCGACCCCTACGGCAACCAGTTAAGCGACGAAGACTGGGAGCGCCGCAAGTACGAATGGCTGCCCTCGCCGGATGACAAGCGCTACCTGCACAGCATCCAGGCGACGCCGGTCTACAAGCCGGGGCAGTTCGCCAACTACATCGCGCCGCCGCAGCGCGGCATCAACCGCCAACCGATCGACTTCGAGTACGTCCGTACCCAGGAATGAGCGACGCCCATCTTAACGGACAGTCGTTCATTGACGCCGTCCACGCAGGCCTGGCCCTCGAACGCGAGTTGCAGCCGCGGTTGTTCGAGAGCGACGATGCGCGCGAGGGCATTGGCGCCAGTCTGGAAAAACGAAAGCCGGATTGTGATGGACGTTAGGACCGTTGCGGTTCTCGGGGCGGGCACCATGGGCCACGGCATTGCCCATGCCGCCATGGCGGCCGGCTTCGACACCGTGCTCTATGACGTGTCACCAGCCCAGTTGGACAAGGGCCAGGCCGCCATTGCTGGCGTGATTCAAAAAGGCGTCGAGCTCGGCAAGGTGGCGGCGGGCGATGCCGCCGCCATGCGCGGGCGACTGCGCCTGACGACCGTCGTCGCCGATGCCGTGCGCGAGGCCGACATCGTGATCGAGGCGGCCCCCGAGAAGATCGACCTGAAGCTGGCGCTGTTCCGCGAGGTCGAAGCGGCGGCACCTGAGCACGCGGTGCTGGCGTCGAACACCTCCGCCCTCAGCATCACCGAGATGGCGGCGGTGCTGGCCAACCCCGGACGAATGGGCGGCATGCACTTCTTCAACCCCGTCCACCGCATGAAGCTGATCGAGGTAGTCAAGGCGCTCGACACTACGGCCGAAACGGTTGCGGTGATGGAAGCGGTGTCGATGAAGATGGGGAAGGAGACGGTGCTGGTGAAAGAGTCGCCGGGCTTCGTCACCAGCCGCATCAACGCGATGATCGGCAACGAGGCGTTCTATATGCTGCAGGACGGCGTGGCGACTGCGCGCGACATCGACAAGGCGCTGAAGCTCGGGTTAAACCACCCGATGGGCCCGTTCGAGCTGGTCGACCTGGTGGGACTGGATACCCGCCTCAGCATCCTGCAGTACCTGCACCAGACCCTGGGCGAAAAGTTCCGCCCTTGCCCCCTGCTCGAACAGCACGTCCGCGACGGACGGCTGGGCCGCAAGGTCGGCAAGGGCGTCTACGATTACTGAAT